>JBALWO010000008.1:0-51561 GCA_036960775.1 Pseudomonas marincola | reverse complement strand
GACACACACCAAAGATGGATGCCATAGTCCACTGTAGAGTCGTCGCGAATACGGGAGATATATGTTTCAAAATCACCCACACAATCAATCGGCGTCACATATCCGTTTTCTTCCGGATTATCCACAACCAAAATACCCGGAGCCTCCCGCAAGATCTCACGTGCATCGTCTGCACAGAGTTCTTCTTCAAACTCAATGTTTATAGATTCTGCATGGCCCACAAAAGTTGGCACCCGAACGCAAGTTGCGGTCAGTTTAATGGATGGATCAACAATTTTCTTTGTCTCCACAACCATTTTCCATTCTTCTTTGGTATACCCATCATCCATAAACACGTCGATATGCGGGATCACGTTAAAGGCGATCTGCTTCGAGAATTTAGACGGTGTCGCCTCGTCATGCACGAACATACCCTTAGTCTGGTTAAACAGCTCGTCCATACCTTCTGCGCCAGCGCCAGATGTAGACTGGTACGTGGAGACAACAACGCGTTTAATTTTCGCGCGGTCATGCAAAGGTTTCAAAGCCAAAACCAACTGAGCAGTTGAGCAGTTAGGATTCGCAATAATGTTCTTTTTTGTGTAGCCCGCAACATCCAAAGGGTTCACTTCAGGAACGATCAACGGCACATCTGGATCCATGCGGAAATGGGATGAGTTGTCGATGACAATACAGCCTTGTTTCGCAGCGATTGGGGCATATTTCTCAGAAATAGAGCCACCAGCTGCAAAGAGTGCAAAATCGCATCCCGTGAAATCAAAACTGTCAAGGTTCTTTATCGTCAACGCCTTGTCGCCAAATGAAACCTGTTTACCAGCAGAGCGTCTAGACGCAAGCGCCGTCACTTCCGTAATCGGAAACTGACGTTCTTCTAGTATATTCAGCATTTCACGGCCCACACTACCTGTGGCGCCGACAACAACAACATTGTATCCCATGATTATGATCTCTCGTTAGCCCTCGGCGGCGGGACTGCCGCCAAAGAAGTTACTTATAAAGTGAACTGTTTAAGTGGGGTTACCCGCCAATTTTATCAAGTTCACGCAAAATGATATCACCCATTTCTGTGGTTGATACCTTGGTCATGCCCTCTGACATAATGTCAGCAGTCCGCATGCCATTGCCAAGAACGTTCTGAACGGCTTTTTCGATCAGTTCGGCTTCTTCAGGCATATCGAAGCTATAACGCAAGGCCATAGCATAAGACAGAATAGTCGCAATTGGGTTAGCAATCTTTTGGCCGGCAATATCTGGCGCAGAGCCATGTACTGGCTCATAGAGAGCTTTCCGGCGGCCATGCTCGTCCACATCACCCAATGACGCAGATGGCAACATACCAAGTGATCCAGTGAGCATTGCTGCGCAATCTGAAAGGATATCACCAAACAGGTTGTCAGTTACGATCACGTCAAATTGTTTCGGGGCCCGAACAAGCTGCATGGCTGCGTTATCTGCATACATGTGTGACAATTCCACATCAGGGAATTCAGCTTCGTGAATTTTGATCACTTCTTCGCGCCATAGAACGCCTGATTCCATCACATTGGCTTTTTCACTTGAAACAAGGCGACCGCCCCGTTTACGAGCAAGTTCAAAAGCAACGCGAGCAACGCGGTGAATTTCAGGAGTTGTATAAACTTGAGTATTGATACCCCGGCGAACGCCATTTCCAAGATCTTCAATACCACGGGGCTCACCGAAGTAGACGCCGCCTGTCAATTCACGAACGATCATAATATCAAGACCGCTCACCAACTCAGGTTTCAAGCTGGACGCGTCAACCAATGCATCAAAGCAAATGGCTGGGCGCAGGTTTGCATAGAGTTCCAAGTCTTTACGAAGACGTAAAAGACCGCGCTCAGGTTTAATAGAGAAATCAAGATTGTCCCATTTTGGACCGCCAACAGCGCCCAAAAGAACCGCATCAACATTCTGAGCTTTATTGACAACTTCATCAGTGATCGGAACACCGTGTTTGTCGATAGAAGCGCCGCCGACAAGGTCTTCGTCCAAATCGAATTTCACTGCACGGTTTGTTTCCATCCAGTCAACGATACGGCGAACTTCGGTCATTGCTTCTGGACCGATTCCGTCACCCGGCAAAATCAATAAAGATTTGTTTGATGCCATTTTTCTTGTTTCCCTATTTTTGTTAGCCTTAGGTCGCGCATCCGCGCCCTCTTCTAGGTTTTAGTTCTGCAACCAAGGTTGAGACAATCTTTGTTGTGCTTCAAAACTGTCGACTTTTTCGCCTTTTTCAAGCGTCAAACCGATATCGTCCAGACCATTGAGCAGGCAATGCTTGCGGAAGGGATCAAGTTCGAAGGAAAGTGTTCCCCCATCCGGACCTTTGATTTCTTGCGTTGTCAGATCCACAGACATGATTGCGTTTGATCCGCGCCCTGCATCATCCAGCAGTTTTTCCAAATCTTCTTCGGAAACACGAATTGGCAAAATGCCGTTCTTAAAGCAGTTGTTGTAGAAAATATCAGCAAAAGCCGTGGAGATGACACAGCGGATACCGAAATCAGCAAGCGCCCAAGGCGCGTGTTCACGGCTAGATCCACACCCAAAGTTATCGCCAGCAACCAAAATCTTAGTATTGCGATAGGCTGTCTGATTAAGGATAAAATCCTCGTTATCACTGCCATCGTTGTTATAGCGCATTTCCGCAAACAGATTTTTACCCAGTCCAGCGCGCTGAATGGTTTTCAAAAACTGCTTTGGAATGATCATATCAGTGTCGATATTGACCAAAGGCATAGGCGCAGCAACGCCGGAAAGTTTATCAAATTTTTCCATCTTTATTCCCCTTAGTCTAAATCGCGCACATCAGTTAGATGACCCGTTATTGCAGCGGCAGCAGCCATTGCTGGACTAACCAAATGCGTCCGGCCACCGCGGCCTTGACGACCTTCGAAGTTACGGTTGGATGTGGATGCACAACGATCACCATCTTCCAGACGGTCTGCGTTCATAGCAAGACACATGGAACAGCCCGGCTCGCGCCATTCAAAGCCAGCTTCAACAAAGATCTTATCCAGACCTTCTTCTTCCGCTTGAACTTTCACAAGACCAGAACCTGGAACGATAATCGCGTTCACAGTGTCTTTGACTTTCTTGCCTTCAACAATAGCAGCAACAGCGCGCATGTCTTCAATCCGGCCGTTGGTACAAGAGCCAACAAACACGTGATCAACCACAATATCAGTCAGCTTCATACCGGCTTCAAGGCCCATGTATTTCAAGGCCCGTTCAGCAGCAATCTGCTTACCGGCATCTGGAAAATCAGACGGCGCCGGAACAGATCCGGTGATCGGCAAAGCGTCTTCAGGGCTTGTACCCCAGGTTACGTAAGGAATGATGTCAGAAGCGTCCATGACAACTTCTTCGTCGAACGTTGCGCCTTCATCCGTAGCTAATGTTTTCCAATAAGAGACAGCCTGCTCGTATCCGCCAGCTTTTGGCGCATATGGACGGCCTTTGACGTATTCAAACGTTGTCTCATCTGGCGCGATCAAACCGGCGCGAGCGCCCGCTTCAATTGTCAGGTTACACAGCGTCATACGCCCTTCCATAGAAAGAGCCCGAACAGCTTCACCAGCATATTCGATGACAGAACCAGTGCCACCGGCTGTGCCGATTTTACCGATAATGGCAAGCGCTAGATCTTTAGCAGTAACACCGGCTGGCAGTGCACCATTGACCAGAACACGCATGTTCTTGGCTTTTGATTGGATCAACGTTTGAGTGGCGAGCACGTGCTCAACCTCAGAAGTTCCGATCCCGTGAGCCAGAGAGCCAAAAGCGCCATGAGTTGATGTATGACTATCACCGCAGACAATTGTCATGCCTGGTAAAGTCAAACCTTGCTCTGGGCCAATAATATGGACAATACCGCGACGTTCATCCGTCATTGAGAAGTAATTAACGCCAAATTCTTTGACGTTTGCCTCAAGTGTTTCCACCTGAAGTTTACTTTCTGGGTCAACAATACCCAAATGCAGGTCTTTAGTGGGAACGTTATGATCCGCAACCGCAAATGTCGCATCAGTCCGACGTACTTTACGTCCGGAAGTGCGAAGACCTTCAAAAGCTTGCGGGCTTGTTACTTCATGAACCAGATGTCGATCGATATATAACAGACTTGCGCCATCTTCTTGGACATCAACCAAGTGGCTGTCCCAAATCTTGTCATAAAGGGTTTTCGCTACGCCCATTGTCGCGCTCCTCTCAAAGCCGGATTTTTGCCGATATTATAGCTTATCCGGCACGGATGGCTCCGTGCCGGTTACACCTACGGTGACGCAGGTAGTTGTCTTATTTAGCTGTTTTCTTTACGCCGCGATCTTCACGACGCTCTTGAATACGAGCTTTCTTACCACGCAATTCGCGAAGGTAGTAGAGTTTCGCACGGCGAACGATACCTTGGCGAACCACTTCAATTTTATCAACACGTGGTGAGTAAAGTGGGAAAATACGTTCCACACCTTCACCGTATGAGATTTTACGAACTGTGAAGTTAGCATTGATGCCGCCTGAGTTACGCGCAATACACACACCCTCAAACATCTGAACACGTTCACGTGTTCCCTCAACAACTTTCACGTGAACGCGAAGAGTGTCACCAGCGCGAAAATCCGGAACCGGACGTTCTGCAGTAAGTTTTTCAATCTGCTCTTGCTCTAGCTTTTGAATAGTATTCATGAGCTTTCACCTTTATTTCAAATTTTCATCTGACCAGCGGCCCCAAAGGTCCGCTCGCCGTTGTTTCGTCAATTCTTCAGACTGGCGCTGCCGCCACTCCTTAATCTTTCCATGATGGCCAGAAAGTAAAACTTCCGGGACATCGCGATCTTCCCAGACCGCTGGCCGGGTATAATGTGGATATTCCAGCAACCCGGTCTCAAAACTTTCGTCAGATAGCGATGCTTGATTTCCGGTAACCCCCGGAAGCAATCGCACCACCGCATCTAGCATCGCTAGCGCGGCAATCTCTCCGCCCGAAAGGATAAAATCTCCAAGAGAGACTTCCTCCACATCGCGGGCCTCAAGTACCCTTTGGTCAATGCCTTCAAATCGTCCGCAAACCAGTATCACTCCTGGTCCCGTCGAAAGCTCCCGCATAAGCGCCTGATCCATGATCCGACCGCGAGGGCTGAAATACATCAACCGTTTATCACCACCCGATGCTGCTTTCGCCGCATCGATGGCGTTACCTAATACATCTGGCCGCATTACCATTCCGGCACCGCCGCCAAAGGGACTGTCATCCACCGTGTTGTGTTTGCCAACCGAGTGATCCCGAATATTTGTGACCTGTAAATCCCAGGCCCCTTTTTCCAACCCTCTGCCAGCCAATGACTGACCGAGCGGACCTGGAAACATATCCGGATACAAAGTAAGAACATGAGCCGCCCAAACCGAGCTGCTCGCTTCTTTGTTTTCCTCGCTTGCGCTCACCTCACGTTGGTCAGCACTCCCCTTCATAACTCGTCCAGTTCGTCTTTTTCGGCTTTTTCCGGTTCAGGAACGTCAAAAAAGTCATCGGACAAGTTTATTGTTACTTGTCTGGCTGCCAGATCCACGGTGGGAACCATTTCCTTCGTAAAGGGAACCAAAATAGTTGATTTGGCACCTTTCTTCACGGGCGTGATTTCCATTATATCCCCGGCTCCAAAATCATAGAGCCGCAAGATTTCACCGAATTTACTGCCGTCTTCTTCAATCACATCAAGACCAATAAGATCTGTGTGATAAAATTCGTCGGCCTGTTCAATTCCAGGAAGTTTATCGCGCAATATATAAAGCTCTTGGCCCTTTAAGGCTTCGGCTTGATTGCGGTCATCAACTCCCTTGATCCGAATAACTGGCAAGTTTTTGGAAGTTCCAACAAGGGTTATCTTAAACTGTTTCGTCCCTGTCTTATCTTCCAACAGACCGTATGACACTAGATCTTCAGGAACTTCAGTGAATGACTTCACCTTCATTTCCCCTTTGATCCCTTTCGGCCCGGCAATAACGCCGAGTAGCAAGCGGTCTGATTGAGACATACCAGAAATCCTTAGGCTTCAGCCGTTTCCTCAGCAGGTGCTGCTGCAGCTTCAGCTGCTGCCGCTGCTGCTGCCGCTGCGGCTTCAACCGCTGCTTCTGCAGCTGCTTCTGCTTCGCGAAGACGCTCTTGCGCTTTTGCTTTAGGCTTGGCTTTATTTGGGTTGCTGCGTTCAACTTTACCCATGATGCCAGCTTCAGCTAGGAATGAGCCAACGCGGTCAGTTGGTTGAGCGCCGACACTCATCCAATGTTTGATGCGTTCTTCATTCAATTTGATGCGTTCACCGCTGTCTTTTGCGAGCATAGGATTATATGTTCCTACGATCTCAAGATAACGACCATCGCGGGGGCTACGAACGTCTGCAACTACGATACGGTAGAAGGGACGTTTTTTAGCGCCCTGACGTGTAAGGCGAATTTTCAGTGCCATAACTTTATATTCTTTCTCTAAAAGTCAAAACTGATTAAATTTAAAGTTTCATTCCAGGTGGTAGAAGGCTCTGCATGCCGCCGCGAGCGACGCCTTTATTGCCGAGCTTCTTCACCTTTTTCATCATGGATGCCATTTGCTTATGTTGTTTTAGCAAACGATTAACATCCTGTACGGACATGCCAGCTCCCGCCGCGATACGACGCTTGCGAGAGGCAGCAAGAATTTGTGGATTCCGACGTTCTTTAGGCGTCATGGATTCAACGATAGCAATTTGTCTTTTAAGCATTTTGTCGTCGAGGTTTGCACCCTCGAGCTGCTTTTTCATTTTCCCGACGCCCGGCAACATACCAATAAGGCTGCTCATGCCGCCCATCTTCAACATCTGACGAAGCTGGCTTGCCAGATCATCAAGATCGAAAATTCCTTTTTGAATTTTAAGGGCGAGCTTCTCAGCATCGTCCTTTTCAATAAGCTCAGATGCCTTCTCAACCAGAGAGACAATATCGCCCATACCCAAAATGCGGTTGGCAATACGATCTGGATGAAAGGCTTCTAACTCGTCGAGTTTTTCGCCGGTACCCAAAAGCTTGATGGGGCAACCAGTTACTTGGCGCATGGATAGAGCGGCACCACCGCGACCATCACCGTCGATCCGGGTCATTACGATACCGGTGACATCAACGCGCTCTTTAAACTGTTCAGCCACATTCACGGCGTCTTGACCGGTCAGACTGTCAACAACGAGCAATGTCTCTGTTGGCGAAGCGATTGAGTGAACCGCTTTCATTTCCGCCATCAATTCCTCATCAACATGCAGACGACCTGCAGTATCGAGCAAGATAACGTCAAAGCCTTTAATCTCAGCTGACTGCAAGGCCCGCTTAGCAATCTCTACAGGCTGCTGTCCATCAACAATAGGAAGTGTCGCGACTTCAATCTGTTCACCCAGCACCCGAAGCTGTTCTTGTGCTGCGGGGCGGCGAACGTCGAGGGACGCCATCATGACTTTTTTGCCATGCTTTGCGGTGAGAAGTTTCGCGATTTTCGCAGTTGATGTGGTTTTACCAGAACCTTGAAGACCAATCATCATATAGACGATTGGCGGAACGGCGATCAGGTTCAACTCTTGCGATTCGGAGCCTAAAATCTCCACAAGCTGGTCATGAACAACTTTGATAACCATTTGGCCCGGATTAATGGACCGCAGGACATCTGTTCCAACAGCTTTGGCTTTCACCTTTTTAATGAAGCTTTTAACAACCGGCAGCGCAACATCAGCTTCCAGCAATGCCACACGAACTTCGCGCATGGCTTCGCTGACATCTGCTTCAGTAAGGGCGCCGCGCTTGGTTAGTTTACCAAGGACATCGCCTAGTCTGCCTGTCAAATTTTCGAACATACCGGTTAGTATCCGTTCAAAACACTGCTTCAATTTCGGTCAATATCGCAAACAAACCACACAACGCAAAAAACGCCAGTGCACGAAACTCGTGGGCTGACGGGTATCTCTTGGAGATACATAGATATATGGCTCATTTGTATTGAGTGAGCTGAAATAGCCATAGAGCAGGCTAAGAGTCAACAGTTCAGGTTCCAAATAACAACATATCTCTGGACCAGAAGCCTTTTAACCCCTATATCGCGGCATATGGAACACGTAACATTTAAAAAGATGCATGGACTGGGAAACGACTTCGTCATTATTGACGGACGGATCACCAATCCAAATTTGAGCCCAGCGGCACTTCGGGCCATTGGCGACCGTCACCGCGGTGTGGGTTACGACCAACTGATTGTGTTGGAGCCCACAGACAATGCTGATGTGTTCATGCGCATTCATAACTCTGATGGATCCGAGGCTGAGGCCTGCGGAAATGCTACTCGCTGTGTGGCTCACCTGATGATGGAAGAGCTCAGCCGGGAAACCGTTATTATTGAAACTGTGGCCGGACTTCTTAAAGGGGCGGCGGCGAGCAACGGGAATGTTGTCATTGATATGGGGTTGCCCAAAGTCCAATGGCAAGACATCCCATTGTCTCAAGCCGAAGATACCTTACATGTTACTATGAGTGCCGGACCTTTATCAGATCCTGTTGCTGTGAACATGGGGAACCCACATGTGGTTTTCTTTGTTGATGATGCAGATTCTATCGATCTTGAAAAATGGGGTCCAATCCTTGAACACGATCCTATGTTGCCGAGTAAAGCCAACATCAGTGTCGCCAGCCCGATGGCCGATGGTAATTTTCGCCTTCGGGTGTGGGAACGCGGCGTGGGTATTACGCTTGCTTGTGGCTCTGCTGCTTGTGCGACCATTGTGGCTGCGACATTGCGCGGCCTCTCAAACGGTGAGGCCCAGTTGTTTCTCAATGGCGGGCCTCTGGATATGAAATGGAAAAAGGGCGGCTCCGTCTTTATGGGCGGCCCTGTTGCTTTTTCCTTCGACGGTGTCCTGTCTCAGGATTTGCTGGAAAGTTAAATAAATGAGTAGTCCCAAAACCCTGCAAGCACCTGAAATTATAACTTTCGGATGCCGGCTTAACAGTTACGAGTCCGAGGTGATGCGCGGTCACGCGACCGCCGCAGGCATGACTAATGCCATTATCATCAACACTTGCGCAGTTACGAGCGAGGCTGAAAGACAAGCCCGTCAAGCTATTCGCCGCGCGCGCCGCGAACATCCTGACGCAAAAATTGTCGTCACGGGCTGCGCCGCGCAGACAAATCCAGATCAATTTACCAAAATGGAAGAAGTTGACCAGATTTTGGGCAACCTTGAAAAGCTAGAAGCCTCTTCTTTTGGGCTTGAGCAGACTGAACGGGTTCAGGTCAATGACATCATGTCAGCGGAAGAGACCGCAAGCCATTTGATCGAAGGCTTTGAGGGACGCGCCCGAGCCTTTCTTCAAATTCAAAATGGCTGTAACCACCGCTGTACTTTCTGCATTATCCCCTACGGCCGCGGCAATAGCCGCTCCGTTCCCCTCGGCGCTATTGTGGACCAAGCTAAATCACTCATCAAAAACGGCTACCGTGAGTTTGTTCTGACCGGGGTTGATATTACAGCCTACGGCGAAGACCTGCCGGGTGTTCCAACCCTTGGTCAAATGTGCCGGCGCCTGCTTGCAGCCGTTCCTGAAATTGAACGTTTGCGTCTATCGTCCTTAGATCCTGTAGAAGTTGACGAAGACCTTTGGCTACTAATCGAAAAAGAAGACCGGTTGATGCCCCACCTGCACATTAGCTTGCAGGCCGGTGATGATATGGTTCTCAAACGTATGAAACGCCGTCATTTGCGGGACGATGTTTATAAATTTGTTGAAAAGGCACGGGCGCTTCGCCCCGGTGTGGTTTTTGGCGCAGACATTATAGCAGGTTTCCCAACCGAGACTGACGAGATGGCCGAAAACAGCCGCCTCCTGCTGGAAGAATGTGACATTACCTACACCCATGTCTTCCCCTACTCAGAACGCCCGGGAACACCGGCGGCCAAAATGCCTCAAGTTCCCGGAAATATCCGGAAATCCCGCGCGGCAACTTTGCGCGCTGTGGGTGAAGTTAATCTCCGCCGTCACCTTGAACAGCAAGTGGGCAAGCAATTATCTGTGCTCGCAGAAAATGAAACCATCGGGCGGACTGAACATTACGCACCTGTTGAGTTTGATTTCAAGGCAGAACCCGGTAACATAACGTCAGTGAAAATAATGCGCACCGATGGTAAAAAACTGTTCGCAAGCGTTGAGGATTAAAAGAATTAATGAGTGAGCCTAAGAAAAAAGGCTGGTTTGGCCGCCTAAAGGACGGGCTGAAACGGTCTTCGACTGTTCTTTCTACCGGAATTTCAGATATTTTCACCAAGCGTAAGCTTGACGATGATGTTTTGGAAGAGTTGGAAGAGTTGCTAATTACGTCTGACCTTGGCGTGACAACGGCGGCTCGGATCGCTGCAAACATTGCCAAAACCCGGTATAATAAAGAAATCTCTCCCGAAGAAATTCGTGAAGCTCTCTCCGATGAAATCACAGAAATTTTGGACCCTGTCGCCATCCCGTTTGAACTTATTGAAGGTCTAAAACCTCATGTGGTTTTGGTTGTCGGCGTCAATGGCTCTGGAAAAACCACAACCATCGGTAAGCTTGCCAAACAATATACAGATGCTGGCAAGAAAGTGATCTTGGCGGCTGGTGACACTTTCCGTGCAGCTGCCGTCGAACAGTTGACCATCTGGGGCGAACGGACGGGCGCCGAGGTTATTAAAACAAAGGTTGGCGGCGATTCTGCGGGCCTTGCCTACAGTGCCTATGAGAAAGCCAAACAAGACGGCGCAGATTTACTTCTCATCGATACTGCTGGGCGCTTGCAAAATAAAAGCGACCTTATGGCAGAGCTTGAGAAAATGCTCCGTGTGATCAAAAAATTAAACCCTGACGCCCCGCATTCTTGCCTATTGGTGTTGGATGCGACTACTGGACAAAATGCCCTTAATCAGGCTGAAGTTTTTGGTAAAATCTGCGGTGTCACGGGTCTTGTGATGACCAAACTCGACGGCACTGCTCGCGGCGGTGTTCTCATTGCCATCGCCGATAAATTCAAACTTCCGGTTCATGCCATTGGCGTGGGCGAGGGTGTTGACGATTTACAGCCCTTTACCGCAAGAGATTTTGCCCGCGCCCTTTCCGGCGCTGATAACAGCTAATTCAGGATACCATCAAACATGTCACAGCGTAAAATGCCTGCCGCGGTCAAATCAGCAACCGAACTTGGCCCCATCGTTATTTTCTTTGCCGTCTACTCCCTCTACGATCGGGTTATGGGCGTTGAGAAAGCAGCCGAGACGGCAGACGTGGCCACAGGTGTCTCAACGTCACTGTTTGCAGCCACCGGTGCCATAGTGATAACCACATTGATCGCGCTCGCTGTGTCCTATTACTTCGAACGTAAAATCCCGGCTATGCCGTTAATAACTGCCATTGTGGTAACCGTTTTTGGTGGCTTGACCCTTTATTTTCAAGACGCCACGTTCATCAAAATGAAACCGACGATTATCTACATCCTGTTTTCAGGGGCGCTTGGTGCTGGCATCATGTTCAAAAAATCCTTCATCAAAATCTTGTTCGGTGGTGTCTGGAAATTAGATGATGCGGGGTGGCGAAAACTGACCCTGCGTCTGATCGGTTTCTTCCTTCTGCTTGCTGTAACCAATGAAGCTGTTTGGCGGAATTTTTCTACGGATATGTGGGTCAATGTGAAAGTCTTTGGCTTTACAGCGGTCACATTTGTTTTCTTTTTGGCGCAAGTCCCTCTGCTCACCCGGCATACTGTTGAGACAGAAACCAAAAGCTAGGACGTCCCCATGCCACTCCCCTATTTTCCCGTAGAGAGTGGCGACTACAAAATTTCCTTGGGGCTAAAGCCTCTAAAGGATGGATGTTGGCTGGATGTTGACGAACATTACGTATCCGAAACAAAACTGAAACGAGAGTTATTTTCCTCTCAAACTGATGCTGTTTTCGCAACCACCGGCAACGCTACCGGATCTAAAACCAAAATACTCGATCTTGTGGAAAACAGTCTATCTGCTGACTACCCAGAGTTGGAAGTGGCAACGCCCGTAGAACACGAGAGCCCCTTGGCAAGGGCTGCCAGCCTTGTGCAAGAAGATCTCATCTTAATGCAACAAGCCGGTGATGATTATATTCTGTCTGCAGCTGCTGTCTGTTTTCCATCTGGATGGGATTTAGCAGATAAGGTTGGGCAAAACCTACAAACCATACATGTGCCCGTCCCCGGCTTAAATCCGGCTATTGGCGGCTCCATTGACAAATTTTTTAGGAACCTTAAACCGGGCCGTATTGTGGCGCGTTTTAACTGGGGCCTGTTTGATGATCCAGCACTTTTTCAGCCCGCTTGGCTGCGAGACACACAGCCAGAAAAATCTCACATCACAGCAGCGAACATCGGCCAAAATATTTATTTCAG
The DNA here is from genome assembly GCA_036960775.1 of Pseudomonas marincola. GTDB lineage: Bacteria > Pseudomonadota > Alphaproteobacteria > Sneathiellales > Sneathiellaceae > Sneathiella. The sequence continues at coordinate 39,095 of JBALWO010000008.1, read as the reverse complement.
GGTCGAAAAACAAACCCTGCAACGGCTTGAAGGCTGCAATGATGTCTTGTTCACCGTAAGAATTTTCAACACCCCCCTAGAAGAAATCAAGGCTGACCTTGAAAAAGCGGAGACACTTCACCGCTCTCTCATCAGTATGCCAGACGCCCTTCGCCGCTATAAAGCAGTGGCGGCGTACGATGAGCTGCTTTTGGACTATCTCAAAGGTTAGTCAAGTATGACTTATCTGCCGCCGAATACTGACTTCAAGATATCTGTTGTCTGGGCAATGGGGTTATTGCGAATGTCAGCTTCTTCTTTTGCCAGATAATGGAACAAACCTTCTAGGGCGAGGTCCGTTGCATGGGCGCCAAGATTTGATTTAATGTCTGGCATAAACGGATATTTGGCATACTCACCAAGCAAGTTATTATAGGCGGCGATCGCGCCCGCCTCTTCCAACGCTTGATCAATGACCGGACGCACTGTTGCCATCAGATCATCGGTTGCCACTTTCCGAAAATACTGGGTGGCAGCGTCATCCGCGCCGTCATATATCTTTTGTGCGTCCTCAACCGTCATATCCGTGATCGCTTTGACAATCAGTTCTTTGGTTTTTGGCGCAGCCGCTTCCGCGCCTTGATTAAGGCGGGCTTCCACATCATCGGCCAAACCAGATAGGCCAAATTTGCGAAGCATGGCCTGTGCTTCCTGCATTTTTTCAGGCAGCGGAATGTGAATATCGGGATCACTCTCATAGCCACCATTGCTGCCAATTTGATCAACAACCCGGGCAGTTCCCACCTTCAAAGCTTCGCGCAGGCCTTCAGTAATTTGCGAAAGACCAAGAGAGGAGCTCGCATCACTACCAGACGAAGTTGCCGGTTGCGTGGTGACTTTATTGAGCGTGTCTTTCAGACCCTTCATGAAATCGGCGGCGGCCGGATTGCTGAGAACAAATGTACCAACAACGATCAATAGCGCTGCGTTCAATTTCTTATTCATTGGGGGACCACCTTAAGAGTTAACGTTTCATGATTTCGTATGACTGTGTCAGCAGGTCACCATCGGCATTACCGAAGGGCACGTAGCTGTCTTTATCTTTAATACTGAGATATTGATGTAGCGCCCAGAAGACCGTTGGAAAGGCCAGTTCTCCCCACGGGATTGTATCCCACGTGAATAGCGCCACTTCCAGAGATTCTGGGCCTGCTGAAAATTCTGGTTTCTCAAGTTCAGCCCGATACATCATTTGCACCTGACTGATGTGGGTGATGTTATAGACACCCAGAAGATCACGGATTTTGATATGGGCATTGGCCTCTTCAAAGGCTTCCCGAATGGCGCCCTCTTCCGTGGTTTCTTTCTGCTCCATAAATCCAGCCGGTAACGTCCAGAAGCCTTTGCGCGGGTTTATCGCGCGTCTACATAACAGGAATTTGTCTTCGAAAGTAACAACAGAGCCCACAACAATTTTCGGATTAACATAATGAACCCATCCGCAATCTGTGCAGACATCCCGTTCAAAATCGTCACCTTCCGGGATTTCTTTCGCAAACTTAAAATCTGCAGGGTTCGTTGATGCCACCGGGATCACCTTTTCCTATAAATAGGCTGGAATATTAGACATAACATTAAACACGGATATCAACGTTGCGGCCGATACCGCTAAACTTCATATCCGGTTGATGGTCTTTAAGGGCAACAGGTTTTATCGCTTTTTCAACAGGTTTGACTTGCTGTTCGTCACCGGCTGACTGACGGCCAAGCATTCTGCCTGACAGTGTGACGTTACTCGACATGCTCCCTGATATTTTTACCATCTGCCCCGTGCCTCAATTCATGCGGGCTTCTGCCCACCCATAAAGTATCAATTTTGGACAGGTTGTGAAAGAGCCTTTATTGCCCTCGTTACATTTGCATAGAGAGGCGCATTTTCAGGGACGAGTGTTTGCATTTTCTGCCAATGTTTTAGGGCAATATCCTTATTTCCCGCATCCACTTCAGCTAACCCAATATACCAGTGCGCTTCCGCCACGGTATCATCCAGTGTTAGAATTTTTCTGTAAATCGTGATGGCATCAGCTGGTGGCGGCGCACCGGCGCCTGCATTTTGGACTAGCGATAAAGCTTGTAAAATAAGCGGCAAAGGATCGTCGGATTTCATTTCAGCAGCTCGCGCATAGGCATTTGCTGATTTCTCAAGATCCCGTTGAACGCTGTAGGCTTTACCCAGTTTCATAAGACCGTCAAAGTCCGGCTCGCTTTGCATGCGCTCTTCAAGTCTTTGAACCATAGATTGGATCATCTCCTGACGGTCGCTTTCGGACATCTCTGCTGCCGCTTCCCGGTCAGCACGCGTTGGTCCCGCATCAGCTGTTTGCATCACTGGTTTTTCGGCCAATATTGCCGTCACATCTCTGCCTGCAATCTTTGCGGCCTGTGAAATACGAGCTTGTAATATCGTCATGAAAGGTGCATCGGCATCACTATCCCGGTACAGGGATATCCACGCATCAAGCGCCTTCACTGTCGCGCCTTTTTGCGCGTCATATTCAGCCAAGTAATATCGAGCACCGGGGTGTTGCGGATCAAGCCTCACCCCTCGTGTAAAGGCTTCAAGGGCAGCATCACTTACAGTGCCCCGGGCTGCATAATAGAAATTCTCACCAGCGGCCACGTACAAATCGGCATCCGTTGGATCTAACCGAGTAGCCTGCATGTAAGTGTTCGCTGCTTCATCGAAACGCCGCATGCGAGACAAAGTTCTTCCCAGCAATACCCAACCATCCAGATTATCCGGCTGCTCTTGCAACTTCTCGGCAAGACGGTCCACCAGACTTTCAAAGTCTTGACCGGCAAAATCCCGTTTCTCTTTCTCAATATCTCGGCTGGCGAGAGGCTTCGACGGTAACTCAGGTGAGCCCAAATATTGATACAAGCCAAAGGCACCACCAAAGACAAAGACCACGAGGAAAACCGTAAGCATTGGTTGCCGGGCAACAGATTTAACACCGCCAACGCCGTCGCCTTTGCCCATGCGCAAAATTCTGCGCTGTATATCTAACTTAACCGGAGCTGCATCGGCATCATTAACAACGCCGCGGGCAACATCCGCATCGAGTTCGATCAACTGTTGTTTATAAACCGCTATCCCCTGTTCTGTCCGGGATACAGAATTAGAGTTTTGGCGCAGGAATGGCACAAATAGCAAGAGAGCCGCAATAACACTAATGACACAAAAAACTAACCAGATCATGGCTGACCTCTTTCACTATCGTCATCGGCAATCAGCTTATCAAGCTCCGCCATTTCAGCGTCCGATAATGGAGCTGAAGGAGGTTTCAGAATTTGGTCTGCGGATTTACGCCTCAGAAAACGGATCATTAAAAATCCACCAAAAATTAGCACACCAAATGGAGCCAACCACAAAACCAACGTCTGTAATTTGAAAGGGGGGTTCAACAAAACCCAATCCCCATACCGAGAGACCAAAAATTGACGCACCTGATCGTCACTATCTCCAGCAAGAACCCGCTCACGAACAATACCGCGCAAATCTTTTGCAAGACCGGCATTACTGTCCATGATCGACTGATTTTGGCAAACCAGACAACGGATGCCTTCCGAAATGTTACGTGCCCGTTCCTCGCTCACGGGGTCGGCAAGCCGTTCCTCGACGAAAACAGCGTTGGCAAAGCCTGCGAACCCAATAGTGAAAAGCAGAAGAATTGCATAGATTGGCAGGCGGCTTGCCCGTTTCAGCCTAAAACTCATCCTGCATCTCCGGTAAGTCTTGGTAAGATACGAGTTTTGAGATCTTTTTCAGTGATGGGGCCGATAATCTTGTCCAAAATGGTGCCATCGGGCCCCATGATGAAGGTTTCCGGAACCCCGTACACGCCAAAATCAATACCAACACGGCCTTTAATATCCATACCGGTGCGCTTGTAAGGGCTGCCGTTTCTTTTCAGCCATTTTGCCGCGGCTTCGGGTTTATCTTTATAGTTCAAACCATAGATATCAATCTTTCCCTGACGGCTTAATTCCATCAAGGTTGGATGTTCTGCAAGGCAGGCAACGCACCAAGATGCGAAAACATTCAGCAGGGTAATCTTGCCTTCTTTCAAGTTTTCACTTGAGAGATCATCGCCGTAACCCGGAACCGCTGGCAGAGCAAAAGAGGGCGCTGATTTATCTAACAATTCCGATGGAATTTCCTTCGGGTCCAAATAAAAGAGCGCGTAGAACATCGCGCCTGCGATCACCATAAACGTCAATATGGGGGCCATAAAACTCAACTTCATAATTACGCCCCTGCAGCTTTTGCTTGTTTTTCGATTGTTTTTTTCCGAGCTTTCGCCGCGCCAATTCTGAAACGTCTATCACTCAAGCTAAATCCGCCGCCGATAAACATGACAATGGCACCGAACCAAATCCACGAAATGAAAGGTTTGTGATAAATGCGGGTCGCATAGCCACCCTTACCGTCCTCTTCGCCAATCACCACGTATAAATCGGCAGACATCATGGGCCAAATGGCAGCTTCCGTTGTCTCCATGGGCGGGGATTGGTAAACCCGTTGCTCCGGATCAAGAACTGCAACTAACACACCGTCTTTGCTGGCTTTAAAACTGCCCCGCAAGATATCGTAGTTGGGGCCTTTCAAGCGCTCTGCGCCGCCAAATTGGAAATCATAACCGCCGACAGTAACAGTCTCGCCGGGCATCATGACGCCAAGTTTCTCGCTTTGCCAAGCTTCTGACGCGGTAATGCCTAAGACAACCATAGCAACACCCAAGTGGGCAATCGTCATGCCGTATGCACTTCTAGGCAGGTTCAAAAATCGCTTTAAACTCTGACGCAAGCTGGTTCGGAACAACTTAATCCGGTCGCCGAGTTCAGTAAGAACAGACGCAACCAACCAAGCGAAAAGCCCCATGCCAACAAATGCCAAAATCGGCCCGTCATCAACAACCCACCAAGTCACACCAACAATCACCATCACAAATGTAAGCGCCAATTTCAAGCGCGATAAAACGCCTTTTAAATCGCCCCGTTTCCACGGAAGGAATGGTCCAAACGCCAGGGCAACAACCAACGGAATAGCCAACGGCAAAAAGGTTGAATTAAAGTAAGGAGGCCCGACCGAGACTTTGTCCCCGGATATTGCATCCAAAAATATGGGATACAAAGTTCCCAGCAATACTGTAGCCGCAGCTGTTGAGAGCAATAGATTGTTTAAAACCAATGCCCCCTCGCGGCTTATGGGGGCGAACAAGCCGCCACCCTTCATAGACGGAGCCCGAACTGCGTAGAGGGTTAGTGAACCACCAACCACAACAAACAAAAAGCCTAGAATAAACACACCGCGTGCAGGATCTGACGCGAATGCATGAACCGAGTTTAAAACCCCTGACCGCACAAGGAACGTGCCGAGCAAAGACAAACTAAACGCTATGATCGCCAACAAGATCGTCCAATTTTTAAGGGCGTCCCGTTTTTCAACGACAATGGCTGAATGTAGTAAGGCGGTTGAGACAAGCCAAGGCATAAAGGAGGCATTCTCCACAGGGTCCCAGAACCACCAACCACCCCAGCCAAGTTCGTAGTATGCCCACCAAGATCCAAGGGCAATACCAAGGGTGAGAAATGACCATGCGGCCAACGTCCAGGGACGGACCCAACGGGCCCATGCTGGATCGACCTTGCCCTCAATGAGGGCGGCAATAGCAAAGGAGAAGGTTACAGAAAGGCCCACATATCCCAGATACAGAAATGGGGGATGGAATGCCAAACCCGGATCCTGCAACAGAGGATTTAAGCCCTGCCCATCGAATGGGGCGGGATCTACCCGCTCAAACGGGTTGGAGGTGAAGACAATGAACATCAAAAACCCAACACCGATCAAACCTTGAACAGCTAACACGCGGGCTTTCAGACTATCAGGTAGGTTACGACCAAAGGCCGCTACAGCATAGCCAAAGAGTGCCAGAATCCACGCCCACAAAAGCAAGGAGCCTTCGTGATTTCCCCAAACGCCACTTATTTTATAAAGCATTGGCTTCAAGGAATGAGAATTTTTCGCCACATTGACCACAGAAAAATCACTACCTACATAGGCAATGGTGAGGGCCACAAAACTAAGCGTAATCGCCAAAAACTGAACAAGTGCTGCGTTACTCGCAAAGCGCATCTGTACAATATTTCCGCGCGCCGCGCCAATAAGGGGAAGTGTGCCCTGTAGCGTCGCTACGACCAAAGCAAGAATTAATCCAAATTGTCCGATCTCACCGATCATTATTTTTCTTCCTTTGGCTTCCAGTTACCGGCCTTTTTGAGGCTTTCAGCAACTTCTGGCGGCATGTAATTCTCGTCATGTTTGGCAAGGACATTACTCGCCACGAAAACACCGTTCTCGTTTAGCTGGCCTTCTGCAACAACGCCTTGGCCTTCCCGAAACAAGTCAGGGACCAAACCCCGAAACTCGACATCGATACTTTCAGCCAAATCCGTCACCTTAAACGTGATATCAACACCTGATTTCACAAAGCTTCCCTCTTCCACTAACCCGCCAAGGCGAAAAGTTCGGCCCGCAGGGACAGGTTTTTCAACCAAATCAGAGGGGCTGTGGAAAAATACAAGACTGTCTTCAAAGGACATAAGAACAAGGCTAGCTGCAAGGCCCAATACGGCCATAGCAACCACAACAATATATAAGCGCCGGCGTTTTCTAGTCATGACGTGGCCCCTTCTTTGGCAGGCCGTTTTCGTAAAGATCGTTTATTTTCTTCAAGTGGTTTCAGATCGCGTTCCACTTGCCGAAGATGGCGAACGCTACTGATCACCAGAATTATCAATACAATGGCCGACAAGCCATAGGACGACCAAATGAAGGTACCATATCCGCCCATTTCCAGAAAATCACTCACGCGTTACTCCTGCAACTGATTGACTCTCAACATTCTGAGGCGCCGCCCTAAAATTTCTGCGCGCACACGAATGATGAAAATTGTAACAAATAAGCTTGTGTAGGCGAGCCCCATGATAAGAAGCGGGGTCAATATGGAGGCATGAATTTTAGGGCCTTCCATGGTCGCAACACTGGCGGGTTGATGAAGGGTGTTCCACCAATCGACCGAAAACTTGATGATGGGAATATTAATGGCACCGATCAGCACAAGAATAGCCGCCGCTTTGGCAGCCTTTGACTGATCTTCAAAGCTTTCCCAAACAGCCATATAACCCAAATATAAAAACAACAAGATCAGCATACTGGTCAATCTGGCATCCCAAACCCAGTAGGCACCCCACATGGGTTGGCCCCAAAGAGATCCAGTAACAAGAGCCAAAAATGTAAAGCAAGCCCCGATAGGTGCCGCCGCTTTTGCGGATAAATCGGCCACCGGGTGTTTCCAGATAAGGCCCGCCGCAGAAGAGACTGCCATCATGCTGTAGATGGACATGGCCATCCATGCAGCCGGTACATGAACAAACATGATACGGACAGTATCGCCTTGCTGATAATCAGGGGGCGCCACAAACAAACCAAGATACAGTCCCGTCACCAACAACCCGACACTCACAACAATCGACCACGGGAATATGGCGTTCGCTATGCGCAAGAACCGAGTTGGGTTGGCATATTTATGCAAGTCAATTGCCATATTGGCGTCCTGTCCTCATTTTCAACAAAAGCCTACGCTTCATCATTCTTACTCCACAGCCAGTCGAAGGGCCGCGGCGGCGGCGAACGGGCACACAACGAGTGCGCCAAGAGACAACCCACCAAGTAACATAAGATGGGGGCCCATGGGTAATAACGCAACCGCTGCTTCCACTGAAGCCACACCAAATATCAACACCGGAATATATAACGGGAGCACTAACAGTGACAATAGGACTCCTCCGCGGCGCATTGCCACAGTCAAAGCCCCGCCCACTGCGCCAATAAGGCTCAAGACAGGTGTTCCGATTAACAATGAAAGCACCATGGCCCAAATCCCATCTGAATGCAGGTTCAAAGAGATCGCCAATATGGGTGATACAATGATTAACGGCAACACTGACGTAATCCAATGGGCGATGATTTTCGCCAAAACAATGAATTCAATTGGTAGCGGTCCCATGAGCAACTGTTCAAGCGTGCCGTCCTCGTAATCTGCTTGGAAAATGCGATCAAGGGTCAGCAGGCAAGCAAGTAATGCTCCCACCCATAAGACGCCGGGGCCAATTCGGGCCAACACGTTAAGTTCGGGACCCACGCCCAATGGAAATAATGTAACTGCAATGACAAAGAACGAAAGTGTCATAGTGAGCGCGCTTCCTTGGCGGTAGGCCAAGCGCATATCACGCATTAGAAGAGCTAGAAATGAATTCATCCGGCCACCTGCGAGATCTCGTTTAAGTCCAAATGACGCGCAGATTTCAACCCCAAATCCTGATGAGTTGCCAACAGCGCCATTCCGCCAGCCTTAACATGGGCTTCAAGCAGGTTTTTAAAGAGATCAATATAATCCGTATCAAGCGAACTTACGGGCTCGTCAAGGATCCAAAGGGGCGCAGGACAGGCAATTAGCCTCGCAAGATTGCTTCGTTTCTTTTGTCCGGCGGATAAAATCCGAACAGGATGATCAGCGATCGCTTGAAGCTGAAACGCATCAAGGGCTGCCGCAACGTTATCATTTCCTGTGTAGTGAGACCAAAATTCTAGATTTTCGCGGGCTGTATAGGCCGTCTTCAACGCATCCTGATGTCCGACATAGCGGAGGTTTTCTTGATAATGTTCTGGATCCTGCTCCATATCGGTTCCGTCCCAAGACACAACGCCGGCGGCTGGCTTCAATAATCCTGCCAATATGCGAAGCAAAGACGACTTCCCAGCCCCATTGCGGCCCTTCACCCAGAGAATTTCTCCGCGGTTCAGCGTTAGCTCCACAGCTTTGAAAATCAGGCGATCTTGCCGGATACAGGTAAGACTTTGAACATGCAAACTCATAGAGCGTTAGATCACCCAGAAATGAAAAAAGAACACTCCCTGACTACAGGAATGTTCTTTTCTTAGCAACATATTGCATGTGACGCATATGGTCGCAGCGTCAGTATTATTCGTAGCTGCGTTGATCGTCGATGACTTTTCCGTCATTGGCAAGGCTGCCAACAGCGACAAATTCCACACCACCGCGCAACTTACAAAAGCTTTGTAATGATGCCGCTACCGCGCCTTTAAGATCATCTGATCCATCTGCAACTTCGCAGTGAAGTGCCATAGAATCAACGTTATCAGTGCTTGAGATAACCAACCGAACTTTCTTAAGCTCAGCGTGGCGTTTTTGAACGTTAACCACCTGACCTGGGTGTACAAACATACCTTTAACTTTGGCTGTTTGATCCGCGCGGCCCATCCAGCCCTTAATCCGTGGTCCTGTGCGGCCGCATGTGCTGCCACCTTCAAGGAACGCAGACATATCACCGGTTCCAAACCGAATGAGGGGATAGGTTTTGTTGAAACTGGTAACAACAACCTCTCCCACTTCGCCGGGCAACACTGGATCACCAGTTCCCGGACGCACGATTTCGACGATAACGCCTTCATCGATGCTCATGCCTTCGATAGGATCACTTTCATAGGCAATCAAGCCCAAATCTGCGGTGCCATAAGATTGGATTACTTTTTCCACACCAAGGTCTTTAAGGGCCTGACGTAGGGACGGTGGAAGTGCTTCCCCGCCAACGCTTGCTACCTTGATGGAGGACATATCCATGTTAGCTTCAGCGCCTTTTTCCAAAAGAATTTTAAGGAAAGACGGTGTACCAACATAAGCCCGTGGCTTCAACGTTGAGATCGCTTGCAACTGCATCTCAGTGTTACCAATACCGGCTGGAATAACTGGGCAACCAATGGCCCGAGCGCCACTTTCCATCATGTGGCCTGCCGGCGTCATGTGATAAGAAAAGGTGTTATAAACCAAATCGCCGGGACGGAAGCCTGCGGCCCACATAGCGCGTGCCATGCGGAAATAATCTTTCTTTTCCTGCGCCGGTTCGAAAATTGGGCCCGGTGACATGAAAATATTGGCAACGTCGGAGATTGCCTCAGCATTTAAGCCACCAAGCGGCGGAACCGCCTGCTGTTTCGCAATCAAATCGGATTTCCGCGTTACAGGTAAAGCTGCTAACGCCGCAATGCTGTCGATGGAAGAAGGATCGATATCCTTCAACACATCGCCAAAATAGGCGGAGTTTGCTTTTGCATATGCAATCTGTTCCTGCAATGCCGCGATTTGTTCTTTTTCGCGAACGGCAGGATCACGGGTTTCCAAAGCGTCGAAATGGTTGTCAGCGCCAGTCATGATAGTCCTAATCGTATTTTACTTTTATTGTTGTTGGATGACTTTATGCGAGCCAACGCTTGCGGCGGCGGTAATGCTTCACGTCACGGAAACTTTTCCGTCCGTCGCCACCAAGGCCCAGATAAAACTCTTTCACATCTTCGTTGTTAGACAAATCTGCTGCTACGCCATCCATTACAACACGGCCATTTTCCAGAATATATCCGTAATGGGCGTATTTAAGCGCGATCGTCGCGTTCTGTTCGGCAACCAGAAAACTCACTCCGGTTTCTTCGTTCAGACGCTTCACAATTTCAAAAATTTCTTCCACAAGCTGAGGCGCAAGGCCCATTGAAGGCTCATCAAGCAAGATCAGATTTGGTTTTGCCATCAAGGCACGGCCAACGGCCACCATTTGCTGCTCACCGCCAGATATATAACCTGCAAGCGAGGTCCGACGTTCCTTCAAGCGTGGGAAATAATGATAAACTTTTTCAAGTTCTTCATTAATGACGGCACGGCCGCCTTTACGAGTATAAGCACCTGTAAGAAGGTTTTCTTCAACCGTCAAATGTTCAAAACAATGACGACCCTCCATAACTTGAACAACACCTTGCTTCACCAATTCAGGTGGAGACTGTTCGGTGATATTAACACCCTTGTACTCAATACTGCCTTTCGTAACCTCCCCGCGCTCAGAGCGGAGGAGGTTAGAAACGGCTTTCAAAGTTGTTGTCTTACCCGCGCCATTGGCCCCGAGGATAGATACAATACTTCCCTCAGGGACGTGTAGCGATACACCCTTCAAGACAAGGATAACATGGTCATAAATGACCTCGATATTATTGACCCTGAGAAGTGGGTTGCTTGACGCATTCATTAGCAAGACTCTCTCTTTAAAGGTTACTGTTTAGGCTTAATTGCAAGTTGCTGCAGTTAACTCTTTTTCTTCTAGGTATTTCGCTGCAGACGCTTCCATCGCAGGAACAACTAGATCATTCATTGGTTTCAGGTAATCGGACACAATGTTCCATTTTTTACCATCCCACTGTTGAATGAAGACGCCGCCGCCACCAATGTGATCGGTACAAGAAACGTTCACATTTGGACCCATGCCTTTTGCGCCCAATGCTGCTGCTGCTGCATCGTCCATTTTGACATTTTCCATGCCCCAACGAAGTTGCTCGCCAGTAATAGCTTTAACGCCATACTTTGCTTGCGCATTCAAGATACCTTGATGGATAAGTACTTGAGTTACAACCGCACGGTTATAAAGCACTTGACCAACATTCTTTTCGCCTTTGCCATTACCTTTGGCATAAACGTGTTTCAGAATATCTTGGATAACAGGGAAGTCTTTACCACCAGATGAGAAAGTTGCACTTTTGTACCCAATGGCAGCTTTACCAGCAGGAACAGTGTCTTGCTCAGCACCTGACCACCAGTTACCAATGAAGTGATCAGCTGGGAATTTAATCTTAGCTGCTTCTTTGATCGCTGTCTGGTTCATTACGCCCCAGCCCCACATCGCAATGTAGTCTGGTTTCGCACGGCGGATCTGCAACCAAGTTGCTTTCTGCTCGATACCAGGGAAAGTGACAGGATATTCTTTCAGCTTAAAGCCGAATTTTTCTGACATGGTGCGGAAAATTGGAAGAGATTCCTTGCCATAAGCAATATCAAGATAAACGAGAGCAATTGTTTTGCCCTTCATGTTATCGATGCCACCTTCTTGAGCGGCCATATGCTTCATGATGCCCGTTGCTTGGCCCCAGTAGTTAAGCGCCATTGGGAAAACCCAAGGAAATGCTTTACCGATACCAGCGTCCGAACGACCATAACCCATTGTTAAAAGAGGGATTTTGTCAGTACGTGTTTTATCAGCAAGTGCGTAAGTTACGCCAGTGCTGTAAGGTTGGTACACAAGCGCGCCGCCGTTTTTCTTTTTCGTACGCTCGTAACACTCAACACCACGGTCAGTGTTGTAACCAAATTCACATTCTTCAACGATCACTTTTGCGCCGCCGACACCGCCGTCGCGTTCGTTAATCATCGCCCAGTAATCAACAGCACCGTTGGCTGTTGGAATTCCGCCTGGTGCAAATGGACCAGTCCGGTAAACCAATTTTGGCAAATACAAAGTGTCTTCAGCAAAAGCTGGTGCTGGCGCTGCAAATGGAGCGGCAAGAACTGCGGCCCCTAATGCACCGAGTACAAATTTCTTCAAACTCATGTTTTCCTCCCAGAGTTACTCTTGTTTAAATGCGGGAAATACCGCCAAGAGAATAGTTACTATCACCTGTTAGCAATCATTCTACTGTGACTGCCTTTTGACGACAGATCAATATGGAAACGGCCAAGATCTCAGTTTTTCCTTACCAATTGACCAGAGCCTTGCGAGCCCATGTGGTTCAACGATTAGGAAAAAGATAATCATTATTCCGAAAACCATAAATTCAATATGAGCGATCAAATCCACACCAATGTCCCAACCAATCATTGGCGGTACATTGGCTAAGAAAATTGGCAGAAGCATAATAAATGCTGCTCCGATAAAGGAGCCGGCAATGCTTCCCATTCCGCCAATGATCACCATAAATAAGATTGAGAATGAGCGGTTAATGCTGAACGCTTCTGGCTCCACTGTTCCAAGATAGACAAAGGCCCACAACGCTCCGGCAATACCACAGAAGAAAGAACTAACAGCAAATGCCGAAAGTTTCGTTTGCAGTGGTCTAAAGCCAATAATTTCAGCGGCAATGTCCATGTCCCGAATGGCCATCCAGCCGCGGCCAATGTGGCTTCGAACCAGATTTTTTGCAGCCATCGCCAACACAACGACAAATGTCAAAGTGAACACATATTTTTCAGGTGCCGTATCGAACAAATACCCCATGATCTTTAGCGGTGGGGCTGTGATAACACCAGATGGGCTGTAATTCGTAAACCAGCCAAACTTAACCAATACCCACTCAATAAAGAATTGAGCTGCCAAGGTGGCAACGGCCAGATAGAAACCCTTAATGCGCAAGCTTGGAATACCAAACATAACACCCACAAGGGCGGCAACGACACCTGCAAGAAGGATCGTCGCAACGAGAGGTAGCGTTCCTTCAAACTGGCCAATGACGATTGTCCAGGTTGCGAACTTGTAGGCGGCAAACGCACCCACAGCCATAAAGCCACCAGTACCCAGTGAAATCTGACCCGCATACCCTGTTAAAATATTGAGGCCGATGGCCGCCAATGACAAGATCAAGAACGGTATCATAATCGCACTAATGACATACTCGCTTGCAAACATTGGTATCCCAACGAAAGCAATCAGCAGTATCATCGCGATACCAATGCGGTCTTGAAGAATTGGAAAGACGGCTTGGTCTTCTTTGTAGGTGGACTTGAATTGTCCAGCTTCACGATAAAACATGTAACCTAAACCCTCTCAATAATCTTTTCGCCGAACAAACCTTGCGGGCGGAAAAGGAGGAAGACCAACGCCAACATATAGGCGAACCAGTTTTCAATAGCGCCGCCAACGAACGGGCCAATATAGATTTCAGCAAGCTTCTCACCGGAGCCAATAATCAGGCCGCCGATAATCGCACCGGGAATAGACGTAAATCCACCCAGCATCAGAACAGGAAGCGCTTTAAGGGCGATCAAGCTCAGGCTAAATTGGACGCCAAGTTTTGATCCCCACATGATACCAGCAACAAGACCAACAAGACCGGCAACTGACCAAACAACAATCCAGATATACCGAAGCGAAATACCAACAGACATAGCTGCCTGATGATCATCCGCCACAGCCCGAAGAGCCCGGCCAATTTTGGTTTTGTTGAAGAAGACAGCGAGAACAATCACAAGGGCTGCAGCTGTGGCACCTGCCACAAGTTCCAGCTGATCAATAAACACGCCGCCAACGTCAAAGACGCCGTCTGGTAATCCAATGTCCATTACGCGAATGTCACTGCCCCAAATTGTCTGGCCGAAACCATCAAGGAAGAAAGTCACACCGATGGTTGCCATGAACAAAATAATTGGTTCTTGATTGACGAGCTTGCCCAGAACGAATTTTTCGATGCACCAGGCAACACCTACCATAACGGCCACAGTAATCACGAATGCCAGTGTCCAATGGACGCCCAGCGCTTCTTGAATACCGACCATACTAAGGGCCGCAAACAACATCATTGCGCCTTGCGCAAAGTTAAACACACCTGAGGCTTTAAAAATAAGCACAAAACCCAAGGCAACGAGAGAGTAGAGAGACCCTGTCAGCAATCCGCTAAGCAGGACCTCAACGAAGAACAAAAAGTCCGACATCAAAGTTTCCATAAATATGCTCCTGTAAGGGGATTAATGACCGCCGCCAAGATAGGCGTCGATGACGTTTTGATCAGCACGGACTTCCTCAGGAACACCGTCCCCAATTTTCCCGCCATAATCCAGAACCATAACGCGATCGGATATGTCCATCACAACGCCCATATCATGCTCAATCAAGCAGATGGTTGTTCCAAACTCATCGTTCACATCAAGAATAAAGCGGCACATGTCCTCTTTTTCCTCAAGGTTCATACCAGCCATTGGCTCGTCGAGAAGCAGCAACTCAGGTTCCGCAGCCAATGCCCGTCCAAGTTCCACACGTTTTTGCAAACCGTATGGGAGACGTCCTACTGGTGTTTTGCGGATCGCTTCGATTTCAAGGAAATCGATAATGTCTTCAACATACCGGCGATGCTCCATTTCTTCTTTTTGAGCGCTGCCCCACCAAATCATGGAAGAGAACAAGCTGGATTTCATTTTCAGGTTACGACCCGTCATGATGTTATCCAGCGTTGACATCCCGCGGAACAAAGCCACGTTTTGGAATGTCCGGCCGATACCTTGGGCCGCGGCTTCAAATGGTTTCATCTGGCTACGGGCTTGACCTTTATAAGTGATCGTACCCTGCTGTGGATGATAAAATCCGTTGATACAGTTCAGCATTGATGTTTTACCAGCACCGTTCGGGCCGATGATGGCACGAACTTCACCTTTAAGAATATCAAAGCTCACATCGGAGATGGCGCGAACTGCACCGAAAGATAGGCTTATGTCATCTACTTGTAGCAGGACTTCACCCGGTTTAACGTCTTGTACTGTCATTTTGAATTAAACCCCTGCAAATTACGACGCGGCACGCATTGCCGGATAAGTTTCAGAATTGGCGACTTTAACAGATGCTTTAAGCATCCCTTTTCGGCCATCTTCAAATGTCATGTCAGACTCGATATTGACAACACTCACATCGCTAAACAATGCGTCGATCAGCTGACCATACCGTTCTGCAATAATCCGGCGGCGAACTTTACGTGTCCGTGTCAATTCACCATCATCCGCATCAAGCGCTTTTGGTAAAACAAGGAAACGACTGATTTGCGCGCCTGCAAGCTCACTATCGATACCAAGATCACGGTTCACTTGTTCTACACAGTCTTTGATTTGGGCATAGACCTCGTCGCGGCCAGCCAAATCTTGATAGCTTGTGTAAGAAATTCCCCGGCGTTCCGCCCAGTTACCAACAGCTTCCATATCGATATTAATAAAGGCCGTTACGGTCTCTTTATCAGCACCGTGACATACAGCTTCTGAAATGAATGGGAAGAATTTCAGTTTATTCTCAATATATTGAGGCGCAAACAAAGTCCCATCGGTCAGTTTGCCAACATCTTTTGCCCGGTCAATGATCTTAAGTTGACCATCGTCAGTCATGATACCGGCATCGCCCGTATGGACCCAGCCTTCAGAATTTCTAGCTTCTGCTGTCGCTTCATCGTTCTTGTAATATCCAACAAAAGCACCCGGGCTTTTGAACAGGACTTCACCAGACGCTTCATCGATTTTAATCTCACATCCAGGTGCTGGCGGACCAACTGTATCGGAGCGAACATCTTTATCGTTTTGAATACACACATACGCACAAGATTCAGTCTGTCCGTACAATTGCTTCAAGTTCAAACCAAGGGAGCGGTAGAATTTAAAAACCTCCGGTCCCATTGGCGCGCCGGCCGTATAGGCGACGCGGATTTGGCTGAAACCGAGCGTATTTTTCAACGGGCCAAATACCAAGAAGTCGCCGAGCTTATACAAAATACGATCAACCAGTGAAACCGGCTTACCTTCCAGAATTTCAACGCCGCATCTTTTAGCAACGCTGACGAAATAATGGAACATTTTCTGTTTAATGCTGCTGGCATCTTCGATGCGGATCATCATTTGCGTCAGCATATTTTCAAAAATTGCTGGTGGTGCAAAATAATATGTCGGGCCAATTTCACGTAAATCAGTCAACACTGTTTCCGCATTTTCTGGGCAGTTGACAGAGAAACCGGCTTGCGCAGCTTGTGAATACGAGAAGAGATGATCGCCAACCCATGCCATCGGCAGGTAAGAGAGCACTTTATCGTTTTCGTTTAAGTTTTCGAATTCTGACGACAAGCGACCAGCGATTACCATGTTATCAAAACTCAGCATCACGCCTTTTGGACGGCCCGTTGTACCAGAGGTGTACATCAGTGTCGCAATATCGGAGCCTTTTGCTTTTTCAGCTTCGGCTTCATAGAAATCCGGATGCTTCTGATCGTATGCCCGGCCCATTTCCTGAACTTCAGCATAAGATTTCACAAAGGGTTGATCATAGTGGCGCATGCCACGATCTTCTTTGTAGATAATATATTCGATGGTTGGGCATTGATCCATAACAGAGAGGACCTTGTCCACCTGCTCTTGATCTTCCACAATCACGATTTTGGCTTCGGCATGCTCAAGAACATACTGAATTTCTTCAGCAACACCGTCTTGATACAAAGGAACCGGCAAAGCACCGACAGCTTGTGACGCTGAAAACACCCAATAAAGCTGCGGCCGATTGGAGCCAATAATGGCAACCGCCTCTCCGCGTTTTACGCCCAATTCGACCAGTCCAAGACCGAGGGACCGGGAATTATCGTAAACGTCTTTCCAGTTATAGGTCTGCCAAATGCCGAGTTGTTTTTCTCTATAGGCAGGCACCTTCGGACGTTCGTTGGCGTTTCTCCGGATTAATTTGGGAAACGTATCGAGTTCAAGATCTTTGTTTGTCATAGGCTCCCTGCATTCCTAACAAAACAGATACCGCCACACATGCAGATATCCACTTACTATTATTATTAACTTTTCAGGAAAATACAGGTCCGGCGCGCGAATAACCCACGCCAGCAGGTGCGCAATTGCGCACACCACATCAGGACGTTTCTCCCAAAACAGCGATCTTTTTGATCATCTTGTTTTTAAGCTTCTTAAGCGAGCCTTATCCCCCCAATAAGCAATAACCATACAACAGGTCAAGAGAAAATGGTTATTAATTAAAAAAAATCGATAAAATACAGGTTATAAAGCAAAAAAATACACTATAGACAGAAAACAAACATTTGTATTGTGAGAATAAAACAAGATCAAATATAATAACACTACCTAACAGAATATAATTTGGACAACACAAAGTGAAAAATAGTCTATCGACCACTTTATTCTTAAAAAAGTATTTAATTCTATTAATGACTTTACTTAGTTTTATTTACAAAAACAAAAATCATACAAATTTTTACGGAATTTAAACGAGCGTTAGTTTAATTACCCAACAGCAGTATTAAATCGAAACTATCTAATGCAAAATCTCACTATTCGTTCATAATATTGCGTCTAATTTCACCATTAGCTGTACAGGGTCGAATCTAGAGAGGCATTGCGCCATCTGCGTCAAACAATTCAATTGGGCAAATTTGAGTTTTACAAACTGCATCCCAAGAAAATGCTGCCGTCCAACTTGATTGATGATCTCAAAGCCTCAATTCACCCCCTAATTGCCTGTATTTACGCTGAATTTCACGTTCGACCTTGAGAAAATTGCTGATTTAGGGCACATAAGAGCTGACGAATACACCAGCGTCTACTTTCAAGTATCATCCCGTTCCCCCTACCACTGAGCAAGGAGCGAAGCGTTGACAACAATTGGTCACGACACCCTCAATACCCGTCGATCATTAGATATCGACGGTAAAAAATACGCCTATTACAGCATTCCAGCGGCTGAAAACGCTGGTTTGGGGGATATGTCTCGACTGCCATTTTCTCTCAAAGTCTTACTGGAAAACCTACTCCGCCACGAAGATGGCCGTACGGTTACATCAGAGGATGTGTCTGCCCTTGCGGGTTGGTTGAAAGAGAAGAAAGCAAACCGTGAAATTGCCTATCGGCCCGCCCGCGTCCTTATGCAAGACTTCACCGGTGTTCCAGCCGTTGTCGATCTCGCGGCAATGCGCGATGCCATGGTCAAACTTGGCGGCGACCCAAAGAAAATCAATCCACTCGCACAGTGCGATTTGGTCATTGATCACTCCGTGATGGTTGATAAATTCGGCTCAGCGTCTGCTTTCAAGCAGAATGTTGACCTCGAAATGGAACGAAACGGCGAACGTTACGCTTTCCTTCGTTGGGGACAAAAAGCCTTTGATAACTTCCGTGTCGTTCCGCCAGGAACAGGTATTTGTCATCAGGTAAACTTGGAATATCTCGCGCAAACTGTTTGGACAACGAAAGACCAAAACGGCTCCGAAGTGGCGTATCCTGACACATTGGTTGGCACAGACAGCCATACAACTATGGTCAACGGCATGGCCGTCCTTGGTTGGGGTGTCGGTGGAATTGAAGCCGAGGCTGTGATGCTTGGCCAGCCTATTTCCATGCTGCTCCCAGAAGTTGTTGGCTTCAAACTTAATGGAAAAGTCAAAGAAGGCACGACAACAACTGACTTGGTCCTGACAATCACCCAAATGCTTCGCGCGCACGGCGTTGTTGGTAAGTTTGTTGAGTTCTATGGTCCCGGTCTTGACGAATTATCATTGGCTGACCGGGCGACCATCTCAAACATGGCGCCAGAGTATGGCGCAACATGTGGTTTCTTCCCAATCGATCAGGAAACAATCAACTTCCTAAACTTCACAGCCCGCGACCCAGAGCGTGTGAAATTGGTTGAAGCCTACGCAAAAGCACAAGGCATGTGGCGCGATGCCAAAACAGCTGATCCAGAATTTACGACGACACTTTCACTTGATGTATCGAGTGTAGAGCCGAGCCTTGCGGGTCCAAAACGCCCACAGGACCGTGTTCTTTTGTCTGCGGCGACAACTGAATTTGCCAAAGAATTACCGGCGCTTTCTGGCAATAACGATGGGATTGCCAAAAAAATTACAGTTGCCGGCACTGACTACAGCATCGGCAGCGGTGATGTGATCATTGCAGCCATTACATCTTGCACCAACACATCTAATCCGGGCGTTATGCTCGCGGCTGGTCTTGTTGCCCGCAACGCGCTTGCTAAAGGCATGACCGTAAAACCTTGGGTCAAAACATCCTTGGCGCCGGGATCAAAAGTGGTAACAGATTATTTGGTAAAAGCCGGTCTTCAAGATGATCTTGACGCCCTTGGCTTTAACCTTGTGGGTTATGGCTGTACAACATGTATCGGTAACTCTGGCCCTGTAGCAGAGCCAATTGCTGCAGCAATTACTGAGGGCGATCTGGTTGCCTGTTCTGTTCTGTCTGGTAACCGTAACTTCGAAGGCCGTGTGAACCCACATGCCAAAGCAAACTATCTGGCATCACCGCCGCTGGTTGTGGCATACGCCCTTGCAGGTTCCATAAATATTGACATCACCACAGAATCTCTGGGTGATGACAAAGATGGAAACCCTGTTTACCTGAAGGACATTTGGCCCTCCAACGAGGAGGTTGTCGAGACAGTTCGTACGTCTTTGACACGTGAGATGTTTGCTAAACAATATAGCGATGTATTCACTGGCGACGCCGCATGGCAAGCCATCGAAACGCATGAAGGCAAAACATACACATGGGATGCAACATCCACATATGTTCAGCATCCTCCCTATTTTGACGGTATGCCAAAAGAAGCCGATACGTTCAGTGATATTGAAGGTGCACGGGTTCTAGCCCTACTCGGCGATAGTGTTAC
Organism: Pseudomonas marincola; assembly: GCA_036960775.1. Lineage (GTDB taxonomy): Bacteria > Pseudomonadota > Alphaproteobacteria > Sneathiellales > Sneathiellaceae > Sneathiella. Next base: position 18,731 of record JBALWO010000008.1, on the reverse strand, counting down.
GACAGATCACATTTCACCTGCCGGTGCGATTAAATCTGACAGCCCCGCAGGCGACTATCTAAATGACCATCAGGTTCTTCTGAAAGATTATAACTCCTTCGGTTCTCGACGGGGCAATCATGAAGTTATGATGCGCGGCACATTTGCGAACATCCGCCTTCGCAACGAAGTGGCACCGGGCACAGAAGGCGGCGTAACTCGTCACATGCCAAATGGGGATCAACAATGGATCTACGATGCCGCTATGCAATACCAAAAGGACGGTGTTCCATTAGTTGTCTTCGCTGGTAAGGAATATGGCACAGGATCAAGCCGCGACTGGGCTGCAAAAGGCACGCTTCTTTTGGGCATCAAAGCAGTTGTTGCTGAAAGTTTTGAACGTATTCACCGGTCAAACCTTGTTGGCATGGGTATTCTTCCCCTTCAATTCCCAGAAGGCGTTACCCGCAAAACATTGAAACTGGATGGATCAGAAGTTGTGAACATCACGGGAGTTGCAGATGGCATCTCCCCGCGGATGAGCGTGCCATGCGCCATTACTCGCGCAGATGGCTCGGTTCAAGATCTGGACCTTCTCTGCCGCATCGATACATTGGATGAAGTTGAATATTACCGCAATGAAGGTATTTTGCAGTATGTTTTGCGGAACCTATCTGCCACTTAAATTCAGGCAGCAAACATTCCTTAAAAACGGCGGCAGAGATGTCGCCGTTTTTTCATGCTCACCGAAGGGTGAATTGCCTGTGATCTTCCCGCAGTCTAATGTCCTTTTATGACCAAATTACATGCACTCATATTCTCCTCATTTCTGGCCACATTCTCTACTGTCTTTTCTGTAACGGTAGAGGCCCGAGATGCCCACCAACCCGGAACTGTGGTTGAACTCTACACCTCACAAGGCTGCTCATCCTGCCCACCAGCTGATGCGCTTATGGGTAAATTGATGAAGAAGCCCGATGTACTGGGCCTCTCTTTTTCGGTAACCTACTGGGACTATATCGGGTGGCCGGACACGTTCGGGGATGCCAAAAACGACGAGCGACAAACACGCTACCGGGAGAAACTGGATACGCGGTATGTATATACGCCTCAAATGATTATTGCCGGTCAAGATCATTTTGTTGGATCAAACCAACATGAGTTGGAAGAAAACCTCATCCGTTTCAAAGACCATGCTGCAGGCGTAAAACTCAACTGGCGGTTCACGGATACCCATCTGGAAATCGATCTTCCGCAAGTGGATCAAGGCGCTGTAATTTGGCAAATGGATCTTGACCGCGAAAACGAAGTGCAAATTCGCCGCGGCGAAAACCGAGGGAAATCAGTTTCCTACCACAATGTGGTTCGTAAAATTCAAATGCTGGAACGTTGGGATGGCGGCAAGCAAACCCTAAAACTGGATTTAGATATGCTGGCGGCCGCTGGTCGTGATGGCTGCGCTGTGATCCTTCAAAAAGACGGGTTTGGTCCCATCATTGCGGCCCTTGTTATCAAACTGTAATCAAATATATATACCATCCTTTTTGTCAGCGAATTATAGTTGTTGCCTGCCTGCCCGTTATGTATCAGGCTAGGACGCTGACAATAATAAGGATAAAAACGTCATGACAAAAGAGCCTGCTCCGCTGAAACCCGCTGCAACCGTCCTTCTTGTGCGCGATTGCAAGAAAGCCGACGACCAACTAGAAGTCTTTATGGTGGTCCGCCATCATCAGATTGATTTTGCATCTGGCGCTCTTGTCTTTCCCGGCGGCAAAGTGGACAGTGCCGATCTAAACCCTGAGCTAAAAAATCACTTACCGCAAAACCAATCCCTAGATGATCCCCTTCTTTCTTTCAAAATTGCCTCTATTCGAGAGGCCTTTGAAGAATGTTTTATCTTGCTTGCAAGAGATCAGGAAACAGGTGAACTGATTACGTCTACAAGATTGAACGGTATCTCGGATAAATACCAAAAAGACATGCAATCTGGCAAAATCGATATATTGAGCATGGCAGCAGCTGAAAAACTAGAGCTGGCGACCGACCTCCTTGTCCATTATTCTCATTGGGTGACCCCAACATTCATGCCCAAACGCTTTGATACACATTTCTTCATCGCTCTCGCCCCTGAAGAACAGCTTGCTATTCATGACGGTGAGGAATCTGTGGACTCTGTTTGGATTGGCCCCAATGAAGCCATGAAAGGCGCTGATGAGGGAACTTACACAATTATTTTCCCAACTATGATGAATGTGGAATATCTATCGCGCTATGAGAGTGCAAAAGAAGCTGTAGAGAAATCTGCTCTTACGAAAACCGTGACGGTTCTCCCGCAAGTCGAAATAACTGATGAGGGTAAATTCCTCAACATTCCAGCCGAAGCTGACTACAGCCTTACGCGCAGATTAATAGATCCCATGATGGACCCAAGTCGCAAAAAAAGCTAAAGCAGAGTCAGGATGAGAGAGATCCCCTTCAAAAGACCATTTACAAATTTCCCGGTTTTCTCTGCTGTTTTTGCCCATTTCTGAATATCCCGAAAGTCGTTTTCACTGTCTTTCAGGCCAGATGTTATCATGACAAATTCTGCAGTTGCAGATTGCATTTGGCTGGCCTGCTGGGCTTGAAGTTCAAGATAGACCGCTCGCTGGGCGACCAGTAATTGCAATTGCCCGTCCATAGAAAGCTCTGAGATATCTTGCTTGTTGAGATTTTCCATAGCTTCTTGCAGGGTGCTGATGGCATTTTTTTGAATAATCATGAGTTGGTTTCCTGATCAGAACTTTCAAAGAATTTATCGAAACTTTCAGATTGATCAGACAGACTTTTCACCTGAATTGTGAATTCCTGAACTGAAACATCCGGGGATACTGCATCCACACTCGCGGTTTTCTGACCTTCTGCGTTTTGGGGCGAGCTCAGTAGAAGTGGCGGCGTTATTTTTGCTTTGGAGGTCCCTTTTCCAGCGTCATCTGCAAATTCTTCAACCAAGATGAGATGCGCTGAGACCATTTCAATTAGGGCTCCTTGCAAATTTTGCATCAAATGGTCTTGTTGCGAACCTGCTTGTTCAATGTCGTATATTTTGCGAACAATTCGGGTACGTTCTGCACTGGCGCTTGAATTTAGGCTGTTAAGTTGCAGACGTAAATTCCAAGTTTGCAAACTTGAACTAATAGCTGCCTTCATCATTCCTCGCACCCCGCCGCGGCAGAGCTGCAGGTCAATCACATTCCCTGTCTTCAGCGTGGAGGCTGGTGCGTAAGCGCATTTTTCGTGCAGGTCTTTTGGGGCGCCTAAATCCAGATACAACAATATGGCGGCCTTCTCGATGAAGGGATGGGCCGTTGCCAGAATTTCAGAAACCTTACGGTCACGCTTTGGATAAAACAGCAGTTTGGAAAATCCACTCAAGGATGTCACTAGATTTTCGACCTGGAGATCACCTAAAGACCTTTTCAAATCGAAATCCTTTGGATTTAACGATTTCAGGGCCGCAAAAGGGATTTCTGCCACATGCGCGTTTTGATAATTATTTTTAATCTCACTGTCATAAACCTGCTGAAGGTTACCTGCGTAGATTTGAAGGGCCCGCAAAATTGCATACCGGGACGCCCTCACATCCGGGCTAAATAAGTCCGGCGCCGTGACTTCAGGGGAGCCTCCAAGTTCCAATTGTAAATTCAGATTACTTTGAAGGGCACTTCGGTGGGCATTTTCCGCCATGTCATATCTTTTATTCACGGCTGACGCGAGAGATATGGCTCCCACCGAAAAATTGTCAATTTTTTGAAGGAGAACAGGGTCCGGTCCCAACGCGCATCCAAACAACAGGGCTTGCATACCGAAGATCATCAAAACCGTTAGAGACACATTTTTCATTTGCTGCCGTCCTACCTGCATACTTCCATTACTCAGACAGACGTTTGGGCAGCTAAAACAGTGTCAAAAAACCACAAAAAAAAAGCGGCGTCCGAAGACACCGCCTTTATTCTACAGTCTCAAAATAGAGCTTTTACAAGCCTTGAGCCATAAAGTCGGCCATACGCTGCGAGAAGGCAACGGGGTCATTTATGGGCTCACCTTCAATAATGTAGGCTTGATCGAGCAGCAAAAGGGCGGCGTTACTTAAAAGATCAGACGCGCCCTCTTTCTCCCCTCTTTCCTTCAATTTTTCAATTAAGGCATGCTTGGGGTTAATTTCTAGAATTCGCTGAGATGCAGCCGCTCCAAATTGTTTATGGGCTTTTAGCACTTTTTCAAGATGCATGTCCACATCACCCTCATCTGCCACTAAGCAGACCGGGCTGTCTGTCAGACGATTGGATATGCGCACATCTTTCACTTTGTCTCCCAGCGCCAATTTGAAAGCCGCAATCACAGTTGACAGATTTGGCTCTTCTGACTTGTCATCGTCGCTTTTCGTATCTTCATCAGCTGTCATTTTATCAAGTTCAGCAGACCCTTGCGTAACGGATTTGAAATTCTTACCGTCGAAGGCTGTTTGGCGACTTAACCAGAAACTATCAACCGGATCACTTAGCAATAAGACTTCAATACCTTTTGCCCGGAAGCCTTCAAGCTGCGGACTTTTCTTAATGGCGTCTTCATTATCGCCCGTAATGTAATAGATATTATCTTGCCCGTCCTTCATGCGTTCCGCGTAAGCTGCAAGATCGGTGTAACTATCAGATGCCGTGGATTTAAAGACGGATAGCTTCAAAATGCGATCGCCCTGCTCCATATCCTCATAAATACCTTCTTTGAGGACAGCGCCGAAATTGTCCCAAAATTTATGGAAACCTTCCGCATCCGCTTTTGAGCGTTTTTCAATTTCGCCAATGACCCTTTTAACCAAACCTGTCCGTATTTTTCGCAAAACCGGATTATTCTGCAGCATTTCCCGGCTAACGTTCAGCGGCAAGTCTTCGGAATCAACAATCCCCTTCAGGAAGCGTAAATACGCCGGAATCAATTCCTCGCAGTCATCTGTAATGAAGACGCGTTTCACATAAAGTTTCAGGGCTGATTTTCTGTCTGGGCTAAATAAATCAAATGGTTGTTGCCCTGGAATGAAAACAAGCAGGCTATATTCAAGAACGCCTTCGACCTTACTGTGTAGCGTTGCCCAAGGAGCATCAAATGCCTGGCCAACATGATGGTAAAATTCAGTATATTGTTCAGGTGTAATCTCAGATTTTGACCGAGTCCAAAGAGCGCTTGCTGTATTCAGCGTCTCATCTTCTTTGGTCCCATCTTCGGTTTCACTTGCGGCTTTTAAAATAACCGGAAGCGCGATGTGATCGGCATAGGTTTTAATGACGTTGCGAATGCGGTTAGCATCCAAATATTCTGCAGTGCTGTCTTTTATGTGCAGTATAATAGTTGTTCCCCGGCTGGCCCGAGATCCGTCAGCAATGGTATATGATCCGCTGCCATCCGATGACCAAACATAAGCTTTTTCATCACCCGCCTTACGGCTGGTGACTTCAACTTTATCGGCAACCATGAAGGAGGAATAAAAGCCAACGCCGAACTGACCGATGACGTTGATATCTTTCGCAGAATCGCCCGTGAGTTGATCCACAAAATTCGACGTTCCCGAACGGGCAATTGTGCCCAAATTATCGATCATTTCCTGCTCAGACATGCCAATACCATTATCTTCAATGGTTAGGGTCTTTGCGTCGTCATCAATACTCAGGGTAACTTTAAATTCAGGGTCATCCTGGATCAAGGCTGGCGCGGTAAGGGCTGCATACCGCAGTCTATCACAAGCATCCGATGCGTTTGAGACAAGCTCTCGCAGGAAAATTTCTTTTTCACTATAAAGAGAATGCGTAACGATATGCAGCAGTTTAGCTACTTCCGCCTGAAACTCATGCTTTTTTTCGGTCATTTTATATCGCCTCATACCAAGAATTTTTCATAGCTCTTTATATGAAGAGTACCTGCAATGGGATCAAGGCATTCTCAAAAAAAAATGAAATTTTGAAGATGGAGGTGATCGCACAGTCACAAACATTGAGAATTAGTGGGAAAAGGTGCTTAAAAAAGCGAAAGGCCCACTCCAAGGGGCGCATTAATTTGGAGCGGGCCGTAAATGATCATAACCCGATGTGTGTAGTAGGAAGTGATCACGTCTCTAAATATATCTATTTGGAACGTACGTTCAAGTTATATTTACAGAAATTTTTCGTGCCAACCCTTTTATCGCCGATTTTGTATTCACAAGTTCATAAGAGGTCCGTCATGTATGCATTCGAAACAACTTGGACACGCACATGACATCTACAAATTCTCAAGCCTTCACTCACACAAACAAGCCACCAAAACCCTTGTACGAACAGGTCAAATCGTATGTTTTAGACCATGTTCAATCGGGAGAATGGCCAATCCATCATCAAATTCCGTCAGAACATATGCTGGTCAGGGAATTAAAAATGTCACGCATGACCATTCACCGGGCGTTGCGAGAATTAACACAAGAAGGGCATCTCAAGCGGATGCAGGGTGTGGGAACTTTCGTTGCCCAACCCCAACAAAAAAGAACCGCCCTTACCATGGCCTATATTCAGGACACAATTAGTAGTCGCGGTAATCAACATATGTGTGACGTTCATTTTCTCCAGTCGGAAGAGGTCACATCGGAGTACGCCGTCCGCCTGGGCCTCAAAGAAGGTGACCCCGTTTTTAGATCCTATTTTGTCCACCGAGAAAACGGCATTCCCATCCTGTTAGAAGACAGATATACAAATCCGACCCTTGTCCCTGATTTTCTATCGAAGGATTTTTCCAAAAACAGCGTTGATCAGTATTTCATGGAAAATTGCAGCATGGTCTCCCACGAGCATCAAGTGTCTGCAACTTTATCAACAGCAGAGTTTCATCACTTTATGGAATTGGAACAGGCGACACCCTGTTTAAGTATTGATCGGCGAACCTGGAGTGGAAACAGAATAATATCGGTCGCCCGACTTCTCTTCCCAGGGCACCGCTTTCAGCTAACCTGCTAGACAAAAGAGCAGGAAGAAGGGTCTTTAACACCTTTCTTCCATGGGTTTATTTGCCTATACACATATATCTATTTATGATACTTTTTCGCCATCCGTATTTAAAAAGTAATATTATACAATTATGAAGATTATACTTGCTGACGATCATCCGTTGTACAGAATGGCCCTTTCAGGTCTGCTTAAACAGCTTGATGACACTGTAGACGTGATTGATTGTTGCGATTTTGTACAATTGCAAGACCAAATAAACGCCGCTGAGGTTCTTCCTGATTTGGTATTACTCGATATCTATATGCCCGGTATGATATTTGAAAAAGCGTTGAAAATCCTAAAGAACGACTTCCCGACCGTACCGGTTATTGTCATCTCTGCCTCTGAAGATACAGCCAATATGGTGGCCTCACTCAATCTTGGCGCTGAAGGATATATCCCAAAGTCATCAACAAGAGAAGTTCTCCTCAGCGCTATTAGGCTGGTTTTGTCGGGCGGAAAATACATCCCGGCGGAAGTCTTCAATTTGACCAATAGCCAACTTGAATTTAAAAAATCAGTAACCCCCACACCAAGCGCCACAAAAGAAAATGACAAAGCGGCCGGCTTAACAGTTCGCCAACGGAATGTTCTCGATCTCATGGCGGAGGGGAAATCCAACAAAGAAATCGCGGCCGCTTTGGAATTAGCCGAAAGCACCGTTAAAGTTCACATCACCGCCATTTTCAGAACTTTGGGTGTGAACAATCGCACGCAAGCTGTCTTGAAAGTTAAGGAATTCGCTTAACTTCTGCAGCTTCTTTCGCTCTTCATGTAAACCGCAGCGACGAATTATACAGCCGCAGCTACCGGGCTATTTTTAGATTTTAGTGATTTTGCGCTAGTTGGCCCAGATCCTTTGGCGCCGCTTGTATATAAATTCCTCAATGCGTCCGTCACCAGCTCTTCGGTAAAATGCGGTGCCACACCCATATATTTACACGCTGAAATCACCTGATCTACAATAAACTTTGGCTGGAAACACGCCAGTTCAAAACTGTTGTTCACTTGCAGCTCCGTAATAACGAGCTCAAGTATTTCCTCTGTCATCATCAACCCTTTAGAGGCCGCAACAATTTTGAAAATATCATAATACTGATCCCTGTTGGGACCAATGGTCTCCAACTTGTAGGGAATACGGCGCAAAAATGCGGGATCCATCAAATCATTGGGTGACAGGTTAGTGGAAAAAATTACCAGCTCATCAAAGGGGAGTTGAAAACTCTTCCCCGTATGTAGTTTCAAAAAGTCGATCCGACTTTCAAGAGGGACAATCCACCGGTTTAACAGCTCTTCAGGGCTAACAAGTTGGCGCCCAAAATCATCGATAATAAAAGTTCCGTTGGACGCCTTCACATGAAGCGGGGCTTCATAATATTTGGCATTTGCATTAAAGTTTAAATCCAACATTTCAAGTGTGAGCTCGCCGCCGGTAATGACAATTGGGCGCTCGCACGGAATCCATCGACCATCAAACTCTTCCCGCCTAAGGCCTGATTTTGGAACATCTTTTTCAGCCGGAAGCACGGGGACATGGATAGCAGGATCAAAGACCTTGATAATCTGTCCGTCCACTTCGAAACAATAGGGAATATAAATCACGTTCGCAAAAATAGCGGCGACCTTCTCAGCAACGGTGGTCTTTCCGTTCCCAGGTGGTCCGTATAACAGAATGCTTTTACCCGCATTAATACCGGGGCCCAGACGCCGCACAAAATCGTCTGCTATGACTAAATTTTCAAAACTGCTGTCAATTTTGCTTTGTTCAACGCGCTCATTAGTGATCTTCTGTTGTTCTATTCGGGCTTGGTAATCTTCCAAAGAAACCGGTGCCGGACCAACATATTGATTTTGCTGTAAGGATTCGAGGGCGAAACGACGCCCCGCCTCAGTCAGAACATATCGGTTTTCTGAGAAACTCGTCTGATCAGCAGATCCTAGCGCTTCGATAAACTTACGGTCTCCCGCATCTTGAAGCAGCCGATTGATAACTGGAATTGGCAGTTTTATGGCAGCAGAGAATTCAGAAGCCGTTTCAAGACTATTTACATAAACGGCTTTAAACATCAGGCGGAGTAAATTTGACGTTGGAATACCAGTGTCAGCGATCGATTTCGGAGCTTGCGGCGCCTCATAGATCATCTTATCTACAGCGTCCTGACTTAACACGCCCAGCGCCACCAGGTTTTCGCCAAGACGGCCGCCATTTTCTTTTTGACGGTGAAAGGCCAATTCAATGTCCTCGCGTGTCACTAGTCCATGGGCCAGCAAGAGATCGCCTATGAGCATCCTATACTCTCCATCTTCAACATCAGAATTCAAATTACAAAAGGTTCTATTAACTATTATCTGCTTTTCGTTAACAGCCCGTTAGAAATTACAAAAATTTTGATCTTTCTCTTGATTGAAGCAAATACAATAGGACAACATAGGTAAGTCGGGTTGTATCCAAAAAATAATTAGCCCCCAATACCCGCCAACAAAGAGGTATTCTAATGAAAAGCTACCAAGCACTTTTGTCAGTATTTTCGCCAGACCGCGTGGGGCTTATATCCGAAGTCACAAGCCATCTGTTCAACCAAGGCATTAATCTTGGTGATACAAATTTTGCCAGATTAGGAAAAGGCGGCAAGTTCTCGAGCATCGTCGAAATCCCTGCCGATTTATCGGAAAAAGATCTGATGGCAGAACTGTCATCGTTGGATGGGTTATCGGGTGCAGATATAGAAGTCAAACGGGTCAGTTTGCCCGACTTACAGTCTCCGTCCACAGACATAACCCACAACATTAAGTGTGAAGGCGACGACCAGCCCGGCCTTTTAGCCCGCCTATCTGAAGTCTTTACAGATTTTGATGGCAATATCGTCAGATTAAAATCTGATCAAGTGGAAACAGCCGACGGCTGGCACTTCATAACACAGCTTTCAGTTAATATCCCCAAAGACCGTGCGAGTAACTGTCTCGCTGCCCTTGGAAATACCGCAGAAGGTCTCGGTCAAAAACTAAGTTTTGAGACGCTGTAAAAACAATCAGTACTATCTAAACGTAACCCGCCGGGAAACAAATTTGTTTCCCGGCGGGTTAGTATTATGCTGATCTTACGTTTTTCAAGAAGTTTGCAACTTCCTCGTTCAGTTCAGAAGACCGCTCTGCCAAATTAGACGATTGTTCCAATATGTGATTAGCCGCTGATCCAGTTTCTTCTGCAGATCGGGTCACACCTGAAATATTAGTCGTCACCTCAGTGGTACCGTTTGAGGCATCCCCCGCGCTCCTTGAAATTTCTTGCGTTGATGCAGATTGTTCTTCGATGGCAGCAGCAATAGCAGCGGAAATTTCATCCATTTGGCTAATAGTGTTGGAAATACCCTGAATGGCGTCAGCGGACAGTTTTGTCGCCCCTTGAATGCCACTGATCTGGCTGCTGATTTCTTCTGTGGCTTTCGCGGTTTGATTGGCAAGGTTTTTCACCTCGGCCGCAACAACAGCAAAGCCTTTACCAGCATCGCCAGCCCTCGCAGCTTCAATGGTCGCATTCAGCGCTAGAAGATTTGTCTGTTCCGCGATATCGGTGATCAAAGCGACCACTTCCCCAATTTTCTGAGAAGATTCCACCAAAGATTGGATCTGTACGTGTGTATCCTCAGCTTGTTTCACTGCGTCCCCGGCAACACGCGTAGACTGGGAAACTTGCTGACTAATTTCAATAATTGAACTGGTCATTTCATCGGCAGCGGCGGCAACAGTCTGAACATTTGTTGATGCATGCTCCGCGGATCCCAAAGCGCTAGACGTTTGGGTATTGGTTTCACCCACAACAATAAGCATTTGTTCAGAGGAAGAATGCATGTCCCGAGCCGCTGCATCCACGGCGGATGCGATACTGCCAACCGAGGCTTCGAAGTCATCAGCCAATTTTAGCAGGTTCGCGCGATTTTCATCTTCTTGTTGCTTGCGTTCTGCATTGGCAGCAGCTTCCTGTTGCTTCTGCTCCTCACTCCGTTGTGTTTCACGGGTACGGCGTTCAGTTTCATTTTTTTCAGCTTCCTCTCGAAGCTGTTCAGCTTCAACCGCATTGTCTTTAAATACAGTCATGGCTTTCGCCATTTCGCCGATTTCATCTTTTGTATTGGCGGCCGGAATTTCAGCTTTCAGGTTTCCATTTGCAAGTTCGTTCATGGCCGAAGTCATCTGACGAATTGGATTTGCAATGCCGCCGCCAATAACCAACGCCAGTATCAGGCCAATGACAGTTGCACCCAACACGCACAGTGCAATAACCAAATATGCATTGAACACGGTTGTCTTGCTTGCTTCAACGCGCATGTCCATTTGATTTTGTTCAAACCCTCTGAACTCGCCAAGAACAGCTTTAAATTGGCTGAAATATTTTAAACCGCGAGCTTCGCCAACCAAATCCGCCATATCGTCCATTGTTCTGGCATCGCCGATGCTGCGTCTCAAATTAATGGCGCCTTCACCCACTTCTTTTTGCCAAGCAGTGATTGTTGCTGCCGCCTTTTTGAGTGTCTCCAACTGCGCAGCATCTTCCGATACCTGTTTTGTCAGTTCAGCAACAGCTTTTTGGAAAGTAGATCCACCTGTTTTATAGGGTTCAAGGAAACTCGGTTGGCCAGACAACAAATAACCGCGCATACTGGTTTCCATATCGACAGCTACGCTCAAGATCTCAATGGCAGCTTCAATGGTTTTATAACTGGTTGAAACTTTTTCTTCGTTTACAATCATCGTAACCAAGCCTGCTTCAACTTTTTGTTCTGCGGCCAAAGCATCGGCTTTTCGGTAGTAAACCCGTTCTTGTTCAGCTTGCGAAATGCTACCCAGTTCCTTTTGGAAGTTTTCGAGTAAGTCAGCGCCCTTATTCGCGCCGATAAAACCGTTCAAAATTATAAGATTCCCAGAACCACTATCTACCGCTTCACGTAGTTCTATTGCGGGTTTCAGAGCCGTTTCAATCCAGGTATAAATGAACTCATCTGCCTTCTGGACTTTTGAAAGATGGTCAGCGTCTTCTTCAACCGTTAATCCCAAAACATCCAGTTCTGCAAACATCAGATCAGTGGCGCTCTCATAAGCGTTTAGGAATTTTTTATTGCCGCCAATCAAATAACCCCGTAGCTCGGCTTGCATTTTAACGATGAGACTGTTCACACTCTTTACGGCAGTTAAAATGGTTTGCGTATATTCAACGACAGAGGCAGTTTCTTGAACCACTTCAAATTGCTCAGTGACAGCGTCTTTGGCTTTTGAAAATTCAACTTTCCGTGTTTCGAGACGGGCTGTTTCTACAGCAATAAATTCGTTAATTTGTTTGCGGAATTTTTTAAAAAATACCTCACCTTTAGCCTCTCCTACTAACTTCGCCATATCGTTCATGGTAGGAGCGTCACCGATTTGGCCCCGAAGTTCAATGGATGGTTCCGTTACATTTTTTTGCCATTCACGCAGAATTTCTTCCGTTTTATCGAGAAGGGCCATCTGCTCACCGTCTGCATTGTCACCAGCTTTTGACGTTTTCAGTGTTTCTAGAAGACGGTAGGTTTCCTCTTCTCCATTTTTATACGGTTGCAGAAAACTTGATTTACCCGCAAGCAGGTATCCGCGCATACCGGTTTCCATATTCAGCGCTGAAGTCTCAACCGCAGCTGTCAATTCAATCAAATTTCGCGATTCATCAAGTTTGGCATTCGTATCAACCAGACCATTAATATCGTAAACCGCGACAAACCCTAGAACCAAGAGCAAAACCAAGGGTGAACATATACCGATCAGAATTTTCGTTTTGGTATTGAGGTTTTTGAATTTATTGAATGAAACTTTGGGTGTCCCGCTTTTCGCAGCAAGAGTTGGTTTTCCATTGGTCATGGCCCGAATACTTCCCTTAATCAACTGGTACAAACCATCTCTGGTTTTCTGAACATATTATAAAACAGTGGCTGCTTTCAGATACATTATCGAACCCAACCCAATCTAATTTGTCAGTAGTTTTATTTAAATTTATTAAAATGAGCTTAAGTTTGCTTGGCTTTATTATAAATTGGAAATTCTTCACTTTTAAAACTAGGGGTGTTAGAAAATAGAGATCCTGTTCAACCCCATAGGGTTTAACATTTACAAATTATTTACAGACCCCTCCTGAAGGCGGTATGTTAGATGCTTAGGCTCTAACTAATAATCAAAAACAGGAGTAGAATTTTACGATTTGAGGATTACGCACCTGACCAAAATAAGGGGCTGTTCAAAATTTCCTTAAAAAATAAAATCAATTAATAATGACTAATTTCAAGACTTTAAAATATACAGTTACGGGAAATATTGCTGAAATCACACTAGACAGGCCTCCTGCAAACCTGATCGACTATGATCTCACTTATGAATATCTAGAAGCCCTCGATCTTGCTGACAATGATGCAAATGTGCGGGTAATTATCCTCTCAGGTAATGGCAAGGGGCTCTCTGGTGGTGTGGATCTCAATTTCCTTGAATCTTTCGGTCCCACTGAAATGAAGGATTTCCTCAGCCTATTTTATATTAAAACCGTTGAGCGTGTTCGGAACCTATCAAAGCCAATTATCGCCGCTGTCCATGGGTATGCCCGCGAAGGCGCCTGCACACTCGCATTTGCCTGCGATATGATCATGGCATCTGATGATGCGGATTTTGGATACCCAGGTGTGCCTAACCTCGCGGCCCCTCCCGGTATGCATGTCTGGCATTTACAGAAACTCATCGGACGGATGAAAGCAGCACGCCTCATATTCACCGGTGATCCCATTAAAGCAGATGAAGCTGAAAGGCTTGGCCTCATCACCCAAATGGTTCCGCGTGCAGAATTAAGGTCAGAGACAATCAAACTTGCAGAGAAGATTGCGAGCATGTCGCCGCTCGCCCTCAAAATATCCCGTGAATTAATGTACCGGGTAGAGGGAATGGATTTCAAACAAGTGCCACCGACCGCACTTGATGCTATGGCCGTAGCCTTTGGCTCTGAAGATAGCCGTGAAGCTCGCAAAGCCTTCATTGAGAAACGTAAACCGGTCTGGACAGGGCGGTAATTAATTTTGAAACGAAAGCTTTAGGAAATCTGTATAATTATGTAATTTTCTGACACTGACTAATCAAACATTAGGAGATTTTGAAGTGAGCGACAATAAACCCGAGATCCACGCAATGCTGAGACGGCCTATTGACTGTTCACCTCAAAATATTGAACTTTTTATAAAGATTGTCCTAGCCAGTGGCGAGACCCCTGTTGAAAATTTGAATAGAGGTGTCCCTGCGGCAGAAATGTTGGTTTTCGTCATGCAGAAGAAAGTGGTTATTGGCGTTTGTGCTTTGCGCAATCCTAACGCCAGGTTTCATAAGCATCTTTTTGAAAAAGCGACTGTTCCTGAAATGTATAATCCGCATAGTCTCGAGTCTTGCTGGGCATCTGTTTTGCCCGACTATAGAAACCAGGGGGCATTATCTAGCATTTACAAGACAACTCAGAAATATACGGAACACAGGCCTATGCATGGCGTCCATAGAGCTGAAAATAATTTGATATCAGATCCAATTAAAAAACTTGGTTATGTTCAAGCCGGTGTCGATTTCTATGCTGATACGAGTGGCAATAAGCTTTGCCTAATTGTCAAAAACCATGATCCGATTTTTGATCCATCAAAGAAAATGCGATATTGTTGAATGTCAAATAATTTAAACAATCTAAAAACAATTGTTCGGCGGCCTCAAGACTGTTCAGACAGGATGAAAGAAGAATTTATAAGGTTGGTTGCAGAAGGCGGCGAGGCTGAAGAAAATCGTGTTCGCTTGAGCCTTCCTTATACTGAAGCGCTGATCATTACAGGGGTAGGTAATATCATGTACGGCGTCAGTGCTCTTCTACGCCCGCGACAAAACTATATCAAACATCTTTTTGAATGCGCTGGTGAGCCACAAATAGCTAATCTGCACAGCTTGGAATCCTGTTGGGTTAGTGTATCAAAGCCTCACCGCGGGAAAGGCGTGTGGCGGCACAATAGTGCTGCCAAACATGCGTTTATGGGAAACCGTCCGTACCACGAAGTTCGCCGGGTTGAAAATCGAAATGTCTCGAACCTTGAGAAAGAAAAAACATTCACACACGTCGGCAAAGATTTCCATAGCCCCATTAGCAAAGACCAACTGCGATTAATGGCAGTCAATCACGACCCAATTTTCAACCCAAAAAAGACATTCGTTTATATGTGATTAGCTGGATTTTTTAACGAATTTCGTCAGAATGACAATTTGCTGACCGCTCACACGGCCTTCAATATGCTCAGCGTTATCAGCAACCAGTGATATACCGCGTACAGCTGTGCCGCGCTTTGCCGTAAAACCTGCGCCTTTTACAGTCAAATCTTTAATCAAAACAACCGTATCACCGGTAGCTAAAACCGCACCGTTACTGTCCACATGCTTGGTATCTCCAACTTCGTCGGCTGCAACTTCACCGGCTTCCGCCCAAGCCATATCATCTTCATCCAGATACATCATGTCGAGAAGATCCTGTGCCCAGCTCTCCCGCCGCATCACCCGGAGCATTCTCCAGGCAAGAACTTTAACCGCTGATGCTTCGCTCCACATGCTATCGCTCAAACATTGCCAATGGGCCACGTCAACATTTGCCGGATTGATAATTTGGTCCTGACAAACAGGGCACAGGTAGGCTGATCCATTTAAAGAACTCTCAGGCGCATGAGAGACTTCAAAGGCACTTAGACCATCGATTGATGCACAAAGTTCACATTTATTGTCACTGCGTTCCTGAAGATCGGTTTCAATGGTCATAAGTCTAGCCCGTAATATTAAAACGGCTGCGTTTGTCAATTCAGCCAAGGAGCGCGCAACATATCAACCACTAGGTATTGCTGCAAATACAAAGAGGTCAGGACAAAATTTTAATGCCAGCAAGAACCTGTTGACCGAGAACCGAATGCTCCTCAATGCCACAGATTTTTTCAAGCAATTCACTTTCACTCTCCCGACTTTTTAAATCATTGAACTGATCGCACAGATCGTAATTGAAGGCCGCGCCAATCACACGTGCAATATCCACCGTCGACCTGCCAGAGGCGCGTAGCAGGTTGGCGACATGGATAATTCTCTCATCTCTTTGTAATTTCAGTTCCGGGTTTCTGGCTACTCGCGAAATTGGGTCAAACAATCGGGGATTACGGAACCTTTTCATTTCCTTATCCAAATAAGCCGACAGAAAATCCATAGAAATCCCATACTCCTCGTGCAGCAGGTAACGAATACTTTCCATCAATCGCAATACCACAGGATAAATGTCAGCGTCTGCAGTCGCTTGATGAATAAATTCATAATCTTTTTCTACCCCCAAATATGCGATTGCCGCATGAGGTGTGTTGTGCAGATATTTTTTACAAATCCAATGGGTTGTAACGTAGGCATCCGTATATGTTTCAGTTTCAGACTTCAGATAAGGACCTTGTAAAAACAACTCGCCAACTTCAGATGCCACACATAAAGGGTCAATTTTCCTTAATTCTTCTGGAGCAGTCGAGCTTGTGATTACGTCTGGGACACCAAAATAAACACTCTGCTGATCCGAAAATATGGTTCTAAGTACATCCACAGATCCAAGGTCATTTTCCACCGAATAAACTGCTTTTAGGCTGTTACCGTCACTCAAATTTTCGTGGACAATCTGGGCTGCGCCCCTCAGTTCACGAACACCAACGCAGAAAAAAATATAGTGCATCGTAGGAAGAGAAATGCTGGCTTCTGCCATTAAGTGACATTTAGCAAACGGAATCTGTTGCATCACGTAACCATCTTCCAACGCGATGGCGCTTTCATAAATCGGGTAAGTGCGATCCGCAAATTTCAAAACTAATTCAGGGGCTACATCAATAAAATGAATTGTAAATCCACGTTTGACAAAATAGGGAGCAAGGAAGCCACGCCCAATTGCTCCAGCACCAACAATCAGGATATTTTCCTGAATGCTGAGCTCATCCGTATCAACGCTCAGATCACCCATTTCATCCTTCCTCATCCCGAATTCTTAGCGTGCTTTCAACACACATAATGTCTTCAGGATAGGTCACCTTTAAATTCTGTTCTGATCCTTGAATACACTTAACCATAATATTTGCACGCCGGCAAAGTGGCACAAGGCTATTTTCACGCCAATTCTCTTTTTTTGCGCGAGAAAATACATCCGATAATGTGCTGGAGTGATAGGCCTGGGGGGTCTTAAGTTCTACCAAATTCTCCCTCTCGACTGCTGCCAAGACATGGTCCTCTAGAACATAAGAAAGGCTATCGCGTGCTTTAATCGGTGCTACCAGCGTAACTGCACAATGGTAGTGTGCGCAGTCAACTAGTGCTGTAATATCAGCAGCTGTCACCAGCGGTCTTGCGACATCATGCACAAGTATAAGAGAGCCGCTGCACTGCAGAAATGCGCGTTCGATGGTTTCTTGCCGCGTTGCCCCTCCTTGGATAAATCGGCAAGCAAGCGCTGCATGATCAGCATCCAAATTGTGCAGATCGTCCGCACTCAATGCCACAATAACTTGGTTGGAATATTGACCGAATAAAGCAACAAGGCGTGCGAGATATGTCTGACCGCCAGCTCTGAGGAAGGCTTTTCCCCCGCCGCCCATTCTCTGTGCAGTTCCCGCAGCCAAAATGATTGTACTTACAGATTTTCTTTCAGTCACGCGTACTCCATCCCTCTAAAAACTGCAATTTCTGTACATACTCCAGAACACGCTCTCCGGTTTTCCCTTCCGTCATCGTTCCAAAAAGAGAGTTTCGGTAAGCTTCTCTAATCTTCGAGTTTTTTGAAGGTTCAGTCAGGCAAGTCTTAATAACTGCGTTCAAATCAATCATATTGTTTATCTCTGTGGCCATATCACGCCAACGCCATTCGATACCGCTGGGGTCATATTCTTTCACTTGGAACCGATCTGGGTTATTCAAGGCGATTATGGGCCTATTTAAAGCCAGATACTGAAACATGACGCTCGAGACATCTGAAATCAAAACATCTGCACGACCTAAAAACGGAATAATATCTACTGCGATATCATCAACAAGATGAACATTTTCAAATGTCTGGCCAATTTCCTGAAGTTTAGCCACCCATTCGCCACTTGTTTTTTGAGTTAGCGGATGCGTTTTAATGACAAAATCCACATCCTTCATCTCATTAAAGAATTCCTTAGTCATATGGGGAAGCATTAGAGGGATTGATGATAGGCCACGCGTAAATGTGGGTGCGTATAAAACGCACTTATGATTTAGCCGAAGGGGCAACTCCACAGTAGGGGTTTCGTTCCGGAACAAGGAATCCATCTGGGAATACCCCGTCACCCAAATCTGCTCTTCCCTAAATTTGCCCTGTTCAACAAATTGTTTTCGTTGATCCTCACTACTGACGCAGACAAAATCGCAACTCCTTGCCGCATCATAGGCAAAATTCTTGCTGATAAGGCCATGGCGCGTATAGACAAATTTGGCAGTTGGAAAGAGTTTCCGTAAATTCACCGCTTGCCTATTCGCAACAAAAACTAAATCGGGATCGAACTTCTTTATCCAAATCGGATCTGCTGTCATTACAACATCATAATGATGTTTTAAAACATCAAAAATTGGTTTCATTATTGCGTAATGGAACTGCTC
>JBALWO010000067.1:13882-14179 GCA_036960775.1 Pseudomonas marincola | reverse complement strand
ACGATGTGCGCATTTTCCTGAAAGGCGCACCGGATGTCCAACGTCAAATTCTTTTTTTACGCTAAGTCGAACGGCGGGCATTGTCACGTTAACTCATTATTCGCCCAATTTCTTCGAATTTCCAGTATTTAGAGTCTTGTAAGCGATTGAAAAACAACAAATTAAATTTTAAGGAACTATTATATTTTGGCTTTGATCAGTTAATGTGACAAAGCCTGTGGATGGGTGGTAACCTGCCACTTGGATATGATGTTGAGGATCGCAAGCTGGTTATCAATGAAGCCGAAGCCGCGACGG
>JBALWO010000067.1:3401-13872 GCA_036960775.1 Pseudomonas marincola | reverse complement strand
AAAAAACAGGGAAATTTGGCCTTTTCGACGTAAATTCCGCTTAAATGACGTTATAACCGCCTATATTCATTACGTTTTTTCCATATTCCCTAACAAAAATAACAGGGAATTTTATTCGCAATCAGGGATTTTAATGTCGAGAACAGGGTAATGTTTGGCGAAATGAAGAATTCGATCTCGACCCTAATCTTCAAAAACAACTGTTCGGCCTTTATTGATAAATACGCGTTGCTCCGCATGTAGCTTAATAGCCCGTGACAAAGCACGGGCTTCAATATCACGGCCACGTCTAATCAGTTCTTCCGGATCACAGGCATGGCTAACCCGCTCTATTCCTTGTTCAATAATAGGCCCTTCATCAAGATCTGGAGTAACATAATGAGCCGTTGCGCCAATATGCTTCACGCCTCTTTCCCATGCTCTGTGATATGGCTTCGCCCCTTTAAACGCTGGCAGGAATGAATGATGTATATTGATGATTTTGCCAAAATGTTTCGAGCTAAATTTGTCTGACAATATCTGCATATAACGCGCGAGCACTATTAGTTCTGCTCCCGTTCGGCCAACTAGTTCTTCAAGTTTTGCTTCCTGTCCTGATTTAGTTTCTTTGGTGACAGGCCAAAGATAAAACGGAATACCAAGCCTTTCAACTGTCGCCCGGGTATCTACGTGATTGGAGACCACAGCGGCAATCTCAATCGGCAGAACGCCAGTTTGAACCCGGTATAATATGTCTTGAAGGCAGTGATCAAATTTCGACACCATCAATATAGTCGGGACGATTTGTTGGGGGGTAGTCAGAGTAACGTCCGCCGAAAACTCCGCTCTGAATTCGTTCACTGATTTTTCTAAATCTGCGAGATCTATGTCTTCCGTACTGCATTCCAGGCGTAAGAAGAACTGGCCTTGCCCTTGCTCACGGATCGTACCTGTATCGGGTTGAAAAAATTGCGAGCTTTCCAAAATATTGCAGCCAAGAACATTAAGTCGGGCGGCAAGATCAGAAACGATCCCTTTGCGGTCCGGGCAACTGATTTTAATTATTGTCGTCATTCAAATTCCATTGTGGGAGTCTATTATACCGTCTGAGGGTGTTGTCACATTACGTATCTTTGACCCGCATTGACGACGGATCATACATTGGCTTCAGCGCTGCCTCCGCTTTAACGCGACAGCCTGCTACTTCGATCTCATAGTTCGATGCCAGTATTTCGGAGATTTTTTCGCCTTTGCTCGGCACATAACCAAGTCCAACTGCAGCTCCTAATGTGTGACCATAGCTTCCAGAAGACAAGTACCCGACCACTTCACCGTCTCGAATGATAGGTTCATTGTGGTACAATAAGGGTTCCGGATCAGACAATAGGAATTGTAAGAGTCGGGTATGCGGCCCCGTCTCCTTTCGTGCTAGCACGGCACCACGTCCGATGAATTCGGGCTTATCTGTTTTTACTGCGAAGCCAAGCCCAGCATCAATTACATGGTCTTCAGACGTTATATCATGTCCAAAATGGCGGAAGGCTTTTTCGAGACGGCAACTATCCATTGTATGCATCCCACACAATTTTAGATCAAGATTTTGCCCTGCAGCCAATATAGTCTCAAGGACGTGTGAAGCCATATCGGAAGAAATATAAATCTCCCAACCAAGCTCGCCCACATACGTAACCCGGTGGACCCGAGCAAGCCCCATACCAATTTCAATATCCTGCGCAGTGCCAAAAGGGTTGTGGGCATTTGAAAAATCATTGGGGCTGACCATTTGGAGTAATTTGCGGGAATTCGGCCCCATTACCGCCAGTACAGCTTCACCTGCTGTGACATCAGTGATAACTACCTGAAAACTATAGCTTTGCCGCTCTAGCCAACGTTGATCGGAGAGGCGTGTTCCAGCAGGCGTAATCACAAGATAGGCAATCTCTGAGAGCCTCGTCACCGTCACATCGGCCTCAATTCCACCCTTTTCATTCAAAAACTGGGTATAGACAATCTTGCCAACAGGAACAGAAAAGTTTCCGCCGCCAACATAATTCAGGAATTTTTCTGCATCACGCCCTTCAACGCGGATCTTGCCAAAGGAGGACATATCATACATCCCAACATTCTCTCGGATTGCCTTATGCTCCGCGGCTGAGTTTTCAAACCAATTCTGTCGCTTCCAACTATAATTATAGCGACGTTCTTGTTCAGAATTGGCAAACCAGTTTGGCCTTTCCCAGCCCGCAATTTCTCCCATAACCGCACCTTGTGCCAACATTTCTTGATGAAAAGGGGAACGTCGTATTCCCCGTGCAGTTGCCTTTTGACGAAATGGGAAGTGATCCGCATATAGAAGTCCCAGGGTTTCTTTCGATCTCTCAAATAGGTATCGACTATTTCCCTGAAAAGGCTGCATGCGTGTGATATCCACATCACTAAGATCAAAAGGCTTAGCGCCATCATTCATCCATTGAGCAAGTGCCATTCCTGCACCTCCAGCGGATTGAATTCCAATGGAGTTGAATCCGGCCGCTACCCAGAAATTATCAAGTTCTGGCGCTCGACCCAAATGATAGGCGTCATCCGGTGTAAAACTTTCCGGACCATTAAAAAAAGTATGGATACCGGTTTCCGCCAATATAGGCATTCGGTTAACTGCGTCTTTGAGAATTGGTTCGAAATGATCAAAGTCTTCAGGCAGCTGGTCAAATTCAAAATTCTCCGGAATACCTGTCATACCCCAAGGCTTGGCCATCGGTTCAAAAGCGCCTAGTAAGATTTTTCCAGCATCTTCCTTGTAATATGAACATTCATCCGGCACCCTCAACACTGGCAACTGTGGCAATCCCTTAATACTCTCTGTAACAATGTAAAAATGTTCGCACGCGTGAAGTGGTACATTTACGCCGGCCATGCGGCCAACTTGGTGGCCCCACATTCCAGCACAATTCACCACTATCTCTGTCTGGATATGGCCACCCTCGCCAGATTCACTCTTCCAGTCGACTCCGGTTGCCCGACGCTCTGATAAACGAATATCTTTAACAACAATACGTTCAAAAATCATAGCGCCTCGTTGACGTGCTCCCTTCGCCATAGCAAGTGCAATATTCCCAGGATCTCCCTGGCCATCACGGGGAAGCCATACTGCACCTTTTACGCCATCCAAATTCAAATAGGCATACCGATCCTTGACTTCTGCTGGGCTAATTTCCTCAACATCTACATTAAACGCACGGGCCATTGAAGCCTGCCGAAGAATTTCCTCTTTTCTTTCCTCCGTCAGAGCAACAGTAATTGATCCGGTTTCACGCATACCCGTTGAGACGCCGGTTTCCGCCTCAAGTTGGCTGTAAAGTTCCTGACTATATTTTGCGAGACGTGTCATGTTCTTTGACGCACGAAGTTGCGCAATAAGACCAGCAGCATGCCATGTCGTACCCGAAGTCAATTGTTTTCGTTCCAGCAGAACAACGTCGGTCCAACCCAATTTCGTCAAATGATAAGCGACCGAACAACCAATCACACCACCGCCAATGATGACGACACGCGCCTTACTGGGCAATTCTGTCATGATTTATTCCTCAATATGGCAAGAAAGATTTGTTTGAAAAAACAATTAAAAAGGAGCAATTTCGGCCAGTTTCTCCATGCTTTCAGCAAGAATTTTAACTTCATTTTCTAACTCGTGTTTAGGTGCGGTTGCAATCAAAACAAGGCCGATTTCCACGCCCTTGGGTGCTTCGCCAAATGTGAGTCGATTACCAACTCTTTGAAGGAGCGTTAGGGTCTTGGTTTCTTCGTCAATAAAGAAACCTTTCACTCGATGGATTGTAGGCGAAAGAAGTGAAAGTCTATCTTCGAGATTCTGCTTGTTCATCGGGTAGCGGGGATTCCAATGACAAGTGCTGAACTTACTGGCATCTAAATAATTTTCCATTGATCGCGATATGGGCGCTGTCGCGAAAATTCCGATCAACAATGTCGGATTCCTTCGCCCCTCATCGCCAGTGATCACTGAAACGTCTGGAGACAATCCGGCAATCCAACTCCTAAGTTCCTGGCATCTGTCACTTGACACAATATCTGACTTAGTCAGCACCAGAATATCTGCGGACTTAATTTGGCTATGCACCAACTGCCCGACAAATTTATCCTGCGCCCGCATTTGCACGGTCTCGGCATCTATCAGCGTAACAATTGCATCTAGCTCAAAACCAGGCCAATTTCCTGCATGCCGAGCGAGCCGCATGGGTTCCGCAACACCGCTCGCTTCAAGCACAACTAGATCCGGCGGCGGCTCTCGTGAAGCCTGTGCATCCAAAGCCTCACCAAGATCATCTTTTATTGAACAACAAACACATCCATTCGTAAGGCTTATAGCTTGATCTGTCCGTTCCTTGATCAAGGCTGCGTCAATATTGATAGCACCGAAATCATTAATCAATACAGCGATCCGCCGACCATGGTTGGCTGACAATAGGTGGTTGATGAGAGTAGTCTTACCTGCTCCCAGATAACCGGAAATAAGAGTGATCGGAATGAGCGCCGTCATTTGTCAATCGGATAGGGTTGGCCTTCAAAAACAGTGCCCCAAATAGGAATATCCTTTAGGTTTTCCACTGGTGTTTCCCACGGATCCGCTTCGAGAACTGTGAAATCTGCGTTCTTACCAGCACGTATTGACCCAATTTCATGTTCCATACCGATTACGTAGGCTGCATCAATAGTAATTGCCCGCATTGCGGCATCGAGATCTATTCTTTCTTCCGGACCAATAACTGCGCCAGATTCTGCAATCCTGTTAACCGCAACCCAGGCAGAATTAAGTGGTAGCGCCGGTGCCATTGTAAAATCCGAGTGAAGCGCCGTGGTTACGTTATGGCGAGCAAGAGTTCCTAGCCGAGCCATCTGAGAAGCTCGTTCAAAACCTATGGAATGCTGCCAGTAAGCCTCTGCCAATTCATGTACGTAATAGATATTGGCGGAGACTAGTGCACCAAGATCCGCAATGCGGCGAACCTGTTCAGGTGTTGATACTCCAAAATGCTCGATCGTATATCGATGATTTACCCGTGGCCGTTCAAATTGCAACTTCTCAAGCGTATCCAGCGCCAGCTCAACACCAAGATCCCCTGTACAATGAACATGAATTCGCTTACCGGCGTTCCAAAAAGCACGTGCCAGTGCCTCAAACATTTCCGGTGCCATCAGCCATTCACCGTGATGTCCATCGATGAAGCCCGGCTCTTGCATCTGCATCAATTCCGCAAAAAACCCACCGTCGGTAAACAGCTTTACGCCGTTTCCAAATATAAGCCGATGGCTTCCGCGAGATGCATAGCTTTCAACCCGTGTTACTTCATCATCTACAGCGCCCTCCCATACACCGCGAAGTGCGCCACGTGGTATGATTTGCATTCGAAATGGAACATCATCCCTCTCAATCGCATCCTTCAAGAATTGCCATTCTACGGCGTCGTCCAAAAGTGGGTATGCCATTTCTCCTATAGTTGTATGTCCGCCGAAATGGACAGCCTTCTTTACCAACTCTAGACCTTGTTTGAATCTTTCCGGTTGGAACAAATAGGAATTCATCGCCTTCGTCGCGACAGCAAGTCCAGTTTCATAGAAGCGTCCAGTCGAAAGGTCAATCTGCGGATGCCTTTCAAGTTCCTTACGGCCCAGACCCATCCAGTCGATCGCCGCGTCGTTGGCGATTATTTCATGAAAGGACCGCTGCCAGACGAATATGGGCCTTGTTGAAGAGATTACGTTGAGCGCGTTCCGATCGACGGTACCGTGCCAGATTTTGTGATATCCCCACGTAATTAACGGCTCTTTTGGGTCATCAATACCCACAGCAATTTCTGTTAAGCGCGCTAAATATGCTTCGTGGCCTCTAATAGGAGCACAAATCCGATCAGGAAGTTTCCATTCCATTGCCGTAATAAAATGGCATGACAATAGAATGGCGCCTAAAGACGGATGCAAATGCGGATCAATAAATCCCGGCATCAGGATATGGTTGGCGAACCTGTCATCAATATTGTGTGGATGCGCGTCAAGCCATGGTTTAAGTGTTTCCAACGTTCCGACTTCAATAATTTTTCCATCCCGCACCGCAACAGCACTTGCCTCTGACATCGATGGATTCATGGTACGGATATTTTTAGCCGTAAAGACTGTAATTTTGCTCATTTTGCCCTCTATTAGTATGTCGCCGGGCTGATCGCCCACATGACTACCGTATCGACAGCACCCGGATTTCTACACCAATGCTTACCGATTCCTTTCATCTGAAAACTGTCTCCCTCTTCAAGAAGATAAGTATGCCCGTTAACTTTCAGTTCCAGCGTACCAGAAAGCACCATGCCTCCTTCTTCGCCTTTGCGCGTCCGGCCAGCTTCACCAGTTCCTGCATCCGGCGAAAAGGTTGTAAGAATCAATTCAAGCTGGCCTGTGAGATATGGTGACAACAACTGTTCACGTGTGCCAGCCTGGCTAAGATTGATCTCACGACGAGCTGTCCGGCGGACCACGACGTCACGCTCTACCACATCGGCGATGGCCGGGCCGCCGAAAAACCAGTTGATTGATACGTCAAGCGCATTCGCGATGGCGTCCAACGCCTCAATCGTAATTGGGCTAACACCGCGTTCCATTTCACTAAGATTACCAACAGATCTGCCCGTAATGTTTTTCAAGTCTTTCAGTGTTAATCCATTTGATCGGCGCAGCTCACGAATTTGCTGACCGACTGAAGTTTGTGCCGCCGAGCCGAATCCGTCGCTTGAAATAGTACTTCTTTTAGCTGATTTCATACGAATACTTTCATTCGAAATTCACATCACTGAAATTAATGTTGCAATTTTTCAGTAAAGATGCAACCTTTTTTCACCCTAGAATAATAACCCGATCTCAATTCTTTTAAAACAGGGAGAATTTCAAGATATGCTTACCAAAACTATACGCAAACTTTCCTTTATCGCCCCATTGGCGGTGGCGGCCTTATTAAGTGCGACGACGATCTCTGTCGCCGAACCAAAAGCAGGCGGAACTCTTAATACGACAACGACCGGCTATCGAACACTGAATCCAGCCGTTCAATCTGGCGGAGCGACCGGTGTTCCCGGATCGCAGATATTTGCAGGTCTTGTCCTAATCGATGAAAATTACAAGGCGACCCCCTACCTCGCCGAAAGCTGGGTCGCGTCAGATGATAACTTGAACTACACCTTCAATTTGGTCAAAGGCGCCAAGTTCCACGACGGACAACCCATTACTTCGGAAGATGTTGCATTCTCATTGGAAACCGTGAAAGCAAATCATCCTTTCGGTAAGGCAATGTTCAGCAATATCGAAGCTATTGAAACACCCGACCCCAGTACAGTTGTCTTCAAGTTATCTGCACCTATTCCAGGATTGCTTCTGTCGTTAGAGCCACTCTTAATGCCAATAATTCCAAAGCATATATATGGCGATGGGCAAGAGCTTAAAAAGCATCCCCGCAATATGGAAGACGTTG
Source organism: Pseudomonas marincola (assembly GCA_036960775.1). Classification (GTDB taxonomy): domain Bacteria; phylum Pseudomonadota; class Alphaproteobacteria; order Sneathiellales; family Sneathiellaceae; genus Sneathiella. The sequence continues at coordinate 6,365 of JBALWO010000067.1, read as the reverse complement.
TCGGCTCTGGACCCTTCAAGGTTGCCGAAAATAATCCGGCGGAACGGTTGGTCCTGGTAAAGAATGAAGATTTCTTCATCAAAGACCGCCCCTACCTCGATAAGCTAGTCTTCTCAGTTGTGAAAGATAGTTTAACTCGCGTTCTTATGATGGAAAAAGGCGAAATCGACTATGTCGGCTTCTCCGGTATACGCCCAACGGACGCAGAACGGTTGGAAAAAACAGGGAACCTTGTCGTAACAACAGAGGGATACGGTGCAGTAGGATATATTCATTATCTCGAGCTTAATCTACGAGATAAGCCCTTCAGCGACCGCAAAGTGCGCGAAGCACTGGCAACTGCAATCGATACAAGCTTCATAGCCAAAATTCTGTTTGGCGGACGCACTGCTGTCGGTACCGGCCCACTCCATACTGGAAGCATCTTCTACACTAGCGATGTCCCTAGTATAGCGGCCGACCTCGACAAAGCTGCAGCATTACTCGACGAAGCAGGATATCCTGCTGCAGACAATGGAGAACGTTTCTCATTCGTCCTTGATATCCCCAGCTGGGCCAAACAAGCGCACGTACCGATGGCAGAATATATTCAGTCTCAGCTTGCAAAGATTGGTATTAAAGCTGAATTGCGCCAAGCACCGGACTTCGGTACATGGGTAAAACGGATCTCGAGCTTTGACTATCAAGGTACAATGAATGGCTCTTTTAATTATCCTGATCCAGTTATTGGTGTGCACCGTCATTTCGATTGCGACAATATTCGCAACGTAATTTGGTCCAACACGCAGGGCTACTGTGATCCGGCGATGGATGCATTGCTTGATGAAGCAGCGATCGAAACAGATCTAGACAAGCGTAAAGTGACATATGCAGAGATCCAACGTAAAGCTGTGGAAGATCTCGTCCTTATCTATATGCCGCAGGACTTTACAGCTACGGTTTACTCGAAAAAAATTGGGAATGTCCCCGCGAGCGTTTTTGGGCCGTTGGCACCTTGGCATGAAGTTTATCTGAAGAACTAAACCCGATGAATGGAGCCGCTGCCTGATTCTGGATAGGCGGCTCCATCTTATTACCAGGCGATAACTTGCTAGGAACTCCATGGTGAAATCTTTATTCAAAAGGATTAGCAATGCGGTCGTGCTGCTGCTCGCCGTACTGATCCTAAATTTTACATTGATCCATATTGCACCAGGCGATCCCGTTGAGGTATTAGCTGGTGAAATGGGAGGTGCGACGCCGGAGCTTCTCGCCGAACTTCGTGCCAGTTTCGGACTGGATCAGCCCTTTCATGTACAGCTGCTAACGTATCTAGGTAATGTCTTGCAAGGCGATCTTGGTTATAGTTATTACTATGATAAGCCAGTGACTGATTTAATATTCGATCGTATCGGAGCGACGCTATTATTGGTAATTTCAGCGCTTCTTTTTGCGCTGCTGGCCGGTACTTTCCTTGGCGTTGCCTCTGCACAAAAACGCAGCTCATTTCTGAGCAATATCGTTACCGTACTATCACTTGCCGGATTTTCAGCTCCAGTTTTTTGGATTGGTATTATGCTGATACTGCTGTTTGCCGTTGTCATTCCTATATTCCCCATTGCCGGCATGACGTCAGCTAACACACCAGTTGGCACCATGGCGAATATTTTAGATATAGCGCACCATCTCGCATTACCAGCTCTCACGCTGGCCTCCATTTACCTTGCTTTTTATAGTCGCCTTTCCCGCGCCAGTATGCTGGAAGTTTTGGAATCTGATTACGTTCGTACTGCACGAGCAAAAGGAATGAGCCCTTTTGTTGTTGTTTACAAGCATGCCCTTCGCAATGCCATCCTACCGGTTGTAACCTTTGCCGGCCTCCAATTTGCACAAGTCATTTCCGGTGCTGTCCTGGTAGAAACCGTTTTCGCCTGGCCGGGCCTTGGAACTCTTGCTTTCGAATCCATTTTGAGGCGTGATTCCCCGACCCTTCTCGGAATTTTATTCTTTTCTGCACTGCTTGTTCTGATCGTCAATATTTTTATTGATATTGCCTATCGTATAATCGACCCAAGGATAAGTGAAAAATGACTGACAGTTCAATTAATGAATTCAATGCAATCCAGGCTGAAAAGCCGAGTTCACCAGCCCAACAAACATGGAAAATGTTCCGGAGCAATCATGCTGCAATGGCTGGGTTAGTTTTACTCTTCTGTATCCTTTTAATCTCTTTGCTAGGGCCCGTGTTTTATTCAGTAGGACCAACTGAAATGGTCTGGATGCCATTAACGCCTCCTGGTGCGTCGGAGTACCTATTAGGAACAGACTATCTTGGCCGGGATATTTTTGCCGGGCTGATCAATGGTGGACGGATTACAATAACCATTGGCGCTTCTGCAGCTATCCTGACAGTAGTCATCGGCGTAACCATTGGCGCGCTGGCTGGATACTATGGCGGCTGGGTTGACAATCTGCTGATGCGAGTAACAGAGTTCTTTCAGGTCCTTCCTAACCTCCTACTGGCCATGGTTGTCGTAATGCTCTTCTCAGCAACCTTGACGAACATAGCGATCGCTATTGGCATTGTATCGTGGACAAGTACCGCTCGTCTCACCCGAGCGGAGTTTCTACGGCTGCGTAACATGGATTATGTCAGGGCAGAGAAGTCAATTGGCGCCAAGAATAGACGGATAATCTGGTCCGTTATTCTACCGAATGCCGCTCCACCCCTCATAGTATCAGCAGCTCTTAGCATTGGAACAGCAATCCTGTTCGAAGCGGGCCTGGCTTTTCTTGGTCTTAGTGACCCCAACAACATGAGTTGGGGCCGCATGATCGGAGATAATCGGCCCTATATTCTTGATAGCTGGTGGGGCGTTACCTTTCCAGGTATAGCCATATTCTTAACTGTATTGGCTATTAGCCTGGTTGGTGACGGTCTCAATGATGCCCTCAATCCAAAATTGAGAAAAAGATAATGCAGAC
>JBALWO010000067.1:0-3301 GCA_036960775.1 Pseudomonas marincola | reverse complement strand
ACGCATTACGGGATAAACCGGACGGAAGCCCGGGACAGGGCAATAGAAATCTTGCGATTGGTTGGCATCCCCTCTCCTGAAAAACGCGTTGATGACTACCCGCACCAGCTTTCAGGCGGAATGCGGCAGAGGGTGATGATTGCTATTTCGCTCGTATGTGAGCCGAAATTGCTGATCGCAGATGAACCAACAACCGCACTCGATGTCACCGTACAAGCACAAATTTTTGATCTTCTTCGAGAATTACAGAGTAAAACGAATACAGCCATAATTCTAATCACACATGACATAGGCGTAGTCGCTGAAATGGCTGATAACGTTATGGTCATGTATGCTGGCCGCAATATCGAAAGTGGGCGCTCAATTGATTTTATTCGCAATCCGCAGCACCCCTATACAAAAGGCCTAATATCATGCATTCCGACTTTAGAAGTAGATCCACCTGACACACCCGAACCGTTGTTTGAAATTCCTGGCGTTGTACCAAGCGCCAAAGAGTTGGCAAAACCAGGCTGCGCCTTTGCACCAAGATGCCCAAAAGTCATGCCTCATTGCCAGACGAAATTCCCTTCTAGATTCCAGATAAGCGACGACCAGTCTGTTAGTTGCTGGCTTTCACAGGAGGAAATTGTATGATTTCGGAAAAGCCGTTACTTGAGGTCAAAAACCTAAAGGTTCATTTTCCGTCTCGCGAAAACACGGTAGTACACGCTGTAGATGGTGTGTCTTTTTCAATCAACCGTGGAGTAGCATTTGGACTGGTTGGCGAAAGTGGCTCAGGAAAGACGACCACAGCCCTTGCCTGTGTGCGCTTGGTTGATCCGACATCAGGTCAAATTTCACTCAACGATCAAGATATAACGAATTTGGATGGTGAATCCTTACGTCAGATGCGGCGCAAGATGCAGATTATATTTCAGGATCCATACGCCTCCCTCAATCCAAGGGAAAGAGTTGGTTCAATAGTTAAGCGACCACTGAAGTTGATGAATATCGGTAGTGCGAAAGAACAAGAGGCCCGTGTTCAAGAACTGTTTGAAATTGTGGGCTTGCGACCAGAACAAAGTGAACTCTTTCCTCATCAGTTTTCAGGTGGCCAACGACAACGTGTTGGTATCGCCCGTGCGCTCGCAACTCAGCCGGATTTAATCGTTTGTGATGAACCAGTCTCGGCACTCGACGTAGCAATCCAGGCTCAAATTCTGAATCTGCTTGCCCGACTGAAGAAAGAATTTGGACTGACATACCTCTTTATTAGTCACGACCTAGCCGTAGTGCAGCATATTTGCGATGAAATCGCTGTGATGTATCTGGGCCAGATTGTTGAGCGTGGCACAAAGAAAGAAATTTTTCGTAATCCCTTGCACCCTTATACAAGAGCTTTGATTTCCGCAGTGCCGTCGACCGGCACCATCGGCCGCCCGCCTACTGATCGTATTATGCTCAAAGGTGATCCACCTAGCCCTATTTCATTGCCAAAAGGGTGCCGGTTTGCAAGCCGTTGCCCCTTTGTTACAGATGCTTGCGAAGAAGAATTACCGGTCACCCGCAATGTTTCTCCTGAACATAGCGTCGCATGTTTGCGTGTTGATCCAGCAGGGAATTTTACATAAGAACCTTGCGCTTGAACGCAAAGCATATTGACAACAAACGAGTGTAAAACTCGCATCTCCTCTTCCGACGAAGAGAGCGAAAAATGCAGATGTTTAAGCCACCAAGATCTGCTCAGAGATTCCTAAATATTCACGCAGCCACTTACAATAGCTTCTACCTTCAACGTCACCTAATAAACCGATCTCACTTAAACAAAGTCGCGCTGAAGCATTTGACGTTTGGGCAAATGCAAGCGCCGCTGCCTAAAAATTGGCACTGAGGTTTCTTCGCGTCCAAAGGAAGTTAATGTGACGATGCCCAATCCCCTCATCACATAAGTTCATTGAGTGCGGCTTCCAAACGAGCCACGGTGGCATCAACATCATTCAGTTTGTCCAGGCCGAACAACCCCAACCGAAAAGTTCTGAAATCTTCCGGCTCGTCACATTGCAATGGGACACCGGCAGCAATTTGCAAACCCAGCCCGGCAAATTTCTTGCCAGACTGAATATCTTGGTCATGCGTATAACTGACAACGACACCCGGAGCGCCAAATCCTTCAGCGGAGACAGATTTGATTTGTCGCCGAGCGAGAGCAGCACGAACCTTGTCCCCCAACTCCTGTTGCTTTGCGCGAATGGTACCAAATCCGATGGACTTGGTTTCCTTCATAGCGTCACGGAACTTAACCAAGGCGTCCGTTGGCATGGTTGCATGGTAGGCGTGACCGCCATTTTCATAGGCTTCCATAATCTCTGACCATTTCTTAAGATCGCAGGCGAAGCTTGTGCTACAATTCTCACCGACGATCTTGCGCGCTTTTTCATTCATCATCACAAGCCCAGCCGCCGGTGATGCCGACCAACCTTTCTGCGGAGCACTGATCAAGACATCGACACCCGTTTTCTCCATATCAACCCAAATAGCGCCAGAAGCGATACAATCAAGAACGAACAGACCGCCATGGGCGTGCTGTGCTGCCGCAAGAGCCGCCATATAATCATCTGGCAAGATGATGCCGGAAGCGGTCTCCACATGGGGTGCAAACAAAACATCTGGCCTGCTGGCTTCGATTGCGGCGATAGCATCTGCGATAGGGACGGGAGCAAAAGGCGCTTGACCTCCTTCGCTGATCTGGCGGGCCTTGAGGACCGTACAGTTTTCGGAGATCTGGCCGACATCGAGAATTTGGCTCCAGCGATAACTGAACCATCCATTGCGGATGACCATGCACTTTTTATCAGTTGCCAATTGGCGAGCCACGGCCTCCATGGCGAAGGTGCCCCCGCCAGGGACGATAGCTACGTGCCGGGCGTTATATACTTCCTTCAGGGTTTCGGAGATCTCACACATCACCAACTGGAAGGATTGGGACATATGGTTCAAAGAGCGATCTGTAAAAACCACGGAAAACTCGGCTAGCCCGCCGGGGTCTACTTTCGATGTTGAAGCGACCATCATAACCTCCTTTTATGAAACTTGGGATTGTATATCCAAACCGTCTACAAAGATCCGAAGATAATGTTATATTAAATAACTTTCTTTCGGTATTGTCACGTTAACTTGGTAGCGAGAAATCGGTGTTGTCACATTAACTTCATGGAAATGAAACAAGGATTGAATTAACGTCAATCAAGGCATTGTCACGTTAAGTTATTAAATGCAAAATCTCGATTATTTTCGAAAAGTGGTTTGTTATATTTCAAAG
>JBALWO010000066.1:0-14349 GCA_036960775.1 Pseudomonas marincola | reverse complement strand
CCATTTAAGCAAATCAAAAGAATGCGACTAGCACACAAACGTCTTTTCTAGGCCCCATGTTGACGGATTTTGAACAGTGAAAAACAAGCGTTAAAAACCGCATATCCTGATGGCGTTTCAGGAACAGCGAATGTCGCGGATTGATCAGCGGAGCCCTTTATCAAGGTTCAACGTAATTGAAAATATAGTCAGTTTTCTCTTATGAGATTAGTCCGAGGATTGAGAAATGAAATCGCATGCAAGGGTTGTCGTCATTGGCGGCGGAGTGGTCGGTGTCAGTACGCTGTATCATCTAACGAAAAAGGGATGGTCGGATGTTGTGTTGTTGGAACGCACGGAGCTAACTGCGGGTTCGACTTGGCATGCGGCTGGTCTGCTTCCTTTGTTTAACATGAGTTACGCCGTCGGAAAGATCCATAAATACAGCGTCGATCTTTATAAGCGTTTGCAAGAAGAGACCGGTCAGGATGTGAGTTTCCATGTAACTGGCAACCTCCGCTTGGCCCAAACTAAAGAGCGCATGGATGAGTATCTAAATTATTGCGGGACGGCCAACACCATCGGTGTTCCGTTTCAAATGATCACTCCTGAAGAGATTAAAAAATTATGGCCGCTGATTAATATCGATGGCATTATTGGTGCGTTGTACCATCCCGATGATGGACATATCGCCCCGGTGGATGTGACAAACGCCATGGCTATTGGCGCGAAAAATAATGGCGGAACAATCTACCGCCAAACCGAAGTTCTATCCATTGAACAGCAGCCCAATGATGAATGGCTGATCCGCACGAATAAGGGTGATATTACCGCGGAACACGTGGTGAGCTGTACGGGCAACTACGCCCGGCAAACGGCGGCAATGGTTGGTCTTGATATCCCGGTTATTCCGGTTGAACATCAATATATCATTACAGATGAAGTCCCTGAGCTTGTGGCACGCAAAAAAGCGGGCCTCCCTGAATTGGCTGTGCTGCGGGAAAGTGACGAATCTTATTATCTCCGCGAAGAACGTCAGGGTTATATTCTAGGTCCCTACGAGAAGGGTGCACCTGCTTGTTTCGTAGACGGCGTCCCTGAAACATTTGGGCAAGACCTATTTCCAGGTGATCTAGAGCGCTTAATGCCTCACGTTGAAGCGGTAATCAAGCGTGTTCCGTCGTTTGAACATGCGGGTATCAAGGATATTGTGAACGGCCCAATTGCTTATACGCCAGATGGAAGTCCGATGATTGGCCCTGCCTGGGGCCTTAAAAACTTCTGGATGAACGAAGGCCATAGCTTTGGTGTTACGGCGGCTGGTGGCTCTGGCTGGCAGCTCGCTGAATGGATTACCGAAGGTGAACCCAGTATCGATATGATGGATGTTGACCCCCGTCGTTTCGGTGCCTATGCCACGAAACCTTACACAAAATTGAAAAATGAAGAATGCTACGAGCATGTTTTTGTTGTTCATTATCCGGACGAGGAACGTTCAGTTGGTCGTCCGTTAAAGCAGAGCCCTTGTCATGATCGCATGGCTTCACGCGGCGCTGTATTTGGACAACGGTATGGGTGGGAACGTCCAAACTGGTTTGCGCCAGAAGGTGTCGATGGTACGGATGACTGGAGCTTCCGTCGCTCAAACTATTTCGAACATGTGGGCAATGAAGCCATAAATATGCGGACGAACGCTGGCCTCATTGACATCACTAGTTTCTCTAAATTCCAAGTAACAGGGCCGGGGGCAGAAGCCTATTTAGACCGTCTTGTTTGTCGGAAACTTCCAAAAGCTTCAGGGCGTATTCATCTGAGCCATGCCCTTAGTAAAAGCGGCGGTATCAGATCCGAATTTACAATTATGAAGGATGCCCCGGGCTCCTATTATTTGGTGAGTTCTGGTGCGGCAGAGCGGTTTGATTTTGATTATCTGGAGAAAAATCTGCCAAAAGACGGATCGGTTCGTCTGGATAATGTCACAACGCAGCACGGTGTTCTGGTTTTGGCCGGACCGAGGGCACGAGATATTCTCTCGAAAGTGACGGATGCGGATCTTTCAAACGAAGCCTTCAAATGGCTGACAGGTCAACATATCACCGTTGGACTTGCACCTTGCCGGGCACTTCGCGTGAATTTCGTGGGTGATCTTGGCTGGGAACTTCATCATCCTATTGAGTACCAGAACCATATTTATGATGCCTTGGTGGAAGCTGGCGAAGAGTTTGGCCTGAAAATGTGCGGAATGCGCGCAATGGACAGCCTGCGGATGGAGAAAAACTACCGCATGTGGGGCCAAGACCTTACACGAGAATATTCAGTATTTGAGGCTGGCCTTGACCGCTTTGTGCATCTTGATAAAGGTGATTTCATTGGCCGCGACGCCCTTGTTAAACAAAAAGAAGAAGGCGTTGCCATACAATTCGTAGCGTTGGAGATCTTTGGAATTAAAGACGCCGACGCTCTTGGGAATGAGCCACTTCGCGATAAATCTGGGAATATGGTCGGCCGGGCGACGGCTGGTGCTTATGGGCATTTCACCAAAAGATCACTGGCTCAAGGGTATATTGATACCGCGTCAAGTGCTGTTGGAACCCCCCTAACCATCACAATATTAGGGGAAGACTATGACGCTGTGGTTATCGAAGAGTCGGTTTATGACCCGGAAAACATTGCTTTAAGATCGTAAGAGACAAATATGACTAATGGGGTAGAGCTTATGGGAGAGTTGCATGGAAGAAGATGATGTCAATTTGTCGGAACTCGACGATAAAGAGTTGGTCGAACAGATGCATGATGACCTTTATGATGGTCTTGCCGACGAAATTACGGAAGGGACTCAAATCCTTCTGGATCGTGGGTGGGCGCCATACAAGGTTCTAACCGAAGCATTGGTTGAAGGCATGCGTATCGTTGGTGTGGATTTTCGGGATGGCATTTTGTTTGTGCCTGAGGTTCTTTTGTCTGCGGGTTCTATGAAGGCCGGCATGGCTATTTTAAAGCCGTTGCTTGCAGCAACAGGTGCACCAAAAGCCGGTAAAATGGTCATTGGAACTGTTAAAGGTGACATTCACGATATTGGCAAAAATCTCGTCATTATGATGATGGAAGGTGCTGGCTTTGAAGTGATTGATATTGGAATTAATAATCCGGTAGAAAATTACCTTGAAGCATTGGAAGAGCATAAACCCGATATTATCGGTATGTCAGCGCTTCTAACAACGACCATGCCCTATATGAAGGTAGTTGTTGATGCCATGATCGAAAAGGGGATTCGCAACGACTATATTGTCATGGTTGGCGGTGCACCGCTAAACGAAGAGTTTGCAGACAGCGTTGGTGCCGATGCGTATGGGCGTGATGCTGCGATGACTGTGGAGCTTGCGAAGGAAAAAATTGCAGAGCGAGCTGCTGCCTGATTTTAGGTGAATTGTGGTGAATTGTAATGAGTGATAAAAGCCCTTCGACCCTTTTGATTGCTTGTGGTGCTTTAGCATCAGAGGCCTCTGCGATTTTGAAGCAAGAAGGGCTTGATCATGTGAAACTCACATGCCTGCCAGCAAAACTCCATAATACACCTCAGTTTATACCGGATCTTCTCCGGGCAAAAATCAGAGAGCACAAAGATGAGTTCTCTGAAATTCTTGTTTTATATGGGGATTGCGGAACCGCTGGCGGCATTGATACAGTTTTGGAAGAAGAAGGTGCGCGCCGCATTGAGGGCGCCCATTGTTATGAGTTTTATTCAGGGGCAAAGCAGTTTGCCGAGATGTTCGATGAACAACCTGGAACATTTTACCTGACAGATTTTCTTGTCAGGCATTTCGAACGGCTCGTCTGGCAGGGGTTAGGCCTCGATCGTCATCCAGAATTACTCCCTATGTATTTTGGAAACTACACGCGCGTTTTGTATATGGGGCAAATGCCAACACCTGAATTAATGGATATGGCTAAAGAAGCTGCAAAAAGGCTCGAACTCGGTTTTGATTATTTAGATACTGGCCTTGTTGGTCTTGAGAAATTTTTATCAGTTACGCATAAATAGGGGCTGTTTTATGCAGGTTACAATTATTTATTGGCGCGATATCCCGTCACAAATCGTATCAGGGTCTGGGCGTAAAAAATCCAAACTTATGCTGCCAGAGCGTTTTCAAGAAGCTATCGATATGGCGGCAATGCGGGATAAAGCCCATGATAGCGACGCATATCTTGACGGATGGCGAAAAGAAAATATCGAAAATTTGAATGATCAAACTGAAGATATTGTTGGCGCAGTTGCAGCCGATATGGATGTAAAGTTTGATGATGGCGTATTAAGATCCTACGTCACAAATGGTGGTTGGGAGGTCAAGTAATGCCAAAAGCCGCATACCAGCCCGCCAAGTTTAGCCCTATTGCTCGCCGCCGTTCTTTATACACGGTTCGGCTATGGTCTGTACGGCACGCCAAATTCCTCGAGACAATTTACACCGCGTTGTCGGCAGTTTTTCTAAAACTGCATCCGTTTTGGGAATTTGTTGGCTACAAACGGGCTGAAAAGCCGGTGATGATTGCTGAAAAAATTGTGAAATCATTCCTGTTTGATTGCCGTATGTGTGGTCAATGTGCGTTAAGTGAAACGGGAATGTCATGCCCGATGAATTGCCCAAAAAGCCTTCGAAATGGTCCTTGCGGCGGCGTCCGTGCTGATGGAAATTGTGAAGTAGAACCGGATATGCCCTGCGTTTGGGTGGAAGCCTGGCAAGGAAGTCAGACTATGAAAAACTCTGGAAATATTCTTAAAGTTCTCCCCCCTGTGGATCATTCTTTAAAAGGGACGTCCTCTTGGTTACGGGTAACATCCGAAGAAGCTGCAAAAAAATCAGCGGCAGCAGCAGAGGGAGCTATCAAATGAGTGTTTTTCCAATTGGTGAGCATGAGGAACCGCTTCCGCCAGAACCCGGTCATACGTCACGGGGACGGTTGGAGAGAGTTCTTCGGGCCGGTGAATTTGCGGTAACAGCTGAACTCAATCCACCAGACAGTGCCGATCCAAATGATGTGTTTGAGCGGGGAGCCGTTTTTGATGGCTGGGTCGATGGGATAAATGCCACTGATGGCTCTGGCGCAAACTGTCATATGTCGTCTGTTGGAATATGTGCTTTGCTGACCCGCGTTGGATATTCGCCAATTATGCAGATATCTTGCCGCGACCATAATCGCATTGCCATACAGGGCAACGTATTGGGAGCTGCGGCCATGGGTGTAAATAATATCCTGTGTCTAACCGGAGACGGTGTCCAAGCGGGTGATCAGCCGGGTGCTAAACCTGTTTTCGATCTTGATTGCATGTCACTGCTCCGCACTATTCGTCAAATGCGCGATGAAGGAAAATTGCTTTCGGGCCGGAAACTGACATCAGCGCCACAAGTGTTTTTGGGCGCTGCGATTAATCCTTTTGCGCCGCCATATGATTTTAGACCGCATCGTCTTGCGAAAAAGATCGAAGCTGGCGCCCAATTTGTCCAATCACAATATTGTTTCGATATTCCCATGATGGAAAACTACATGAACCGTGTGCGGGATATGGGATTGGATGAGAATTGCTTTATTTTGGCAGGCGTCGGGCCATTGGCGTCAGCGCGTGCCGCCAAATGGATCAGAAGTAATGTTCCCGGTATTCATATCCCAGATAGCATAATTGAACGACTTGAAGGCGCTGAAGATCAAAAGCTCGAGGGCAAAAAAATTGCCATTGAAATCTTGCAGCAAGTTCGGGAGATGAAGGGCGTTTCAGGGGCCCATGTGATGGCATATCGGCAAGAGGAATTGGTCGCAGATATTGTGCATGAGTCTGGCGTGCTTAAAGGCCGTAAGCCATGGACACGGGAGGCAAATCCTGATTTTGAAGCTGTTTCTGAAGCCATGGAAATCACCAAAGAACAAATGGGAGAAGAGATTGAACCGTCGGCTGCTGTTGCTGCCGTTTCTGACTAGTCCTATGTCGCATTTAAGCAAGTCTAGATGCCGTCTGGAGGCGTAAGAAGGATATAGATCTTGAATAGTTTATGTGTTGAAGGGCTTTTGACATGACAGATACAATTCTTTCCTCCGCAACCAAAGAAGTTGTCATCGGATTTGACCGTCCTTTCGTTGTTATTGGGGAGCGTATTAACCCCACCGGCCGCAAACTTTTGGCCGCTGAAATGAAGGTCGGCGATTATAGCCGAGTGGAATCAGATGCCCTTGCACAGATAGCCGCCGGCGCCCAAATGCTGGACGTAAATGCCGGCATCCCGCTGGCAGACGAGCCCCGCATTCTCGCAGAATCTATTCAATTAGTTCAATCGCTTACCGACGCTCCTTTATCCATAGACTCATCTATTGTTGAGGCGTTAGAAGCCGGTCTGAAAGTGTACAAAGGCAAGGCCCTTGTGAACTCGGTGACAGGTGAAGAAGACCGCCTCGAAATCGTGTTACCACTGATCAAGAAATACGGGGCTGCAGTGGTCGCCATTTCGAATGACGAGACAGGTATTTCTGAAGATCCAGATGTGCGCTTCGAAGTTGCGAAAAAAATCGTTCAAAGAGCGCAAGACTACGGAATTCCAGCCTGTGATGTGGTGGTCGATCCATTGGTTATGCCCGTTGGTGCCATCAATGATGCGGGCCGTCAGGTTTTGCGTCTGATCACTCGCTTGCGCAACGAATTGAAAGTGAACACCACGTGCGGAGCATCTAACTTTAGTTTTGGATTGCCTAACCGCCACGGCATGAACGCATCGTTTTTATCCATGGCAATTGGTGCCGGTATGACATCTGCCATCACCAATCCATTGCATGAGCCTGAAATGCAAGCTGTGATGGGTGCAAACGTAGTTATGGGCGCTGATCCAAATTGCAGCCAGTGGATAAAGAAATTCCGAGAGCCCTTAGCTGAGGGTGCGGGTGGCCGAGGCAATCGCCGCCGTCGCCGGAGCGCGTGAGAGCGCTTTGGAAATCTTAGAAAAGCATCTTGTTGTTTTCACGCCCTCTGGCAAGAGAGGGCATTTCCCTGCTGGAACATCCATACTTGATGCCGGACGTAGCCTTGGCGTTGATATCGACAGCGTGTGCGGTGGCCGCGGTATCTGCGGACGTTGTCAGGTTCGCCTTGTTGAGGGTGAATTTGCAAAGCATGGCGTTAAAAGTAAAAAAACTGGCTTAAGTACGCTTGCCAAAGGCGAAGTCAAATACCGTGAACGGCGGGGACTTGCCGAAAATCGGCGCTTGAGTTGTCACACGAAATTACTGGGCGATGTGGTCATAGATGTGCCGGCTTCTAGTCAGGTTCACAGTCAGGTTGTTGTAAAAACAGCTGATAATCGCAAAATCGAGATGGATCCTGCCATAAGGTTGCATTTCATTACGGTCCAAGAGCCGGACATGCATAACCCTACCGGTGATTTCGAACGGGTGGCCCAAGCCCTCGAACAACAATGGGGTTTGTCTGAACTTGAATGTGATCTTCGGACACTCCAAAAGCTTCAAAAAGCCCTTCGTTTAGGGAAATGGGAAATTACGGTCGCTATTCATCGCGACCTACGGATTACAGCAGTTTGGCCGGGATTTCATGACAAGGCCTATGGGATTGCTGTTGATGTTGGCTCCACGACCATCGCTATGCATTTGTGTGAATTGTTCAGCGGAGATGTTGTGGCGACCTCTGGTTTGATGAACCCTCAAATTCGGTATGGTGAAGATTTAATGAGCCGCGTGTCCTACGTCATGATGAACCCGGGCGGTGACGTGGTCCTGACAGATGCCGTTCGCAGCGGCATAAATAAACTGATTACAGCCGTCTCTGACATGGCCAATATTGATCCAGACAATATTCTAAATGCGGTTTTCGTCGGTAATCCCATCATGCATCATCTAATTCTTGGCATTGATCCAACAGAACTTGGTGGCGCCCCGTTTGCGCTGACCACCAATAGCGGCATGACACTCTGGGCATCGGAAATTGATCTCATCAGTAATCCAGACGGCCGCGCATATTTCTTGCCCTGTATTGCAGGACATGTTGGCGCAGATACAACGGCGGTTATTTTGTCAGAGGCTCCGCATCTTCAAGAGAGAATTACGCTGATTGTCGATGTGGGAACAAACGCTGAATTGGTTTTGGGAAATAATGAGCGCCTTTTGGCAGCCTCGTCCCCAACAGGCCCAGCATTTGAAGGCGCGCAGATCGCCTGCGGACAACGGGCGGCACCGGGTGCCATTGAGCGTGTTCGTATTGACCCGATTACTAAAAAGGCTCGTTTTCAGGTTATCGGTAGCGAGTTATGGTCAGACGATGAAGGGTTTGCCGAGGCCACAAAAAAATCAGGCGTCACTGGTATTTGTGGATCTGGAATTATTGAGGCCCTCGCCGAAATGTATTTGGCGGGAATTCTGACAACAGATGGGGTGATTGACGGATCACTAGCAGATACCTGTCCGTTTATTATCCCCACAGACCGAACCTTCGCTTATGTAATGTTAGATAACGAAGAAAACCCGATTAGGGTTTACCAGACGGACGTCAGAGCCATTCAATTGGCAAAAGCCGCGCTTTATGCCGGAGCGAAGTTGCTCATGGATAGACTTGGTGTTGATGCAGTGGACCGGATATTATTGACGGGTGCTTTTGGCAGCCATATCGATCCAAAATACGCCATGATCCTTGGTATGATCCCAGACTGTGATTTGGATGAAGTTAATGCCATTGGAAATGCTGCTAGTACCGGCGCCCGAATTGCGCTGTTAAACAAAAATGCACGGGATGAAGCTGAAGAACTCGTCAAGCGCGTTGAGAAAGTTGAAACCGCAGTGGAGCCGACTTTCCAGCAATATTTCATCGAAGCAATGGCACTGCCTCACAAAACAGCAGATTTTGAGAATTTGAAAAAGATTGTCGATTTACCGAAGCCAAGCGCTGCGACTGTCGCTGATGGATCGGGTCGTAGAAGGCGCAGACGCGCCAAATAGGAAAGGTTATTTCCTGTAGGCGTTTCGCTCTTCACTTGGGGTTTGTCCAAAATGCTCCCGGTGGCATTTAGAGAAATGCGAGGCTGATACGAAACCGCAAGCCAGCGCCACCTCGATAATAGGCATGCTGGTTTGTGCCAGCAGGTTGCGGGCACGATCAAGGCGCAAGTTCAAATAATAACGGGTAGGGGATAGGCCCATATATTTCTGGAATAGTCTTTCGAGTTGACGGATAGAGAGCGTCACTTCGACAGCAAGTGAGCTACAGCTATAAGGCTCTTCCAGATTATCTTCCATCAGTGCAATAGCTGCGAGCAATTTGGGATGAGAGACGCCCAAGCGAGCGCGAAGTTCCATCCGTTGACGCTCGCTGCCTTCGCGAATTCTATGGTGGATCAATTGATCGGCAACGGCGAGAGCCGTCTCGTGTGTTGTGTGAGATGAAATCAAGCTTAACATCATATCAAGGGCTGCTGTGCCGCCCGCGCATGTGTACCGGTTATTATCAATCTCAAAAAGCTCAGTAGTAATATCAAGCTCTGGAAACTCTTCACGCAGACTTGTGGTGTTTTCCCAGTGAATTGTACATCTCTGATTTTTGATCATTCCGGCTTTGGCAAGAATGTAAGTCGATGTGCAAATGGCCCCAATGCCTGCCCCGTAGGACGACGCTTTACGAACGGCGGACATGATTTGCGGGGTGCAATGGGTTTGAATATCGATGCCGCCGCAAAGGAAAATTATAGAGTGCTTCGGCATCTCTGAAATACTGCCAGATACGGGGAATTCTAGACCTGCACTACTTTTGGCAGGAAGCCCGTCAACTGAATAACATTTCCAACTATAAATTGTCCTGCCAGCTTCTCTGTTGGCAAGACGCAAAGGTTCAATCGCTGAAATAAAGGCGAGTGACGAAAAGTCAGGTATTAGGCAAAAGCCAATGTAATAATCGGCTTGGATAGCGTCCTCTCCCTTAATGATGAGAGAGGCACTATTTTCAGAAGCTACAGTCATGTAAAAAACGCTACTTTAACAATTTGAAATCAGCAATACATTTTTTACAGTTGTCTTAAAATAAACCGACAATCTGACCGTCATCATCCACACCGATTTTATCAGCAGCAGGAACGCGTGGCAGTCCCGGCATTGTCATAATGTCGCCGCAGACCACAACTACGAACTCAGCACCGCCAGCGACCCGAATTTCCCGAACAGGAACCACATGGTTGCTAGGGGCACCTTTTAGGTTTGGATCAGTGGAAAAACTGTATTGAGTTTTAGCAATACAGACCGGGTAATGACCAAAGCCTTTATCTTGCAAATCCTGGAACTGATCACGGATTTTTTTGTCCGCAATAATGTCTTCGGCTCCGTAAATTTTTGTGGCGATGGACTTAACTTTTGACCAAAGATCCATATCGTCATCATAGATGAAGTCAATTTTTTGAGCGGGTTCTTCAAGTTGGGCTGCAACAGCCTTTGCAAGATCTTCTGCACCAGCACCGCCATTTCCCCAATGATCTGAAAGTACAGCTTTAACACCGTGGCTCTCACATATATCCATTAATGCCTGAACTTCAGCAGATGTATCAGATGAGAACTGATTAATAGCAACGATTACAGGCAAATTAAATTTGCGCAAATTATCAATATGACGGATCAGGTTGCGTGATCCGTTTTGAACAGCTTCGACATTTTCAGAACCCAAATCGCCTTTTGCCACGCCGCCGTGCATTTTAAGAGCGCGGATAGTTGCCACGACTACGGCCACTTCTGGGTTAAGGCCTGATTTCCGGCATTTAATGTCGAGGAATTTTTCAGCCCCAAGATCAGCACCAAATCCGGCTTCCGTAACCACATAGTCCGCAAGTTTCAACGCTGTTGTTGTCGCTAGCACAGAGTTACAACCATGGGCGATATTTGCAAACGGGCCGCCGTGAATGAAGGCCGGATTGTTTTCCAATGTTTGAACAAGATTTGGCTGGAAAGCGTCTTTCAAGAGCGCGGTCATCGCACCATGTGCGTTCAGATCCCTTGCATAAACGGGTGTCCGTTCACGGGTAAAGCCAACAATGATATTCCCAAGACGTTTTTCAAGGTCTTTTAAATTTGTTGCAAGACAGAAGATCGCCATAACTTCAGAGGCAACAGTAATGTCGAAATGATCTTCACGCGGAAAACCATTAGCAACACCACCCATGCTGTTGACGATATAGCGCAGAGCCCGGTCGTTCATATCAACAACACGGCGCCATGAAATCCTGCGTTCATCAAGGCCGAGCTCGTTGCCCCAATAAATATGATTGTCGATTAGGGCTGCAAGCAGGTTATTTGCAACACCGATTGCATGGAAATCACCTGTAAAATGAAGGTTGATGTCTGTCATTGGAACAACTTGGGCATATCCACCGCCAGCAGCGCCGCCTTTCATCCCAAAGCAAGGACCAAGTGACGGCTCCCGCAGGCAGATCATTGTTTTCTTGCCGATGCGGTTTAGGGCATCGCCAAGACCAACTGTTGTTGTTGTCTTACCTTCACCGGCAGGTGTCGGTGTCATCGCCGTAACTAGAATAAGCTTACCGTTTGGGCGGTCTTTCAGGGAATTAATATAATCGAGGGATACTTTGGCTTTATAGTGGCCATAAGGTTCAAGATTATCCGCACCGATACCCAGTTTTTCTTCTGCCATAGTCATGATTTTCTGCATATTAGCAGCATTGGCTATATCAATATCGCTTTTTGGATTTGTATGTTGGTCAGTCATGCGGTTGTTCCACTGTTGGTCAAAATAAAGATGATTGAAAGGTATGGCCTTTCTTTTTTATCTTTGGTGTCACTCAGATTGATGCGCTTGTTATAGCGCCGCTATCCGTTATGCGACACAAAATTTTCAACATGCGTAAGTGTAAAACGCAAGTGATAAATAGTTGGTCAAATGTTGCGATGTCGTTTTTATTCCATAAAATGGCAGATCGGGACATATTTGATCGCTGCTGGCGTGGCAATGTTCTTATTAACTTGTCAAATTCGTAAGGTGATGTTGCAGGTATGACTAAATATTCAATCTTTTCTATCGCGCGTAATGCGCTCAGCCATCACAAAAATTGGCCTCGGCAATGGCGAAGTCCAGAGCCCCAAAAAGAATATGATGTGATTATTGTCGGTGGCGGTGGGCATGGCCTTGCCACAGCCTACTATCTTGCAAAAGAACACGGCATTACCAATATAGCCGTTCTTGAAAAAGGATGGCTTGGCGGCGGTAATACAGCAAGGAACACGACAATTGTCCGGTCCAACTATTTGTGGGACGAAAGCGCCGCGATTTACGAGAAGTCCCTGCAACTGTGGGAAGGCCTGTCCCAAGATATCAATTATAACGTGATGCTTAGTCAGCGGGGCGTTATGAACCTTGCCCATAGTTTAGGAGATGTGCGCGAAGGTGTTCGCAGGGTTAATGCAAACCGTCTAAACGGCGTAGATGCCGAATGGCTCGATGCAGACGGTGTTAAAGAATTCTGCCCCATTATAAATGTATCAAAAGATGCGCGGCATCCCGTGTTAGGTGCCACGTTGCAACGGCGCGGCGGCGTTGCCCGTCATGACAGTGTGGCGTGGGGCTATGCCAGAGCTGCCGACATGCGCGGTGTCGATATCATTCAAAACTGCGAAGTTACAGGGATCACGCGAGACGGCGGTAAAGTGACCGGCGTTGAGACAACGCGCGGCTTTATTGGGGCCAAGAAAGTGGGCCTTGTCGCCGCCGGTCATAGTTCTGTATTGGCTTCCATGGCTGATGTGCGTTTGCCCATTGATAGCCATCCGCTGCAGGCGTTGGTGTCTGAGCCTATTAAGCCTGTCATTGATTGTGTTGTTATGTCTGGTGCGGTGCACGTTTATGTCAGCCAGTCTGATAAAGGCGAGTTGGTAATGGGGGCGGGAATTGACAGTTTTAACTCTTACGGTCAGCGCGGCAGTTTCCACGTTATCGAACATCAACTGGGCGCTTGCCTTGAACTGTTCCCGATTTTCAGCCGCGTTCGCATGATGCGGAGCTGGGGCGGTATCGTCGATACATGCCCTGATGCTTCTCCGCTGGTCACAAAAACCCCCGTAGAGGGGCTTTATGTGAATGCAGGTTGGGGAACAGGCGGATTTAAAGCAACACCGGCTTCTGGTTGGTGCTTTGCGCACACTCTCGCGCGGGATGAACCCCATCCCCTTAATGCACCCTTTAATCTCGATCGCTTTACCACTGGCGCGCTTATTGACGAGCATGGCGCTGCTGGCGTGGCTCACTAGGAGGATATTATGCTGTTAATTGAATGCCCCTGGTGCGGCAAAAGGCACGAAACTGAATTTAGGTATGGCGGTGAAGCTCACATTGCAAGGCCAGAAAAACCTGAAGACTTGAGCGATAGTGAATGGGCGAATTTCCTGTTCATGCGGACAAATACAAAAGGTGTGTTCGCAGAACGTTGGTATCACGCAAACGGCTGCCGTCAGTGGTTTAACGCCCTGCGTCATACGGTTAGTCACGAATTTTTAGGCGTCTATAAAATGGGTGAAAAACCACCTGTATCCGTTCAGGGGAGTGAAGATCTTTGACTATGCTAAATCGCACTTCCGAAGGCGGATCAATTGACCGAGATAAGCGCCTCAACTTCACTTTCAATGGCATTCGTTATGCTGGGTTTGAAGGAGATACGCTTGCCTCTGCTTTACTTGCAAACGGTGTTCACCTTGTTGGCCGCAGTTTTAAATACCATAGACCGCGTGGAATTGTTGCCGCCGGTGCAGAAGAGCCGGGCGCAATGGTTCAGTTGGAAGAGGGGGCGCAAACGCAGCCTAATATCCGAGCCACGCAGATTGAGCTCTATGAGGGGCTGACGGCGAACAGCGTAAACGTTTGGCCGAGTGTTGATTACGACATTAGTGCCGTGAACGGTCTGTTTGCAAAGATATTTACAGCTGGGTTCTACAATAAAACTTTTATGTGGCCGCGCTCATTTTGGATGAAACTCTACGAGCCGATTATCCGCCGGGCCGCAGGCTGGGGACGGGCACCGGAACACGCTGATCCAGATATTTATGATCATATGCAGTGTCATGCTGATGTACTTATTGTCGGGGCAGGCCCAACCGGTCTTGCCGCAGCACTTGAAGCGGGCAGGGCTGGCGCGCGGGTTGTTCTGGTTGATGAGCAGAGTGAGCTTGGCGGAAGCCTGCTCACACTTAACCGTGAAATTGATGGGATTACGTCCCTTGAATGGCTCGAAAACACCAAAGCTGAGCTTGAAGCAATGCCAGAGGTTCGGATCCTACCTCGAACGATGTTGTTTGGATATTACGACCATAATTACCTCGTAGGATTAGAGCAGAAAACTG
>JBALWO010000007.1:101387-103504 GCA_036960775.1 Pseudomonas marincola | reverse complement strand
GTCCAGGGCGGAGCCGCAGGTGCTGGACTTTCCTTCATGTTGGCTTGTGACATGGCAATCGCATCCGATGATGCCTTCTTTAAATTATCGTATTCGGCAATTGGGACTAGCCCGGACGGATCCGGCTCTTACTATCTGCCAAGACTTGTCGGAGTGAGGAAGGCAATGGAAATTGCTATGTTGGGTGATCGCTTCGACGCTGCTGAAGCAAAAGATCTAGGTTTGGTAAACTGGGTGGTTCCAGCTGACGATTTGAAAGCCGAGACCGCGAAACTTGCCAACCGTCTTGCAAACAGTGCGACGGTTGCGCTTGGCAATATCAAAGAGCTTATCCACGCTTCGCACGGCAACAGCTTGCAACAGCAGCTCGCAATGGAAGCCGAGAAGTTCGCAGACTGTGCAGCATCCGATGATTGGGTTGAAGGGGTTATGGCGTTTAATGAAAAGCGCAAACCTGAATTTAAGGGGCAATAATTTTCAATTGGAATGTAGCCGCTTGGGTTGCCTCCGCCCAATATATTACACCAGTTGACATCTAGAGCTATAGCACTAAATTGCACGCTTATCGGAATTCTATTCCATAAACCGAATTTTGGAGATAACGTTGGGAAAAGCAGTAGCTCGATCAGACGGTCCGATGGTTCTTCCTCGTGCATTCGCATTATTACGTTTATTGGCAAGCGTTCCGCAAGGCCTAAATCTATCTGATATTTCTGCGCGCTTAGATGTTCCAAAAAGCTCACTGTCCGCAACACTTAAGGCGATGACAGAGCAGGAGTTTTTGGTGCGGCAAGGATCGCTCTATCATTTGGGTTCAGCATCCTTCTCATTAGCATCTGTTATCCTCGCGGGTCGCTCCATCCGCCAAATCGCAAGGCCTTATCTTGAGCGGACTATGGACACATGCGGCGAAACTGTTCTTTTGGCTGTTCTTGATACAGATATGAAGTCCGCTTCCTATGTGGATATTATCGAATCCCCGAAATCCGTTCGCTACTCTGTGTCCATTGGAACCCGCCGGCCACTCTATGCAAATGCCAGCGGACGTTTGTTACTGGCTTATGCCTCTGAGGCCCATCAGAACAAATATCTGGAGACTGTTAGTCTAGAAGCGGTAACCGATAAAACGATTGTTGAGCGAGACACCTTGCAGACTGTTTTAAACGACATTTATAAGAACGGTGTTTCAATCACTCTTGGCGATTATTCGGAGGATTCTGCGGGATTCGCGGCACCAATTTTCAATTCTGATGGTGAAGTCGTCGCGGCTTTGGTGATTGCGGTCCCAATCTCTAGGGGGCTTCGGGAGAAAGATCGCTTTCGTGACGTCGCTATTCAATCAGCTCAAAAAATATCCAAAGTCCTCGGACACAAGTAAGAAAAATAATGATGCAGCAGTTTCCTGTACTATGTGTGTTCCCATCTATGGGTAATAAAGTCGATCGAAATGGGAATTCGAGCTACAAAAACATTGACTGAATTCAAGTAAATTGTTTTAATAACCGAACAAAGAACGAATAAACGTACAAATAAATTACCGCATCTTTTCGATGTATCCTGAAAATTAAATAATAAAGACAGGAAGTTGATATGATTAATCCAATGAGCCTTAAGGGGCAGAATGTAATTGTAACGGGTGCCGCCCAAGGTATCGGTGAAGCCGTATCCAAGCTGGTTGTCGATCTGGGTGGCCGGGCCATCATGGTTGACTTGAAAGAAGATAAACTAGGGGCGTTGGTTGATACGCTCGGCGCTGAAAATGCGGAATATCACGTGGGTTCCGTGTCTGATCCTGGGTTTGTCCAAGATATGGTAGCTAAAGCCATCGCAAAAAATGGCTCGATTAATGGCCTTGTGAATAATGCGGGCATTGTTCGCGCGGCTATGCTGAACAAAATGTCGATCGAGTCTTGGCAGCAAGTTATCGATGTTAATTTGTCAGGCGTTTTCTATTGCCTGCAAGCCGTTGGGCGTCATATGTATGAGCGCGCGAAATCTGGGGATACGAGCCCATCTTCAATTGTTAACATTTCATCAGATGCAGGCCGCCGCGGAACAATTGGTCAGATTAACTACGGTGCAGCAAAATCAGGTGTTATGGGACTTACCATGAGTGC
>JBALWO010000007.1:63237-101287 GCA_036960775.1 Pseudomonas marincola | reverse complement strand
CAGCAAATGATCAAAGATAACGTTGCTCGTATCTGCGCAAAATTTCCGGACAGTTATTGGCTTGACCGGGATACGGACGGGGTTTTTCCAGAAGATTTTTGCCAAGCCATCGTTGACGGCGGATTTATGGGCATTGCCATGCCTGAAAAATACGGCGGAAGTGGCCTTGGTCTTAAAGAGGCTGCGATTATGGTTCAGACTATTACTGAATCAGGGGCCGCTAATGCAGGTTTCGCTGCTATTGCCATCAACATCTTTGGCTTAAATCCAGTTGTGGTGTTTGGCACTGAAGATCAAAAGAACAAATGGCTGCCACGCATTATAAATCGGCAAGATGTCGCGTGTTTTGCCGTGACTGAACCGAATTCTGGCCTTGATACAACCCGACTGACAACCCGTGCTGTTGATAAAGGCGATCATTATCTGGTAAACGGTGAAAAAATATGGACGTCAACGGCCCAGCAGGCCAACAAAGTTCTTCTGATTGCCCGGACTAAACCCGAAAGTGAAACAGAAAAACCCATCGACGGTCTTTCGCTTTTCTATACAGATATCAACCGCGACAATATTGAAATTCGCCCCATCGAAAAAATGGGCCGTAAATGCGTTGATTCAAATATGTTCTTTATCAATGATTTGAAAGTTCCAAAAGAGGATCTTATCGGTGAAGAAGGTAAGGGGTTCCGATACTTGCTGCATGGTCTAAATGCGGAGCGTATTTTAATCGCGGCCTCTCTTGTGGGTATTGGCAGATGCGCAATTGATCGAGCGGCTCAATACGCCCGCGATCGTGTTGTGTTTGGTCGCCCAATTGGTAAAAACCAATCCATTCAGCATCCGCTAGCAGCCTCTTGGGCGCAGCTTGAGGCGGCTAATCTGATGGCATTCCGTGCGGCGGAAATCTACGATTCTGGTCGTGAATGCGGCAAAGAAGCCAACGCGGCTAAATATTTGTCTGGAGAGGCAACATTTGAAGCATGTACAAATGCTGTCATGACCCACGGCGGAATGGGATATTCAAAAGAATTCCATGTTGAGCGGTATTTACGGGAATGTTTGATCCATCGTTTGGCGCCAATTAGTCCGCAAATGATTTTGAATTATATCTCGGAACGTGTTTTGGATTTGCCAAAATCTTACTGACTTGTCGGAAAAATAAAAATAATAAGGGGGTCCTATGGGACGCAGCAGCAAGGCCTATATCGCAGGTGCTTTTGAGCATCCGACGCGGAAAGCCGTAGATAAGACAATTGCGCAGCTTCATGCCGAAGTTGCGCTGGGGGCTCTGCAAGATGCAGGGCTGACTAAAGACGATGTGGACGGCTACTTCTGTGATGGAGATGTGCCGGGCCTTGGCGGCTTGTCTATGGCCGAATATATGGGCCTTAATCTCAAGTATATCGATTCAACCGAAACCGGTGGATCCTCATATGTTTTGCATGTGGGACACGCGGTGGACGCCATCGCAGCGGGAAAATGTAACGTTGCCTTGATCACGCTCGCTGGCCGGCCAAAAGCTGAAGGTGTTGTGTCATTGGCCGCGCGAGATGGGGATGGCGGCAAGCTCCCTGAACGCGGTTTTGAAATTCCATATGCGCCGGTTATTACCAACATGTACGGAATGGCGGCCATGCGTCATATGTATGAATATGGCACGACAAGCGAACAACTTGCTTGGATCAAGGTCGCGGCCTCTCACCATGCACAACATAATGAACGGGCTGTACTGCGCGATGTTGTAACGGTTGAAGATGTTGTGAACTCACCGATGATTTCAGACCCCCTTCATCGGCTTGATTGCTGCGTCATTAGTGATGGCGGCGGGGCACTTATTATTGTTAGTCCTGAAATCGCCAAAACGCTCGGTGATCGCTGCGTTAAGGTGTTGGGATCGGGGAGTGCCATCGGGCATCTGAATGGCGGAAAATTTGATCTGACATATACTGGCGCTGCTGTTTCAGGTCCTATTGCGTTTGAAGAAGCTGGCCTGACGCCTGCGGACATTGATTACGCATCCATTTATGACAGTTTTACAATCACAGTGTTGGAAACCATTGAAGATCTTGGTTTCTGTGCCAAAGGTGACGGCGGGAAATTTGTCTCTGATGGAAACCTGATTTCTGGTGTTGGCAAGCTACCGTTCAATACCGATGGCGGCGGACTTTGCAATAATCATCCGTCAAACCGCGGCGGTATGACAAAAGTTGTGGAGGCTGTTCGTCAGCTGCGCGGAGAAGCCCACCCCGCTGTCCAAGTTCCAGATTGTACCCTCGCATTAGCCCATGGTACCGGCGGGCAAATATCGGCCCGGCACGGCAGCGCAACCGTTATTTTGGGAAGGAATGACGCATGAGTAACCCAGAACGCACTTATGTAGACCCCAGCATCAATATGGAAACAGAAGCCTATTGGGAGGGAACAGCTCAAGGGAAACTCCTTCTCAAAAGATGCTGTTCTTGCGGGGAAACTCATTTCTACCCACGGGCAATTTGCCCTCATTGTCTCAGCAGTGATACCGAATGGTATGAAGCCAGCGGCAAAGGCAAAATTTATTCATATTCCATCATGCGCCGAGCCAAAATTCCATATGTCATGGCGTATGTAACCCTTGATGAGGGGATTACGATGATGACGAATATTGTCGAAAGTGATTTCGATGATGTTGCTGTGGATAAAGCGGTCGAGGTGACTTTCAGAAAAACTGAAAGTGACCACTCTCTTCCTGTTTTTCGGTTAAGTTAGGAGGCGCAAATGATTAAACCGCTTGAAGGCGTAAAGATCATCGATCTTTCCAATATGCTTATGGCACCCTATACCACCCAAATTTTGGGTGATATGGGCGCTGAAGTGATTAAAATCGAAGCCCCAGCCGGTGATCCTGTGCGCGGTATCGGTCCGCAGCGCAATGCGGGAATGGGGGCGATCTACCTCAATGTAAATCGCAGTAAGCGTAGCATTGTTCTGGATTTAAAGGACCCTGCAGGACTGCAAGCTGCCTTTGATCTGATCAAGGATGCAGATATTCTGGTTTATAACCGCCGCCCACAAGTCATGGCGCGTCTTGGTCTTTCCTACGAAGAGGTCTTAAAGGTTAATCCAAGTATTATTTATGCCGGTCTGTTTGGGTATGGTCAGAACGGGCCTTACGCCAAGAAACCCGCATTTGATGATCTTATACAGGGCGCTGTTGCCGTCCCGTCGCTTGCGCATATGGCCGATGGTAGTGATCCAACCTATGCACCCACGGCCATCGTTGATCGCGGTGTTGGGCTTTGGGCTGTTGGGCAGATTATGGGGGCTCTTTTCCATCGGCTGAAAACGGGCGTTGGCCAAAGTATTGACATGCCGATGTTCGAAATGATGGCGAGTTTCGTGCTGGCCGATCATATGGCCGGACACACGTTTGAGCCTGCCGAAGGGCCTATTGGGTACGCGCGGATGCTGAACCCAGATCGGCGCCCCTATCGGACAAAGGATAATTACGTTTGCGTTATGGTTTATACCGATAAGCATTGGCGGTCGTTCTTTAAGGCGTTGGGACGAGACGGGGAAATGGAAAGCGATCCTCGTTTCGCCAGCATGACAACACGGACGGAAAATATTGCTGAAATATACGCTGAACTTGCCGAGTTGCTTAAAACTCGAACAACGGCAGAATGGTTACAGCTGTTCGACGACGCCGATATTCCGGCCATGCCCCTGAATACTCCTGATGATTTGGTCAATGACCCACATTTGAAGGCGGTTGGGTTTTTCAATGAAGTTGACCATCCAACGGAGGGGAAACTTCGGGATATGGCGGTTCCGGCCTATTGGTCAGAAACTCAGCCAGGGCCAACACGTCATGCCCCTTGCCTTGGGGAACATAGTACAGAAATCTTGAGCGAAATTGGGTATAGCGAAGAGCAAATTTCGAAGATGCTCAAAGCAGGCGTTACCACCCAGTTTGCCAGTTAAAAATATCAAAAAGGAAACGATAATGTCCGGTTTATATTATGAAGAATTTGAAGTTGGTAGTGAGTTTAAACACGCACTGACACGTACAATCACAGAAATGGACAATGTCATGTTCTGTGCCATGACCCATAACCCACAGCCACTTCATCTAGATGAAGAGTTTTCAAAAAAAACTATGTATGGGCAGCGCATTGTGAATAGCCTGTTTACACTGGGTCTCGTCATTGGCGTGACTGTTGCCGATACGACTTTGGGCACCACGCTTGGCAATCTTGGAATGGGTGATATTCGCTTTAAGCACCCTGTTTTCCACGGTGATACAGTTAATGTTATTACGCGGATTAAAGACAAACGGGAAAGCAAATCTCGCCCGAACGAAGGCATCGTAACGTTTGAACATGTTGGCTACAACCAACGCGGTGAAGAAATCGCCTATGTGATACGGACGGGCCTGATGAAGAAGAAACCAGCATGATTATTCGATCTTGGTTATTCGTCCCAGGTGACAGCGATCGTAAGATGGAAAAGGGCCGGGCGAATGTCGCCGATGCCCTAATCCTTGATCTTGAAGATAGTGTTGCAGACACCCGGCAGGAAATTGCACGGAAAATGACCTGTGATTTCTTACTCGCAAATACAGATCGCAGTCGCCAGCAATTATGGGTGCGGATCAATCCGCTGGATAATCCGCTTTCTTTGCCCGATCTTGCTGCGATTATTCAAGGGGCACCGAACGGCATTGTTCTCCCGAAAGTGTATTCAGCGGCCGATGTGAATAAGCTCGCAGACTATCTGGAAATTCTTGAAGTTCGCGAAGGCCTGCCCGTTGGATCCACAAAAATCCATTGTGTTTCCACTGAAACAGCGGCGTCATTGCTCACTTTCCACACATACCTTGATGGGATAACAGATCGCCTTGTTGCCATGACATGGGGCGGTGAAGACTTAGCTGCCTCGTTAGGTGCTAGTGACAACCGTCATCCCCGCACCGGTGAGTATGATAGCCCGTTCCTTTATGCCAAGACCATGTGTCTTGCCACAGCTCGCGCGATTGAAGTGCAGCCTGTGGGAGTTGTCGTGGTTGATTTCCGCAATTTGGAGGAGCTGGAAGCGGATTGCCTTCGGGATCGCCGTTCTGGATTTATCGGTAAAATCGCCATTCATCCGGGACAAACGGAAGTGATCAATCGGGCCTTTACGCCATCTGATGAAGATGTCGCTCACGCACAAAAAATCATTGATGTTTTTGCTGAAAATCCGGGCCTTGGCACCATTGGTATTGACGGTAAAATGTACGATATGCCCCACTTAAAACAAGCAAACAATCTTTTGTCATTGTCCGAACAGATCAAATCTCTTGGCTGACAAATATAAGGAATAAAAACATGGCGGGTACGCTGGACGGAATAAGAGTTGTAGATTTATCAACGGTTATCCTCGGGCCTTGGGCAAGTCAAATGCTCGGGGATATGGGGGCCGACGTTATCAAAGTTGAAACCCATGTTGGGGATACAACTCGCCATGCGGGGCCTCGGAAAAATCCGGGTATGGCCTCTTTCTTTCTGTCCAGCAATCGGAATAAGCGAAGTGTTGTTCTAGATCTAACGAAAGAGGCTGGCCGGGAAGCACTTCATAACATTATTGCGACCGCAGATGTGTTCTTACATAACATGAGGCCGCGGATTGCTGCCAAATTTGATATTGAATATGAAACGTTAGCCGCTAAAAATCCGGAGCTGGTTTACTGCGCGACTTATGGCTTTAGAAGCGATGGCCCAATGGCTGAAAATCCGGCTTACGACGATATTATTCAAGCGGCCTGCGGCATTGCGGACCTACAGACAATTACATCTGATCAACCCAGATATGTGCCAACTATTATGGCCGATAAAACATCTTCTTATAATGTTTTATATGCGATTTTGGCAGCCTTGTTTCAGCGCGAACGCAGCGGCGGTGGGCAGGCAATTGAAGTTCCCATGTTCGAAAGCTTGGTGGACTTCACATTGGTTGAGCATTTAGCGGGTGCCTGTTTCGAGCCTCCAATTGGGGAAATGGGATACGAGAGATTACTCAATGCCGAACGGAGGCCATATGCCACAAAAGATAAGTATATTGCCGTTTTGCCTTACACGGATAAAAACTGGCAAGACTTCTTTGATGTGGCCGATCGTCCTGATTTGAAATCTGATCCAAGGTTTGCCGATATGGCAACCCGAACAGCCAATTCAGAAGAAATATACCGGTTGCTTGGGGAAATAGTCGCAACGCGAACGTCAGCCGAATGGCAGGAGACGCTATCGAAGGCAAATATCCCCGTGCAGATCGTCAACAGTAAGGAAGATTTGCTGGAAGATGAACAATTAAAGGCTACCGGATTTTGGCATATGGCGGAGCATCCAACGGAGGGCACACTTCGAATGCCTGAGCCGCCTGTCCGATTTTCAAAAACGCCGTCTTCCATTCGCAGGCTACCTCCAAGGCTTGGTGAGCATAGCCGTGAAATTTTGATTGAAGCAGGGTACTTGGACGACGACATCAAGCAACTTATTGCAGATGGCGTGACTAAAGAGGCTGGTTAACAAGGTTTTAAAACAGAGGTGACGCATGTCTTCATATGAATTCATTGATTTAGAAATTAGCGATAACATTGCAACTTTGTCGCTGAATAGGCCGGATGCCTTAAATTCGCTGACATTTGAATTAATGGCGGAGGCGCAGCATGCCCTTGATGAAATTCAAAATAACCGCTCGATCCGTGCCCTAATATTAACTGGTAATGGGCGAGGGTTTTGTGCGGGACAGGATCTTAAAAATCGAATTCCGCCTGGCGAAGATATGGTTGATATTTTGATGGAGAGATATTTTCCTGTCTTTAAGGCCATTCGAAGTTGCCGCGTTCCGGTTATCGTTGCGGTAAATGGCGTGGCTGCAGGTGGGGGCGCATCTCTTGCCTTGAGCGGTGATATTATTTTGGCTGCAAAGTCGGCAAAATTCATCCAGATTTTCAGCCGCATCGGATTGTCACCAGATCTTGGCTCAACCTATCTTTTAAGCCGCGCCATTGGACGTGCACGGGCTCTTGAAATGATGATGACCAATGAGCCTGTAATGGCCACGCAAGCTGCAGAAATGGGGATGATTAATCACTGTGTTGATGATGGTGATTTGATGGTGCGGGCTCGGGAATTGGCATCAAAGCTAGCTGTTGGCGCGACATACGCTCTTGAGTTGACCCGAAAGATGGTTGATGACGGGGAAGATGACGTTTTTGAAAGATGTTTTCGCCGGGAACTTGAAACCAACCGGATCTTGAGAGATACAAAAGATTCTAGAGAAGGCGTCGCAGCCTTTTTGGAAAAACGGACCGCAAATTTTCAAGGGCAATAAAATGATCCTGCCGAGCGCATGCTGCCCGGCAGGGAAATATGCTACCACATAGCAACTGGATTAATGATCATTTGAACAGTTCCGCGAATACGGGCTTGTCCAAGTACAAACATGAACTCTTTGACACTTTCAGCAGCAAGCCGGCCAGTGTTCATGGTTTCCAGAATATAAATTCCGTTTTCTTTGAGCAATGTAACGTGACCATAGAAAAGTTTATCCCCCTTCATTGGTGGTACCGCTTCAATGCCCCATGTATCGGCTCCCACAGCCATAACGTTTAGGCTGGCAAGATATACTGCAGCATCATTTGACATGCCGGGCTCGCCCGATACCCACGCTGTCGGCTCTGCTTTCAATTTGTTATCAGTCCAACCTGTATGGAATAGCACTACATCACCTTTACGGATTTCGACGCCTTGGGATTTACTGGCAGCTTTTACATCTTCCGCGGTAAAGGCTTGTCCAGCTTTTAGAGTTTTAACACCAAAATGCTTTGCCATATCAATCATAACACCGCGTCCGATTAACGGTGGAATTTGATGGACACCTAATTTAGTAAGTCCAGTTAGGGCTGCGAAGTCTTTCTCGTCATTACAGTTGTAATACATGCCGTCTTCACCCAAATGGCCGAGACCATCAATTTGAGGACCGATACCAAACCAAAGCTGTGCGACGTCGTCGTTATAGGATCCGGCATAACCAAAGCCATGAAGTCTCTGACCACCTTGTTGGTTCGGCTGTACGACTTGCAGCATTAGGCCGCGCGGAGGAAAGGCGGGTGTGTTGGGATCAATGACGATACCCAATGGGTGACTTTGGCCCATTTTGACCAATTTGGTTGCCATTAGGACTTGATCGGAAGTCACGTAATTGGCTGAACCGATCTGGTCGTCAGCACCCCATTTTGATGGTTTGCATTTGCCATCGGCGAGAGCCTGTGTGGTCATGGCAACCGTGAGCGCGCCCGCAATAGCGGCGATCTTTAAGATATTCATTATTTTCTCCCCTTAAGAGTTCTTGTTTATGGCCGATCGTTTGTCAGCGTTTATTTGGCGTGGGAAATATACACTTATCCAAATGTAGGTATGGACGTGCATAACCATACAATCATTAAATATATTTGAAAATAATAATATTAGGGGGGGGGGAGGCTTAGGGGACGCGAGGGTAGAGAGGGAAAGCCCGAAGGCTTTCCCCGATTTTAGTTGGTGAGAACTTCAGCAAGAGAAGAGCGTGGAAGGTTTCCTTGTAGGTCCCCATCTTCATCCACCACTGGAAGAGGATAGTTTGCTTCCATACTTTCTGGGATGATCTCTTCCAAAACCGTATCAGGTGAAATATGCGGCAAGTCTTCAAATAAGCCTTCTTCGATGGCTTTGTCGCCATCTTTTATCGCAGCTTCTTCGAGAGTAGTTTGCAGCAAGAAACCTTGATAGCCGTCGTCCGTGCAGTAATAGCCGTAGTCTTTGGAGAAGGTTTTCATTTGCTGCAAAGCTTCTGCGATTGTGCCGGCGGTAATCCGGTGTGCAGGTGGCTTCATAACGGTTTCAACGGTCAGTGCGCGAGCACGGTTCACGTCTTTAACGAAAGCCTCTACATAGGCTGTTGCAGGGTTAAGAAGAATATCTGCAGGTGCTCCCTCTTGAACCAATTCACCGTCTTTCAAGATGGCAATTCGGTCGCCAAGGCGCAGGGCCTCATCCAAATCATGAGTGATGAAGACAATGGTTTTATGCAGTTTTTCTTGGAGCTCGATAAGCTGATCTTGCATCTCACTTCTAATGAGCGGATCAAGCGCTGAAAAAGCCTCGTCCATAAGCAAGATATCGGCGTCAGTGCATAACGCGCGAGCAAGACCAACACGTTGCTGCTGCCCGCCAGATAGCTGTGATGGATACTGGTTTTCATACCCTGAAAGACCAACAATATCCAGCCATTCACCGGCTTTGGCTGCCCGGTCAACTTTGTTCATTCCCTGTACCGTTAAGCCATAGGCAATATTTTCGATAACCGTGCGATGAGGCATTAAGCCAAAGCGTTGAAAAACCATGGACATGCGATTACGGCGGAATTGTTCCAGACCTTTCTGGCCCAGCTCCATAACATCTTCGCCATCAACGATGATTTTACCTTCTGTTGGTTCAATCAATCGGTTTAGGTGCCGGATAAGGGTCGATTTACCTGAGCCTGACAAGCCCATGATGACATAAATCTGACCTTTATTGATGTCGAGGTTGATGTCTTTAAGTCCAACCGTGTGGCCAGTTTTTGCGAGAATGTCGTCTTTTGGGACGCCATCTTTGACCATTGGCATGATGGTTTTAGGTTTTGTGCCAAAGACTTTGTAAAGACCTTGGATACTTATAAGAGGAACGGTCATTAGTGGGCCCTTTCCATATGTTTCTGAGTGCGCTTGCCATAGGCTTGCGAGACGCGGTCAAATACGATCGCGAGGGCAACAATTGCAAGGCCGTTGAAAAGCCCCAACGTGAAATACTGATTTGTAATGGATTTCAAAACTGGTTGTCCCAGTCCCTTTACGCCAATCATCGACGCGATAACGACCATTGCTAGCGCCATCATAATTGTCTGATTGATACCTGCCATAATCGTTGGCAAGGCTAGGGGTAACTGAACCCCGAGCAGTCGTTGTGTGGAATTGGCACCGTAGGCGGTCGCCGCCTCTAGGACTTCTTTATCAACAAGTCTGATACCCAAATTGGTAAGGCGGATTACCGGCGGAATTGCGTAAATTACAACCGCGATAACACCAGGGACTTTGCCGATACCAAGCAACATAACCACGGGGATTAAGTAAACGAACGCCGGCATGGTTTGCATAATGTCGAGAATAGGTGTGACGATTGATTGCATGCGGTTTGAGCGCGACATTAGGATGCCAACTGGAATACCAATGGCAATGGAGAGCATAGTACATACGAAGATGATACTCATGGTCCGCATGGTATTTTCCCACATACCGAAATAGCCAATCAAAACGAAGGCTATTAAAACACCGATGGTGAGTTTGGCTGATCGGGTGGCCGAATAAACAATACTGCAGATAACTGCAATGATTATCCACCAAGGGGAGGTTACGAGTAATTTTTCGAACCAAACGAGAAACCGAAGAAGAGGGTCAAACAAGCCTTCAATAATTTCGCCATAGGAGCGAGAAAATTCTTTATACGCGCCGTCCAAACCTTTGCGGATGACAAGTAAGTCGCTTCGTTCCATTTCGGGGAATTTCGTCAGCCAATTTGCTTCTGACATTATACTACTCCGGTAAAAAATCTGCCTGGAAAGTAAAAAGCCCCGCCATCTTATCAATGGCGGGGCTTGTTGTAATTAAAGGGCAGCTAGCGCCTTTTTAATTTTCGCTGCAACATCAGCGGAAACCCAAGTGGACCAAGTGGCCTCGTTGTTTTTCATATACTGTTCCATAGCGATATCACCGTCTGCCTGATTGTCTTCCATCCAGGCAAGCAATTCGTTCATTTCAGAGTTTTTGAAAGAACGCTTTGTCAAATAGGCATATGCTTCAGGTGCTTTTGAGGCAAATGCTTCTGTCGTAACCGTATGGACCGGTGATGGTGGGTACATGGTAACTTTTGGATTTTCACAATCTGGACTTGTTGTACAGCTTTTGAAATGTTCCACATCAATACCATTTCCAGTATCAACTTTGACCATTTTATACTTACCAAGAATAGCTGTTGGGGCCCAGTAATAACCGAACCAACCTTCGCCGCGCTCATATGATTTGGCGATAGAGCCAGAGAGGCCTGCTCCGGAACCTGGATCGATAAGTTCGAACCCAGCAGATTCAAGCTTAAGTGCTTTAAAGAGGTTTGCACTAGAGATCTGACAGTTCCAACCCGCTGGGCAGCCCATCATTGCAGATTTGGATGGATCTTCTGGATGTTTGAACATTTTGGCGTTTTTGATGATCCCTGCAATTGTCGCCATGCTTGGATCTTTTTTTACCATATACTCTGGAACCCAGAAGCCTTCTTCGCCGCCGTCTGCGAGAGATTTACCTGCATAACGAAGGCGTTTTTCAGCAACACCTTTATCAAGCGCAGCCTTCATGGAGTTACTCCATAATTCAGGAGCGATATCAGGCTCGCCTTTTTCAATCATAGATGTGCCAGTTGGCATTGTGTCGCCCGGAATAAGTTCCGCTGCACATCCATAACCGTGTTCTAGGATAAACTTGTCAACATTTGCAATTACAGTTGCTGAACTCCAGTTCATGTCCGCAATTGTAACTTTACCGCAGGCTGCACTCACAGTGGATGCGCCAGCCATACTTGCGAGCACTAAAGCGGCTCCCAGTAATCGTTTCATAGGTATCTCCCAGTTCTTTGGTTTCGACGTGAGCAATTAGTTTGCTTCTAGTCGTAAAAGAAGGTCAAAAATTTAAAATAAATTTACGGCTTTTAGGGTAGGTTATCAGAATTCGACTGTCAACAGCCTGAAAACCGCCGTAATTTACTTCGTATGCGACATTCGTCAAAGTAAATCTCTAATAGATCTATTATAAGATTTATATAAATAACTAAATTTTTCTCATTATTTATTTAAGTTTAATTTACACAAAGTAAATTTGTAGTAACGAACATTTTTACTTGAGTGTTTTTTATTTTTAGTTCGTCTTTTAAAGGTGAGTATTGATAAAGGCAGGACGGGGAGAATTGGATCTCCCCTTTTGCAAATATCAGAGTTGCAAAACCTGCTTTGCTAAGATTGTTCTTTGTACTTCGCTGGACCCAGCATAGATGGTGGCTGCGCGCCCATTTAGGTATTTTGCCATGGCTGTCCGTGCCCGTTCAGGCCCTGGGAAAAATGCATTACTTCCGGGATCCCGTGTTTCAGTGATGTAGGGCAGAGAGTAAAAGCCAATTGCTTCTATGCGAAGTTCGCCCATCTCTTGTAAAAGCTCAGAGCCTTTTAACTTCACAATAGATGAGTTTGCGCCGGGATTTTGCCCCTGACTGAGGCCTGACATTTGTCGCATTTCGGTAAATTCGGCGGCCATAAGTTTTATTTCAAGATCGCTTAAACGTTTTGCAAATGTGGGATCATCAATGAGGCGTTCACCTGTGCCGGAGGACTCTGCTTTGGCAATTGCCTTCACGTTTTCGAGGCCTGCCT
Source organism: Pseudomonas marincola (assembly GCA_036960775.1). Lineage (GTDB taxonomy): Bacteria > Pseudomonadota > Alphaproteobacteria > Sneathiellales > Sneathiellaceae > Sneathiella. The sequence goes on along the minus strand of JBALWO010000007.1, from coordinate 88,783 downwards.
TCAATGACGGCGTATAAGCAATACCGCCGCGTTCAAATTCGAGCAGATATTTGGCAACTGTCCAGCCTTCATTCTCGGGGCCGACACGGTTTCTTTTTGGAATGCGGACATCATCAAAAAAGACCTGATTAAGCTCATGGTCACCTGAAATCGTCAAAATGGGCCGAATGCTGATGCCTGGCGCGGTCATATCGTCGATCAAAACAAAGGAGATGCCTTCTTGTTTTTTTCCGCTGTTATCTGTGCGGACGAGGCAGAAACAACGATTTGCATAATGTGCGCCTGTGGTCCAAATTTTTGTGCCGTTGATAATATAATCATCACCGTCGCTGGTGGCCCGTGTTTGAAGTGACGCTAGGTCGGACCCTGCACCGGGTTCAGAATACCCTTGGCACCAAGAATCTTCATGTTTGGAAATGCGCGGTAAATAGAAATCTTTTTGTTCTTGGCTGCCGTATTTATCGATCAATGGACCTACCATTCGGTAGCCCATAGAATTTATAACAGGCGCCCCTGCGAGGGAGCTTTCAAACTCGAATATATACCGCTTAACGACATCCCATCCAGGTCCGCCCATAGAGGTCGGCCAGTTGTAGGTAAGCCACCCTTTTTTACCGAGGATCTTAGCCCATTCGCCTGCTGTTTCCGGGTCTGTTCGAATTGACGCTTGTACAGATGTTCGGCTGCGCAGATCGTCTGTTAGGTTTTCCTCGAGAAAGGTGCGAACTTCTTCGCGAAACGCTTCATGTTCGTTGCTGAGTTTAAGGTCCATTTGATCGCTCTTGTTTTTATTGTTTTTTATTTATGAAAGCATAATAGCACAAAAAGTGATGCGATAAAAATTTTCCTGCTAAAGGTAGGCGGCAATACGCTCCTTCATCATCTCAGTGGAGCCGTCAGTGTAGGCCGCAATTTTGGCGCAAGCCATATGATGACCCAGTAAATTATCTTCCCTTATCCCGTTTGCACCCATGACCTGGATACAAATCTCAAGCCCAGAGAGTGTTTCTTCGCCTGCGTATTTTTTGGCAAATGCGGCGCTCAAAATAGCATCCTCTCCGGCATCGATCTTAGCGGCTGCCTTCTGGGTCAATAAATCTAGAATCTCAAGCTTAGATTTCACATCCGCCAAAGACCACTTTAGGCCTTGATGGTGGAGCAGCGGTTTGCCAAAACTCGTGCGAGTTTTCCCGTATGAGGCGGCTTTTTGCAGCGCATCGTCCATCATTCCGGCGCACATGGCGGCGACATATGTTCGGGCGCCATTTATGCTGATCATCGCAGATTTAAAAGCATCTCCCGGCGGCGCAATGAGATCATCGTCGGGCGCAAAATAGTCATTCAAAGCAAAGCCACCAACGCCCGTAGCATGCCCACCGATCAAGTCGTATTTGCCACCCCTGATAAAGCCGGAATTTCGCGCATCAACTAAAAAGGACGCGATACCCTTCCAGCCTTTCTCCATGTCAGTTTGAGCGTAAAGCATAATAACATCTGCATTTACGGCGTTGGTGATCCACGCCTTTTCACCGTTTATTCGCCATCCACCGCTAACTTTGGTCGCTGTGGTTTCGATGGCCGCAAAATCACTCCCCGCATGAGGTTCAGAGAGGGCCGTACATCCAACAAGTTCACCGGTAAGAAGACCCGGTAGTAAATCGTGTCTGTGGCGAGGAGTAGTACTGGTTGCCATTCTATTTGCGATATTTTGGCTATTAATGAGGGCAAATGTAACGGCCATGGAATAATGAGACAATTGCCGCGCAAATCTGACTTTATCAGAGAAATTGAGACCCAAGCCCCCTAACTCCCGAGGCGTTTCAAGTTTTAGAAGGCCAAATTCAGCAGCCTTTTTAAAAAATGATTTTGGCGATAAATGATCTCGCTCCCATTGTAAGATGTTGGGGCGAACTGTGGTTTCTCCAAATTCGGTGATTGCGGGTTCGAGTTCTGTATATGCGTCAGACATTCTTCGGTCCTTCCTATTTTTATTCTTTCAACTCTTTCTATTCTTTATCCAAGCACCAATTGAATGGTGCAACAACAAAATGAATTATCATCGGTGATAAATGGCGCAGGCTCTCTTGGGTGGAATACGGCCAATGACTAAATTTTAATCACATTCAAGGGTAACATTTGCTATGGTGGTCAGCTGGCCTAAGTCTCAGAAGTGGAAGTTTAAATGTTAAGTGCTATTCGGGGTTCTATTCTGTCTTTTCGCAGTAGCCCATTCGATACTCCTATGGATGAGTTCCTGTATTATGAAGACGATGGTCTGGTCGTTATGGAAGATGGCAAAATTACGAAAGTCGGGCCGGCTTCAACACTTTTGGCAGACCTTGATCGCTCCGTTATTGTAACGCATTATCGTGACAGCCTAATTATGCCAGGCTTTATCGACTGCCACGTGCATTACCCTCAAACAGAAATTATTGGGGCGTTCGGCGAACAACTCATCGATTGGCTGAATAAATATACCTTTGTCGCCGAGCAAAAATTTGGAGATAAATCCCATGCGCAAATAACCGCAGCATTGTTTTTGAGAGAAGCTTTGTCAGTAGGAACGACAACGGCATCTGTTTTTTGCACAGTTGAGCCCGCTTCTGTTGATGCCTTTTTCGAAGAATCAGTCAAATTTGGTATGCGCAATATTGCTGGTAAAGTTCTCATGGACCGAAATGCGCCGGAGGGGTTACTTGATACCGCGCAAACTGGATATGATCAGAGCAAGGCACTTATAGAAAAATGGCACGATAAAGATCGTTGCCTTTACAGTATTACACCGCGATTTGCGCCAACCAGCAGCCCTCTGCAAATGGAGATGACGGGCGCCCTTTGGCAAGAGCATCCGGGAACTTATTTGCAATCACATATTTCTGAAAATCTGGATGAAATTGAATGGGTGAAATCCCTTTTCCCAGATGCTTCTGGGTATTTAGACGTCTACGAGCATTTTGGCCAAACCGGGCCACGGGCCATATACGGCCATGGGGTGCATCTGACAGAAGATGAAATGCAGCGCCTCCACGAAAGTGGTACTAGCCTGGCCCATTGTCCAACATCTAATTTTTTCCTGGGAAGCGGTCTTTTCAGTATTGCTGAAGCTAAAAGAGTAGATCGTCCTGTTCGCGTTGGTCTTGCTACTGACCTTGGGGCGGGAACAAGTTTCTCCCAACTGGCAACCATGGGGGAGGCCTATAAAATGGCCCAGCTAACTGGATATTCCTTAAGTGCATTTCATGCATTCTATCTGGCAACGCGCGGGGCTGCAGAGGCTTTGTATTTAGAAGATCAAGTGGGGAGTGTCGCGTCAGGTATGGAGGCCGACCTAATCGTTATGGATTTGAAAGCGACACCACTTCTGGCCCACCGCCTCAAATATACGGACAGCTTGCATGATATTCTTTTTGTGCTGATGACACTTGCCGATCCGCGCACAGTACAGGCGACTTACGTTGCTGGTAAATTGGTTGCCAATCGAAACTCTGGAAATGGTCAAATGGAATTTCATCCAACTTAAGTTGGGATACGGCCGCCAAGTGCAGATGTAATGTCTGATGAAAACTGCTTGACGGTTTCGCCCAATTCCAACAGGCGAACGGTTGTTATACGAGCCGTTGGGCCGGAGATCGACAACGCGGCATAAGGTTCGGCGTATTCGTCATAAATGACACTTGCAACACATCGAAGACCAACGGCGTGTTCTTCGTCATCGGTCGCAAATCCGCGGACGCGGCTCATGGCAAGTTCTGATTTTAAACTTTCCACATCCAGCAGGGTTTTCTCTGTTAGTTTTGGAAGACCTGCAGTTTGAAAAATTCGGTTTATATCCTTGTCTTCCATGAGCATGAGCATGGCTTTGCCCACACCAGAGCAGTGAAGGGGAACTCTATTCCCAGGTTTTGAATAAACCCGCATCATCTCGCGGCTTTCAACTTGCGCCATATAGATGACATCATCACCCTCAGAAATCGCCAAATTTACAGTCTCCCCGTTTTCCTCCATCATCCGTCGCATGTAGGGGCGGGCAACTGTTACCAAATCCCTTGAAGATAAAAATCCATTTCCGGTTACGAAGGCTTGTATTCCCACCTGCCAACGACTGGCGTCGCGATCAAATTGAACATATTTCTCTTCCTGCAACGTGGTGAGCAGGCGGTGAGTGGTCGAGGGTGCTAAGTCCAATTTTCGCGCAACTTCCGTTAATTTTAATCCGGAGGGAGATATGCCTATGGCGTTGAGAATAGACAACGCGCGGGTCAGGGATTGGACTTGTCCCGTTCGGGCGCTAGATTTCTTTTGCTGAGCTGTCATTGAGCAGAGAATTTCCATATTGTGAAAACGTTTCCAAATACTATTCCCTAATGCCACCCTTGCTGTCAATATGCACCTATCAAATTACTACTGAACGACGAGTTGAGTTCAGTTTTCATCTAGAGGAGCCCCGAATGTCGGATTATGTTCAAAAAGGAAATTTAAGTGTCGCTAATGAATTGGTGTCACTTGTTGAAAACGAAATCACAACTGGCTTGGACATTTCAGCCGACAAGATTTGGAGTATTCTGGAACAGTTAGTTGCGGAGTTTGGACCGAGAAACAAAGCGCTTCTTCAAAAACGGGAAGATCTGCAATCCAAAATGGATAAGTGGTGTAAAGACCATGCAGGGCAAACCCAAGATCTTCCGGCTTATAAGAAATTCTTGTTGGAAATTGGATATTTGGTGCCTGAAGGACCTGCGTTCAAAGTTACCACTGCAAATGTTGATCCTGAAATCGGGTCTGTTGCAGGGCCGCAACTTGTTGTGCCTGTCATGAACGCAAGATACGCCCTGAATGCTGCCAATGCGCGCTGGGGAAGTTTGTATGATGCACTCTATGGCACCGACGTTATCAGTGAGAGTGACGGTGCAGAAAAAGCAGGCGCCTATAATCCAGCTCGCGGTGCAAAGGTTATTGAATATGCAACAGGGTTTTTAGATCAGTCAGCGCCGCTTGCCACTGGAAGCCATGCCGACGTGACTGCCTATAGTATCGGTGATGATAATGAACTTGCGGCAACCTTAAAGGATGGCAGTAGCGTAGGCCTTAAAGAGCCTGCGAAATTTGTTGGATATAAAGCGGCAGATACTCTTACCTCCATATTGCTTGTGAATAATGGTCTTCATATGGACGTCCAGATTGATCCTACTCACCCGGTGGGCCGTGATCATCCGGCAGGTGTCAAAGACGTTGTTATGGAAAGTGCACTATCAACTATTCAAGATTGCGAAGATTCTGTCGCGGCTGTTGATGCCGAAGACAAAGCGGTGGTCTACGGCAATTGGCTCGGTCTAATGAAGGGCAACCTTACGGATATGTTCTCCAAAGGCGGAAAATCTGTGGTGCGTAAATTAAGCGCAGACCGGACATATACAGCTAAAGATGGCGGTGAACTTGTTCTTCATGGTCGCAGTTTATTATTGGTGCGGAACGTCGGCCATCTAATGACGATCAATGCAGTTTTAGACAGCGCTGGAAATGAAATTCCGGAAGGCATTCTGGATGCCCTTATGACCTCTGCATGTGCATTGCATGATTTATTTGGCAAAGGAGAACACCGGAACAGCCGTGCGGGCAGCGTCTATATTGTTAAACCGAAAATGCACGGCCCAGAAGAAGCCGCGTTTACAAATGATCTGTTTGCTGCTGTTGAAAGTGCACTTGGACTTGAGCCAAACACAGTTAAGGTTGGTGTTATGGATGAAGAACGCCGGACAACTGTGAATTTGAAAGAATGTATCCGCGCCGTGTCTGATCGGATCTTCTTTATCAATACGGGCTTTCTAGATCGCACGGGTGATGAGATCCATACAAGTATGGAGGCTGGCCCTTTTATGCGTAAAGATGACAGCAAGGCTGAGCCATGGATTACCTCGTACGAGGATTGGAATGTGGACATCGGATTGGAAGTCGGACTTCCAGGCCATGCTCAAATCGGTAAAGGCATGTGGGCCAAGCCTGACGAAATGGCCGAAATGATGGCGGCTAAAATCGGACATCCTTCAGCGGGTGCCAATTGTGCGTGGGTTCCATCGCCAACGGCGGCAACTTTGCATGCCATGCATTATCACGCGATTTCTGTTGCAGATCGTCAGGCAGAGCTTTCAAAACGGAAGAAAGCCAGCCTTGATGCCATCTTAACACCGCCGGTCATGAGCGGTCAGAACTTGTCAGACGAAGAAGTTCAAAGAGAGCTTGAAAATAATGCCCAAGGTATCCTTGGATATGTTGTGCGCTGGATCGATCATGGTGTTGGTTGTTCGAAGGTTCCCGACATTAATGATGTTGGGTTGATGGAAGACCGGGCGACCTTGCGTATTTCAAGTCAGCATATTGCAAATTGGCTTCACCACGGGATCTGCAAAGAAGATCAAGTGATTGAGGTCATGAAGCGGATGGCGGCTGTTGTCGATGAGCAAAATAGCAGCGATGAGACTTACGTGGCCATGGCCGGGAAATTCGAAACGTCTATTGCGTTTAATGCGGCGCTTGATTTGGTGCTGAAAGGTAAGTCTCAGCCAAGTGGGTACACGGAGCCAATCCTCCATGCTCGCCGAATTGAAGCAAAGGCCGGTTAAACCAATACCTTTATAGGGTGAATTGAGAGCGCAGACATCTATGTTAATCGACATAAATGCTGCGCTTTTTCTTTTTTAAAATGAGATTTGGATGTCCGGTCTTGAATTGTGAGTGCCGCCCCGTCTATAAAAATTGAAATGAAGCGCAAAAGACTGGGAGAAATTTTTCGTGACTTCGAAACAAGATACGCACAAATCTACTGTTGCTAGCCATGCCCCAATGAATTTGGGACCGTTAGAGCATAATGTTGGCTATCACATGCGAAAATCCGTTTTGGCAGCCCATAGCTCGTTTCTTCGTGAAACAGGCGTCAAATTGATGACGGGTCAATATTCTGTCATGGAAATAATTGCCAATAATTCTGGACGAACGCAATCCGCCATTGCCTGGGCTGCTGGCCTTGATCGATCTTCATTGGTCCCGATCTTGAACCAGTTTGAAAAACACGGTTTTATTACCCGTGATCCCGTCGCCAATGATAAACGGGCTTATGCCGTTTCTCTTACGCCCCGAGGCGAGGAAGAATTAGAAATATTGCGCCGAAAAGTTGAAGATATGGAAGAAGTTTTCATCAAAGGTATGGGAGCTCGAAACCATAAACAGCTTATTTCGTTGCTTCAGAAATTTATGGGCGTCTTATAAATAGTAAGTTTCAGTTCGTTTTTTTGCGATTCAAATCATGATTCGAGAGAATTAGCTGACTCTTTGCTGCATATACTTAAAGTTGCTGTTTTATTTTATAAATTCTTAAAAGTTGTTTTTCTGCGAGATGTCAACATCTTGCGGTTTGAATGCCTTATTAATTTATTAAAACACAAAAACAAACTTTTAAAGTGTATTTTATAAATCAATAGCAATTTTAACGCTTGTTTGGATAAGTGAATGTACGTACCTTTCGTTGCAGGAAGGCAGCAATTATGGCTGTTCCTGCTGAGGAGGGGAATATGAGGTTGATGTATAATGATCTAGGAGCGGCTTTGTCGGTGAAAAGTTGTTATTCGCGGTTTATGAGTACGGCGTCACTATTAGTACTACTTTTGCTTTTGTCGAGTGCCTTATTGTTGGAAGGCGAAATGCTTCCAACATCTTATGCGGATATCCACGCCAGCCTACGGGACGTGCAATAATAGTGACTATATTTGCTTGCTGAAAATACAGTCCTATCTTTCTAACTAGGCAGGTTGCACCGCATCCGGTTACCGCCAAAATGTAATGCATACAGTTCGTTAAGATTTGTTTGCTTAGAATGGTGGGAGCATAATTCGAAGAGTAAGTTAGTTAAGTATGGTAGACGCAGTCGGAAAATTAGATCAATTCAGAGCGAAGGCACTCGGTACGAACGTAAACGCCGTGTCCTTACTGGCGACTGACTATCTAAATCATTTTAATGAGGCATTGATGCTTGCGGAACTGCTTGTTGATATGCCCGATATGTTCGATGAATTCGCGGCTTGGACCCCCAAACACTATAAAGACCATTTTAGAGACAGTGGAATTGCTGATCGCGAGCTTGCGATCAATGCTTATGATGTGTGCCCGACCCAATACCGCGATCCTTTTGATAACACGGTTTCCATGTTGAACCGGCAATTGACGTTACTGCAATCGAGCTTGCTCAAGGATACTTCGGTCCTTGAAAGCGGCGAGAAAAACGAGTTCATTGCTGTAAAATGTGCGCTTGTTCGAAAGCTTATTGACCGTGCCGGTGGTATCATTAATGGTCAGGTGCCTGAAAAAGAACAGAAAGCACCGGTAGAAGTTACGGACAAGCCGAAGGTTGACAGAGGGCTGAAGGAAGAAGTCGTTGCACCAACTGAAGGCGCCATGGTCGAAGTCTCTGATGGTGAAATGTTGGATCAATCTGATATTGATGCCTTGTTTGATTAATGCATTTGGAGTGAGACATGTGGTGTAAATCACTCGTTTTACATATAAAATGGGCCTTGAATGTTTAACGTTAGGTCCACTGTTTTTACAATTTTCTGCGTGACAGCCTGTCTTGCGGGAGTCCTACATGCGAGTGATGCGTCCGCAGCGACAAGCAAGGCGTGCTTAAATACCCGTGTAGATCCTCAAGTGATATTTACGCTGAATACAGTGAAAACGACCGTAAATCTCAAAAAATCATCGAGTCAAATAACTAGTTTTGCAAAAAAAATAAGTGCCTACACACGTGGTAAGGGTCAAAAATTACTTGGGCTCGCCTACACCGAAATGCGATCCGGCATGGGGGTGGAAATTAATGGTGCCCGATTTGGTAAACGAACATGCATCAGTTTACGGACGGTTAAATTCAGTTTTGAGCGCGTTCACAGCGAGATATTTGTCGCTAAAAAATATAAACCCGGAACCTGCGCCTATAAGGCGGTGTTAGCTCATGAACGGGAGCATATGGCCATAAATGCCAAGGTTCAGGGCAAGTATGAGGCGAAGTTAAAGCAAAAAGTGATTGTGGCAGTGAAAAAGGTTAAGCCCTATTTCGCATCAAAGCCGAAAAAGGAACCGAAACGGCTAATTCGGCGCCTGAACGCTGAGCTCAGCAGCTTGATGGCGCAGTTTGATAAGGAGCGAAAAAAGCTGAATGGCCGGATCGATACATCTAAAAGTTATGCTAAAGTGCATAGAAAATGCACTAAATGGTAGTAATTTATTTGCCTTTTGTTAATTACTTTCTGATCTACTGCTTGGGAATAAAAAGCAACAGAAGTTGCATATTACTTAATGAAGAGCGGATTGGGTAAATGATAATAGGGAAAGATATTCATCAAATGCTGAACGAGCTGGAACGTTCACGCGAAAAAGATGAAAATAAAGAGGCAGATAATTACCGCGAAAATAGAAATTTTCGGCGCAGTCGTGTGGTTTGGGAAGCAAAAGTTAAGATCTATTTCAACGATGTTACGCTGAGAAGTGAAATGCGTGAGGTTCAGGGCGTTGTCCGTGATATTTCAGCCAACGGCGCAAGACTTGAATTAACGCAGCCTATTTCTGAGCGCGCTGGGCTTGAATTAATTATCCCAAAATTGGGGACCTTTTCTTGTGACACGGTTTGGAATAGCGATTGCCAAATCGGAATTCGATTTAATGAGCCACCAGAAGTCATTTTCCGTCACCTTGTCCGTGTTCTTCCTAATGCATGATTGCTAAGTGAGTTATGTTTGATCCTAAGTACCAGTCTTCTTCAGTGTTGTTATATGATCCGCAAGCTTCTTTGCGCCACAACACTAGGACTGCGCTTCTTGGCTTAGGGTTTGGCGAAGTTGAAGCTGTAAATTACCGGAAAGAATTTTTGGATCGACTGTCCACAGAAAGCTACGATCTCGTCATTGGCGATATGGTAACACGTGAGGGCAATTTAAACTCGCTGGTTCGCCAAATGCGGCATAACGATATTGGCACAAATCCTTTTGTAAATATTATCATCACCTTATGGAATGCTAGTCCTGAATATGTGAACGAAGGAATCCGTGCCGGTGCGGATGATTTGATCTCACGTCCCATGTCTGCGTCCCAAATCGCTGAACGGGTACAGGGGTTGGTTGACAATCGTAAACCCTTCATTGTGACGGAAGATTATATGGGGCCAGAGCGGCGCCAGATTGTGCGAGGGTTGTCTCATAGCAGCTTGATGATTGTTCCCAATTCACTGAAGGCGAAAGTTGAAAATCGGCCAGAACTCGATGCGACACCTGAGAATATTGCACTGGCTCTCAATGCTGTGAATGACCGGAAAATCACCATATTTACCGAACAATATCTCCGGCAATCGGCAAAAATACTTTCCTTAGGCCCTAGCATGGAGGACGTAGAAGAGCGTCATCTACTTGTTGCGCAAATGATCAAAATGAACACGGAGCTTATTCGCCGCATTTCTGGCACAGAGTACGCACATACTGAAGCCTTGTGCGACGCATTTTTGAGTGTTTTAGAGCGTATCTTGGGGTCAAGTGGGGCTATCTTAGGAAAAGATAAAGAATTACTTTATCAAATACCCTTCGGAATTCATAAAGCCTGTAAAGAAGTTAGAGTTTCCGCAAATCTAGCTTTTGATATCGAAGAAGTTGCCTTGCGGTTGAAGAAAACAGGAACTCGTTAAATTATTTCATATGAGAAACGATTTCTTTGTTTACATGAAGGCACGACTATATCAATGAGTGTATGCCGAATGATCGCAGGCGCCGCAGTAGTCGGAGGAAACGATTATATTTATTTAGAAGCGGAGGGGCAAGAATGTCAGTGACCCGGCAGTTAGTAAGATGGACACGCAGCGTAATTTTAACCGCTGTTGCCGTTGTCTGGTTTTCAAGCTCATTAACCGCTCAAGACGTTACGTTTTTTCGAATAGGAACGGGATCAACTTCGGGGACCTATTTCCCCATTGGTACCTTAATCGGATCGACCATAACAGGACCACCAGGCAGCCGGCCTTGCGAAGAAGGCGGCTCTTGTGGTGTGCCCGGTCTCATTGCCGCGGCGCAAACAACCCGTGGATCAGTTGCCAACATTCGAAGCGTTCTATCGGGCCAACTTGAGTCTGCACTGGCACAGTCTGATTTAGTTTATGCGGCTTATTACGGAACTGGTGTTTTCAAAGAAAATCCGACGGCAGGCAAATCGTTACGTGTTATCGCAAATCTATACCCAGAAGATGTCCATCTGATTGTTCGAAAAAATATTGGAATTTCATCAGTTGCCGATTTGAAGGGTAAAAGGGTTTCTATTGATCTGCCGGGCTCAGGCACACGGCAGAATGCTAAAAATATTCTGAAAGCCTATGGGATCACTGCTGCTGATTATGTGGCGGTGGACGCCAATTCTGACAAGGCTTTAAGCCTGCTTCGAAAAGGGGAGCTCGACGCGTTCTTTTTCATCGCGGGATATCCTGTCGTGGCAGTGGCGGAACTTGCTGACGCGGGTTTGATCGAGTTACTTCCCATTGTGGGAGGTAAAGCGGATGAAATCATTAATCTTTACGAGTTTTTCAGTGCGAGCATCATTCCAGACGGGACCTATAAAGGGCTTGGCGCTATTCCCACACTGGCGGTTAGTACGCAATGGGTGGTGAATGCGACATTAGCTGATGATTTGGCTTTTGGAATAACAAGTTCGCTGTGGCACCCCCGAAATCGTGTGCTTCTTGATTCAGGCCATTCCAAAGGCAAGCTCATTCAATATGAGACAGCACGAAAAGGTGTCGGTATTCCCATCCATCCAGGGGCTACAAAATTTTATCGCCAAAGAGATGAAGTGGCAGAATAAGGGAAAGATGTTGTTTGTCTTTCAAGCGTTTGTTACCTTCCAATAAAACTGGAGGAGAAAAACGTGATCCCTAATATTTCCGAAAAAACAGACGCCGTACCAACCGCAATCAAACCCGTTGAAATTTCAGCATATGAGGGTTGGTTAGAGACGCAAACGGAGCTTGCAAAAAACTGGCTTTCAGCGCAGTCGTTCAAACCGAAAAATGGGGCTCACATTGCCATACCCAATGCAGAAGGTAGCATCTCCTTCATTCTGTTTGTCGTAACAGAATTAGTCTGGGACACATGGAGCCTTGCGGCCCTTCCAAATGTTCTTCCAGAAGGTGTTTACCAGCTGGATGCGGAACTCGATGAAAAACAGGCAACCGATATTGCTATTGGTTGGTCGTTGGGGACTTACAAGTTTGATCATTATAAAAAGAATGAAAAAACATCGGCGACACTTATTCTCCCAAAAAATGCTGACAAGGCGCATATTGAGCGAACTGTTTTTGCAACCAATCTTGCTCGCGATTTGATTAATATCCCAACTTCAGATATGGGCCCGAAAGCTCTTGAAGGTGCCGTCTCCCAGGTTGCTGGTGAGTTCGAAGCTCGGCAAATGAATATTGTAGGCTCAGATCTTCTGACCTATTCATATCCAATGGTACATGCTGTTGGCCGGGCATCTACGCAGGAGCCGCGGATGGTTGATATGGTTTGGGGAGATCCCAACGCTCCAAAAGTTACGATCATTGGTAAGGGCGTGTGCTTTGACACCGGTGGTTTGGATTTAAAACCATCGTCAGCAATGCTGATGATGAAAAAAGACATGGGCGGCGCTGCCATCGCACTGGGGCTTGCTTATATGATCATGCATGCAAACCTCCCCGTCCGGCTCCGTTTGTTAATCCCAGCCGTTGAAAATTCTGTGTCCGGAAATGCCTATCGTCCGGGCGATGTTTTAACAAGCCGGAACGGGAAAACTGTAGAAATTGGCAATACAGATGCAGAAGGGCGCTTGGTTCTAGCTGATGCCATTACAGCTGCAGACGAACAAGAACCTGATCTTTTAATAGATTTTGCGACTTTAACAGGCGCGGCCCGAGTTGCTGTTGGTACTGAAATATCAGCGACATTTACCGATGATGACGATTTATTTGCCTTGATCGAACGGCATGCGAAAAATGAGAAAGATCCCGTTTGGCGCCTGCCACTTTGGGATGATTACCGGGAACTGATTGATAGTAAAGTGGCAGAAATCAATAACGCTGGATCTTCAGGTTTTGGCGGCGCTATAACCGCAGGTCTTTTCTTGAAAGAGTTTGTTGAGAAGAGCAAAAGCTGGGTTCATTTTGATGTCATGGCTTATAACAGCCGCGCCCGTGCTGGACGGCCAGTCGGCGGGGAAGCATTTGCCATGCGGGCGATGTTCGCGGCACTTAAAGAACGCTACGGAAGTTAATTAGCTATCCGACAACGCCAATTTGATGCTGAGGCCTGTGAAGGCCCCAGCAACACTACGGTTGAACCATTTTAGAATATTAGGCCGGGCAATGACGTGGTGGCGGAGCTTTGCGGCAAACAGCCCATAGACTATAAATACGCCGAGCGTCATGCCCATAAAGATCAAACCTAGTAAGCCCATTTCCAACGTGGCTGAGCCTTGTTTTGTATCGACAAATTGCGGCAGGAACGCCAAAAAGAAAATGGATAACTTTGGGTTGAGAATATTTATCAAAAATCCAGTTGTTATGACCGCCCGGTAATTTTTGCTCTTGTCATTGGTTGAACTCATGGAAAGGGCGCCGTCTCCTTTTAGAGCCTGCCACGCCAAATATAGAAGATACAAGACGCCCGCATATTTGACGCTTTGGAACAAAAGTGCACTTGTATGCAGGATAGCCGATAATCCCAAAATACTGGCAACTAAATGGGGCACAATTCCAATTGTACAGCCGAAGGCCGCTGCCGTGGCATATGAGCGACCGCGAGAAATTCCCGTTGCAATTGTATAGATGACGCCGGTGCCCGGTGCGAGGACGACGATCAATGACGTAATTAGGAATTCAAGGCTCATTCATCTATCCATTATGTGCGTTCAATACTTTCCTTATACAGGATTGAGCGATGGAATGCATCACCGTTACGGTTGCGAAATAAGGCAAAATATGCAATAATTGTTTATGCAAAATAAGAACACATCTCAGGCGGCGTTAAAATTATGGAAGCAAGCCCTTTGTGAGCTTGTCGGGCGCCAGGGGCCTGACTTATCGTCACGTCAAATGGCGATTATGCTAACGGTATATCTGGAGCAGCCTCCCCATACGGTTCGGGGGCTTGCGGCTCAGCTGCAGATTTCCAAACCGGCGGTCACGCGCGCGCTTGATACGTTAAGCAAAATGGAACTGCTGAAACGCAAACCTGACGAGGCCGATCGTCGGTCGATAAATGTTATTAGAACCGTAAAAGGTTCTGTCTATTTGAGCGAAATAGCAGACATTATCGAACAAGCCGCATGGAAAAACCTGACGTAATTTCAAGTTTTCCCACCGGCTTGCTGAATTAGTACCCTTTAGTGAGATCAACTTGATTTATTAGGGCGTCGCCTTTTCTGGCGCGGATAATATTCTTCGCTGCAAGTTCAGCAACTTGGCCAGGTGCTGCAATGCTTGCCACATGCGGAGTGATACGGATTTTGGGATGAACCCAAAGGGGGCTTTCTTCTGGAAGGGGCTCCACATGGAAGACGTCCAGGGTTGCGCCAGACAGATGCCCACTATCCAATGCCTTGATCAGATCTTCATCAACCAAGTGGCCACCGCGGCCTGGATTGATAACAGCGGCTCCTTCTGGAAGTTTCGAAAAAAGCTCGCTATTCATTATATTTTCGGTCTCAGGAGTGAGGGGAAGCAGGCATACCAGAATTTCTGTGCGCGCCAAAAAAGCGTCCAACTGATCGCTTCCATGAAAACAAGTGACGCCATCAATATCTTTGCTCGTCCGGCTCCATCCAGCTACATCAAATCCCAAAAGATTTAAAGTTTTTGCAGCCCCCTGTCCGAGCTCTCCAAGACCCATAATACCAACTTTACGGTTTTTGGCGGCAGGGGCGTGGCGAACTTTCCATGATTGGTTTTTTTGCTGCTGATCATATTCAATTTGGTAACGGTGATGGTTCAGCACGTGCTGGGTTACATATTCGCTCATCCGAGAGGTGAGTTCGTCGTTCACAACACGGGCAAACGGTATGTGTAGGGGAAACGTTGGATCTTCAAAGAAGTGATCCACACCAGCGCCTAACGAGAATATTGCCTTCAAGTTTTTGAACTTGGCAAGTTCGCCTTGCGGCATGTTGAAGCACAGGGCGAATTCGATGTCGTCCGGATTGCCAACTTCTGGGTAAAATCTGATCTCAAGATCAGGGATATGTTTTCCAATTTCAGCCCGCCACCAATCGTCGCGTTTAATTGAGCTGTGAAAAATCAAAGCCATCGTTCTCTCCCGTTTTTTTATTATTTGAGTGTTGCTAGATCAAAAGCCGCTTTCATCAGGGCCTTTGTATATGTGGTTTGGGGGGCGTCGAATATTTGCTTAGACGTGCCTTGTTCGACAATTTTACCCTCTTTCATAACGAGTACAGTATCGGCAAGTGCCCGAACAACCTTTAAATCATGACTGATGAAAAGATACGCCAAGTTATATTTCGTTTGAAGGTCCCGGAGCAAGTCAACGATTTGAGCCTGTACGGACATATCCAATGCTGATGTAGGCTCATCCAAAACGATAAATTTTGGCTTCAAGATCAACGCGCGGGCAATGGAAATTCTTTGGCGTTGTCCCCCTGAGAATTCGTGGGGGTAGCGATCTTGTGCATCCCCATCAATTCCGACTTCTTCAAGCGTTTGGGCTATAAGTGCACGCCGTTCCTTGGGATCCCCTCTGCCGTGATGCACAAGCAGGCCTTCTTCTACAATCTGGCTCACAGATAACCTGGGGCTTAAACTGGAATAGGGGTCTTGGAAAACGATCTGTATCTCTGATCGTAACGGGCGCAGGTCATCCCAATCTTTATCTTGAATGGAAGTGCCGCAATAGGTGATGTCGCCTTCGCATTTGAGAAGCCTTAGAAGGGCAAGTCCTAAGGTGGATTTACCGGATCCACTTTCTCCCACAACCCCGACAGTATGTCCCTCTTGTATTTTGAGTGAGATGCCATCAACAGCGCGCACATAATCGACAGTTCGTTTCAGCAATCCCTTTTTGATGGGAAAATGAACCTTGATGTTTTCTGCGCTAATAATTTCTTTTGCCGTAGCGTCCTTGATGTGAGGGAGCCCCTTCGGCTCGGCTTCCAGCAACATCTTTGTATAGCTATGTTGCGGGTTTTCAAACAGTTCTTCAACCGGGGCTTGCTCAACGATTTCGCCGTCAGTCATCACGCAAACAGTTTTTGCCATGCGCCGAACAATGCCAAGATCGTGAGTGATGAGCAAAATCGCCATGCCCATCCGTTCTTGTAAATCTTTGAGAAGTTCAAGAACCTGCGCCTGAATGGTGACATCAAGGGCGGTTGTTGGCTCATCTGCAATCAGCAAGTCAGGCTCGTTCGCCAGTGCCATTGCGATCATAACGCGCTGTCGTTGTCCGCCAGAGAGTTGATGCGGATAGGCGCTCAAGCGATCTTCAGTGGCTTCAAGCCCCACTAAATCCAGCAGTTCACGAACCCTAGCGGCAGCTTGCTTTTTATTCATTCCCTTATGCACCAGCAAGGTTTCGTTGACTTGCTTTTCGATGGTGTGAAGCGGGTTAAGGGAGGTCATTGGCTCTTGAAAAACCATCGAGATTTTATTGCCACGAATGTTATGCATGACATCATTATTAGCCCCTACGACGTCAAGACCATCTACATAGATCTGGCCCGTTGGATGCGAAGCCAAAGGGTAGGGAAGAAGCTGCAAAATACTGAGGGCAGTGATGGATTTACCAGATCCGCTTTCCCCCACAAGGGCCAAAGTTTCGCCTTTTTCAATCTCGAAGGAAACGTTTTTAACTGCGGGGAGATCTTGCCCTTTCACTTTGAAAGAAATGGCGAGGTTATCTACTTTAATAAATGCCATTATTTAAATGTCTTTCTGGGATCAAAAGCGTCGCGAATACCCTCTTGCATGAAGAAGGCGAGGGTCAGCATGATGGATAAGACCAAAAAGGCTGTAATGCCGAGCCATGGGGCTTGTAGATTGGCTTTTCCTTGCGCCAGAAGCTCACCCAGCGACGGTGACCCCGGAGGTAGGCCAAGACCTAGAAAGTCAAGGGACGTGAGACTGACGATGGCGCCGGTCAGCACGAAAGGCAAGAAGGTCAGGGCCGACACCATTGAATTTGGAAGCAGGTGTTTGAAAATAATGACACGATCACGGACACCAAGCGCCCGAGCGGCCCGTACATAATCAAAGTTCCGGGACCGTAAAAACTCAGCGCGGACGACCCCCACCAAACTCGGCCAGCTAAACAGAAGCAATAGAGCAAGCAATATAACAAACGTGGGCTCAATCATGGCTGCGAGAATAATCAGAATATAGAGACTTGGCATTCCGCCCCATATCTCAAGCAGGCGCTGGAAAATCAAGTCAATGGTTCCGCCAAAATATCCTTGGATAGCGCCGGCTGAGACGCCGATGATGGAGCTCAAAATCGTGAGGATTAGACCAAACGATACAGAAATACGGTAGCCATAGATGACGCGAGCCATAACATCCCGGCCTTGATCATCCGTTCCCAGCCAATTTTCAAAGTCCGGCGAGCTTGGGGCTGGCGATTTTAAATCATAATTGATCGTGGTGTAGCTGTAGCGGATTATGGGCCAAATGGTCCATCCGCCAGCTTCCTCGATCAGTTCAGAGACAAAGGGGTCTCGATAATCAGCTTCGGTTTCAAAATCGCCACCAAACGCTGTCTCCGGATAGGTTACCAAAAAGGGCGTATAAAACTCTCCCTTATGGGAAATGAGGAGCGGTTTATCGTTGGCGATGACCTCTGCGAAAAGGGAAAGAGTGAATAGGCTTAAAAACAGGATCATGGACCAATAGCCACGCCTATTTGCCTTGAAGTTTTCCAGTCTGCGTTGATTGATGGGGGAAAGTTGCATGGTCTTCAAGCCCCCCGCGCTTCAAAGTCGATCCGTGGATCAATAAGGGTATAGGTCAGGTCGCCAATTAAGTTCATGATCAGTCCAAGCAAGGCAAAGACATAAACGGTTGCGAAGATAACCGGGTAATCCCTGTTGATGGCAGCTTCAAACCCGAGCAGACCCAATCCATCGAGACTGAAAATCACCTCAATGAGCAATGATCCGGTGAAGAGAATGCCAATAAACGCGCTGGGAAATCCTGCAATTACGATGAGCATGGCGTTACGGAATACATGACCATATAACACCCGCTTTTCAGATAACCCTTTCGCTCGTGCGGTCAGCACATATTGCTGACTAATCTGGTCGAGGAATGAGTTTTTGGTTAGCTGAGTTAAGGCTGCAAATCCGCCAATAACCATGGCAGTAACGGGAAGGGCAAGGTGCCAGAAATAGTCGCCGATCTTCCCAAGTAAACTAAGTTCGTCGTAATTCTCCGAGGTTAGTCCGCGAAGAGGGAACCAATCTAGATAGGAGCCCCCGGCAAAGAAGACAATCAATGCAACGGCAAACAGGAAGCCCGGAATTGCGTTTCCAACGATGATGAGGCTGCTGCTCCATACATCGAAACGGCTGCCGTCGCTAACCGCTTTTTTGATGCCAAGGGGGATTGAGATTAAATAGACGAGTAACGTTGTCCAAAGACCCAAAGATATGGAAACCGGCATTTTTTCAAGAACAAGATTAAACACGGTCTCGTCCCGGAAATAACTAGTACCAAAATCAAACACTAGATAGTTTTTGATCATGAGGAAAAAACGCTCGTGGGCCGGTTTATCGAAACCAAATTGGACTTCAAGCTCCTTGATGAATTCAGGGTCGAGGCCTTGGGCACCGCGATAGCTACTTTCATTGCCGCTTCCGGCGCTGGGGCTGCTGCCAGACGATAAATCACCGCCGCCAGATCCGCCTATTCGGGCAGTTGCGCTCACTGCGGTCCCTTGGATTTCCGCAATGATCTGCTCGATAGGGCCGCCCGGAGCAAATTGGATAACGGCGAAATTTAAGACCATGATGCCAAAAAGCGTCGGGATCATTAAAAGAAGTCGCCTGAAAATATATGCGAGCACTAACTATCCCCTAATTACTTGTTGCAGCAGATAATTTAGCCGCTTTTTCTTCATCATACCACCAACTATGTAAGGCGGCTCGATCATAGCCGGGCTTTGCAGCTACTGGTCGGCCAAATTTGTCCCAATAGGCGACAAAATGACTGGCTTTAAACCATTGAGGAATTGTGTAGTGGGATGTCATTATAATCCGGTCTAACACGCGGGTTGCAATCTTTAACTCATCTCGATTTTTTGATTTCAAAATCGCCTCAATCGCCGCATCTACGGCTTTATTTTTAACACCAGCTACATTTAGGCCGCCAATGGTATCCGCAGATTTCGTGCCCCACCAATTGCGAAGTTCAATGCCCGGATATGCGGGCTGCGAAAAGCGGCGGGTTGTTATATCAAAATCAAAATCTTGTATGCGGTTTTGCCAACTAGCGGCATCAATAATCCGAACGCGGGCATCTACGCCGATGCGCTCCAGATTTCGGATGAAGGGGTTGATGATGCGGGTGAATGATTTGTCATACAGCAGGAATTCAATTTTCATTTGTGCGCCGGTCTGATCAACCAGTTTTTTATGGCGCACAGTCCAGCCGGCATCTTTTAGCTCGTTAAGGGAGAGCCTGATGGCTTTGCGAATTTTGCCGCTCCCATTTGTTTTGGGCGGAACATACGCGGCTTCAAAGGCAGCCGCTGGAATGCTGTTTTTCCATTGGTCTAGAAATGCGAGTTCATTTTTTGAGGGAAGACCTTCTGCACTCATATCTGAATTTTCAAAAATTGATGTGAGCCGTTCGTAACTGCTGTAAAATAAGTTTTTATTTGTCCATTCATAATCGAACATGCGGCCAAGTGCTCGCCGAACTCTGACATCCTTGAATTTGTCTCGTCGCGTGTTAAAGAAAAAAGCTTGATATCCGGTAAGAGCGGCATCCTTCAAAGTATCCTTTATGATATAACCCTTGTCATAGGCTGGCTTGCCATCATATTCAGCCGCCCAGCTACGGGACGTAAATTCTTCCCTGAAATCATATTCACCGGCAAAAAAGGCTTCAAGGGCAACTGTTCTATCGCGGTAGTAGTCTATCTTGATGCGGTCAAAGTTGTACCGCCCCACATGAACAGGCAACTTTTCGGCCCAGTGATTTTTGACACGCTCATATGTGACTGACCGCCCCGGTTGTACCTTGGTTATCTTGTAGGGACCCGATCCCAGAAGCGGCGTCATTGTCGTCTGTTTAAAGACGCGATCTTTAAAGGAGGCTTTAGACAAAATAGGCATCTCAGCGATTTTCAAAGCAAGGCCGCGCGTTCGGGCGTCTTTTTTGAAGTCGAAGCGAATTCGGTCTGTAGCTGTAACGGTGGGGGGCAAAACGTCTTCAAAACGGAGACGGTAGCGGGGATGCCCTTCTTTTGTCAGGACACTAAAGCTATAGGCCACGTCTTCTGCTGTTATGGGGGTGCCATCATGGAAAACCGGCCCTTTTCGCAAAATGAATTCTACCCATTGACCGGTTTCATCCATGATCGCTTCTTTTGCCACAAGCGCGTAGACTGCATCGGGTTCATCATGGGCTCGTGTCATTAGGCTGGCATAGTTAAACGATAAATCGCCCCCAATATCGGCGTTGACCACATCATATAACCCTTTAAGTATGAATGGGTTCACACTATCAAAGCTATCTGCATTTCGAATTCGGATGGTCCCAGTTTTCGGTGCTGCCGGATTGACGAAATCAAAATTTTTGAAATCTTTTTGGTATTTTAAATCACCAAAGCTGGAAAGCCCATGGGTTGTAAACTGATCTGCGAAAGCTTGTTGGCTGGAAAACGTTAGAAGCCAAAAAACACCGGCAAACAGAGTTTTTATTCCCCCTCCCATCAAGCGTTCTCCCAACTTAGTTAGATTTTTTGAGTGATTTTAGACCATTTTTTAAGGCTTTTTCCTTCGCGGGATCAACCCACCATGCCGAGATGTCCGTACCTTGTATTGGTGTCACACCCGAATTTCCAAACTTGTTCCAATAAGCAATTCGCTCAAAAGCAGATGTGAACTGAGGAATGGTATAGAAATTCCAACTTAATACGCGATCAAGCGCGCGCACAACAGGTTTTAAATCCTCATAAGTTGGCGCTGCGATCAATTTTTCGACTAATTCATCAATCACCGGGTTTGCGATACCCATTAAGTTCCGGCTGCCGGGACGTTTACCCGCGGCGCTTCCCCAAAATTCCCGTTGTTCGTTACCTGGGCTGTTCGTTTGGGCAAAACCGGTTGTGACAATATCAAAGTCGTAGCTCCGAAGGCGTGCGGTGTACTGGGCGGAATCCACCACACGTGATGCAGCGGTTACACCGAGCTTTTCCATGTTTTTGATAAAGGGTCCGATAATTCGCAAGGCGTTAGGATCGTAGGTTAAAAACTCAATGACGAGAGGCTCCCCTGTCGCTGGATCAATAAGCTTTCCGTCCGCTATTTTCCATCCAGCATCCTTCAATATTTTTTTCGCAGCACGTAACGGTTTGCGGTCGCGCCCACTACCATCGGTAACAGGCGGCTCATAAGCGGCGCCAAACACCCGGCCTGGTATTTGAGAGCGATAGTCTTCCAATATGGCAAGTTCGTCTTTTGTTGGCTCGCCCTTTGATGCCATTACTGAGTTATAAAAGTAGCTGTTTGTGCGTTTATATTGGTCGTAGAAAATATTTTTATTTAACCATTCAAAATCAAACGCGTAGGAAAGCGCTTCCCGAAGGGCAGGGTCTTTAAATTTTTCTTTTCTCAGATTGAAAGCATAGACTTGCTGACCAGCAGGATAGCTACTGGGGATATTTTCTTTGACCACAAGCCCTTGTTTGAGGGCTGGAAAGTCGTAGCCAGTTGCCCAGTTTTTGGCACTATTTTCCGGTCTGAAATCATATTCACCGGCTTTGAAGGCTTCTAATAAAACAGACGTATCGCGGTAATAATCATATCGCATACTGTCAAAATTATACCGTCCCTTGTTAAGGGGGAGGTCTTTTCCCCAATAATCGTCTACGCGTTCATATGTGATGAAACGGTTGGCTTCAAATTCCTTCACCCGATACGGGCCAGAACCAAGTATCGGTTTAAGGGTGGTTTCCTCGAAAACCCGACTGTCGAAATGTTTTTTCGATAATACGGGGAGAAGCTGTCCAACGATTTGGGGTAATTCACGGTTGGGTGGGCCTGAAAAGGTAAATTTGATGCGCTTAGGGGTTAATGCGATGGCTTCTTTAACATCTGCATAGTAATAGCGAAAGAGAGGGCGACCCTTCTCTTTGACCATTTTCAAGCTGAAGATCAGGTCTTCGGATGTAATCGGTGTTCCATCATGAAATCTTGCTTCTTCTCGCAAGTTGTAGATGACAAAACTCAAATCATCCGCAACTTCCACACTTTCGGCAACTAAACCATATTCCGCACTGGGGGAGTCGCTGGGTTGTCCCATGAGGGTTTCAAACGTGAGGCCAATGCCCGAGGCAATGTTTCCCTTTGAAATGTAGGGGTTTAAATTGTCAAAACCGCCACGGGCCGACAATTTTAGGCTCCCGCCTTTGGGAGCGTCTGGGTTTACATAATCAAGATGGGTGAAGTCAGGGCCATATTTTAAGGGCCCGGCTAACGACAGGCCATGCGACTTGGTCGTTTTGATATCTTCAGATAAGGCGATATTTGTGCAGGTGAGCACAGTTGCAAAAAGTGTGGCTGCCGCCGTCAGAAGTTTCATTTTTCCCCAGTGAGTTCTTGACCTAATTGTAAGTCAAGATGGGGTTAAATGCCTAAGACATCAAGATTTATTCAATAATAATGTTTTTATGCGGACTTCAATTTAGCGAGAGCTGCTTCGTGAAGGCTTGCGTTGCCGGAGGCAAGGACGTAACCCGGATTGGTCAGCGTAAGCTGTTCTCCGTCCCAGTTTGTGATTGTTCCGCCAGCATTTTGGACGACAGGAACCAGTGCGCAGTAATCAAAGGGTTTCATATCTGCATCAGCAACCACATCGACAAAGCCAAGGGCAAGCAGACCAAACGCATAGCTGTCATAGCCGAAACGAACCCGTTTTACAGTGTCACACAGTTGTTTGTATTCATCACTGCGATCACACTTGAGAAGTTCAATGCCGTAGGAGTACAAGGACGCATCCGGGATTGTTGTGATATCTGGGTTTGTCGAGATGGTTTCGCCGTTCAGCGTTGTTGTGCCATTGGCACCAACCCACCGTTCGTTCGCAATAGGTTGGTCAACAATCCCCATGATGGGAACGCCATTCCGGCATAAACCCACGAGAATTGCAAAAGTGGGGGCACCTGAAATAAAGGAATGAGTGCCGTCAATAGGGTCGAGTACCCAAACATATTCCGCGTCAGTTCTAACCTGTCCGTGTTCTTCGCCGTAAATGCCGTGATCTGGGAATTCAGCTTCAATGATCTGGCGCATGGCCATTTCAGCGTTCTGATCCGCAATGGTTACGGGGCTGGCATCGTCTTTACTGATAATATCAATTTTTTGACGAAAAAGCGGGCGAATGATCTCGCCGGCTGCATCAGCGAGCCGATGAGCGAGATCAATAAATTCAGGAGGACAGGTTTTACTCATACAGAAAAAGACTTTTTAGTTTGCTGCGGGAAGTGGGATCGATGATGAACCCAAAGTCCGAAGGAAGGCAATCAAATTTGCACGATCAGTTGGTTTTTTAAGACCAGCAAATGACATCTTTGTTCCTTTGATGAAGTCTTTTGGTTTCGTTAGAAACGCATCCAATTCTTCAAAAGACCAATCGCCGCCTTTTTCGGTCAATGCAGCAGAGTAAGAGAAGCCAGCACTGGCGCCTTTTGCTTTTCCAATGATCGCATATAGGTTAGGGCCGATCTTATTTTTACCGCCGTCTTCAGTCGTGTGGCACGAACCACATTTCTTGAAGACTTTTGATCCTTTAGACGGATCCGCTGCCGCCAACAGGGCGCCAAGAGATGGGCCTTCTGTTGCTGCTGTCGCTACAGCTTCCGTGCTCACTGCTTCAGTTCCTGTATCAATCGCATACGCGGCTTTTTCAGGAATTGTGGGAGAAACGGCGATATTTGCGATTTCGTTGATCGCTACAACAAGAAGGGCACCCGCAAGTACTGCACCGGCAATTTTGTTTAGCTCGAAATTATTCATTGCTTACCTCAGCTCATATATTCTGGCGTAGCTCTACCAAACACAGCGAAAAAAAGCGAGTGGAATTTAACTGCTTTTGCTTCGAATTCTTACGACGTATAAAAAGAAAGCCAAATTGACACAGTCGTTTGGATGGTTTTTTGGAATTGAGGAGTTAGTTTTTTCATGGCTGAAGGTTTGAAACCGGTTATTGTAATCCCTGCGCGTATGGCCTCCACTCGCTTGCCCGGCAAGCCTTTGGCGGATATCGCGGGCAAGCCAATGATTGTGCAAGTCCTTGATCGCGCCCGGGAAGCAGACATTGGTCCGGTGATTGTCGCTTGCGCTGAACAGGAAATCGCGGACGCTGTGATTTCCGCCGGTGGAAATGCCGTTTTAACGAGAAGCGATCATCCTTCTGGCTCAGATCGCGTGTTTGAAGCCGTTGAGAAATTCGATCCCAAGGGGAGATTCGATGCCATTATTAATCTGCAAGGGGATTTGCCGGGCCTTGATCCAGCAGCAATTCTAGCTGCGCGGGAGGCTTTATCACTCGAGAATGTAGATATTGCGACACTGGTCGCTGAGATCACTGACCCAGCTGAACTTATTGATGAAAATGCAGTGAAGGCTGTGGTTAGCATGAAAGACGGCGAGACGATTGGCCGCGCAATTTGGTTTAGCCGGCTGCAAGCGCCATGGGGCGATGGTCCGTACTACCATCACATCGGTATCTATGCCTATCGGCGGGCGTCGTTACAGAAATTCGTGGGCCTACCACCCTCACCATTGGAGCTTCGGGAAAAGCTTGAGCAACTTCGGGCTTTAGAGGCTGGAATGCGAATTGATGCAGCATGCGTTGACACTGTGCCCCTTGGTGTTGATACTCCCCAAGATTTACAGCGTATGCGGGAGTTTTTCGCCGCGCGATAAAGACCGTTAAATACGATAGATTTTGCTGAAACCACATTATAAGTAACCGGAAAATGATTATGGCTAACCCAGAACCAGAAAATTCAATTGCCTTTCAAGGTGTTCTTGGCGCGTATGGACATCTGTCCTGCAAGAAAGTCTTTCCGGATATGGAAGCCATTGCATGTGAAACTTTTCTGGATGCCATCACTATGGTCCGAGAAGAAAAAGCTAAATATGCAATGATCCCCATTGAGAATTCATTGGGCGGACGTGTGGCAGATATCCATCATTTGCTGCCAGATAGCGGCTTATATACAATCGGCGAGCATTTTCAGCCTGTGCAACATCAGTTGCTTGG
>JBALWO010000007.1:19058-63137 GCA_036960775.1 Pseudomonas marincola | reverse complement strand
AATACAACACGGTTTCTTATTCTGTCTCGTAATCGTGTCGATCCCGGCCCAAAAAAGGGACCTTGCATGACAAGCTTCGTTTTCCAAGTCCGCAGTCAGCCAGCGGCGCTGTATAAGGCGCTTGGTGGATTTGCGACAAACGGGGTGAATGTCACCAAGTTGGAAAGCTACATTACAGATGCAAGTTTTGAAGCCGCACAATTTTATATTGATGTAGAGGGGCACCCTGATGAAGCTCATCTATCTCGTGCTATTGAAGAATTACAGTTCTTTTCGGCAAAGTTGAAAATGCTCGGTGTTTATCCACAGGACACATATAGAAAAGAATATAAAGCATAACACTTGATAAGTTACGGTTTACCAAATATAAGCTCTGTCAAATTTACAGGCAGAGTGTTTGCTTGTGGCGTATTTCGGTTAGGATTTTTTAATGTCGATAATTTCAGAAACGACCCCAATGCAGCGCGCTTTTCTGATTGCGGGTGTTATCGCAATGACGATCGTGGTTACTGCGTCAAACATTCTGGTTGAGATGCCGATTAATGATTGGCTGACATGGGGGGCGTTGAGCTATCCATTTGCGTTTTTGGTAACAGACCTTACAAATCGCGCGTTAGGCCCGTCTAAAGCACGGATTGTTGTCTGTGTCGGATTTGCAGCGGCAGTGATTATGTCCCTAATCTTAGCTGATGCGCGAATTGCAGTGGCATCAGGATCGGCGTTCTTGCTGGCACATCTTCTTGATATATTCTTGTTTGATAAATTACGCCAAGCCGCCTGGTGGAAAGCACCTCTAATTTCGTCTGTTGTGGCCTCTAGTCTTGATACGTTGATATTCTTCAGTCTAGCCTTTGCCGGTACAGGTCTACCGTGGGAGACATGGGCGCTTGGAGATTATGGCATTAAACTGTTTATGGTCGTTGCTTTGATTTTGCCTTTCCGCGGCCTTCTGAAATTTACGGATCCATTGACATTGGCGAGTACTGCCCGCTAAGACCCGGTCAAAAAAATGGGCTGTGCGCTAACACAGCCCAAGTAAGGGAGGAAACGCCCTCTCTCGAGGGCAGTCAGTGTATGTGTGTGCTGACAAGCAATATATTGCACCTGCGAAATAAAACTGCAAGAGAAAAAACCTTCTTTTTTCAGCATAAATCTATTCCAAAATAGAATGGCTATTGTTTAAGCAGGTTGCTCATTCAATAAGCTGTGATTGGCTAATTTGCAGCCATTTTATTGTTTTATTGATAGGGGAATATTCAGCAAAGAAATCTATATGTATGCGAAAGGCGCATTGAGAAACTTTGAGCTTTAAGCCCAAAACTAGAAAGTTCTTTGTTGATTATGCTGCGACGCACAATGGATGCTTTGATTAGATGCTTCAAATTGATACGGAATTATAGGTTGGGCAACTCCGTATCAATTTTTGAGTTTCAGCTTTCTTCGATCCAAGCTTTTACAAGTTGATGGGCGATAGCCATTGGCGGCGCAATGCGCGGCGTTTCCTGGGTTCCTGCACGACCGATCATGAGGACGATTTCATCGCGGGTAAACCAACGGGCATCGGCCAGTTCTTTTTTGTCAATCGTAATGTCTTCTGATAACGCTTCCGCGAAGCAGCCGATCATCAATGAGGACGGATAAGGCCAAGGTTGGGAGGAATGATAACGGACATCTCCTGTCTTGATGCCTGTTTCTTCAAAGACTTCCCGGCGAACACCTTGTTCGATTGTCTCCCCAGGTTCGATAAATCCAGCCAATGCCGAATATTGCTGTTTTGGGAAGTTATGGCCGGTTCCAAGCAGGCATTTGTCGCCCATGGTGACCATCATAATGGCGACAGGATCTGTTCTTGGAAAATGTGGCGCCCCGCAAGCATCGTTCGTGCATTTACGGGAGTATCCCAATTCCTTAATGGCTGACTTGCTGCCGCAAACAGAGCAATAACCGTGATTGTCGTGCCATGCCACCATGGATCGTGCTTGCGCTAACGCACCGGCCTCGCCAGGGCGAAGCTGAGCGGAAACTGATCTGACGTCAATAAACTTTCCCCAGTCAGAGACTGGAGGTTGCTTCGGATTCTCAATGGCTGAGACATCGACGGCAAAATGGCAGGCGAAGTCGGCGATTCCCAAAAAGATCAGATTAGCGCCAGCAT
Organism: Pseudomonas marincola; assembly: GCA_036960775.1. GTDB lineage: Bacteria > Pseudomonadota > Alphaproteobacteria > Sneathiellales > Sneathiellaceae > Sneathiella. The sequence continues at coordinate 60,982 of JBALWO010000007.1, read as the reverse complement.
CTATATATTCCTGAACATCAGCCGCACCGCGCCAATCTATGCAAGGGCCGCCAGGAAGATCGATCAACGCCTTTTGCCGGTGCATGGGCAAAAAGCGTGTGGACGGATCTGCTAATTTTTCTGCAAGCCAATTGGCGTCGTTGCGCAAGTGGGATGCCCGGTCAAACCTGTTGCCGGTAAATACGAGAGGTTTTGTCATTATCGTTGAATATTTACACAACTTTCGGAGGCTGGCAATCTTCAAGGGTATTTCGGCGAGGGAATTTCAGGATCGCGAGCAGAATTATCAAGTTATCCGCAAAAAAGTGCATTAAACACTTGCAAGTTTGCGGTACATATCAGATATAGGCGGTGGAAGGCTGGTAATGGGCGTGCCCCTTGCTAACCCGGTCAGGTCCGGAAGGAAGCAGCCGTAACGAGTTTCGGCGCGAGTCGTTGCCAGTCTTCTTAATATCCCCCAAGATAAAAACAGCTTTGCTCTTTTTCCCCATAATTCTTTGAACATGCGACTGTTTCTCTGATATGATTGCGCCATGTCTGAAGAAAATCAAAATTCCGCTTATCGCGTTCTCGCCCGTAAATACCGGCCTTCAAACTTCGATGATCTTATCGGTCATGAAGCTATGGTTCGAACTTTATCTAACGCCCTAGATTCGGGCCGTTTAGCGCATGCCTTTATTTTAACTGGCACGCGCGGAATTGGTAAAACAACGACAGCGCGGATCTTAGCGCGGGGTTTGAATTGTATTGGACCTGATGGCAATGGCAGACCAACAGTTCACCCTTGTGGAGCCTGCGCAAATTGCTTGGCAATTGCAGAAGATCGACATCAAGACGTTCTGGAAATGGATGCGGCGAGCCGCACCGGCGTTGACGATATTCGGGAACTCATTGATGGCGTTCGGTATCTGCCGATTAACGCACGCTTCAAGATCTACATCATCGACGAAGTGCATATGTTGTCGAAAAACGCATTTAACGCTCTTTTAAAAACGTTGGAAGAGCCGCCTGAGCATGTGAAGTTTATTTTCGCGACAACTGAAATTCGGAAAATTCCGGTGACCGTTCTCTCTCGCTGTCAGCGATTTGACTTAAAGCGCGTTGATGCTGAAACACTGGCAAATTATTTTGGAGAAATTGCCAAAAAAGAAGAGGCAACCATTGAAGACGATGCCCTTCGTTTGATCGCGCGGGCCGCTGAAGGCTCTGTGCGTGATGGGTTGTCACTGCTAGATCAGGCTATCGCTCATGGAGATGGCACTGTAAGTGCGGATCAGGCCCGTGATATGCTGGGCCTTGCCGATCGGTCTCGCATGCTGGACTTGCTAGAGGCCGTGTTTAAGGGTGAAATTGCCGAAGCGCTGGGGATCTTGCGGGGACAATACGACCGAGGTGCAGACCCGGTTGTTATTATTCAAGATTTGTTAGAGCTCACCCATTGGCTAACCACAATTAAGGTTACCCCTGAGGCTGCTAATAACGTTGCGGTTAGCGGCGGCGATGTTGTGCGCGGACAGGAAATGGCTGCAAAGCTTGCTATGCCTGCCGTTGCAAGGTGTTGGCAAATGTTGCTCAAAGGTTTGGATGAAGTGCGGACAGCGCCCATGGCCATTGCGGCGGCTGAAATGGTTCTTGTTCGTCTTGCATACGCAAGTGATTTGCCAACGCCCGGTGATCTTGCGCGGCAATTGGCTGACAATGCCCAAAATAATTCAGGATCGGCACCAAATGCCCCTGGACCATCAAATGGCGGCGGCGCTCGCATGAGTGGTGGCGGTGGATCCGCGGCACTTGCGGTTTCAAATGGGCACCCGGCAACTGCCCCTGATATATCTTCTGCACCGCGCAGCCATTTGTCTTTGGTTGAAACGCCCCTTGCGACTGAGATGGTGCAAAACTATCAACCCGAACCGATTCCCGACCAACAACCTGTTCAAATCAAATCCCCAAAGACAATGGAAGATATTGTTGATCTTCTGTCTGATCGCGGCGATGTGATGCTGAAAGGGCAAGTGATCAATTTCATGCGCCCTGTGAAATTTGAAACTGGACTGCTTGAATTTAACCCAGCGCCGGGCGCGCCGATGGATCTGGCCGCGCGCCTTGGAAAACGCTTGCGCGAGCTGACAGAGCTTCAGTGGACAGTTGCCGTGACAGCCGATAATGAAGGTGCCCCAACGGTTGCTGAGAAAAGAAAACTTGATAAAGCGGCGATGATTGAAGCCGTTGAACGGCATCCATTGGTGCAACGGATTAAAGACACTTTCAAAGAAGTCACCATTCGAGAAGTGAGAGATCTTGCGCCAACGATTGAATTTACGCCGGATGAGAATATATCCAGTGATGAAGACTTAGATTAACGGAGATAAATGCATGAAGAATCTTGGAAACCTGATGAAACAGGCCAAGGAAATGCAAGGTAAGATGGCTGAAATGCAGGCATCACTTGAGAGCCACGAGCTAACAGGTGTATCTGGCGCTGGAATGGTAGAAGTGACCTTGAACGGTAAAGGCGATATGCGGGGGCTGAAAATTGACCCAACTATTATTGATCCTGAAGATCCAGAAATTATGGAAGACCTGATTAAGGCAGCACACGGGGATGCCCGTGCAAAAGTGGAAGCCTACAGTCAGGAAAAAATGCAAGAAATGACAGGTGGATTACAACTTCCCCCTGGCATGCAGATGCCCTTTTAAGGCGGTCCAAATTTATCCATGAGCACTTCTGAAATAGATCAGCTAATCCAGCTGTTATCCAAACTTCCGGGGCTTGGTGCGCGGTCTGCGCGCCGGGCAACCTTGTATTTGATCCAGCACCGCGAGAGTTTATTAATACCGCTTGGCGGGGCAATGGCTGCGGCTGCTGAAAACGTGAAAACTTGCGATGTTTGCGCGAATTTGGATACGATAAACCCTTGCGCCATATGCGTAAATCAAGCCCGCGAGAGAAAAATCATCTGCGTCGTTGAAGATGTCTCCGACTTGTGGGCGCTTGAACGTGCAGGTGCTTTCTCTGGCACCTATCATGTTTTGGGCGGCACATTGTCAGCACTAGATGGTGTGGGTCCAGAAGATTTGCGCATCGATACCTTATTATCGCGCGCCGGCGACGAGGTTGTCGTCGAAGTTATTCTCGCGCTGAACGCGACAGTGGATGGTCAAACGACTGCTCATTACTTAGCTGACAGACTGGCAGACAGTAATGTCATCATTAGCCATTTGGCTCACGGTGTTCCTGTTGGCGGTGAGCTTGATTATCTGGATGACGGGACGCTTGCAACTGCGCTTAAATCCCGCCGCACCCAAATTTAATCAGACGTTACAGGTAGCAACTCGGCTGGATTTGCCAGAACATCTTCGCTGTCCTGTTCTCCAAGTTGAAGATCTTCGATTTTTTCGCCGCGACTAACAATTTTGCGGCTTGATGTCTCAATGTCGTTGATATCTTTGCTGGCCTGGGCAAAATGTTTGGACAAGTTGTCGACCCGTTTGTCCATGCGCTCTACATCCCGCAGCAACACAGTGACTTCTTTTTGAATAACGCCAGCTTGTTCCCGCATCTGGCTGTCTTTAAGAACGGCCCGAATAGTATTTAATGTTGCCATTAATGTGGTCGGAGAGACAATCCAAACCCGTGCATCATATGATTTCTGCAAGACTTGTGGGAAGTTACTGTGAAGTTCCGCATACACCGCTTCTGATGGCAGGAACAACAAAGCTGATTCGGCGGTTTCCCCGTCAATAATGTATTTTTGGCTGATGTCGGAAATATGTTTGGTCATTGCCGTGATAAAAGCCCGTCTCGCCATTTGGGTATCCGCATCCGTTTCCGCATTTCGGAGCAGGTGAAAACTCTCTAACGGAAATTTTGCATCCACAACAATTGATCCCGGTGGATTAGGCAGCTTAATCAGGCAGTCAGCTCGTTTACCATTACTGAGCGTCACTTGAAAGTCGTAGGAGGATGGCGGCAAGGCAGATTTCACGAGATCATTCAGTTGTAACTCACCAAATGCCCCGCGGGCTTGTTTGTTTGCCAGAATGTCCTGAAGTCCAACCACTTGGGATGACAGATCCGTTAAGTTGTCTTGTGCTTTATCAATGACGGCAAGGCGGGCTTGCAATTCACTTAAGGATTTACTGGTTTTTTCAGTTGTTTGGATAAGACTTTCTCCCAATTTTTGGGAAACTTTATCAAGCCGGTCCGTAACCGTTTTATTGGTTTTCTCTGTGGACTGAACAAGGCTATCTCCGAGCCTTTTGGAGACACTGTCTAGCCGTTCAGCGAGTGTTTTATTTATGGCACTTTGGCTGGCCGCCCCATCTGTGGAGATTTGTGTAAGCTGCCCTTCGAGTTTGGATTGTTGGCTAAGAAGGCCTTCGGTGAGGCGCGTTAAATTCTCGCTATTTGTCATTGCCGATTGGATCATCTTTTCCGATTTTCCCATTTTAACAGCAACCAAAGCGACCGCGATGATCAGTATAATTACAACTGCGATCAGTGCAAATTCCATAAAAGAGCCCCCAGCTCAAACTTGAAATTCCCCAAGAACCTTGACGTTTGCCCGGTAGAGGAATACCTAATGTGTAAATTTCTATAGCTTGTAGTGTAACTTGAAGAATGTTGGAAGACCATGGCCCTTTTGTCCGTAATTGTAGCTCCTGATCCCCGTTTAAAAATAATCTCAAAACCAGTTGCCGAGGTAACTGATGAGATCCGCGAATTGGTGGCTGATATGTTCGAGACCATGTATGACGCGCCGGGCATTGGCCTTGCCGCCATTCAAGTGGGTGTTCAGAAACGTTTGCTCGTCCTTGACGTTGTCGGAAAAGGACAAGAAGGGGAAGATCCAGAGCCAATGGCCATTATTAACCCCGAAATTACGTGGGTTTCTGATGACGACAGTGTCTATGAAGAAGGGTGTTTATCTATTCCGACGCATTATGCGGATGTGGTGCGCCCCGCTGAGATTAAACTGAACTATCTGGATTTAGATGGTGAGAAACAGGAACTCAGTGCCGACGGGTTACTTGCCACATGTATCCAACATGAGATGGATCATCTGGACGGCCTTCTTTTTGTGGACCATATTTCTGCGCTCAAGCGTAATATGATTTTGCGGAAACTAATTAAGCAGAAAAAAATGGCGAGCTAGAGATTCCAATGACAACGAGTAACCTTCGAATTGCGTTTATGGGAACGCCTGATTTTTCCTGTACAGTTTTGAAGGCCCTGCTTCAATCGGAGCACGACGTTGTCTGTGTCTATTCGCAGCCACCAAGGAAGGCTGGCCGGGGAAAATCACTTCGGCCAACTGCAGTTCACCAACTCGCTGAAGAAAACGGCATTGAGGTTCGAACGCCAGTTTCCTTGAAATCAGAAGAGATCCAAGCGCAATTTTCTGCACTAAACGTAGATGTGGCAATTGTTGTGGCATACGGTCTGCTGCTTCCAAAAGCTGTTTTGGATGCTCCGAAATTTGGCTGTCTTAATCTTCATGCCTCTTTGCTTCCGCGCTGGCGCGGGGCGGCCCCCATCCAGCGGGCGATCATGGCGGGAGATGCAGAAACCGGTGTGGGCATTATGCAAATGGCGGAAGGCTTGGATACGGGAGACGTCCTTGCAGACGCGCGCCTGCCAATTGGATCTGAGGCAACGGCAGGTACCCTGCACGATGAGTTGGCTGAGGTTGGCGCCAAGCTAATGGTTGAGACGATCGGCCTGCTGAAGGGCGGGGACATTCATCCAAAAGTACAGCCAGAAGACGGCATTACCTATGCTAAGAAAATTGACAAAGCAGAAGCGATAATTGACTGGAGCCGTTCTGCAGAGGAGCTGAGCTGTCATATTCGCGGCCTTAGCCCATTTCCCGGTGCCTATTTTGAAAAAGACGGCACCCGAGTTAAGATCCTAAACGTTGTTGTTACGGATGGCCAAGGCGAGGCTGGTGTTGTTCTTGATGATGAGCTTTGCATCGCCTGCGGAAGCGGATCGCTTCGACTGATCACATTGCAGCGTGCCGGAAAATCGCCAATGGATACGAAGACTTTTCTAAATGGGTTTCCCCTTCCAAAGGGCGAAAGGCTCGTATAATGCCCCGCTACAAGGTCACAATCGAATACGACGGATCTGACTTAGTCGGTTGGCAACGCCAAAAAACCGGCCCATCAGTGCAGCAGCATATCGAAGAGGGCATTTTTGCGTTTTGCGGGGAAGATATCCGAATTCAAGGTGCGGGCCGAACTGACGCCGGCGTTCATGCCCTTGGCCAAGTGGCTACTTTTGATCTGGAAAAGGATCAAGAACCCGAAACTGTGATGAACGCAGTGAACCACCATATGAGGCCAGCTCGCATCATCATATTGGATTGTGTGCTGGTGGATGAAAAATTTAATGCCCGGTTTAGTGCGCTCGGGCGGCATTATGTCTACCGTATTTGTAATCGACATTCGCGGTTGGCATTAGATAAAGGGTTTGCTTGGCATATTCGGAATGAGCTTGATACTGATGCCATGCAGGATGCTGCGCGGGTGCTTACCGGAAATCATGATTTCACCAGTTTTAGGGCTGTTGCTTGCCAAGCAAAAAGCCCAGTTAAGACATTGGAACAGCTGGATATTGTGAGAGCTGGGGTTGATATTAATATCTACGTTTCTGCCCCGTCTTTTTTGCATAACCAAGTGCGGGCTATGGTGGGAACCCTGTCTTTGGTTGGTAAAGGCCAATGGAGCAAGCAAGATGTCGCAGATGCATTGGCGGCGAAAGATCGGCAAAAATCAGGCCCAAATGCCCCGGCTCACGGGCTGTATTTATCCAAAGTCGATTATCCTGCTTGAAACTCGTAGAGAGAACCCAGTTCCATAATCTGCGTAAGTTCATCTAGCGCCGTGCGGCATTCGGTTAGCAGATTTGGATCTGCTAAATCTTCAGGAGAAAGTTTTTCGCGATAGTGTTTTTCTACCCAGTAACACAAATCATGAAATAGGCTATCGTCTAAAAAAATGCGCGGGGTTATGGTGGCTTTTGCGGCTGCGTTCAAGGGCACGCGCAACCGAAGACAAGCTGGGCCGCCGCCGTTTTTCATACTCTCTCGCACATCAATGTAGGAGACATCCTTAATGGGGGTGTTCTGCTCTAGCAGATTTTCAAGATACGCATGAACCCTGTTATTCTCTTTGCATTCCATGGGGGCGATAAGCCGCATGTGTTGCGGGTTTTCTGGATCCGAGAGAAGCTGAGTATTGAAAAGATAGGTGGATACAGCATCTTTCACAGAAACGGCATCGCGCGGGACTTCGATGAATTGAATTTCAGACAGGCGTTTCTTAACGTTCTTTTGAAATTCAGCTGAATCTTGAAAGGCGTCTTGATGAAAGAAAAAACAATTTTCATTCCCAACTGAAATCACATCATTATGGAAAACACCGGCATCAATCACATTGGGGTTTTGCTGCAGGAAAATGGTATTCTTAGGGGAGAGACCATGCAGTCGGGCGATGGCTTGTGAAGCCTCCAGAGTTTGGCGAGCTGGATATTTTGCGGGTCGCGGCTTCCGTTTATCAAATGCGGCCATGCCATACACAAAAACCTCTAAGCCCGGGCTTGATGAGTTTGCGCGAAGACGCGTGTGGTTTGCCGCGCCCTCATCTCCAAATTGAAACCCGGTTGGAAGCGGATTGTGATGTGTGAAGTGGTCGGGGCAGGCGAAAATCCGTTTTAAAATCTTACCTGTCATTTCTGGCTCTATGGCCCGGTGGAACATTGATGCGAGATTGGCGGGTGTGAAATGCATTTTGCCATCAGCCGTATCTGCGGCAGAGCTGATTGTTGCTGCATTAGCGGCCCACATGGCGGAGGCGGATGAGACTGCGGCGAGTAAGTGCGGGGCAGTCCGAGCGGCCTCTTCAATGATTTGGGCATCTGTGCCCGAAAACCCCAGTTTTTTCAAAGTGGGGATATGTGGTCGCTCGTGCGGCGGAAGGACGGCTTGCCGGTATCCCATTTTTGAAAGCCCCCGCATTTTCTTTAAACCTTGAAGGGCGGCTTCTTTTGGATTGGATGTTCTGGCGACGTTGCCCGTTGAGGCAACGTTACCAAGAGACAGTCCTGCAAAATTGTGGGAAGGGCCCACAAGGCCGTCAAAATTATATTCATCCTCTGGCTTCATACACTGATCCCAGGGGTTAGGGTCGCTGGAAGGTCAGCCTTTTCAGCTTCGAGAGAAGCAACAGGATAGGCGCAGTAATCTGCCGCATAATAGGCACTGGGCCGGTGGTTACCGCTGGCGCCGATCCCCCCAAAGGGAGCCGAGCCGCTTGCGCCCGTTAAGGGTCTGTTCCAATTGACGATACCGGCGGACGAAAGCGTGAGGAATTTTTGGTAAAGCTCGCTGTTGTCACTAATTACGCCTGCAGAAAGGCCATATTTAGTTTTATTAGCAACCTCGATGGCTTCATCAAAATCATCAACGCGAATAACCTGAAGCAGGGGTCCGAAATATTCTTCGTCGGGTAGATCTACAATGGAACTAACATCGATAATACCGGGGCTTAAATACGGTTTTCCAACAAGAGTTCGTGCCATTGGTTTCAGTATTTTTGCACCTTGAGCGCTGAGGCTTTCTTGTGCATTGAGTAAAAGGTCTGCAGCTTCGTTGGAAATGACAGATCCCATAAATGGGTCGCTGTTATCGGGCTGCGGGCCGACTTTGATTTTTTTCGTCGCTGAGATCAATTCGGTTAAAAAATGATCTCCTTCGTCTCCGGTGGGGACGATTAATCGCCGGGCGCAAGTGCATCGCTGTCCTGCAGTGATAAATGCAGATTGGATCGTATGATAAACCGCTCCTCGAATGTCCGAGATCTCGGTGACGATTAAGGGGTTGTTGCCCCCCATCTCCAATGCCAGAATCTTGGCAGGGTGCCCCGCGAACTCGCTGTGAAGGAGGGCTCCAGTATGAGAACTGCCTGTGAAAAACAAACCATTGATATTGTCATGAGTGCTAAGGGCAATGCCTGTATCGCGGCTGCCTTGCACAAGATTTAGAACACCGGGAGGGAGCTTGGCATCATCCCAGCAGCTTGCCATAAACTCGCCGACACCGGGCGTTTGTTCGCTGGGCTTGAACACGATTGTATTGCCTGCCATTAAAGCGGGGACAATATGCCCGTTGGGGAGGTGGCCCGGAAAATTGAACGGCCCAAAGACTGCAATAACGCCGTGTGGCTTATGACGTAATCGGGCTTTGGCGCCCGGCACTTCATTTTCTACGCTGCCGGTACGGCTGTCATATGATTTCAGGGAGACGTCGATTTTGCCAATCATTGTCGCCACTTCAATCTTTGCTTCCCAAAGAACCTTGCCAGTCTCAAGAGAGATAAGTTCGGCCAGTACATTTTGTTCTGCGCGCAAGATTTCTTGATACTGTTTGATGAAAACCATTCGCTCATCAAACGAGCTTAATGCCCAATCGTTGAACGCTGTTCTCGCCGCAGAAACGGCGTGGGAGACATCCTCAAGGCTTGCTGTGTTTCCCGTAAATAATGTGGCGTCGGTCGCTGGGGAGGTGGAGATGATCCTCTCTCCCTGTCCTGCTTGCCAACGACCACCGATAAATAAATTTCCACTTAGCATTTGAATTACTCCACATAAGCGATTTTCTCGCCGGCTGAAACATGTAGGGCTTTGGCTGTGTGTTCGCCAATGGTGAGGGTATCATCGTCATTGAGAATTAAGGGTTGGCTCACCAGCCGGTAGTCTTTTGAAGATCGATTGCTAATAATAAACAGTGGCGAGTTCGATAATTCTTGATCTGGGACTATTTTTGCCAGTGTTCCCGATTTTGATCGGCGCACAGTATCGATATTATTTGATTGGCACTGGACCGTTGGACCACCATCAAAAATGTCCACATACCCACTTTTGCGAAAGCCTTCTTTTTCAAGAAGCCGGAGCGCAGGAGCCGATGAAGAATGGGGCTCTCCAATCACTGTTTGGGCAGCTCGGGGCAAAAGATCAGTGTAAATGGGATGCCTTGGCATTAAGTCCGAGACGAATTGGTTGCCCTTTACGGCACTCATAAAATCGGCATTTTCAAATCCAAGACCAAAGAATTTCTGGCCCAAATGATCCCAAAAAGGAGATCGGCCTTCTTCATCTTGCCATCCCCGCATTTCTGCAAAAATGGGGTCGCCAAATCGGTCAGGAAAATCGGAGATCATTAGGAAACGGCTGCGTGATAAAAAGCGCCCGTTGCCGTTTTTGCGGTAATCTTTGTCGAGGAATAACGAACCGATTTCAGTTGCCCCGGTGAAATCATTTACCAGATGCAAAACATTCATCTGATTTTTTTTATCGAGGCCTGCCGAAAAAGAGACCAAGGTTGAAACTTTGTAGGAGAAGAAGGGCTGATCCAATCCGACGCCCGCATAAATGGCCGTCGTCCCAACAATTTTATCGCTCTCGTCATCTTCCATAACCATGAAGTAGATTTCACCTTCAGGGGCACTTGCTTGTTTTGCAAAACTTTCTTCGCTTTTTTGAATTTTGGTGGCCCATGAGTCTAAATCACTTGGCATCGATGACATGCCGCTGCCGGTTGCATGGGAAATTTCAAGCAAGCCGTTCAGATCTTCTTTCCGTGCGGGGCGAATAATAATCATTTCGCCTCCTTTGAGAAAAAACTCTCAGATGTTTGGGCTAGCCGGTGAAGAATGAGCGCAGATAGTTTAGCCCGTTCAACCAGGCTTTCCGTGATCATATATTCCTGATCTGAATGGATGTTGGCGCCGCGTACCCCAAGTGTATCAATATTTGCAAGGCCAGCAGCAGCCAAATTATTGCCATCACAGCATCCACCGGTCGCTATATGGGAAATCGAAATGCCCAAGCTATCACCGCAAGATGCGGCGAGCGCGAACAGGCGATCAAGTTCGGGTGTCATAGGTTTTGGAGGGCGAGAAAAACCGCCACTTAATACCGCATGAATACCATCTTGGTCGTTTACAGTATTTAGAAACTGCTCCAACTGCTTTAAAAGCCATGCCTGATCATCAGTGGCTTCAAGGCGAACGTTAAAGCGAACTTGCGCCAAATCGGGGACAACATTTAATGCTCCGCCGCCAGTGATTTGTCCGACATTAACAGTGAACCCTTGGCGTTTTCCAGAGAGACCATCAAGGAACGAAATTATCTGAGCCGTTGCTGCTATGGCATTCCGGCCAAGATGATGCTCTCGGCCTGCATGGGCAGCCCGCCCTTTGACCGTCACTGTGAAATTACCACTGCCTTTTCTGGCGCCAGCTAGGGTTCCATCGGGCATAGATGGCTCGTAAAGCATTCCGGCGTGGGCTGCGACCGCTGCTTCTTTCAAAACACGTGCAGATCCAAAAGATCCGATTTCTTCATCTGAATTTATAATGACTTGCCATCCAAGGTTCTCACTTTCAGGGCTTTTCTCAAACGCCAGAAGAGCCGTCAGCATCACCATTATTCCGCCTTTCATGTCTGCTGTTCCCGGGCCGTGCATTTCACCGTCCTTGGGCACGCCGCAAACTTGAAAGGGATGATCTTGTCCAAAGACAGTATCCATATGACCGCAAAGTAATACTGTTCGATTTGCGTGCGGGCGTTTGGTTATGCGTAAAATCGGCCCCAACTCGATTTTTGAAATATCACCGTTACCATCGGTAATCTCCATGGGATCGGAGGCGAGCATTTCAACTTCCCCGCCAGTTGGTGCAAAAGCGGTGGCCAAGGTTTTGGCCATATGCGACAGGCCAGCCAAATTATGCGAACCTGAATTGATGTTGGACCAATCGCGCGTGGTTTGAACCATGTGCGATTGTTGATCATCAATCCAGTTAATGAATGGGGGAAGGGACATGTTCAGTTCCCTACCAGTTTTTAAGTGTTTTATTTAGAATGCCAAGGGCTTCATCAATATGAGCATCAGTTAAATTTAAAGGCGGGAGAAGGCGCAAGATATCTGTCCCCGCACGGCCGGCAAGAAGCTTGTTGTCGCGTAATTTTACCAGCAGATCTACGTTTGGGACTTTGCATTTTATGCCAACCATAAGACCAAGTCCTTGAACGGCTGTCAGCTTGTCTGGGTGCAGGTCCACAAGATCTTGCAAGCCTGATTTCAAGGTTTCGCTGTGACGGCATACCTGATCAAGCAGACCATCTTCTAGAACCAAATCCAGAACTGCATTTCCAACCCGTGTCGCCAGTGGATTCCCACCGAATGTAGAGCCATGAGTGCCAACAACCATACAGGCGGCCACTTTTTCTGTGGCAAGGCAGGCACCAATGGGGAAACCGCCACCAAGGCCTTTGGCCGCAGCAAGAATGTCTGGCTCAATATCGGACCATTCATAGGCAAATAATTTACCAGTTCGGCCCATGCCGCACTGTATTTCATCGACCATAAACAAAATGCCAGTTTCGTCGCACAGCTTACGAACTGCATTCATGTATCCTTCCGGTGCCGGTAAAACACCGCCTTCGCCTTGTACAGGCTCCAGTATGACACCTGCCGTCTCATCCGTAATGGCGGCGCGGAGGGCGTCTATATCCCCATAGGTGACATGATCAAATCCCAAATCGCCTTCGAAGAAGCCTTTTGCATGTGCGGGATTGCCCGCAGCGGCAACTGTGGCGATAGTCCGACCATGAAACGAGTTTTTCATTCCGATAATGCGAGTTCGTTTAGTGTCGCCAGCATCAAAATGATACCGACGCATCATTTTCAGGCCCGCCTCAACAGCTTCGCCGCCAGAGTTTGCAAAATAGGCGCGGTCTGCGAATGTATGCTTGGTTAGTCTCTCCGCAAGGATTTCAGCGCTTTCAATGCGAAACATATTGGAGCTATGCCAATATTTTCCAGCTTGATCTATGAGAGCGGCCACCAAATGAGGGTGATTGTGTCCAAACGCGCTGACGGCGATACCTGTTATGAAATCCAGATATTTATCACCATCTTGCGTCATCAAATAAGCACCATCCCCGCGTTCAAATAGAATGTCAGGGGGTGAGTAAGTGGCCATGAGTGCTGAGCTGGACATGGTATCTCCGTTGTTTAGATCGGTTAATTTCAATCCTAAGGATATCAAGTGTTCGAAAAAATGAGCTATCGATTTTGGCGCTATTTCGCGAATTATCTGCACATATATTCTCGATTGCAGAATAAAATTCGGCACAGAAATTTCGCCTACCCTATTTAGGTAGAGAAGTGTGTAAATAAGTCAAATACCTTGCTTTTAAGAGGGTTGGTAGGTATTTGAAATAGATAGAGATGGTGATTTTATGGAAATGAGGCCTCGAATATGAAGGAAAAACGCAACTTAGATAGAATTGATCAGAATATTCTTTCGGTGTTGCAGTCCGCCGGCCGCATAACCAATCAGGAACTTGCGGAGACAGTGAATTTGTCGCCAAGCTCCTGCCTCGCCCGTGTGCGAAAACTAGAGGTAGATGGCTGTTTAGGGCAATTTATCGGACAAATTAATCTGGATCGCCTTTGCCGGTATATTACCTGTATTGCTATGGTTTCTCTTGAAAGCCATCGGCCTCAAGATTTTAGAATATTTGAAAATTTTGCGGATGGCCTGCCAGAAATTGTTCAATGCGATACGGTGAGTGGCGGCTGTGATTTTATTCTACGGATCGTCTGCGCTGATATGGAACGGTATCATGAGGTGAATGAGATGTTGCTCAATTCGGGTGCCAACGTAGTGAATGTCAAAACACATGTGGTCATGACGGAGAACAAGAAATTCTCAGGTTACCCGTTGGAGCAGTTATTGGGCTAGTGGCGCTTGAACTAACAGGCCAAGAAGTGCCTGATGAATAAGGATGGCGATTAGAAACTCCAAAAATGCCATAGCGGCGGCAACAATGGACGTCACTTGTAATGTCACCACAAGGATATGCCACAGGTAAAGATAGCTGGCTCCGATAAAGAACAAGCCGATGACACCCGCGGCCACAGGGCCCATAAGGCCAGTGACAATGATAGCTAACACGAACCACACGGCGATAATCGCAAGTTGGCTCCAATTGTAGACGATAGCAAAGGTGCTAAATTTCGCAGAGAAATCCAAATATTTTGACAGGACTCCCATGGCGACAAGATAGCAAGTCCAGGAAATGATAACAGCCAGTCCAAACAGGAAAATAAACTGCACATAATCGATGTCGGCGGCTGCGAGTTTGAATTCGATGCTTTTTTGCAGCAGGATCACAATTAGGCTCAGGAACATGGCTGAAAAAGACGTCCAAAATCCGCTGGCCGTCAGATTGAACTGGGAAAGCGCATCGTTGTCTTTTAGCGCAAGGCGGTAACAGCCATAGATTGACCCTGTGATTTCTCTGATACTTGCCATGTTCAGTCTTTAAAATACCCTTCAAGAATACTTGTATAAATGTCAGCTAACGAATGAATATCTTCAACTGCGACACATTCATCGGCTTTATGCATTGTTTGACCAACAAGGCCAAATTCAACAACAGGGCTATAATTTTTAATGTAGCGAGCGTCGGACGTGCCGCCTGTTGTGGACATTTCTGGGCGGCGGCCCAAATGCTTTTCAATCGCACCGGCGACCAAATGGCTAAAATCACCTTCTGGCGTCAGGAACGGCTCAGAGTTTTTCAAAACCCTCAGATCATAATTTGCGCTCCGACTTGCTGCAACACTATCAAGCAATCCGCGAATTTTATCATCTAAGGCATCAAGTGAATGATGCGTATTGAAGCGGATGTTAAATGTCGCACGAGCAACGGCCGGTGTAACATTTGTTGCGGGGTTACCCACATCAACTGTCGTAAATTCAAGATTACTGGGCTGGAAATGCTCGCTGCCATCATCTAACTGCATTGCATCCAGTTCAGACATTAACGCAACTAAATGAGGAATTGGATTGTCGGCTAAATGTGGATATGCCGCGTGGCCTTCATTCCCATTTACAGTCAAAAAACCTGTGAAAGAGCCGCGGCGACCAATTTTCACCATATCGCCGAGCTGATTGGGATTGGTTGGCTCCCCAACGACGCAGTGATCAATATGCTCCCCTTGCGAGGACATCCATTCAAGAACTTTTCGGGTTCCGTTAATGGCAGGACCTTCTTCATCTCCTGTAATCAAAAGACTGATAGATCCGTTTAGATTGCCACTTCGAGCCTTTATTAAGCGTTGCGCCGATACAGCAAAGCAAGCAACAGCTGCTTTCATATCTGCGGCGCCCCGGCCAAATAACATGCCATCTTTGATGATTGAGTCAAAC
Organism: Pseudomonas marincola; assembly: GCA_036960775.1. Lineage (GTDB taxonomy): Bacteria > Pseudomonadota > Alphaproteobacteria > Sneathiellales > Sneathiellaceae > Sneathiella. The sequence continues at coordinate 45,697 of JBALWO010000007.1, read as the reverse complement.
GGATCCACGCTCCAGGAATTTAAATCTCCTGGCGGGACAACATCCGTGTGCCCAGCAAAACAAAAATTCGGAGCTTGCGTTCCGTATCTTGCATATAAATTTTCCACATCCGGCGTATTGTCGTCGGAAAAGGTCAATCGTGTGCATTCAAAACCGATTGCTTCCAAAACGGTTTGTAATACGGATAAGGCTCCAGCATCGTGGGGCGTGACACTCGGGCAGCGCATAAGCTCCTGCGTAAGCTCAATAACATCTAGTTCGTTCATATAACTCATCAGTGAGATGTACCTGCGCAAATCGATTGGGTCAATGGGCATACGTTGAAGAAATGGTAATCGTTGTTGACAGATGGGATCAGCACAGTAAATGATACGTTTCTTTTAAAGGCGTTCCTGCCTTGACTTTCCCCGTCTGAATTTTCTTGTGTGAGTTTTGCGTTATGACTGGTCCTTTTGGCGTTCAGGATAAAAACCTTGCCGGTATTATTTATATCGTAATTGCCATATTCATGTTGGCGAGCATGGATGCTGTTGCCAAAAGTCTGGTCACGGCAGACTATTCTGTATTCCAAATATTATTCGTCCGCGGAAGTATCAATTTCGTAATTTTAAGTCTGCTTATGCCCTTTATGGGGGGGCTGATGCTTTTGCGCACCTCAAAATTCAAACTCCATGGGATACGCGGGTTTTTTGGCTTCCTTGCACCTTTTTGTTTTTTTACCGCACTAACGTCAATGCCTCTTGCCGAAACGACGGTTATCTTTTTCGTCTCCCCTTTCATTATGACAGCCTTGTCGGTCCCGCTGTTTAAGGAAAAAGTGGGCATCCATCGTTGGGGCGCAATTTTGGTGGGATTTTGTGGCGTCCTTTATGTGGCGCAACCAACCAGTGACGGCTTTAACTCAACCGTACTTATCGTGCTTGCGGGAAGTTTTGCATATTGTTTCTTGATGCTGGCGAGCCGGTCGCTTGGTCAAACGGATCACACATTTACCATCGTATTCTACGTGACCTTTTGGACCATTATTTTCAGCTCGGCGGGTGCCTACTATTACTGGCAGCCTATTCCCTTTGAAGATCTCTCGGCCATTGGTTTGATGGCACTATTATCTTTGGGGGGGAATTTTTGTATCGTAAAAGCATTCACCATTGGGGAAGTCGGCGTTATCACACCGTTTGAATATACGGGACTTATCTGGGCGGTGTTGCTGGGAATTATTTTCTATGATGAAATTCCCGGCCTTAACGTTTGGGTGGGAACTTCGCTTATTGCAGCGAGTGGCCTGTATATGGTTTACCGAGAAAACAAAAAAAAGAGGCCCGCAGCTGATGTGCGGACCTCAGATTAGGATGTTTGCCTCGTGATTTTAATCGCGGAGCAAATCATTGATAGATGTTTTGGAACGTGTTTGCTCATCCACTGTTTTCACAATAACGGCGCAGTACAGGCTTGGGCCTGGCGTGCCGTCTGGAAGGGGCTTGCCTGGCAGGCTACCTGGTACAACAACGGAGTATGCAGGAACACGGCCGATGTGGATTTCACCAGTATCGCGGTTGATGATTTTTGTGGATGCGCTAATGAACACACCCATTGACAGAACCGCGCCAGTTTCAACAATGACGCCTTCAACGACTTCAGAACGGGCACCAATAAAGCAGTTATCTTCAATGATAACCGGACCGGCTTGCAACGGTTCAAGGACACCGCCAATACCAACGCCGCCTGATAGGTGAACGTTCTTACCAATCTGCGCGCATGATCCAACAGTAACCCATGTATCAACCATGGTGCCAGTGTCAACAAATGCGCCAAGATTTACGAAACTTGGCATCAGAACAACGCTTGGTGCGATATATGCACTGCGGCGAACAATGGCGCCAGGCACGGCACGGAAGCCGGCTGTTTTGAATTGATCAGCACTCCAGCCTTCGAATTTACTTGGAACTTTATCCCACCAGTTTGTGTTGGCGCCGGGGCCACCAGTGATCATTTCCATATCGTTCAAACGGAAGGATAATAACACAGCCTTTTTAAGCCATTGATTGACATGCCAGCCGTCGGCTGTTTTCTCAGCAACACGTGCTGCGCCAGTATCAAGGGCGTTGAGAGCGTCATTTACCGCTTCTCTTGCTTCACCTGTTGTGGACGGGGAGATGTTGTCCCGATTGTCCCAAGCCGCGTCAATAACCGGCTGCAAATCAGCTAAACTCATAATTATTCCTCAAAAAGAGTGGAAATCTGTTGTGAAAACATACCGCCGCCGGGCCGTAAGTCAACAAGTTGCGAAACCTTCTGCAAATTAGTCGGTAGGCTTGGTCGAAGTGAGCTCATGAAGCCAGTCAGATAAATCGTCAACCACATGGTGGATATGGTCTCCAGAAGATTGTTCGTGAGACCAATGGGCTTCGTTGGGTATCCATACAGTTCGCATGCCAAGCTCATGAGCTGGCAGCAAATTCTTTGCCATATCCTCAAAGAAAACGGATCTTTTTGGATCAATATCTAGATCCATTAGCAGTTTTTTATAAACTGACATTTCCGGCTTTGGAATGAAATCTGATTGGTAGATGTCAAAGACGGCTTCAAAATGATGGTCTATTCCCAATTGCGCCGATATGTTTTGCGCGTGAGCCTCAGAGGCGTTCGTGAAAATAATTTTACGGCCCTCCAATTTCCCAAGAGCAATATTCAATTTCTCATCCGGCTTGATATGACTGATGTCAATATCATGGACAAACTGCAAATACTCTTTTGGATCAAGCCCATGCAATTCCATAAGGCCTCTAAGAGTTGTCCCATATTCAGCGAAGTATTTTTTTTGTAAAGCCTTGGCTTCTACATATTCGACTTGGAGGTATGAGGAGACAAATTCCCCCATTCGAACATCCATTTGGGAAAATAGATCGCAGTGAGAGGGATAGAGTGTGTTGTCTAAATCGAAAATCCAAACATCCACATCTTCGAAACTTGACCATAATTCATTTTTTTTCATGCATGAATTATGCTCTTTGTGACCTATGTCGCAAGTGTTTTTTCATTAAATGGCGCAAGCTCAATTTGCTTTAAGGGGCTGTTAAGTTAAGGCCGCTATTCTCATACTCTAAATTGAACCGGACGCCTTTCGCGCCGTTAAAAAAAGTGACTGTAATGGGCTTGTTTCGCTCTCAAATATCATCGTTTAGTAAGTGGGGAAAGGGTCATGACGAGACCCTTGGACAACTGCGTATTCGCCAAGAGCAACTGTTGGATGAGTTTCCAGGCCCTGCGTTCATTCTGGCTGCCGATTTGGCGGTGTTGCATTTTAATACCCCCGCCGAACATCTGGTGTCATCCCTTGAAATCGAACATGATAGCGGCTTTGCCGAAGCCCTTCAAAAAGGCTACTCGGAAAATGGACCAGCCCATCAAACTGCAGTATTCGAAGTGGTTGGCGCAGAAACTGAAATTTACGATTTGACCTTCCTTCCTTTAGAAGAGGTTAGGGGAAATGTGCTGGTAACAGCAAGAAACGTCACGTTACAGCGCAATTTGACCAACGCCCTCATTGCCTCTCGCCAGCTTTTTAAAGATCTGGTCACTTGCACCGCCGAGTTTGTTTGGGAAACAGATGAAAAAGGGCGTTTTCGATACGTATCGCCGCGCGGTGCCATCGGTTACCGGGCAGCAGAATTGGACGGGATTGCCGCCAAAGGACTGATCCTTGGGCATTCAGAAGATACTGACGAGACCGCTGAAAATCCGTTTTATACGGTGAGCCCAATTTCCGATCAAATTGTGTGGCTTCGGGATAAATCGAAAGCCTTAGCGTGTATGAGCGTTACGTCTATTCCGGTGTTTGATGACGCAGGCACCCACACGGGTAATCGTGGTGCAGGTCGAGATATAACTGAAGAAATGGCACAGCAAACACACTTAGATAGGCTCGCTTCGCAAGAAGAAATGTTGGCCGCTGTTGTGGATGCTATGCGAACAGAAGTTGATCCAAAGAAACTCTTTCAAATCGCGGGTGAGGGGGCTTGTGATGCCCTAAATAGTACGCGAATTTGGATCGCTCGTAAAAATACAGCTGGCGTTTTGGAGGTTGCCTTCAATTCAGCGACCGAAGATCAAATTGAAGACCAATTGTTCAAATGGTTTGCTGAGCGTGAGAAAAAAGACGGCGGAGAATACGAACTTTCCACGCTTGATTGGAATGATTGGCGTATCTTTTTAAGCCCCATCTTTTCTAAGAACAAAATTGATGGTGTTGTTGCGGTTGTTCGCCGAAAAGAAGCCATCGAAATTGAAAAAGATGAAGCACATTTGTTGCATCTATTGAGTGATCATTTGGGCGTGGCGTTGATCCAAATAAAAGCTCGCGAGGAATTGGTAAAACTTTCCCGAACCGATGAATTAAGCGGATTACTTAATCGCCGGGCTTTTCATGAAGATGTGTCAAAACGTGTGGCCCATGGAAAACGAACAAAAAAACCAAATGTGCTTTTCTATATTGATTTGGATAACTTTAAACCTGTCAACGACCGCTTCGGCCATGAAAAAGGCGATGATGTCTTGAAGGGAGTTAGCCAGCTGCTGAAAGAAAATAGCCGTGTTGGAGATCTTGTTTCCAGGTTGGGCGGAGACGAATTTGCAATGTGGCTGGAAGATATACCGCCCCATGAGGCCATTGAAAAAGCGGAAGAGCTACAAGTTTATTGCAAGGCAATGTCAGAGAAGCTTGAGGTTATTGATCCGTGTTTGAGTTTCTCAATCGGGATTGCCGGGGCAACAGGACAAAAAGACGAAAGTTTGGAGCGACTACTGGCCGACGCAGACGCGGCGATGTATGTGGTCAAAGCCAAAGGTAAAGGGACATATTCGGTAGCGGGTGACACTGCGACACCGGATAATGATGGAAACAAGGAAGCGGGTAAATGATACTTGGGAAGTTGTTCGGCCGAAAAAAGGCCAAAGAAATTAGCTACGAAGACAGTAAGTTGCTTGCAAAAAGCAATAAAGAAAAAGATCGGAAGAAACTGGCAGCTAATCCGTCGGCGAAGGCTGAAGTGCTGTATTATCTAACGGAAGACAGTTCGCCTGAGGTCCGTAAAGTTGTGGCGAAAAACGAAAATACGCCCCATCAAGCAAACAGCATTCTTGCCCGCGATAAAGATACGGATGTTCGGTCGGAACTCGCCCGAAAAATCTGCAAACTGTTGCCCAGCCTCTCCGGTGACGAAGCCGTTCAAATTAGAGAGCAGACAATAGAAGTTCTTGAAGTTCTTGCAGAAGACCAACTGCCTGCTATTCGGGCCATATTATCAGAATCCTTGAAAGAAAGCCTGATTGCGCCAAAGCATGTGATTATGGCTTTGGCAAAAGATGCCGAAGAAATGGTTGCAAGCCCTGTCTTGGAATACTCACCATTGCTGTCAGAGACTGACCTACTGGAAATTATAGCAAGCGGCGTTGTTGCGGGAGCTCTTCCTGCCATTGCACGCCGTGATAATCTGGCGGAAGACGTATCTGATGCAGTTGCTGCGACACTTGATATTCCTGCTGTGGCGGCTTTGTTGACTAACAAATCAGCAAGGGTGCGCGAAGAAACATTGGATCAAATGATTAATCAGGCTGAAGGAATAGAAACCCTTCATGAACCGTTGGTTATGCGAGTTGATTTATCGCTAAGAGCAATGCGGCGGATTGCGGGGTTTGTTGCGGCATCCCTCGTCGAAAAGCTAGTGGAGAAAAACAATCTCTCCCCCGATATTGAAAACGAATTGAAGAAAAAAGTCCGCGACCGAATTGAAGATGGCGATAGTCTTTCAGGCGAAGAAGATATTAAAGCTGAAAAACGGGCGAAAAAAATGTGGTCGGCTGGAAGGCTTAATGAAGAGACCATGCTTGAGGCGGTAAACAACCGCGAGCTTATTTTCGTTCAAATGGGACTTGGTCTTATGACAGGCTTAAATCCTGGAACAGTCAGGGCGATTTTGAACTCTCGAAAAGGCAAAGTTGTAACAGCTTTATGCTGGAAAGCAGGACTTACTATGAGACTTGCGATTAAGATGCAAACAGAAATTGCCCATGTTCCCCCGCGCGAAGTCGTCAATGCTCGCGATGGTGTGGAATATCCGTTCGATGAAAAGGATATGGACTGGCAGCTGTCGTTCTTTTCGGAAGGTTAGTCCGCATGTCTGTGGTGGATCATGGTGCCGATACCATGCTCTGTGAATGTTTCCAGTAATAAAACGTGTGGAATGCGGCCATCCAGAACATGAGCCGCATCAACACCATTTTCGAGGGCATACAAGCATGTTTCCAATTTGGGAATCATGCCGCCCACAATGGTGCCGTCAGCCTGAAGGATTTTCACATCCTTTGGCGTAAGTTTGTTAATCAGTTTCTTTTGCTTATCGAGCACACCTTCAACGTCAGTCATCATAATTAATTTGTTCGCGCCGATGGCTGCTGCGATATGACCTGCTGCTGTATCAGCGTTAATGTTAAACGTTTGGCCTTTTGGCCCAACGCCAATTGGTGCAATGACCGGAATGACATCTATTTCTTCAAAGCTTTGAAGAATTTCGGGATTGATCTGAGACGGTTCTCCCACAAAACCAAGGTCCAGAATCCGTTCGATATTGCTATCAGGATCGCGTTTGGTCCGGGTTAGTTTTTGAACCTCGATGAGATTGCCATCTTTGCCCGATAGACCAACGGCTAGGCCACCAGCCGCGTTGATTTCCATGACGATGTTTTTATTGAGCGAGCCGGAAAGAACCATTTCAGCAATTTCAACAGTTGCCCGGTCAGTAACCCGAAGGCCATCCACGAACTCACTTTTGATTTTTAACCGTTCCAGCATTTCACCGATTTGCGGTCCGCCGCCATGCACGATGATGGGATTAATACCCACTTGCTTTAAGAGAGCGACATCTCTTGCAAAATCTTCTGCAAGTGATTTGTCGCCCATTGCATGGCCGCCGTATTTAATGACGAAAGTTTGCCCAGCGAACTGGTGCATATAGGGAAGCGCTTCAGACAAAATTTTTGCCTTTTTCAGTTGGTCTGCAACTGTCATCTGATTATCGCCCATCTTTCGTGTCCCTATTACTCTGCTAGTGAAGCCAGTTCCGCGCGGAGAGTTTCAATCCCAATTCCCTTCATGGAACTGGTCAGAAATACTTCCGGGTGAGCGGCTGGCCGCTTGGAGAGTTCGTTTTCTGTTTTCTCAATAACGGACTTTAATTCATCTGGATTAGATTTGTCCGTCTTTGTCAGGATAATTTGATAGTTCACCGCGGCAACATCCAACATGGACATAATTTCACGGTCAACATCTTTCAAGCCATGGCGGCTGTCTATCAATAGGCATACCCGTCGTAACTTGGCCCGGCCTTTAAGGTAAGTGTTTACCAGGTCGGTCCAGGCTTGGATTTTTGTCTTTGATGCTTTCGCATATCCATGGCCCGGTAAATCCACAAGGGACATGCGTCCGCCCAGTTCAAAGAAATTGATCTGTTGCGTCCGTCCAGGTGTGTTGGACGTCCTTGCCAGCGTGTTGCGGTTGGTCAGCGCGTTAATCAAGCTTGATTTTCCAACGTTTGATCGTCCTGCAAAGGCGATCTCGTTTAACGGTAAATCTGGCAACATGTCTAACGTGGCGGCGCCTGCAACAAATTCGCATTCTTTTGCAAAAAGGAGGCGGCCCTCCTCAATGAAGGCCGCCTCTGCTTTTTTGATATCGTCTTGATCGGTCATTGATCTGGTAGACCTTTAATTGTTTAGTTGTTCACCGGAACGCCCATGCGCCGCATGATGTACCATTGCTGGGCAATACTAAGCATATTGTTCCAAGTCCAGTAGATCACTAGGCCGGCAGGGAAGCTGGCAAGCAAGAAGGTAAAGAAGATTGGCATTAACATGAAGATCTTTGCCTGAACAGGATCGGCAGGCTGCGGATTGAACTTCTGTTGTAAAAACATGCTGAGACCCATGAGAATTGGCAATGCGCCGATCATCATGAATTCAGGTGGTGCCCATGGAATTAAGCCAAACAGATTGAATAGGTTGGTCGGATCTGGCGCAGACAAGTCTGTAATCCAGCCGAAAAATGGCTGATGACGCATTAACAGGGTCACAAACAATACTTTGTACAAGGCAAAGAAAATCGGAATCTGCAATAGGATCGGTAAACAACCGGCTGCCGGATTTGCTTTTTCCTTTTTGTATAGCGCCATCATCTCTTCGTTGAGTTTGGCGCGATCATCCCCGAGTTTTTCCCGGAGCTTCGCCATTTCAGGCTGCAATTTTTTCATCTTACTCATGGACACATATGATTTGTGAGCAAGTGGCAGCAGAAGAAGTTTGATACAAACGGTTAGCGCAAGAATTGCCAGACCCAGATTTCCAATAAGCTGTGCTAGGTATTCCAAAGCAAAGTAAATCGGTTTCGTGAGGAAGTAGAACCAACCCCAGTCGATGGCAAGTTCAAGGCGCGAGATGCCAAATTCTGCTTCATATTTGTCCAGAATATCGACTTCTTTAGCACCGGCATACATGCGGTTTGTTGTTGATGCAATTGCACCGGCTTTAATAACAACACCATTTTGATTGAGGTAATCCGTTTGGAACCTGTCGCCAGTTTTGATGTGGTTGAAACGGCCTTTGAATTTTTCTGTCTGATTTGGCAAGAGGGCCGTCAGCCAGAATTTGTCTGTCATACCGATCCAGCCGCCAGTAGATGTCAGGCTGCGATTTCCTTCATCAACGAGGTCGTCGTAGTCAACTTCTTCCAATGTTTCGTTAAAGACACCAATTGGGCCTTCATGAAGAATGTAGAAGCCAGTTGTTTCTGGCAGTCCAGTCCGGGAAATCAAACCGTATGGGAACAACGTGATATCGCTAGTTGTCGAATTTTTAACGGCTTGATCAACTGTGAACAAGTAATTGGCGTCAAGCGAATAGGTTCTCGTGAACAGCAACCCTTCGCCGTTGTCCCAGGACAAGACAAGCGGAGTTTCAGGTGTCAGCTCGCTTGTTGAAGTAGACCATAGAGTGTTGGCGTTGGGCAAAGACGCATTAGTCTCAGCAGCAGCGCTCCAGCCGAACTCTGCGTAATATGGGCTTGGGCCACCGGAAGGGGAGAGCAGTTTGATCTCCGGGCTTTCTGGATCAACTTCTTCTCTATAGCGAACAAGCGTCAGATCATCAATACGGGCGCCCCTAAGTGCAATTGAGCCATGGAGGGATGGTGTGTTGATTCTAATGCGCGGAGAAAGCTCAAGGCTTGCTTCGCGAGTTGCTGAAACTGCGGCGGCAGGAACACCTGATGGTGCTGATACATCCGCGGCATCTGGAGTTGGTGCAGAGCCGTTAGCGGCTTGCTCAACAGCCTGTTGCTGCGTTTGTTCCTCAATCTCCGGCGTTTCTACGAAATATTGAAACCCGAAAATAATCAGGAAACATAGAACGACCGCAAGAACCACATTCTTCTGATCTGACATTTTTAAGCCCTAATGCTACTCAATGCGAACTATTGTCTGGCGTCTCTTCCAGGCAATGGTGGCAGTTGTTAATATTATTTGGAACAGGATCGTAACCCTGCCCTCCCCATGGATGACATCTTCCAAGGCGTTTCAATGTGAGCCATCCGCCTTTAGCAGGCCCATGTACCTGCAGCGCTTCTAACGCATAAGCAGAACATGTTGGATAGTATCGACAATTCGCAGGAAGATACGGGGATATGAGGTATTGGTAAACCTTTATTGGTGCCTTCAGCAGAAAAGTCACGAAATTACGCATTTGGTGTCTCCTCCTCATAGGCTCCGACCTTCTTGAGGGCTGTTTTTAAGTCTTTCTTCAGCGCCTCAAAATTTCGTGTCGGCGTTCCTTGGCGCCCAATCAATACAAAGTCCCAACCGGGTTTCGCATGTTTTGGAAGCATTTCATCGGCAAGAGATCGTAAACGCCGTTTTATTCGATTGCGAACAACAGCATTCCCAGTCTTTTTCGTTGCCGTAAAGCCCACACGCAAACGTCCCGCATCTACACATGATGTATCACGTGCAGCTTGCAGGACCATTCCCGGTGTTGCCCACTTGCGACGAACGGCCGCTACGCGGAGAAAGTCTGCGCGCTTTTTAAGTCGTTCGACGCCTTTCGGCATGGGTTACGCAGAAAGGCTCTTACGGCCTTTAGTGCGACGTGCAGATAGAACGCGGCGACCACCGACAGTCGCGCTGCGAGAGCGGAAACCATGGCGACGAGCACGAACGATTTTACTTGGCTGATATGTACGTTTCACAGGACTTCTCCGTCTGTCTTCAACACCGAACCGTGTGAAGATGAAATTAAGCCCCGGTGTATAGGTGGTGTAGCGACCGAAGTCAATGGAGGAGATGATGCTTTTCAGCAGGAGCGCTATTTAACGAGCGGATTCTTTTCAACAAGTCTCACTTTTAGTTGAAGGGGGCTTTCTTGAAACCAGTAGCGGGTTATGTTGAGGCTGTCAGAGATCAACGAAACTTCGCCAGTCTAAACGTGAGTCGGACAATTTGGCACTGAGAAAATGCGCCTATGTGCTGTGTGAAAGCCGCCTTTTATGGCAGTATACTGTTGTATACGTCGGAACACAGAAACGGACGCTTAGTGAACGATGGTAGGCAGTAATAGTATTTGCCGCTGTAAACAAGGAACAATTCGGTATGGGTAATGTGACTAACAAAAATATACCTGCCTCAGCGTCAAAGATAAAAAAACATATCCCTCTTTTGGTTATCGCTGCTTTATTTGCGTCTTTTTTCGTGTTTGGACTTGATGAATATCTATCATTTTCGCTCTTCAGTGAGAATCGGAATGCCTTGTTGGAGTTCGTGAGCGCCCATTATATTGCGTCGATTGCTTTCTATTTTGCTCTTTATACAGTCGTCGTTGCTGCTTCTGTCCCCGGAGGGTTGCTTCTAACGATTTGCGGTGGCTTTTTGTTCGGCTGGATCATTGGCGGTCTTGCGACAGTTATGGCCGCAACAGTTGGCGCCGCATTACTGTTCTTAATCGCGGCAACATCACTGGGCGATATGCTTCGGAAAAAAGCCGGCCCGTGGCTCGAAAAACTTGAAAAAGGGTTTCAAGATAACGCCATGAGCTATCTTTTGTTTTTGAGGCTTGTTCCGGCATTTCCTTTCTGGCTTGTCAATATTGCTCCAGCCTTCTTAGGGGTTCCGTTACGGACTTATATTATCGGGACATTTATCGGAATCATTCCCGGGACATTTGTGTTTTCCTTCATCGGTGCAGGTTTGGACAGCGTTATCGTTGAGCAGCAGGAACGGTATGAGGCTTGTCTTCAGAAAGCAGACCAAATATGCACTAGAGATTTTGACGTCGCGTCCCTCATAACAACTGAAATTATTCTGTCTTTTGTTGCGCTTGGCCTCATTTCATTGTTACCTATATTGATCAAAAAATGGCGCAAATCTTGATTATTTTCCGTTAGAAATTTGGAGTTACGATGCCTAAAAATAGTATCAAGACGGATATTTGCGTTATCGGCGCTGGTTCTGGTGGATTAAGTGTTGCTGCTGGCGCTGTTCAGATGGGCGCGCGGGTCGTTTTGGTTGAAGGCGGCAAAATGGGCGGGGATTGCCTAAACTATGGCTGTGTCCCATCGAAAGCACTCATTGCAGCTGCAAAAAAAGCGTCAGCGTTAGATCATTCTGCAGAATTTGGCGTGACGGGGGAACGTCCCAATGTGAATTACGCTGCAGTGATGGATCATGTGGCAGGTATCATCGCTGGAATTGCTCCCCACGATTCTGTCGAACGGTTTGAGGAGCTTGGCGTTACTGTTTTCGAGGGTTACGGCCGTTTTTTGAATGATCACCAACTGGTCGTCGGAGATCAGGTGATCGAAGCAAAACGATTTGTCATCGCCACAGGATCATCAGCGGCTACATTGCCCATTGAGGGGTTGGAGGACTGCGGGTATCTGACCAACGAAACGCTGTTTGAAAATCGTGAAAAACCAAGCCATTTAGTTGTTATTGGCGGCGGACCCATTGGTATGGAGATGGCGCAGGCGCATCGCCGTCTTGGGTGTGCTGTTACGGTTCTTGAGGCCTTCTCGGTGCTGGCAAAAGACGATCCCGATCTCACAAAAGTGGCGATTGATACCATAAAAGGGGAAGGCGTTGATATCAGGGAAAGTGTTAAGATTGCCAAAATATCACGGAAGCCTGACGGCAGCATTGACATTGAGTTGGACCAAGACGGTGCTGTTGAGATTATAACAGGGTCTCATATATTGGTTGCGGCTGGCCGGAAACCAAATATTGGCAAGCTAAATCTTGATGATGCCGGTATCAGCTATAGCCGGTTTGGAATTGAAGTGGATGCGAGGCTTCGGACGAGTAACAAAAAAATATTTGCAATCGGTGATGTCGCCGGTGGCCTTCAATTCACCCATGTTGCCGGTTATCACGCTGGTATTGTTATTCGAAATATCTTGTTTCGATTGCCAGCTAAAGTGGACTACAGCGCAGTACCTTGGGTGACATACACAGATCCTGAAGTCGCTAATGTCGGCATGAGTGAGGCCGCAGCACGCGAGAAATACGGTGATGATATCCGGGTTCTGACGTTTGATTACGCAGAAAATGACAGAGCGAGGGCAGAGCGCCGTGAAGAGGGGATGGTAAAGGCAATTACCACCAAAAAGGGGAAGATACTTGGTGCCGGGATCGTTGGTTTGCAGGCGGGAGAACTAATTCACCCATGGACATTGGCGATTACTGGTAAATTAAAAATTTCCAACATGGCCAGCTTTATCGCGCCCTATCCAACCCTTGGCGAAGTGAATAAACGGGCGGCAGGCAGCTTCTACACACCAAGTTTGTTCAGCGAGAAAACCCGAAAGATAGTTCGATTCCTTCTTCGTTTTATGTGGTGATATCGCTATCTATTGGTTTCCCATGGAATTTTGTATAGGCTTATAACCTATGATTTATCTTCGCAAAATCTCTCGGGCGTATAGAAGCCTATCTGCGCGTCTTTTGCTGCTGACAATCGTGTTTGTCATGCTGGCTGAGATTTTGATTTTTGTCCCGTCTATCGCTAATTTTCGCGTTAATTACTTGGTCAAGAAAACAGAATTTTCTCATCTCGCCTCACTTGCGTTGCTGGCGGCACCTGACAAAATGGTATCGAAAGAGCTTAAAGAGGAACTTCTTTTTCGGGTTGGTGCGCGGTCCGTGGTTTTCCGAAGTGCCAACTCATCGATGCTGATGCTAACCGAAGACATGCCCGCAGTTGTGGATGCGAGTTTTGATTTGTCACAGCGGGGCGCTTTTAAACTGATTGAGGATGCTCTCGAGGTTCTCACTGTCGGGAAAAATAGAATTATTCGGGTCACCACTCCAATTGTAAATGAGCCGACCTCCTCTTTAGAGATGGTAATCGACGAAGCACCTCTTGCTGCTGCGATGTATGAATACTCATGGAATATTTTCGTGCTGTCATTGGTTATTTCAGTGATGACGGCAGTGTTGGTATTTCTGGCCCTTCATTGGTTGATGGTCCGGCCTATGGGGCGTCTGAGTGCCAGCATGATTGCGTTTAGGCGGTCACCAGAGGATGTGTCTGTTGGGATTACATCCTCAAGCAGGAAAGATGAAATCGGTATCGCCGAGCGCGAGCTTGAGATAATGCAAACGCGACTTCGGTTTGCTTTAAAGCAAAAACAACACCTAGCAGCTTTGGGCACAGCCGTTACGAAAATTAGCCACGACCTCAGAAATATCCTTTCAACCTCCCATATCGTGAGTGACAGCTTGTCTCAGCTTGACGATCCTCAGGTACAGAAAGTTGTCCCGCGCTTAGTTAATAGTATCGACCGGGCCATTGAGCTGTGTACCCAGACTTTAAAATATGGAAAAGCGGAAGAGCGTGAGCCCGTAACCGAAAAATTCCCACTCTCAGCGCTGGTAGAGGAGGTCCGGGCTAATGTCATTGTCTCTGAGCAAGAAAATATCGAATGGGTAAATGACGTCCCGAAAGAATTTTTGCTGAAAGCCGATAGAGAGCACATGTACCGCGTGATCATGAATATTTGCCGAAACGCGGTTGAGGCCTTGAGTGATGGCGGTCGGGTTCATATTGGTGCCAAGAAAAATCCGGGAACCTACGTTATTCTGATCAGCGACAACGGCCCGGGTCTTCCGGCGCAAGCAAAAGCACATCTGTTCGAGCCCTTTACTGGATCAGTGAAAAGCGGGGGGACTGGACTTGGTTTGTCCATCGCAAATGAGTTGGTTACGGCACATGGCGGATCAATAGTTGTGGCTAAAAGCGATGAAAGCGGAACTTGTTTTGCTATTGAGCTGCCGCGTTAAGTATTTGGAAACCAGTTTTTTTTATTATTGCCTGAAAGAAAATTAGTTTTTGGTAACGGTTAAGGGACGGGCTTAAATATGCGGCTTTTCGCAATCGGGTTATTGTTTTTGGTTTTATCGGCCACAACAGGTTGCACAACTGCGGCAGTTGCGGTGATTGACGAGAAGATATCCCAGCTTATGGATCAAGACTGTACAACCGTTAATGTTATGTTTGGTGACGCATATTGCCGCGCGAAACAGCGGGAAATCAAGCAGGATCCCGTATATTGTTATCGCTCATTGGGCGGTGTTAATTGTTACTCTCAAAAAGAGCCATACACAAAACCATCCGAGCGGGTTCGTGAAGTTAGCGAGCTTGGATCTCAAGGGGCAAAAGTCGAATATATCAGCGAGAAAAAAAGTGATGGCCCGATCTTTAATTGGCCTTTCTTTACGAAAAAACTGACCACGGCTGAACTTGAATAGTTGATTATTTACTCTCTTGAAAGAATCTTATTTATGTAATCTACCTGAATGGGTAGAATGTTGCTTAAATAGAAACTGAAGAGGAAGTTGTATCTGATGAGCTGGAACCCGGATCAATATCACCTTTACTCTGATCACCGTCTCCGCCCCGCAATAGATTTGTTGTCTCAAGTCGATTTATTCGATCCGATGACAATATACGATTTGGGATGTGGAACTGGAAATGTGACATCCATATTGTCTCAGCGCTGGAATAAGGCGATTGTCGTCGGCCTCGATAGCTCCGAACAGATGCTCCATAAGGCCCGAAAAGATCATCCCGCCATCGAATGGATGCAGGGTGAAATCTCTGATTTTGATCCCTCCAGTAAAGCCAACTTATTGTTTAGTAATGCAGCGCTTCATTGGCTTGATAATCACGAAACATTGTTTCCAAAACTCTTAGAAGTTCTCCGCCCCGGCGGCACCCTTGCCGTTCAAATGCCCAATAACTTTAGCGCGCCCTCTCACGCAATTTTATACGAGCTTGCGCAATCAGACCGGTGGCTGGACAAACTTGGGCATCTCGTTCGCCCGGCACCCGTTCATAATATTGATTGGTATTATGATTTGTTATCCCCGTTGGTGGCAAAGCTGAACTTGTGGGAGACAAAATACTTTCAAGTGTTGGATGGGAAAAATGCGGTTTTAGAATGGACACGAGGAACCGCACTTCGGCCTTTTCTAAATGCATTAGAGGGCGATGATATCAGTGAGTTTGAACAGGAGTATGCGGAATTATTGCTGGAGGCATATCCGCAACGTGACGACGGCGCGACCCTGTATCCCTTTTCGAGATTGTTTATTGTCGCAGAAAGTGCTGACGAGTAGGTCGCTAATATGATTTTATTATTTACAGATTTTGGGGTCAGTGGCCCCTATGTCGGCCAAATGACGGCGAGCGTTAGATCTACAGGCTATTTGGATGATATTATTCCTGTCTTCTCAGATCTACCGGCCTTCAGCGTAAAAGCGAGCGCCGTTCTGCTCAACGCCTACATGCAGGATTTCCCAAAAAACAGTGTGTTTTTATGTGTGGTCGACCCTGAAGTGGGAAGTGCCCGAAAGGCCATAGCTGTTAAATGTTGTGAACGGTGGTTTGTTGGACCCGACAATGGATTGTTTGAACTACTTTTACGCCGGGATGCGTCGGCAGAAGCATTCAATATTATCTGGAAGCCGCCAACGCTTTCAAATAGCTTCCATGGGCGGGATCTATTTGCACCTGTTGCTGCAAAAATCGCCATGGGGCAAGACTTCAATCTTCTCGAGAGTGTTCCTCTGGCGTCTCTATTTCAGGCCAAATGGCCCAAAGTGATTGCCGAGGTTGTCTATATCGATGTGTTCGGGAATGCCATGACTGGGATTTCGGCGGCTTCTGTGACGGGAATTAGCATTCGGGGTGAGAGGTTGGCGTTATCGCGCACATTCTCAAGTGTCCCCAAAAATAAACCGTTGGCTTATGTAAACGCAAATGGTCTCATTGAAATCGCGGTCAATCAGGGAAGAGCCGATGACTTTTTTAATCTGGCCATCGGCACCCCAATCGAGTTCGACTAATTTCCGAGAACGACACCCTCGCGCCGTAGATCAGCTCCGCCCTGTAAGCCGCCATCTGTAACCCTGATACCATGCAGACCGCTGTTGAGAAGTCTGATCTTCACCTTATATCCCATAGCTTCAAGCTGTGGTTTTGTTGCGGCGGCATCTGTCCCTTTTTCAAGATCCAAAGTGCCGTTCCGATTGACGTAATGGGGAAGGTTGATGGCTGACTGCATATCCAATCCCCAATCGAGAACACCGATAATCGTTTTGGTAACATACCCAATAATTCGGCTGCCGCCGGGAGATCCGATAGCCATATTAAGAGAATTATCTGGGTTCAAGACAAGAGTTGGCGACATTGAACTGCGAGGTCGTTTCCCCGCTTGAATTCGATTGTTCACTGGAACGCCGTCTTTCGATGGCCGAAATGAGAAATCTGTGAGCTGGTTATTTAGAATAAAACCTCCGGCCATCAGGCGAGAGCCAAACACATTCTCCACCGATGTTGTCATTGAAACGGCATTTCCATCTGCATCAACAATACTAAAGTGGCTGGTGGAGGGAAGTTCGATTGCGTCATCTGGCGTCAGCAGATTTGCCTGTTTCGCAGGATCTCCAGCTTCATAGGGGATATTTGTTTTTCCAGCTTCAATCAATGCGGATCTGCGCGCCATGTAGGGGGCGCTTAACATTGCTTGCACGGGGATATCTACAAAATCTGCATCGGCTAAATAAAGCCCGCGATCGGCAAAAGCCATGGCGCTGGCTTCAGATATGAGATTGATGGCTGCGGGACTTCCGGGTGATACGGTGGATAAATTGTGGCCTTCCAAAAGTTTCAAGATTTGTAGACTGGTAACACCCCCTGATGTTGGTGGCCCCATTCCGCAGATATTAAACCCATGATAGGGCGCGCAAATCGGCGCCCGTTTTTTGGCCACATAGTTCTTCATATCGGTAAGGGTGAGCAGGCCGGGGTTTCCGACATCAGCTTTAACTGCGTTGACAATTTTCTCCGCGATTACGCCTGTATAAAAAGCGGTTGCCCCATTTGATGCGATCGCCTTTAGTGTGCCAGCAAGTGCCGGGTTCTTTAAAATCGTACCAACATCTTTTGCCGATCCATCCGCTTTGTAAAAATAGGCTGCCGCAACAGATTTTGTTTTGAGATATTTGTCTCGATTAAGCAGAAAGTGCAGGCGAGGGGAGATTGCAAAACCCTTCTCAGACAATTCAATTGCCGCGCCAAATAGATCTTCCCAGGGGAGTTTTCCATGGTCCTTATGCGCGCTTTCAAGCATAGCCAATGCGCCCGGAACGCCTACGGATTTTCCGCCGACAACCGCCTCGTAAAATTTAAGTGGGTTGCCATCGGTTTTTAAAAAATGATCTTCTTTTACCGAGGCAGGTGCCATCTCGCGGCCATCATAAGTTCCAACCTTTTTGTTTTTATTGTCGAAATACAGCAGGAAAGCCCCGCCGCCGATCCCTGATGACTGCGGCTCAACCAATGTCAGAACAAGTTGAACGGCAATGGCAGCATCTACAGCATTCCCGCCCTGTTCCAGTATTTTATAGCCAGCTTGCGCCGCGAGAGGATTGGCCGCAGCAATCATAAATTTCCCGGTCGTCTTAGCCGTGGCATTACCTGAAAAGGCTGTTAGGATTAGAAATAACGAGCAAGCTGTTATGGCTTTGTGAAATAATGGAAGCGCTTTTATCATCAAGTTTGCCTTTGCTTTTTAAGTGATAAAATTGTTTTCACTCAAACAAAATAATTGCTACAGTAGCTATAAAGAGATGGTCTAGTTTATCCTACAGTAACGTGACCAAATAAGAATGAAACAGAAAATTGTAATGATAAAACCCGGAAAGAAAAATCTGATTACGGACGTCGACGGAATTAACGTCGGAAACGCCCATGATAGTGATGCCTTTACTGGTGTGACGGCCATTGTCCCTGACGATGCGGCTGTTGGCGGCGTTGATGTACGAGGCGGTGGCCCTGGTACGCGGGAGACCGAAGTCTTGCGCCCAGATTGCCTTGTGGATCGCGTCAATGCTGTTGTTTTAAGCGGTGGATCCGTTTTTGGGCTGGAGGCAGCGGCAGGCGCGACGAGTGCGCTGGCGGCAACGGGGCGTGGCTTTGCCATGCGAGAATTTAATGTTCCAATTGTGCCCTCTGCTGTTTTGTTTGACTTGTTTAACGGCGGTGACAAAGACTGGGGAGATATGCCTCCCTACCGTGAACTTGGTCGGCAAGCCGTTATGGAAGCGACAAACACCTTCAGCTTAGGAAATATTGGTGCTGGATATGGGGCTGCAGCGGGACTGCTGAAGGGCGGTCTTGGAAGCTGCTCTGCGGTTACCGATGACGGCATTCAAGTCGGTGCGGTTATTGCGGTGAACCCTGTGGGAAGTGTTCTGTTTCCGAATAGCCATAGTTTTTGGGCATGGCCGTTTGAGCAAAACGGCGAGTTTGGTGGCATGGGTGCGCCTCAAACTGATGGTGATATATCATTGGATGCAATTACTAACGGCCGCTTGATGGAGAACACGACAATCGGTGTTGTTGCCACAAATATAACATTGACCAAGTCACAGGCACAGAGGGTCGCCATTATGGCGCAAGACGGATATGCGCGTTCAATCCGCCCTGTACATACCCCGTTTGATGGGGATACTATCTTTACATTGTCCACGGAAAAGAAACCCTTGGACACACCAGAACCACTCGCGCTGGCCCGAATTGGTGCCATCGCAGCGGATTGCGTCGCAAGGGCAGTCGCCCGCGCCGTTTATAATGCCGATAGCTTAGGGAAACTGCCCGGCTATCGATCACTCTTAAAAAAACCATGATATGGGAGATTGGGATGAAGAAAATTTTGGTCGCAGCGGCCTTGGCATCAGCTATTTTAGCTCCGATGACAGCGCAAGCAGCTAAAACAACAGTAAATTATGGAATGCGTTTGGAGCCACCAGGGTTGGACCCACGGACCGGTGCCGCCGCCGCTATTTCCCTAATTACACTTTATAATATTTATGAAGGTCTCACACGTATTGGCGCTGACGGAACTGTGAAACCTGCCCTTGCTAAAAGCTGGACAGTTAGCCCCGATGGATTGGTGTATACATTCAATCTCGAAGCTGGTGTAAAGTTTCACGACGGTGCTGATTTTGATTCTTCCGATGTGAAATACACATTCGAAGAAAATGCAGCAGAAACCAGCAAGAACAAAAGAAAAAGCCGGTTTACCAATATCGCAAAAATGGACACGCCAAATGCAACAACGATCGTTGTTACGCTAAAAGAACCTCGCGGTGACTTTTTGGCGCAATTGGGCGAAGGTACAGCCGTGATTGTTGATCCCGATTCAGACGGTAACAATGCGACTAAACCAGTTGGCACAGGTCCTTACAAATTTGTTCGCTGGATCAAAGGCGATTCAGTGAAGATGGTCGCTGCTGATACGTATCGTGACACTTCCAGTATCCAAGTCAAAAAAGCAACTTTCCGTTTCATCAATGATTCAGCTGCGCGTATGGCGACTTTGCTAACAGGTGACGTTGATTTTGCAACTGTTCCAAACGAAACACTTAGCCAGTTCAAGTTAGGCGACCAGTTCCAAATTCTTGAAGGAACGACTAACGGGGAAACGATCCTCAGCACGAACAATAAAAGCGAAGCTCTTTCTAAATTGAAAGTTCGCCAAGCCATTGCTCATGCCATTAACCGCCAAGAAATTATCGACGGCGCTATGTTTGGTTACGGCACTCCGATCGGTTCTCATTTTGCGCCGCATCATCCAGATTACGTAGATCTGACAAATACATACCCGTACGATCCTGCGAAATCAAAAGCACTCCTTGCAGAAGCGGGCTACCCAGACGGATTGGCACTTTCTTTGAAATTGCCACCAGTTGACAACTATGCACGTAAGGGCGGTCAAATTGTTGCAGCTCAGCTTGAAAAAGCAGGCTTCAAAATTAACATCCAAAATGTTGATTGGCCAAAATGGTTGGACGAAGTTTACAAAAAGAAAAACTACGACCTCTCTATCGTAAGCCATGTTGAACCAATGGATATCAACATTTATGCGCGTAAGGGCTACTATTTCAATTACGAAAATGAAGCCTTTAACAAGGTCATCAAAGCCGCTGAAACAGCGTTGGTGCCTTCAGTTCGAAGTGCAAAGCTGAAAGAAGCGCAAATGATCTTGGCAAAAGATGCTGTGAACGGATTTATGTTCCAGTTGGCAAACCTTCACGTGGTCCGTAAAGGCCTGAACGGTGTTTGGCCAAATCTACATCTGTTTGCAACAGATCTTGCTCGTATGAGCTGGGACGACTAGTTCCCGCCATTGAGACAAAGAAAAGCCCGCCGAGAAATTGGCGGGCTTTTTTATTGCGTAATTTTGCTGGCTAGGATGCGAGGTAAGTTTCTAGCTCATCTGCGCCGCCAATTTTGATGCCATCAATAAAGATTTGCGGTGTGGTCCCTGCGCCCGCCACAGCGGACAAACTGCGGTAAGTGGCATCAGTTCCAAGGACAATTTCTTCATAGGCCAATCCAGCAGCAGTGAGGGCATCTTTTGCCCGTGTGCAATGGCTGCAACCTGGCTTTGAGAACATGGTGATGGCTTTTGGAAGCACGGCGCTTGGGTTGATGTAGTTCAACATCGTATCCGCGTCTGACACTTCAAAGGGATCGCCTTCAACTTCCGGCTCAATAAACATTTTTTCAACGACACCATCGTTGACGAGCATGGAATAGCGCCATGACCGTTTTCCAAAGCCGATATCGGACTTATCCACCAGCATTCCCATACCGTCGGTAAAGGTGCCGGAACCATCTGGAATAAAGGTTATGTTGTCAGCGTTTTGATCTTTCTTCCACTCGTTCATCACAAAGGTATCGTTGACAGACATGCAAATGATGTCGTCGATGCCGTTGCCCGCAAACGTGGACGCCAATTCACTGTAGCGTGGAAGATGGGTTGATGAGCATGTGGGGGTAAAGGCACCCGGTAGTGAAAAGACCACAACCTTTTTTCCTTTGAACAAATCACTGGAAGATACTTGTTTCCAGTTGTCGCCTTCTCTTAGAGGAAAAGTGCATGTTGGTACCTGTTGGCCTTCTTTATTTTGCAGCATGGATGTTTCCCTAACGGTCAAAGTGAATACTAAATCTCATATATGTGTGAATTATGCCTATACAAGCCATGAATTGATCGAATTTAGGCATAAAAAAAGCGGCGAATACATCGCCGCTTTTTCTAAATGTGTTTTATATTTAACGAACGTAAATATGAACTTCGTTTGTAACCGCTTGGCCGCTCGCTGCTGCCGACAAATTAATGCGGGCCGCAGGTAATCCCATATCAGTGAGAGAGCGCAGTACTTTTTGCGCATTGCGAGTGGCTTTGGATTGGCTGAGAGCCACGTCAGCGGCTCCGCCTTGCATTGGTGCTACTGCGACAACATCGAATACAGATTGTGGCCGTCCTTGAAGCGTCCGGTTTACAGCCGTGTAAAGCGCTTGTTCGTAGGGAACGTCAGCACGATCAAATCGAATGACGACAAGTGGCTGTCTGTTGCCAGCTGCAAAATTTTGCGTGCTCGACCCTGTGAAGGGGGATGAGTTGGCAACAGGCGCTGATGCAAGGTATGCCCGATTGGAAAGGCTCGTTCCTAACAATTCACCGTTCTTAACTGAATGTGAAAGTGTTGTGAGGTTCGCCCGCTCATTTCCAACATATGCTGTCTGGCGGCTAATATCTTCTGAAAGCTCATTCAGGAGGCGATCAACCAAGACAACTGTCCGGTTTGTCTCATCTTCCAAAATGGCCAATTGGCGATGATCTTCTTCAATGGCGCCAGAGAGGCCATATGCTGCCCGAGTTGATTCGAGCAAATAAGCTGACATGCTTGAATCACTCGCAACTGCGTTCGCAAGGCTGTTCATGGATGAAATGTCTGCGCCGATTCGCTCCAGTTGAAGCTGCGCTTGATTCCATTGATTGATCAAAATTGGGTTGCCCGGTGTCGTTCCGACTTGAAGTCGGGCATTAACCGCAGCGATCGTCCCATGATAGGCTTGAGAGTTGCCTGTGGTCGTGGTCCGAATTTGCTGCAATTGTTGGTTGCGAAGTTGAAGGCGTCCTTGCAGAGCCCCAAGTTCAGAACGCAGGACCGAAACTTTCTGGCCAACAAAGGTGCCCGTATTCGGTGCAGCCGTTACGCCCGGTGTAATGAAGTTAGTAGTTCCAAGCGGCGGTGGTGTCCCTGCGACAATCGCCGCGGGTGACATTATTTGCGCTGGTGTCAAAACACCTGCAGCAACTGCGGTTGCACCACTAACTGTTGGATTTGGGTTTGCTTCTGCCGCTGATGGTGCAATAGCGACTGGTCCTGCAGCGCTTTTGGGCTCACCCCCGGTCAAAACCGGTAGCAGAGAATCGTCAACAAATGAGCAGCCAGCCGCAAATAAAACTGCTGTCAGCACAATTGGTCGGGAAATGCGAAATACCATATCGTGAAACACTCTATTTTTTGTATCGTAAACGGCCATAGGTGGGTTTACGAAGCCCCCAATTCGAATAACTCTGTCATTAACTACAGTAAAACAGACCCAAATACTACCCAATCAAGTGCTTTGTCACAAGAAAGGATTTTTTTTGTGTTTTTTGCATTTTTTTTGAATTCGGCACTTGCATTGTTTGAAGCTTTTGATTAGTTTCCCGATCCGCAGCAAACAACAACTAAATTGTTCGCCGCAACAGTCCCGAATTAGGACTGTCAGGTTGCACCGGTAGCTCAGCTGGATAGAGCACTAGACTACGAATCTAGGGGTCGGGGGTTCGAATCCTCCCCGGTGCACCATTTCTTCTTTGAAACTAAAAGATAAATGCCCGCCTGACGCTATCTGGCGTTACTAAATTTCTGTTCGGGGTATCATAAGCAAACGCAAACTCGGGTCAGGCAAATTCCAGAGCCTCAGCAATAGAGGTTTTTCTATTTTTGTCACTTTAGGCCTAACCAATTAATCAGTTTTTGTAGTACTTCAGTATCTGACGATACATGTACTTGTTCGTTTTTATCGTATGCAGCAACATGAGAATTAATGTTCGAGCCAGAGAAATGAGCAGCACTTTCACCCACTAAAATAACGCCTTTAGTATCAAAATAAATTTTTATACTTTTTGAGGATTGGAAGTTATGGGCAACTAAATGGTTCCCGCATAATGCGATAACCGAGTTTTTGCCAATTCCCACTAGATCCCGTCCCATACAATTGTTGACTTGGCTTACAACATCTCCCTTTTTATTCATCATACGAAGGATCCCGTCATCACCACCAAGAAAACGATAAGCCCTATCGGTACTGTCAGCAAGACTCTGAACTAACCGACGCTTAGGGCCTTTGAAAGGTAGCTCTTTACCTTTAATTCGTTTGTTGGGCACTACTCGAAAGTTTTTCGTAATCGACATTGTATCCAGATCCCATAGATAGACTGTGCCGTCTCCATCTGTCGATAAAACCGTATTCGTATCGGTATCTATCTTGAAATCTTTGGCTTTATGAGTTTTTTCTTGAAAGAAAATGGAGGGTTTTCCATCCAGCGAGTGAATCCCCAAAACGCCAGCATTCGAGATAGATATTATGTTTTCACCGTTACGTGTATATTTTATCTTTATAGGGCTGTTATACCGTATTTTCTTTGGAGGTTGTAATTCTTGGCCGCTTGTTTTCCAGGTACCAACAGTATAACCGCCGGCGGATATTGAAAATTGCCTGCCGTCAGGAGAGAAGGCTATTGATTTTGGGACAGCTCGACCATAATCAATCGGAGGTAAAACTATATTACCCGACATATCCCATGTGAAAACTTTACTGGATTTATCCATAGCAACAATTAGGTCTCCTTTGGGGGAGAATGCTAATTTATTAACACTATAGTTATCGTTGGTTGAAAGCTGGATTACTCGATTTTCAAGAACTGACCATACCCAGATCACGCCACTTGTACTACCCACAGCAATGTATTTTTTGTCATTTGAAATACTTAAGGCTTTGAGCTTTGAGGTGTTCGTTAGGATATCTACTCCAATTTGATTTCCATTGTCATCCCAAACATCAATTTGTGATTGATAGTTAAGTGCAATTGAGAATTTCTCGTCAGGAGATAAGGAAAGGACTCTATATGAAAATTTGGGACGAAGCTTTGGGGACCATAAATTGACCCCATCTAAACTCCACTTTGTAAGGCGTTTTTTGTTATCACTGGCATATATGTGTTTTCCATCATTGGAAAAATAAGCGGAACTAGGAGAACCAACTTTGATGGTAGTTATAGGTTTGTTTTGGGTGTTATCTTCAATATTCCACAATTGAACCCCGCCTTGTTTCGCCGCGATTAACAATAGTTTTCCATCTGGTGAAAACTTGATCGAAGACAGCTTTCCACCAAATCCGGTAATTTTTACATAACTATTCTTCGAGAGGGCTCTTTCCGAACTCATAACGGAAAGTATTTTTGTACGACCACCTACTGCAATTTTGGTACTGTCGGGCGAGAACTCTATGGTTCTGCCTCCAGATCCCACCCTGAATTTAGTTAGTAGATCTAGGGTTTTGAGTTGCCAAATTGCGAGCGGGCCAGCTTCAGCCGTTGTCGCTAATTTCTGTCCATCGTCAGAAACCGCGATGGCTAATACTGCCGCATCATAAGCGTGTACCGGATCGGATATAGGTTCTCCGTAAAAATTCCAATATTGAATTACACCGTCAGTAGAGCCCGTTACAATCAACTCTCCATCTTTAGACATATCGAAGCTGGAAATGTTACTGTCAATTTCAGCCGTCTTGACGATGTCTTGCAGATTGGAGATATCAAATATATCAATTAACCCGGACCGATAGTGAACCAATAAACGGGGTTGGCCACTTGGATCAATCATCAAATTTACAGGTTGATGATAAGTCGGCGTTGACTTCAAAAACAACCTTTGTCCCGTATCTTTTGATGCCTGTGCATTCTGTATGGGTGTAATTGTCCCAATTAATGCAACAAATGCCAAATTTAATATAACGCCCAATAGGCGGCATAGAGGTTTTTCATTTAATGATTGATATTTGGCCAACTTTATTCCCCTATAGTTTGTATTTTATCATGAGTTATGGGGATTAATACGGCCTTAATGTTTATATAAATTTTATGCCATTTTGGTTATATCGACACTTAGTTTGCGAGAGTTTCTTTATGCTAAAGAGCAGGCTATTGTGTTGTATCAATTGATTGGGCGGCTGGCGGCGCTATTTAAGGTAGAGGACTAGACTGATCCTCACGGCCAGCAAATAGCTTTAACTACGACGGGATTGAGAAATATGGTCACTGAATTTCGTAAATTAGATTTTTCATCTCAAGAGATAAAAGAGGCAGTCCAACTATTTCAGATTGAGAAGAAATCCGTTCTGCCCGCAGGCGATATTCTTGATATTTCCTTGAGCGAAGAAGGTGGTCTCACGGCCTCGGTGTGTATAGCCACCAATAGCAGCCTGCAGGAGAAAATGATTACGCTGGATGCGTCTATGCTCGCGGCGATTATTATTTATTATTGCCAGAATTCAGGTGTGCCCATCGCCAAAAATTCAGAAAAAGAACTCTCAAAAAACGGGAACGGTATTTCTCTGACGATTTCAATTGCTGCAAAATAGGGCCGCAAAATAAGGCGGCGGTGTTAGCTGCTCGGTTGCTTTTGTTCTCGCTTGAAAATATACAGACCGCTTGCCATGACAATGGAAATTCCGATCCAAGTTGAGATCCCGGGAAATTGCCCAAATACAATAACCCCAAATAGAGTGGCACTTATAATTTCAGAATAGGTGAACGGGGCCAGATGAGAGGCATCCCCGCCCTCAAACGCCTTGATGATGAAGAAGTGGCTCAAGGTGCCGATAACACCGGTGGCAAGCATGAGGAGCCACCCTCTCAAGTCTGGCGTAGTCCACTCGAACGGAACCACTATGCTCATGATGAGAGTTCCGATGATGGCCGTATACAGTAACGTATTTAACGGAGAGGATGTGGCGGCGAGTTTGCGGGTCAGTAGCAGGTATATGGCGTAGAAAGCAGCCGCGCCAAATGCCAGTAAATAGCCAAACCATTCACCATCTGCTTCAGGCTGCAAAATTAACAGTGTCCCTGAAAACCC
>JBALWO010000007.1:12397-18958 GCA_036960775.1 Pseudomonas marincola | reverse complement strand
GATTTGGCCGAATTTTTAGCAGAGTTAATCATCATTCCTTGTACGGGGAACGCAATAACTTTTCAATGGTTGTTAGATTACGAGAAAAAGGAGTGTTTTTGGGCGACTTCTTTTGGGGCACACATACCAGCTTCCATTCTTGGAGGTACAATGTCCGATATGGGCAAAGTATGGTAATCGGCAAAAACGCGCAACTTTGATATGCGGTCACCTGAGAATGTCCAAATTTGCATCCAACTCGAATTCCACATAATAGAGCTGGTGGTTAGCTGGCATTTCAGGTCGCCGCGGACGATCATTTTATCGCATTCATGATGAAAGTCGGTAGGGGCCGCGTTTATGTATTTGAGAAAATTTCCGCACAGAACAAATAGATTTACAGCACCACTTTTCCCCATAAATGTTCCCGCATAGCTATCAGTGTAGAGTTGGTTGCCCAGACAAACATGAATCTCCACATCGTCAGTTAAATGATTGAGAAAATCATCTGGGGATCCAGATTTCAAACTATCGAGGAACTCATACGCGACATCATCTCTATTTCGCATCCGATTGGGCCTCTCTAAGCAAAACTGCTTTAAGTGAGCAGCTAATTCTTTTAATTAGTCATTACTTATATTCGCGTAATTTGCTCCGAAATCAAAGAAAAACCTCAAAAAAAGTGAATTTTTTGAGGTTCTTTTAGAAAAAATATTTGAAAACAGTGGGTTATGCCGAATTATTTAACAAATTCCAGACCTTTTGTGGCGTGGCGGGCATATCAATGTGACTAACACCTCTATCTTTAAGTGCATCAATGGTTGCATTTATGATCGCAGGTGGCGCTCCGATGCAGCCAGCCTCGCCGCAGCCTTTGACGCCCATGGGGTTCATAGTGCAGGGAATATCAATTGTTTCATATTGAAGATCCAACGGAATGTTGTCGGCTCTTGGCATTCCATAGTCCATGAATGATCCCGTGAGGAGCTGCCCATCATCATCATACACAGTCTCTTCTGTTAGAGCTTGGCCAACGCCTTGCCCGATACCACCAATGACCTGATGGCGAACGAGTGCTGGATTTACGATGGTGCCGAAATCATCAACGATGATATATCGGACAACTTCTGTGGCGCCGGTGTCTGAATCAATTTCAATTTCTGCAATGTGGCAACCATTTGGATAGGTAAACGCTTCAACGGTGAAGCTGGCTTCACTATCGAGCCCTTCTTCAAGTCCTTCTGGTAACTGACCAAGACCGCGAGCGCGTTGTGCCATCTCCAGAATGCTTATTTTTCTGTCAGTTCCGGAGATAGAAAATTCGCCTTCCTCTGCAGAAAATTCGATATCTTGCGCTGCGGCTTCAAGGAAATGACCAGCGAGTTGCATGCCTTTGTTAATGACTTCATCACTTGCTGCATGAATTGCCGGGCCTTGAGTAGTGAGGGATCGTGATCCGCCTGTGCCGCCACCTGTTTTGATTTTATCGGTGTCGCCCTGAATAATACGGATGTTCTCAAACGGAACTCCAAGTCGTTCCGCTAGAATTTGAGCATAAGCGGTGGAATGGCCTTGTCCGCTGGATTGCGTTCCAACGGCGAGAGTGACAATATCGTTTTCTTCAAAGCGGACGGTTGCCGTCTCGCTCGGGTTACCGGCAGTTGCCTCAATATAATAGCACATGCCCATACCACGGATTTTACCGTTCAGTGCAGATGCGGCTTTCCGGTCGTCAAATTTGGACCATTCTGCGTTTTCCATGGCTTTGTCCATGAGCCGTTCAAACTCGCCGCTATCATAGACGCAACCGGTAGCAGTTGTGTATGGAATGGCCGCTACTGGGATGAAGTTTTTCCGGCGAAGTTCGTCTGGCCCAAGGCCAAGTTCAGCGGCGGCAGTATCCATCAAACGCTCAATCACATAAATGGCTTCCGGGCGTCCAGCACCGCGGTAGGCATCAACGGGAACTGTGTTGGTAAAAACGCCAGTGCAGTGATAATGAAGCGCAGGAATATCATAGACGCCGGGCAAAACTTTTACGGCTGCCATGGTTGGGATCATGGGGCCAAAAGTGGACAAGTAAGCCCCAAGGTTTGCGTTGGTGTGAACGCGCATACCTAAAATTTTATGGTTGGCATCAAAGGCAAGAGATGCGGTTGTTGCATGGTCTCTGCCGTGAGTGTCTGACAGAAATGCATCGCTTCGCTCACCCATCCATTTAATGGGCCGTGCAAGCTTTCGGCTGGCCCAAACAGTGGCAACGCATTCTGAATAGAAAAACAGTTTCATACCAAACGCACCACCAACATCAGGGGTGATGACACGAATTTGGTCTTCTGGAATATGTAGGACGGCGTTTGCAAGAAGGGATTTTGTAACCCAACCGCCTTGCGTTCCCATGCGAACTGTCATTTTTTCAGCATCAGTGTCCCAGTCAGCAATGACGCCGCGGGGTTCCATGGAATTTACAACAATCCGGTTGTTGATCAAATCGACCGTTGTTACATGCGCTGCGCTATCAAATATGCCCGCGAGTTCAGAGCTAGAACCCTGTTCCCAATTGAACGCCGTGTTATTGGCAACATCACTGTGAACCAAAGGCTGGCCATCATCACTTGCCGTTTTGGTGTTGCTAACAACTCCCAAATCGTCGAAATCAACCATTATCAACTCAGACGCATCTTTCGCTTGATCGAGCGTTTCTGCCACAATAAAGGCGATATTATCACCCACATATTTGACAGTGTCGATGGCCAGAACCGGGTGTCCAGGGTCTGCGCGGCTGCTGCCGTCACTGTTCTTTAATGGGATCATGCAAGGGCGTTGGTTCGCGTTTGCCGCGGCCAATTCGGCGCCTGTAATAATATCAACAACGCCGGGTGCTGCTTTGGCATCGTCTATGTCTAACAACAGAATTTTGCCGTGTGCAATGGGAGAGCGCAGCATATACCCGTATAGTTGACCGGGCAGATTAATGTCATCTGTATATTCGCCGGCTCCCGTAATGAGGCGAGCGTCCTCAACACGGTTTACAGATTGATTTACACCAAATTTGACCATTTTGATTGTCCATTTATATTGATAAAGAGCCAAACACAGATTGGCTCTCATTGGTTATGTCGGTTTTGCGCCCGGCTTCAATTTTTCTTATTTGTCGAAATTATGTTTTTGGATGTTCCCAAAGAATGCCGTTCTTTGTCAATGATGTAATCTCATTTTCATCATATCCAAGTTCTTTCAGGATATCACGTCCATTTGCGCCAAACCCTGGAGGAACTGATCTAACCCGGCCAGGCGTACGGCTCATCTTTACGGCGATACCAGTTCCGCGATAATCGCCCATTTCGACAACCATTTCGCGGTGCTTTGTATGGGGATGATTTAACGCTTCGGGAACACTCATGGCGGCGCCTGCGGGAACGCCCGCGTCCAGAAGCTCTGTCGCAAATTCAACGCCATTTTTATCGGCTAGTTTTTCTTCGAGCAGGGTATTTAGAGCATCTCGGTTTTCAAGACGCGCAGCATTATCAACAAAACGAGGATCCGTTGGGATTTCTGG
Source organism: Pseudomonas marincola (assembly GCA_036960775.1). GTDB lineage: Bacteria > Pseudomonadota > Alphaproteobacteria > Sneathiellales > Sneathiellaceae > Sneathiella. The sequence goes on along the minus strand of JBALWO010000007.1, from coordinate 15,420 downwards.
GCAATTCAAGGCTGCGCACAGTTTTCTGAATTGTCCGTTATTTCCAATACCAAGAAAAATAGGGGCGGTTTGTGTTGGATATAAATCATAGGGTGCAATGTTGGGGTGGGAGTTCCCCGTAAGTGTGGGCTCTTTTCCGCTCATCAAATAGTTAGCCCCATGAGGGTGCTGTAATTGAATGCCTGTATCATAGAGAGAGGCTTCGACGGATTGACCTTTACCTGAAGTATGACGTTCATTTACTGCCATCAATATACCGATAACAGCGTTCATGCCTGTGCCCAAGTCAACAAGGGGAATACCCACTCGTACAGGACCAGAGCCAGGAGACCCATTGACGCTGATGAGGCCAGCCCATGCCTGAATAACAGCATCGTAGCCTGGAAAGCCGCCAAATGGGCCGTCAGCTCCAAATCCCGTTACCCGGCAATGAATTAGTTTTGGGTATTTCTGTTTGAGGACATCTTCGTACCCCAATCCCCATTTTTCGAGAGAGCCAGTTTTGAAGTTTTCGACCAAAATATCGGCATCAGCCAACAGTTTGTGCAAGATTTTTTGACCATCTTCTTTGCGAATATCTAGGGCAATGGAGCGTTTGTTTCGATTGGCACCGGAGAAATAGGCAGAGACGCCGCTCTCGTTAAACGGAGGGCCCCATAAGCGTGTTTCATCTCCTTGAGGAGGCTCAATTTTAACGACTTCGGCGCCATGATCTGCAAGAATTTGGGTGCACACAGGGCCGCCGAGAACGCGAGAGAGGTCAACCACTTTAAGGCCGGAAAGGGCGCCATTGTTGGACATTGTACATATTCCTTAGGAAGTTTTATTATTATTTATATTAGGGATTAGAGACGGCTCTAGTTAGTGAATATGGTGTCGGAGAATTGAGGGTACACATCCCGAATTTTCACGGAAACCTCATTTTCCAATACCTTTAGAAGTTCTGGGTTCGGCTCAGGCGTTGCCGGTGTATTTTCTTTATCGTATAGAAAATCAAATCCGGTGTTGTCCAAGATATCTTCTAAACTACTACCGGCGTGAATGCTTTTCAAGGAGAAGCATCCTTTCTCTTTTTCGAACTTAAAGAATGCTTTGTTTGTGAGGAGCCCATAAGGCCCGCCAGTTCGGTAAGTCTCAGGGGCACTACATCCCGGGGCGCTAATGAAATCTACAGTATCAACCAGGACCCGGCGGCTATGTTCTTCTCGGAATAATATAACTTTGGGGATGAGAAAGTAAAGATAGGCAGAGCCAAAGGTTCCCGGCCATCTTGGGGTGTTGTTTGGGTATTCACCGCGGCCCATCAAGTTGATGTTGGCGGAGCCGTCAATTTGGCCGCCTCCAAGAAAAAAGGCATCGATCCGGCCTTGAGCCGCACAATCAAATAACTCTTGTGATCCATTGGTTAGGAAATTGTTTTTAACCGACCCCAAAATATTGACATGCTGCGGAGATGACCAGGCCGCTTTTGCAAGCAGTGCAGCCGCTCCCGGAATTGGAGAAGACGCGCCAACAGCCACATGATTACAATCTCGCAGGAGATCAGCTATAAAACAAATGAGGGCTTTTTTTGATGAGGCATCACTCATGAGGTTTCTCCGCCAAAAATAAATTGTTGGAGATATTCATCAAAACCATCTTGTGTGCCTGCCACAGCTTTATAGTGATCGAGATGTTCTTTATCTTCGGCCTCGCCGTGCCAAAAGCCGAGGGGCCAACTCCCTGAGGGAACCTCAGCGACAGCGCCAACATAAAGATTAGAGAGGACGCCAGCGGCCAGCGTCTCATCATCTAATAAATTGCCGTCTACGATTTTTTCTACCGACACATATGCCGTCTTGGAGGCTTGCGTCATATGAACCAATTCGCGCCTCCGGCCAACCCAGACATTACCCTCTCGGTCAGCAAATGGCGCATGAAACAGAGCGACATCTGGTTTAATGGCAGGAATGGCAACTATCTTGTCATCGTCTTGTGAAAATGGGTTCTGGATAACCTTCCAATCGGGATGGTTTTTTAAGATGTCACTGCCGATTATTCCGCGAAGAGGCATGAAGGGCAGTCCTTTTTGCGAGGCTTGCAGTCCCGCATGAATAGCCGGGCAAGTAGCATCGATAAGTTTGATGCTTCCAGATTTTATAGCAGCAGAAAATCGGGGCGCAGGATTATATTCTCCCAATGTGAGAGCAGAACTTTCAAGCACAGAGACGCAACCTGCCCCAATGAGAAGTTCGCTTTGTAATCCCGAAGTTGGAACTCCAACAATGTGGAGTTTCTTTTTCTTTTGCTTAATTAGCTCACGGGTCACAGCCATTGCAACGCCGCTATAATCTGCAGGGATCGCAAGTTTGCAGCCGTCTTTAATGAGGGAGGCAAGCTCCTCTATCTTCATGATCATTAGATCATCATCCTTTTTAGTCTTTACGGAAAAGTGCGGAAGCAATCCAGCCTGCGATCAGGGCGAAAATGATAGCGGCAATTCCGTGGAGGGTCGGGTAACTTTGTGCAAAATCAAAGATACGGCGTCCAATGCCGAATTTTTTAATAAAGAGGGGAGATGTTTGTGCGCTCACAAGCTCTCCGTCTTGGAATAGGTAAACTTCCGCGACATAGTTACCAACGGGTACGTTCGCTGGGAAATGAATAGATGTCCTGAAAAGGGAGGTGCCTAAAAAATAAACAGCGGACTGATTGCTTGTATATAGCTGCACTTCTTCTTGTTGGCGTACAATAGCCTGCCTAAAATCCTGCACATCAAGAGGAGATGTTTTTGCCGACAAACTAAGACGATGTTGGCCAATTTTTAACCGCTCAAGTGTTCCGGTTGAACTGATATCTGTGACGGGCCGGTTGCTGGCAACCGCATAGAACCCTGGTACTTTGGCTATTTCAATAGCGCGTGTATTTACCCAGATACCCGCAACACGTTCTTTCTTCCGAACGGTGACATTTTTTTTGGGTCCTCTGACAACGACAATAATATCCCCTTTATTGGCAGGGAGAGATCCTTCAGACGATGTGAC
>JBALWO010000007.1:5846-12297 GCA_036960775.1 Pseudomonas marincola | reverse complement strand
TGCTCCCCTTTCATTTTTGCGCCAATACGGGTTCCGATCTGAGCACCAATAACGGCGCTGCTCATGAGCAATAGAGCGAGCAACACGTCTACTGTTTGTGTCGTCATAGAATGGAGGAGCGTTACATTGGCTGTGACGAAAATGATTTGAAAAAGGCTGGTTCCAATTACCACTGATGTGGGCATGCCCATGAGATAAATCATGGCAGGCACCATCACAAATCCACCGCCAACACCCATAATAGCGGAGAGGACGCCGACGAAAAATCCAAGGACTAATGGAAGGAGAGCGCTGATGTACAGTTTCGATTTTCGAAATCGCATTTTGAACGGCAGGCCGTGGATCCAATAGTGTTGGTGTAGTTTTTTACGTCTCACAGTTCCTTTATGGCTTCGTAAAAGAGCCCCGACGCTTTCCACCAGCATCAGTCCGCCAATGACGCCAAGAAATAAAACATAAGATAAAGAGATGAGAAGGTCGACTTGCCCGGCATTTTTAAGAAGGGCAAATATCCACGTGCCAAGGCCAGAGCCGAAGATGCCTCCCACCAGCAATACTGTTCCCATTTTAAAGTCGACGTTTCCGCGTCGCCAATGGGCAAGGACGCCGGATACGCTGGCGGCAACGAGTTGGTTGGCGCCTGTTGCTACGGCAACAGCCGGAGGAATGCCGATAAAGATGAGGAGCGGAGTCATTAAGAAACCACCGCCAACCCCAAACATTCCAGACAACAAACCAACTGCTCCGCCCATGCCCAAGATCAGGAATAAATTCACTGATATCTCGGCGATAGGAAGATAAACTGGCATAGGGGTGTTGACCCTGATTTGAGCTGATGAATTTATTACTATCTCAGCCTATACAATAAATAGACTTTGAATGTAATAAATTCATGCCGAAAAAGTAATTTTTTTCGCGTTTCGCCTAATTGTTATGCGGCCAGCCGAACAGAATGCAATAAATTCCGGATATTATCGTTATACAAAGAATAGAAAATCGTTTGAGCTTCACGGCGAGTTGTGACGATGTCATCCCTGCGTAATCTGCCTAAATGCTGCGAGAGTGCAGATTGGCTGATTTTTATTTTTTGTTCGAGTTGGCCAACAGAGAGTTCTTGTTCTGATAAGCACGTCAGAATTTCAAGGCGCCGTTGGTTGCCCAGAGATTTCAAAATTTTACTGGCCCGATAAAGCGAGTCAGAGAGTTGCGTGAAGTCTTTCTCTATTTGATTGATGTTATTCATAGTTTTACCTCCCCCCAGAGGTTATGTCTTTGTGTCAATTTGTCCTAACCGACACCATTAAGTTTTAGTTCTTTTCCAAGGTTTCCACTTAGCCATAGTAAATACATTCTAATGTCACTGTAGAATGACCACAAAGGGTATTGAAACGTAGCAGGTTTGTTTTTTTCAAAGAGGAAATGTCCAATCCACGCGGCTCCATAACCGCCCAAAAAAGACAAAACAATAAAGATAGGGGCCTTCGTTACGAGAAAAAGTACGAGCATTATTATGGCGAATGTCGTTCCGCTAAAGTGAAGTCTGCGGCACATTAAATTAGTGTGCTCCCCTAAGTAAAAGGGCCAGAATTCTCTGTATGTAGAAATCTTATTCGACATCTTAGGCACCATCCCCAAGCGTATGTAAGTTTTGATAACGCGCGTTATGTTAGCAAATATATTTCATAAGTGAACCTATTTGTTGTGTTGTGGTGCCGTTTTTTATTTTTTTTAAACGAAAGTTGACGTTTACGTAAACGTCAAGTAATGTAAATTTAGTAATAATAACGTTCTTAACTGGGAGTTGGAATGGACAAAAATACATATTCCATCACAGATTTGGCAGAAGAGTTTCAGGTTACTTCACGGACCATCCGGTTCTACGAGGATAAAGGGCTTATATTGCCTGAACGCGATGGGCTTACCCGTGTTTATTCAAGAAGTGATCGCGCTCGGTTGAAGCTGATCCTGCGAGGGCGCCGATTAGGGTTTAGTCTGCAGGATATCAAAAAGATGATCGACCTGTATAATCCCAAAGAAGAATCCGGAGAGCAGTTAAAATTCACATTACAGAAATGTGAAGAACAGCTTGAGAAACTTATGGGCCAACGAAAAGATATTAATGAGGCGATTGAAGAGCTGGAAAGTACAGTTTCTGATTTATCTGATTATCTGAACGGTGACACTAACAGCGGAAAGAAACTCGCTTAAGTCTGACATCTCGTTTTAGTGGTTTGCCGTTTTTTGCGGTTTTATTTTTAAGTATCAACATACATCCCCCATGCCTGATTAAAGAATACGGGCTAGAGATTGAAAAGGATTTTGGATCATGAAGAATGTGGTCATTGCCGGGTACGCCCGCTCTCCATTTACACTTGCCAATAAAGGTGAGTTAATTAAAGTTCGTCCAGATGAGATGGCTGCACAAGTGGTCCGCGGCCTTATTGAAAAAACGGGTGTGGACAAAAATGACATTGAAGATGTCATTATCGGTAGTGCATTTCCAGAAGGTGAGCAGGGATTGAATGTTGCCCGGAACATCAGTTTCCTAGCCGGTATTCCAAAGACGGCATCTGCAACCACTGTAAATCGGTTCTGTGGATCTTCCATGCAAGCCATTCATATGGCTGCAGGCGCCATTCAAATGGGCGCAGGCGAAGTGTTCATTTGCGGTGGCATTGAAAGCATGACCCGCGTTCCAATGGGTGGTTTTAATCCAGCTCCGCATCCAGGCCTTTATAAAGAATATCCTGAAGCCTATATTTCAATGGGCATCACAGCTGAAAATCTGGCGAACCAATATAAAATTTCTCGTCAAGAACAAGAAGAAATGGCTGTTGAAAGCCATGCACGCGCGGCAGCTGCGCGCGCGGCAGCTAAGTTCTCTGATGAAATCATCCCAATTGTTCAAGGAAATATCCGTGTTGAGCAGGACGGTTGTATTCGCCCAGAAACGACGCTTGAAAAACTTGCAACTTTGAAGCCCGCTTTTGATGCCAATGGCAGCGTAACAGCAGCGACATCTTCGCCGCTTACAGATGGTGCCTCCGCGACTTTGGTTTGTTCCGAAGAATATGCAGATGCAAATGGCTTGACCAAACTTGCCCGTATTAAATCCATCGCAGTTGCAGGTTGCGGCCCAGAAGTTATGGGCATCGGACCAGTTCCCGCGACGAAAAAAGCACTGGAGCGTGCTGGCCTGACGTTGAAAGACATGGAGATCATCGAGCTTAACGAAGCATTCGCTGCGCAGTCACTTGCTGTCTTGAAAGAAGCCGGCATGAACTACGATATTACAAATATCGATGGCGGCGCCATTGCTCTTGGTCATCCAATGGGTGCCACAGGTGCGCGGATTACAGGTAAACTTGCCAGCTTGATGCAGCGCGAGGGTAAGTCTCTCGGACTTGCCACGCAATGTATCGGTGGCGGTCAAGGTATTGCTACTATTCTTGAGGCTTGCTAAGCATGGCTATTGAAAAAGTAGCCGTAATTGGCGCAGGTGTTATGGGTGCTGCGATTGCCGCCCATGTCACCAACGCAGGATATCAGGCAGTGTTGCTGGATATCGTGCCTGAGGGTGCAGATAATCGCAATATGCTCGCTGAGGGCGCTGTTGCGAAGATGCTGAAAACCAAACCAGCCCCTTTCATGCACAAGAAAAATGCTCGCATGATCACAACTGGGAATCTTGAAGATAATCTGGATTTGATTTCTGATTGTGACTGGATTGTTGAAGCGATCATTGAACGCCCTGACTTGAAACAAGCCTTGTACCAAAAGCTTGATACAGTGCGTAAAGCAGGTTCGATCATCACATCCAACACATCAACTATTCCGCTGAAGACATTGATGAAGGGGATGCCTGAAAGCTTGCAAAAAGACTTTGCAATTACTCATTTCTTTAACCCGCCGCGTTACATGCGCTTGTTTGAACTTGTAAAGGGCGAGCTGACACGGGATGACGCAATCGAGGAATTACGCCAGTTTGCAGATGTGTCTTTGGGTAAAGAAGTTGTGGATTGCTACGATACACCCGGTTTTATTGGTAATCGTATCGGTATCTATTGGTCATTTGTGGCGATTAAGTCGGCCTTTGATTTGGGTATGACTGTTGAAGAAGCTGACGCTGTTTGCGGAAAACCTATGGGAATTCCAAGCACTGGCATTTTCGGTCTCGGTGATTTAACGGGCATTGATCTTGGGCCAAAAGTAAACGCGTCTATGTTGGAAGAACTTCCAGCAAGCGACCCGTTCTGTCAGGAGTATGACGAAAATCATGCGATGGTTGCCACGATCACGAAAATGATCGACGAAGGATACACCGGCCGTAAAGGCAAAGGTGGTTTCTACCGCATGAATAAAGACAGCGGCCGTAAAGTTAAAGAAGCCCGTAACCTTCACACCGGCGAATATGCAAAAGCGAAGAAACCTAAGCTGGGTTCTGTCAGGGCCGCCAAAAAAGGCCTGCAAGCATTGGTCGAGTTTGATGATGTGGGCGGCAAATACGCCTGGGAGATCTTGAAAAAAGTTATCTCCTACTCTGCATCTTTGGTTGGTGAAATCGCAGACGATATCATTGCCATCGATAATGCCATGAAAACTGGCTATGCGTGGAAATACGGACCGTTCGAGCAACTTAATCAAATGGGCGTGCAATTCTTCGTCGATCGTCTTGAAGCCGAAGGCATGGAAGTGCCTGCGTTCTTGAAAACAGTTGGTGATCGTCCGCTTTACAAAGAAGACGGTGAAGACGCCCTTTATATGACTGTGGACGGCGAGTACGCCAAAGTTCCAGTTGCTGAAGGCGCTTGGATGCTGGCTGACATCAAACGCGGAAAAACAGCGTTCAAATCTAACAAAGGCGCAAGCATTTGGGATCTGGGCGACGGTGTTGCGTGTCTTGAACTTCATACAAAAATGAACAGCATCGACCAAGACGTAGTTGATATGTTGCGAGAAGCTGGCAAGCTCGACAAAAAAGGCTTCAAAGCTCTGGTCATTGGAACAGATGCCGATAACTTCTCTGTTGGTGCAAACGTAGGTCTTGCATTGTTTGCTGCCAATACAGCCATGTGGCCGGTTATTGAGAATTCGATCAGTGAAGGTCAAAACGCACTTCTGAAATTGAAATATGCACCCTTCCCAGTCGTTGCGGCACCAGCTGGAATGGCGCTTGGTGGTGGCTGTGAAATCGTACTCGCAGCTGATGCGGTGCAAGCCCATGCGGAAAGCTATATGGGCCTTGTTGAAGTTGGTGTTGGCGTATTGCCAGGATTTGGCGGCTGTAAAGAACTTGTCATGCGGTCAATTCGAAACAAAAAACGTCCAGCGGGTCCAATGCCTGCTTTGGCGGCTGTTTTTGAAAGCATTTCAACAGCGAAAGTCTGCACAAGTGCTGCGGAAGCTCGCGATATGTTAATCCTGCGTGACGGTGATAGTGTCACTATGAACCGTAAGCGGGTTCTGGCCGATGCGAAACGAAAAGCGCTGGAACTTGCCGAAGGATATGAGGCGCCAGTGCCAGAAGATATCTATTTGCCGGGTGCAAGTGCGGCGGCTGCCTTTGATATGGCCGTTTCTGGTTTTGTCACAATGGGCAGGGCAACGCCATATGACGCCGTTGTTGGCGGCGAAGTCGGCCGTGTTCTCTCTGGCGGCGATACTGATATCACGCAACCGATCTCGGAGAAGAAGCTGCTTGAACTTGAAAGAGAAGGCTTCATGACTTTGATCCGCAATCATAAAACACTCGACCGGATTGAGCATATGCTTATGACCGGTAAACCTCTACGGAATTAGGGAGATAGAAAATGCCTATTTATAATGCTCCTGTTAAAGACATTAAATTCATCCTCAATGATTTGTTGGGTGTGGATAAGATGTCAAACAATCCAGGCTTTGAAGACGCGACACCGGATATGATTGACGCCATCCTCACTGAAGGCGCTAAAATCGTTGAAGAAGTTGTGCAACCGCTTAATCAGGTTGGTGATACAGAAGGCTGTACTTGGAAAGACGGTGTTGTCACGACACCAACTGGATTTAAAGAAGCCTATGACGCCTACCGCGAAGGCGGCTGGACCGGCATCGACATGCCTGAAGAATACGGCGGACAAGGTTTGCCGCATGTCATCAGCACCAGTCTTGCCGAAATGATGAGTTCTGCGAATATGGCCTTTGGCATGTATCCGGGTCTCACACATGGGGCGTCCGCTGCGATTTTGAAGCATGGCACCGAAGAGCAGAAGAAAACGTATCTTCCTAGAATGACGTCAGGGGATTGGTCTGGAACCATGAACCTAACTGAGCCTCATTGCGGAACAGATCTAGGTTTGATGCGGACGAAAGCAGTTCCGCAAGAAGATGGTACCTACAAAGTTTCCGGCACCAAGATTTTCATCTCGGCCGGTGAACACGACATGACTGAAAATATCATTCATTTGGTTTTGGC
>JBALWO010000007.1:0-5746 GCA_036960775.1 Pseudomonas marincola | reverse complement strand
ATGATGAATGCTGCCCGTCTTGGTGTTGGTATCCAAGGTTTGTCGCAAGCAGAAGTCGCGTATCAAAACGCTGTTGCATATTCGAAGGATCGGACGCAGGGTCGGTCAATTTCTGGTGTAAAAGCACCTGAAAAATCGGCTGATCCGATCATTGTGCATCCGGATATTCGCCGGAACTTGCTAATGTGCCGGGCCTTTACCGAAGGCGCGCGCGCCCTAGGCTTATGGGCTGGTTTACAAGTGGATTTAGTGGAAAAACACCCCGATGCGGCAGGACGGCAGATTGCCGATGAATCTCTTGGGATTTTGACGCCTGTTATTAAAGCTTATTTCACAGACATGGGTTTTGAATTAGCCGCAACCGCGCAGCAGTGCTTTGGTGGTCATGGGTACATTCATGAATGGGGAATGGAGCAGTTCGTTCGCGACGCTCGCATCACCCAAATTTATGAAGGTGCAAACGGCATTCAGGCGCTGGACCTAGTTGGACGTAAAATTCCAGCAAATCTGGGTCGCTCTCTTCGTCACTTCTTCCATCCGGTAGATGAATTCATTCAGGAAAATATGATGAACCCTGAATTGAAGGATTTTGTCATGCCACTTGCTAAAGCCTTTGCCAAATTGCAACAAGGAACTGCAATGCTGGGCGAAAAAGGGATGAAAAATCCTGATGAGGCGGGCGCAGCGTCAACAGAATATCTTCGGATGTTTGGTCTTGTCGCGCTTGGCTTTATGTGGGTTCAAATGGCTAAAATCGCTACTGAAAAGCTCGCTGAAGGCACGGATGATAAAGAGTTTTTTGAAACCAAACTGGTAACCGCTCGCTTCTTCTTCGAGCGGATGATCCCCGATGTGTCTTCACTTCTTGTGAAGATGAGTGCTGGATCAAAAACCATGATGGCACTTGACGCTGAAGCATTTTAATTCCGCTACTTGATGGAGAAGCAATAATAGTGAAGACTGTTATTGCTTCTCCGTTAGTTTTCGGAATTTTTTTGTATATAAAAAATGATAATTTGTCATTTATGTATAAATTATATAATAATAACAATGAGTTAACAGGAATTCCATAATGATTGAAAGAAAGATTTTCAGCGAAGAACATAATATTTTTCGTGAATCCGTTCGCAGGTTTTATGAAGAATATATCACCCCCCACCGTGAAGAATGGGAAAAGCAGGGGCATATTAGCCGCGAAGCTTGGATGGAAGCTGGGTCGCAGGGCTTGTTATGTATGACTATTCCTGAAGAATACGGCGGGCTTGGTGCTGAAAAACTTTACAGCGTTATTATGATGGAAGAACAAGCGCGCGCCGGTGCCTCTGGTCCTGGGTTTAGTTTACATTCTGAAATCGTTGCCCCGTATATTTTGAACTACGGTACAGAAGAGCAAAAAAAGAAATACCTGCCAAAACTCGCAAGCGGGGAGATGATTGGTGCCATCGCAATGACCGAACCCGCCGCAGGTTCGGATTTGCAAGGGATCAAAACCAAAGCCGTTAAAGACGGTGATGACTATATTATCAACGGATCAAAAACGTTTATCACCAATGGTTATATGTGTGATCTTGTTATCGTTGTTGCTAAAACAGATCCAGACGCTGGAGCAAAAGGAACTAGCCTGTTTTTACTAGAAACGGGGACACCAGGTTTCGAGAAAGGGCGCAATCTTGATAAGCTGGGCTTGAAGGCTCAAGATACAGCGGAGCTTTTCTTTGACGATGTTCGTGTCCCGGCCAGTAGTTTGCTCGGTGGTGAAGGCAAAGGCTTTTTCTGCCTGATGCAAGAGCTTGCGTGGGAGCGCATGCAAATTGCTATCGGTGCAACCGCGACCATGGAAATCGTTCTGGAAGAGACCATCGAATATACGAAGGACCGCTCTGCATTTGGTAAAAATGTTATCCAGTTTCAAAACACCAAATTCAAATTAGCAGAACTTAAAACCGAAGCACAAATTGCCCGCGTCTTTGTTGATCGTTGCCTTGAAGAATTGCTGAGAGGCGAGCTTGAGGTTGAGACGGCTGCCATGGCGAAATATTGGTGTTCTGATCTTGAAAATAAACTCATCGATGAGTGCCTTCAATTGCATGGAGGGTATGGCTTTATGTGGGAATTCCGCGTTGCACGCGCCTACGCCGATGCCCGGGTCCAACGGATTTACGGTGGCACTAACGAAATCATGAAAGAAATTATCAGCAGGTCTCTTTAGAGCCAGGCTATAGGAGAGAAAAATGACTGAAGCATTTGTATATGACGCGGTGAGAACACCTCGCGGCAAAGGCCGGGCAAGTGGAAGCCTGCATGAAGTAACACCAATTAATCTAGCAGCTGCCGCCCTCAAAGCCGTGCAGCAGCGCAATGACCTTGATACCTCTCTTGTGGATGATGTGGTTCTTGGCTGTGTTGAACCTGTGGGAGAGCAAGGCGCCGTTATCGGCCGGGTTGCTCCCCTACATGCTGGATATGCTGAAACGGTGTCTGGCGTGCAGATTAACCGCTTCTGTGCCTCTGGACTTGAAGCTGTGAATATGGCGGCGGCGCAAGTGATGGCCGGCCAAAGTGACTTAACTGTTGGCGGCGGCGTTGAAAGCATGTCCCGTGTTCCAATGGGATCTTCAGGCGGTGCATGGTCAGCCGACCCACAAGTTGCCTACGGAACCTATTTTGCACCGCAAGGTATCGGCGCAGATATGATTTGTACCAAATGGGATTATAGCCGCGACGACGTGGATGCCTACGCGGTGGAAAGCCAGCGACGGGCAAAACATTCATGGGACAATGGATATTTTAAAAATTCAGTGATCCCGGTGACTGATATGAACGGATTGACCATTTTGGATCATGACGAACATATGCGGCCGCAAACCACAATGCAGTCTCTTGGATCTCTTGACCCGGCGTTTGCTGTTCAAGGTGCGCAGTATGGTTTCGATGCTGTGATCAAACAGCGCTACCCAGAAGTTGAAGAATTAAACCATGTTCATCATGCTGGAAATTCATCCGGTATTGTTGATGGTGCAGCGGCAGTTCTGATCGGTAACAAGGAAGCAGGCATAAAAATTGGCACGAAAGCACGCGCTCGTTTTAAATCCTTTACCTCCATCGGAAGCGAGCCATCCATCATGTTGACGGGCCCAAGTTATGCGGCGGAGAAGGCTCTTAAACGTGCCGGTATGACGGCCGCTGATATTGACCTTTGGGAACTGAACGAAGCATTTGCGGGCGTCGTCCTGCGCTTCATGGATGTCATGAGTGTTGATCACAGCGAAATCAATGTGAACGGCGGCGCTATTGCCATGGGCCATCCTTTGGGGGCAACCGGTGCAATGATCCTTGGTACGGTTCTAGACGAGCTGGAACGGCGCGATCTAAACACGGCTCTCATAACCTTGTGCGTTGGCGCAGGCATGGGAACAGCAACTATTATTGAACGCGTTTAAGGGGCGATAAAGCTATGATTAATTACTCAGTAGATAGTGATGGTATCGCAACCATTTCGTGGGATATGCCGGACCGCAGCATGAACGTGCTGAATAACGATAGTATTCCAGCATTCGCCGAGGCTGTTCAAAAAGCCATTTCTGATGATGCCGTAAAAGGCGCAATCATCACCTCTGCAAAACCAGATTTTATAGCCGGTGCAGATCTTGAAATGTTGCAAGGCTGGAGCGGTGCAGAAGAGATGTTCGCCAATGGCATGGAACTTCAAATGATGTTCCGTTCTATTGAAAAAGCGGGGAAACCGTTTGTTGCTGCCATTAACGGCACGGCACTTGGTGGCGGCTTTGAAATTTGTCTTGCCTGCCATTACAGAATTGCAGCGGACAATCCTAAAGCCAAAATCGGATTGCCTGAAGTGAAGGTTGGATTGCTACCGGGCGGCGGCGGAACGCAACGTTTGCCGCGCCTTATTGGTATTCAGGCCGCGTTACCACTTTTGCTTGAAGGGAAACATCTAAGTCCTGCTAAAGCGCTGAAAGTTGGTGCCATTAATGCTGTTGTCCCTGCGGATGAGTTGCTGTCTTCTGCAAAAGCATGGTTGCTGAACGCGAAACCAGAAGATGCTGTTCAGCCTTGGGATACCAAAAAATTCCGTATTCCGGGCGGCGCTCCCATGAGTGCAACAGGCATGATGACATTTACGGCGGGCAACGCCATGCTACGGGAAAAGACCCAAGGTAATTACCCCGCCGCACTTAATATCATGTCCTGTGTATATGAGGGTTGCTGCGTCGACATCGACAATGGGCTTCGCATCGAAACACGATATTTCGTAAAAACCTGCATGTCGCCAGAAGCCAAGAATATGATCCGGTCTCTATTTTTTGGAATTGGAAACGCCAACAAATTGGCATCCCGTCCAAAAGATGTTGAAAAACAAACCTATAAGAAGGTCGGTGTTCTTGGAGCTGGTATGATGGGCGCGGGCATTGCCTATGCATCTGCCATGGCAGGGATCGAAGTGGTTTTGATCGATAGTGATCAAGAGCGGGCAGATAAAGGGAAAGCCTATTCTGAGGCATTGCTTAAAAAAGCCATTAGCCGCAAACGCATGACCGAAGAAAAGGCCGCGGCTGTATTGGATTTGATCACACCGACAACTGATTATGCTGCGCTTGACGGTGCTGAGATGGTTATTGAAGCGGTGTTTGAGAACCGTGAAATCAAAGCAGATGTGACAGCAAAGTCAGAAGCTGTGTTAGCAGAAACTGCGATTTTTGCATCCAACACATCGACGCTTCCCATAACGGGCCTTGCCGAAGCCAGCAAGCGTCCGGCCAACTTCATCGGCCTGCATTTCTTCTCACCTGTCGATAAGATGCCGCTTGTAGAAATTATTTGCGGTAAAGACACTAGCCAAGAAACCTTGGCACGGGCGATGGATTTCGTAAAAGCGATCCGAAAAACGCCGATTGTTGTTAATGACAGCCGTGGTTTCTATACAAGCCGGGTGTTCGCAACATATGTGAGTGAAGGTGTTTCATTGCTGGCCGAAGGTGTCCATCCGGCCTTGATCGAAAGTGCGGGCAGAATGGCTGGAATGCCCGTGGGGCCATTGGCCCTTGCCGACGAAGTTTCGCTGGATTTGATGTATAAGATCACCAATCAGACGAAAATTGACTTGGGCGACAAATACGTCGCATCACCAAGCGAGCCTGTCGTGAGCAAGATGGTTGAGGATCTTAAACGCGTCGGTAAGAAAGACAGTAAAGGTTTCTATGATTATCCTGAAGGCGCTAAAAAACATCTTTGGAAAAATCTTTCTGATCATTTCCCTGTTTTGCCAGAAGCCGAACAGCCTTCCGTTGATGATTTAATCAAACGCCTGATTTATATTCAGTCGGTTGAAACGGCCCGTTGCATGGAAGAAAATGTTGTGACAACGGCCGAAGATGCCGATGTTGGATCGATCCTCGGGTGGGGCTTCGCGCCTTTCCGCGGCGGATCTATCAGCCAAATCCATACAGTCGGTGTTGATAATTTTGTTAGCGAATGTGATGTGATGGCGCAAAAATATGGCGCCCGCTTTACACCGCCGCAAATGCTTCGGGATATGGCTGCAAAAGGAGAGACTTTCTACGCGGCTTAACCGCTAGAAAGTTAAACTTGAAAATAAGGGGTACGGTGCTGTTAGAGTGCCGTGCCCTTTTTTGTTATTGTTTTATGGGTTGTCCAGCTTTTAAATGCTTGTCCAAGATATTTTGCAAAACACCTTTTTCTCTTAGATCGCGAATGACTGCGTTTA
>JBALWO010000065.1:0-15630 GCA_036960775.1 Pseudomonas marincola | reverse complement strand
CCATATTCATTGGGATTGAGAGGGCGGTCGGCATGGCGATAAAGACACTGTTATCTGAGCCCCCAAAGTCAATCAAACACACGGTTACGGAGCTATCTTCTGAGAGACGGTTCGCAAGAACACAGCCCGCGGAACCTGCACCAACAATAATATAATCAAATGCCATAATTTGCGCCCGTCACAATTAAAAACTGATAATCCTATTTATGCCATTGTCCCTTAGAAAGTCATCCAAAATATTTGTCGCCCTCGCGGTTTTTATTTTTGGTTTTGACACTCTTAATTGAATAGTAAGAAACAATAGATAAATTATGAAATTCTAAAGTAGCGTGATTGTTTTAATGTTCTCTCATACTGATGGTTGTCAGGAGTGACGTGTGGAAATTCCCGCTATCCCGGAATATGAAGACCAACGCCTTGAAGCGTTACGGAAGTTAAGAGTTCTGGATACAACTCCGGAGGAGAATTTCGATCGCATTACGCGTCTCGTTTACAGTTTCTTCGGTGTTAGCGTTGTGCAAGTCAATCTCGTTGATAGGGACAGAGTCTGGGCAAAATCTTCGCAAGGCAGTACGATTGATACTCGTTCAAGGGAAAAATCTTTCTGCGCCCATACTATAAATTCTGACGATATTCTTTGCGTCCCTGATGCGAGAGAAGATCTCCGATTTACCAATAATTCGTTGATGCCAGACGGCAGCGCTGCACGTTTTTACGCAGGAATCCCTTTGGCAGTGTACGGCGGTTTCAAAATTGGGACATTATGCATTTTTGACGCTAATCCCCGCGAATTTACGTCGTCAGATTATAATGCAATGAAAGACTTTGCCCGCAACGTTGAACAACAATTCAATCTATCCCGATTGGAAGAAGACGGTCGTTTTCTAATTTCACAGACATCTCGTTTGAATATTCTGTTAGAGACAGTTGCCGATGGCATTGTCACAGTTGATAGCTACGGCATTATTGAAAGCCTAAATACAGCGGCTGCCCATATATTTGGCTATGACCCGGGAGACTTGATTGGCGGACCGGTCTCAAGGCTAGTACCGGCTATTCTTGATACAGGGTGGGCTTCTTATGTGAAGCTGATCAAAAGTTCAGACGGTCTCTACAACTCAAACTCTGAAACAGATCAACTTGGCCGGCATAACGATGGCTCCCTGTTCCCAATGGATTTACAATTTCGTGAAATGCATTTGGAAGGAAAATTATTATATACAGGCATCGTTCGGGACATAACGGAAGCTAAGGCTGTTCAGGACGAAATACGTTTGGGAAGAGAAATCCTTGAGGCGACTAAAGAGAATATTCCCGTTGGGTTGAGCGTTTTTGATAAAAACCTTCGGCTAAAGGTCACTAATTCACAGACACCGGAATTTTTGGAATTACCACCAGAATTATTCGCTATCGGGACGCATTTCCAAGATATCATGTCCATTTTGGTCAAACGAGGCGATTTTGGTGATTGGAACGAAACAAAGCAAAAATCTGAACTTGAAAAAATAATCGCTTTACCCATATCGCGGCGATTTGCCAAAGTTGATAATGGTGCCCGTTACGTTGAAATTTTTAGCGCCAATATGCCTGGCGGGGGGTTCGTGTCGACCTACATGGACATTACTGATCGTCTCAAAAATGAAGAAAAACTAGAAAGCTTGTTGCAACAGGCAAACAACGCAAATGAAGCAAAAACGAATTTTCTATCTACAGTTAGTCATGAAATTCGAACGCCTCTCAATGGCGTAATTGGCGTTGCACAATTGCTAGAGGATACAGAGCTTGATCGTGATCAACGGCAAAAGCTCGAAACGATTTTACATTCCGGGAATACGTTACTGGAATTGATAAATGATGTTCTAGACATGAGTAAAATCGAGTCTGGGAATTTGGAGATCGAATATATTATTTGTGATGTGGGGGATTTAATTCAGTCGATAATGAAACCATTTGAGTTAGAGGCCGTGAACCGAGGTCTCAAAATCCATACCAATATCGACCCCGAAATGGATCAATTTGTAATTGCTGACCCGACACGTCTCCGCCAAATTATTTTAAATTTGATTAGCAACGCCATGAAATTCACTGAAAAGGGAAGTGTGACTGTTAGTGTGAGCGCAGGCGTATCCAAACAGGAAACTAAGAAAAAAATGATGATATGCGTCGAAGATACGGGCGTTGGGATTGCTGAAGACCGGCAAAATGCGATATTTAAATCCTTCTCTCAAGCTGACAATTCAGTTAGTCGAAAGTTTGGCGGAACTGGCCTGGGCCTTTCCATTGTGAAAAAACTGGTAGCTCTGATGGACGGTGACATAAACCTCTATAGCAAACCTGGCGAGGGTACTCGTTTTGATGTTTCTTTTGAGTTTGATAGAGCTACAGAAGAACAAATTTTAGCTCAAGAAATCCAACTGGAAGTTTTCGAAACTTTAGATGTCGGATCGTTAGATATATTGGTCGCAGAAGATAATCATGTAAATGCTCTCGTCACATCATCTTTCCTTGAAAAATTGGGACATCGTTGTGAAGTTGTCGAAAACGGTCAACTAGCAGTACAAGCCCTTGATTTTGCGCGATTTGATATGGTGTTGATGGATGTCCATATGCCGGTGTTAGATGGCATTGAGGCAACACGGAAAATTCGCCAGAATTTCCCAATGGATACACTGCCGATCGTGGGAGTTACCGCTGAAGCATTCACAGACCGTCACAAATACATGAGAGAAATAGGTATGACAGATATTTTGACGAAGCCATTTACGAAAGATCAACTACAGAGAGTCATAAATCAAAACACTGTATTTAAAGGGGAAACGTTGACCATGGATCAAGACCAAGAAGTCGATACTTTAGAAAGATCAGAAAGCAGTCTTATGTCGACACATCAATTGGCCGTCGGTAGCGATGTGAACATGAAAGAGTTTATCGATCAATTAGGCCAAGAGGTAGCGCTGACTATTATTAGCAAGACGCCAGATTCCATAAGAGCCGAAATCAAGACACTGCACGAAGGTCTTGCGGCCGAAGATACGAGTGTTGTTGGGCGAGCAGTTCATACGATTGCAGGTGTTGCCGGATCTATGTGCGCTGAAAGATTGGCAAAACAGGCGTCATTGATGGAGCAGATGGCTGAGGATCTCGACGAAATCAAATCGGTTATTCCAGAATTTGAACAAACTGTTGAAGATTCTATTTTATGGTGGAACCAAGTTTTGGAAGACATCACCGTAGGAGCCTAAATAACCTCCAAAATACAAACCCCGCTAAAATCGCAGGGTTTGCATTTTAGAGTATAAAATTACTCAGCAGGTTGTGCGTCCTGCCCTTGAATTTTAACAACCAATTTTTGTTGTTTTTTGTGACGTCTTTTTTCAAAGAAGGCGCCGACATTTGCACCGACCATCAACAAGCAAGGTGTGACAATCAACGTAAGTGCCGTTGCAAAAGTTAAGCCGAAGGCTACGGCTGTTGACAATTGAACCCACCACTGTGATGACGGCGCGCCGGTGACAACCTCACGGGTGATGAAGTCAATATTCACCTGCATGGCCATAGGCAACAATCCGAAGATCGTGGTGACTGTTGTCAGCATCACAGGGCGTAAACGTTGCGCACCTGTTCTTAACACTGCTTCCATAGCCGCCATACCCTCGCGCCGTAAATGAGCGTATGTATCGATCAAAACAATGTTATTGTTCACAACAATCCCGGCGAGTGAAATGACACCAACTCCCGTCATAACAATACCAAAGGGTTGGCCTGTTAAGATCAAGCCGATGAGAACACCACCTGTGGACATGATAACGGCGGTCAGGATCAAGAAAGCATGGTAGAAGCTGTTAAACTGCGTCACCAAAATGATCGCCATCATGAACAACGCAACAGCAAATGCTTTTCCAAGGAACGCTTGCGCTTTTTTCTGTTCCTCATCCTCACCTTTAAAGGTGTATTTGACAGCCGGATCAAGATTTGCTTCGGTCTTAATCCAATTCTCGATTTCCTTCACTTTTTCATCAACCAGGATGCCAGCAGTGACATTGGCCTTAATGGTCATTATTCGTCTGGAATCCGACCGTTTGATTGTGCCAACTTTTTGCTGCGGAGACCGTGTCGCAAAGTTAGAAATAGGGATCATACCCATATCCGTACTCACCCGAAGGTTATCCAGCTGTTCTAAACTGCGATAGCTTTCAGGATACCGAATACGGATTTCAACTTCGTCATCAACCTCGATTGGCCGGTACTCATGAGCCTTAATGCCATTCGTTACCAACTGAATGGTTTTACCAACTGTTGTTACATCTGCGCCGAAACGTCCGGCTTGTGTGCGATCAACAACGATTTCCCATTCAATACCAGGAATTGCTCGGCTGTCTTCAAGGTCGATTAAATTTTCAACATTTTCTTCCAAATATTTTCTAATTTTGGCAACTTCCGGCGCAATTTTTTCAGGAAAACGGGACGACAGTTGGATCTGAATGTCTTTGCCAGTTGGCGGGCCGGAATCAGGTTGGCGTGTTTCAACAGATATACCTGCAATATGTTTTGTCGTTTTCCGAATATCTTCGAAAACGATCGCAGCCGGACGGCGTTCCTGCCAGTCCTTAAACTCCATTTGGATGACACCGATAACGTCTTCCGCAATATCCTGACCGTCTGATCCGCCGCCTGTCTTTGAATAGATAGACGAGAAATCTTCAAGCTTTAGAACTTCATGTTCAACGGCTTTAACAAGGTCATCTTTTTCAAGCGTAGACATGTTGCCGCGTGCGTGAACATACGCCAACGCCATTTCAGGTTCTACCTCAGGGAAGAACTGGGTGCCGTTATTATTAGAGCCGTAATATACGTAGATGCTGACCAAAGAAACGACGGCGAGCATGGCAATTTTGCCCGGATGACGCAAGCAAAACGCTAGCGAGTTTACATAAGCACCAGTTGCTCCGCGGAGAGAGCGAACATCACCGGATTCTGCTGCCGCAAGGGCTTTCAAAGTTTTGGAGTTTACCGTGCCGGGTTTCCCAAATACTGATCCGAGCGTGGGGACAAAAATCAATGCCATTAACAGGGAACCGGTTAATGTTGTTATGAGCGTGAGGGGAAGGAATTTCATAAATTCTCCCACCACACCTGGCCAAAACAACAAAGGCATAAAGACGGCTAACGTCGTCGCGGTGGACGCGATAATTGGCCATGCCATACGTTTGGCCGCAAGGCCATAAGCCTCAACCTTGTCATAACCTTCAGCCATCTTTCGGTCGGCAAATTCGGTCACAACAATGGCACCGTCAACCAACATTCCGACCGCTAGGATCAAACCAAACAACACCACAATGTTGATGGTAAAACCAAACAGATAGAGATACAGAATTCCGATGAGGAATGAGCCTGGAATCGAGAGACCGACCAGACCGGCAGTTCGAACACCAAGCGCGCTAATCACAACAATCATCACCAAAATAATGGCGCTCATAATGTTGTTTTGCAAATCCTTTAGCATGGACCGAATGTCTTTAGATTTATCTTGGCTAAACGTAACTTGTAACGCTGCGGGCCAAATTTTCTGTTCTTCGGCAACAAGCGCTTGCACATCTTCGATAGTATCGATGATGTTTTCACCTAAACGTTTTTTAATCTCAAGTACGACGGCAGGTTTGCCGTTAAGGCGAGCAAAACTGTCAGCATCTTTGAAGGTACTGCGAATTGTAGTGACATCACCAAGGGTGACTACAGCATCACCAGATACTTTAAGGGGAATTGAGAAAACATCTTTTGCAGTTTCAAACAAGCCTGGAACCTTAATGGAGAAACGGCCTTTGCCTGTATCCATGGCACCTGCAGCGACAAGTTTGTTATTAAGCTGTACGGCATTAATCAACTGAGTATTGGAAATTTTGTAACTTTCCAATTTTACAGGATCAATAACGACTTCAAGAACGTCCTCTCGGTCACCGCCAATGTCGGCGGCAAGTACACCAGGTAGTCCTTCAATGTCGTCCTGCAAATTTTTTGCAATGCGAATAAGGGAGCGAATAGGCATATCACCAGACAAGGTTACAACGAGAACGGGGAAGAGGCCCACATTCACTTCATGAACGCTGGGATCATCAGTCTCGTCTGGAAGTTCTTTTTTTGCAATATCAACTTTTTCGCGAACATCATCAAGTGCGCTATCAGCATCGAACCCTGCTTCAAATTCCATCAAAACAGAGGCAAACCCTTCGCCTGCTGTTGATTTCATCTCTTTGATGCCTTCAATGCTTCGAAGCTCGACCTCCATAGGACGTACAAGTAAACGTTCCGCATCTTCAGGGGAAATACCTTCATGGGTCATTGACACATAAATGATCGGAATATTGATGTCTGGGTCAGCTTCTTTAGCGATATCTACATAGGCTGTGAAGCCTGCAACCATAATCAGAACTAGCGCGCTGATAACGGTCCGAGAGCGGTTTATGGCCGCTTCAATAATGGCGTTCATTATTGGACTCCAGCAGTTTTATTCTGCGGATCAACCTTCTCGCCAGCCCGCACAAATTCTTGGCCGACTTTAATTAGGCGAGTTTGAGCCGGAAGTCCCGTAACCCATGCGCCAGCGCTTGAATCTGTCAGAACATCAACGGGGAAGAAGTGTACCGTGTCGTTGTCATCAACAGACCGGACGCCTAAAACGCCAGTATCGTTTAGAGTTAAAATCGCAGGAGAAATAAACGTTGCCATCACCTTTTCTGTTGAGAAGGTGGTTTCAGCAGTTACACCAGCACGAAGGTCGCTATTGTCGTTTTCAACAAGTAGCTCAACCCGGAAAGTCCGAGTGGCAGGATCAGCTTTCTTACCGATAAAACGGATCACGCCTTCAACAGTTTCGCCCGTAACAAGTTTAGAAATTCCCTTGTCGCCAATTTTGATTTTGTTGACATAGACTTCTGAAACTTGACCCGTAACCAAAAAGGGATCTTCATCCACAAGAGTGATAACGGAATTACCGTCTTTGATAAAATCGCCGATTTCGGCTTGCCGTTCTTCAACGATGGCGTCAAATGGTGCCTTAATAATCAAATCAGCCATTTTAATACGGACAGATTCCGCTTTTGCCAGCGCACTATCGAGGAGAGCTTTGGTTCCAGCTAGAGTGGTTTTAGCACTGAAACCTTTTTTGCTTAAAGATTTCGCCGCTTTATATTCAATTTGGCGTTGGCGAATGAGTGCCTCAGCTTCGGCTAATTGGGCTCTGCGATCCTTAATGGCAAATTTCACCAAAGTATCGCCTTTTTTCACTCGCTGACCGATCTCTACATATATCGCAACGACGCGGCCCGGTGTTTCCGCTTTTATAGTGACGGTTCTGATGGATTCTGTCGTGCCTCGAACAACGATTTGTTGGGCTCGAAGTTCAGCATTGAACATTTGAACGTCAACCTGAGTAGGGTCGACCTTCTTTGGGCGCAAAGCAACTGCGATTTCAGATGCATTTGGCTCCGATTTCTGCGCATCGGCGTCAATTGCAACAGTTTCGGGTTGTCCAAATTGTCCAGATACAATCCAGCCTGTTACACCAACGGCGATGATTGTAGCAATAATTACTGAGCGGTTCACTTTGTCACCTCTTCATATTCGACAAATAGAAGTAAATTATTCAGCAGCGTGGTCCGCTAAAAGGGCCTCTGCTTCGATTAAATGTCTGTTTTCTTGCATGTATTTGATGGCTGCGGATTTAACTGCAATGCCATATCCACAGAGAAATCTATCGGTAAGTGCTTGTTTCATATCACACTCACCTGACAATATCTCTATGTTCGACTGATAGGATTCGATTAAATTATCTATGACTTTAGAGATGTGACTTGCAGGTAATAAATGTGCAAACATCAGTGTCGCGAGGGTCTCTGATTTGAATTTTTCGGGGGCAGGCGCGCCTTCCATTTCCTTAAGAAACGTCAGTTGCCCATCAAGCGTGATCGAATATATTTTTTTATCAGGCCGCTTGCTTTGGCTTTTCGTCCGACAAGACACCAGTCCATCGGTCGTAAGTTTGTTTAAAGCAGGGTAAATGGAGCCGTAACTGGCATCGTAAAACATGCCCAGTCGGTCTTGAAACGCTTTCTTGATTTCATAGCCTGTTGCATCCCCAAAAGTGAGTATGCCCAAGCATAAAGTTCGAACGTCCATTAAATCCAGCCAATAGCCGCAAAATACAGCAAGTTACATATATCAATTCGATATATATCGGAATGGCATAATAGAAAGCACGACTTTTAAGTCTGTGACGGATGTCACTAGGCTGTGATTGAAATCAAATCATTGTGAATATAAGGGAGATTTACGGGTGACGAGACGGAAGTAAACGTCATATGTGCCGGATATGATCCAAATCTACAGTTTTTTCAATAATGCAGTTCACATGGAATAGCTGAGAAAAATCACTATCTAAGTTCATAGCGACTGAGGTTGGCATAGTGCCCACCAGAACAATAAACACAATACCAAGAAATGTAGCAGTTAATGCTGATAATACTGTGATGTACATTGTTTCGCCCCTGTTGAACTGGAATATCCATTAGTAGGGAGCAACTTTGCACTAATCAGGGCTCAATCGCGGCAATTTGAAGGCAATTACGTGCCTTTCGCGTCTTTGCGTCTTTGGCGAAGGTCTTTGACAATCGCTAATCTTTCAGCGTTGTCCAAATGTACCCATCCGCCAATTTCAATGCGAGATCGGTAGCAGCCGATACAATATTTGTTTTCCAGATCCATCGTACAAACCCCAGTGCAAGGGGACGCGATGGTTTGAGTGGGGATATTTCTCAATACTTTTCTGTGCATAGATACTTACACCTTCTTCGTTAAGATGTCGCGCAGCGCATTAAATGGCAATAGGACACAAATATGACGGCTGATATGGTCTCTAACGGGGATGAAGTAGCTGAGTTTTTCCCACGGGGCTTCTGTTGTATCATCGCCATTCTTTAGAATGTTCTCAACTTTATCTCGAATGGCCTCCACATCAGAAATAGTAAGGCCGATAGCATTTTCAGCAAGCAGTGACGCTGACGCCTGACACAGAAGGCATGCCCGATTTTCTTGGGCCAGTTCGCTAATACGACCATCTTCAAGTTTGACCTGAATAGTGATACGGTCACCGCATGTGGGATTATCACGCGTCCCCTCAAAATCAGGGGCATCAAGTGATCCGGAGCCTGATGCATTTGCGGCAAGTCGCATGAGATTTTTTTGATAGAGTTCTTCGATCACAATTTACTCGCTATTCTTATTTTTAGGGTCGGTTAGGGATGCTAATATCTCAGGGGTGTCTATATCGACAAAAATACTGGAACTGTCAATTTCAACGGTATGGACAACATGGTCATTGCCTGAAATCAATGCTTTCGCTCCGATGTCTCCAGAAATATCTCGAACTTCTTCCCAGAACTGGCTGGAAATTAGGGCTGGATTCCCCCGTTTCCCGTTTTGGGTAGGAACGATAATCGCGCGGCCCTCTTCAGGGTTAAAGGCATCAATAAGCAGGTTGAGTTGCTCTGCAGATACAAAAGGCATGTCTCCAAGACACACTAAAATGCCATCAGATTTTTCATGTAACAGCTCAAACCCAAGCTTGAGAGATGTGGACAACCCTTCCGTGAAGTGAGGGTTTTGAACGCTCTTGATGTTTAAATCCCACAGTGACTTGACGATGCTATCTGCTTCATGACCGGTCACGGTGAGAATGTCGTCAACGTTCGCTGCAAGTAACGTTTCAGCCACATGACGAACCATGGGTTTGCCGTCAATTAGCGCTAGCAATTTGTTTTGACTTCCCATCCGCCGGGATTGTCCTGCGGCCAGTAAGACGGCTGTAATCTGTTTGGGTATTACAGAGGATTTTTTCCCAACCGATTTATTACGAGGGTGAGGTCGGCTGGAAATTTCCTTCAATAGCCCACCTTCTCCCATGCCCATAATATCTGTGGGGCCTATAGGTATGTCTGCTAAAATCCGTTGGAGTACCCAGTCAAAACCGTTCAACTTTGGGGATCTGGTGCAGCCGGGCAAGCCAACAACACTAATATTATCCAATTGGCCCAATAGTAAAAGATTGCCTGGATCTACCGGCATTCCGAAATGCTGAGTTTTACCGCCAGCTTGTGAAAGTGCCATTGGAATAACATCACGAACATCTGTAATTGCAGACGCCCCAAATATTAATATCAAATCGCAGTTTTTTTGTTGCAGGTCTAAAAGTGCTTGGGTCACATCATCTTCATGATGAGCAACGGTTTGTCTAACCGATATGTGGTTATCACACTGCAGCAACCGATCTTGCAAAACCTTTTCAGATTTGGTGATCAGTTTTTCAGTCGTGCCCGGTAGTTTAGTCGAGATGACCCCAATTTTTTTTGTCTTGAACGGTGCTATGGATACAAGTTTAGTTTCTGCAAGTTCCGAATAACCGGTGGCTTTTTTAACATTATCGTCTGATGTGGAAAAGGGGATGATTTTGATGGTGGCAAGCATCTGACCATCGTCCACCTTCTCGAAGTTTTTTACAGAAGCAACTGTAATAGACGGATCGATAGTGTTGATTTTATTGATAAGATCGCGGTTGATAATTGCAATGCCATTTTTGGTCGCCATTAGGTTTGAGCGACCGGTGAACGGCGGGCGAACAGAAACGTTATCTCCTGCTAGCGGTTCAGCAATTTCCAGTGCCGCTGTATTTTCAGGAACATCACCAGTCTCTAGTTTGGCTGCGAGCACGGATTTTTCGCCGGCAAGTCGCAACTCAGCAAGAATTTCAACGGTTATTGAAGTGCCTTTTTTACACAAACCCAATTTTCCGGCATTAATTGCGTGGGCGAGAATGGCACCCTCTGCATCTTCCAAATTCAGTCGACTGAAAATCATTTAGTGGCCTTTCCGCGCAAACAAGCGGTTAATTCAGCCATGATAGAAACGGCGATTTCTGCGGGTGATTGGGCTCCGATATCAAGTCCGACCGGGCCATTGATCCGCGCTATATCAGTTTCCTTAAAGCCCTTCGCTGTCAGCCTTTGATGCCGTTTTGCGTTGGTTCGGGTACTTCCAAGTGCACCAATATAAAACACATCAGATTTCAAAGCTGCCTCAAGCGCAGGGTCATCCAATTTCGCATCATGGGTTAATGTCACGATAGCGCTGCGTCTGTCCGGCGCAAGCTCAGCAAGGGCGTCATCTGGCCATCTGTCATCAAGGGCCACATTTGGAAACCGCATTTCAGATCCAAAACTACGGCGTGGATCAATGACGATCACTTCGTATCCAGTGGCCGCTGCCATTGGCGCTAGCTTTTGGGCAATATGAACTGCGCCCACGATAAACAGCCTTAAGGGTGGATTAAAAATGTTCAGAAAAAACACATCATCTTCTATTTTAGCTTCATGCGGTTTATCAAACCGAAGCGCTTTGCGAGCCTCATCCAGTAGTTCTGAGACTCCGGGTGTCTCGAAGGGGTAGAGTATCTCACTCTTTCCACTGGTTAAATTGGTCGCAAGAACCACCTGCCTCTTATCTTTTCTGGCGATCTGAAGCTCTTTTAATAAATTGTTGTCCATGGTGTGCCTTACTCTACTGCTTCAACAAAGATGCGGATTTTTCCGCCGCAAGCAAGGCCAACTTCCCAGGCATCATCATTACTGACCCCAAATTCTAATGTTTTGTGACCACCGCTATTCATCAGCTCTAACGCCTCTTGAATTACGGCTCCCTCAACACATCCGCCGCTGACGGATCCCACCATATTACCGGCCTCGTCAATGGCAAGTTGGCTACCAACCGGGCGTGGGGCCGAACCCCATGTTTGGATAACAGTGGCAAGTGCAACCTTTTTGCCTTCGGTTTGCCAGTGGAGGGCGTTTTCAATAACATCGTCTCTAGCGGCTAAGTCTAGATCTGTATTCATGCCACAAACCTTCCCTGTACTGAATGTCCCTTATCGGGAGATGAGAGTAATTTCGATAGATCTTGTAGGCTTTGTAGGTTGTGAACGGTTCGGAATATATCCACATGCGGTAAAATGGCTTTGATGCCGCGTGCTTTGGGTTCGAACCCTTCGTAGCGGAGCAATGGGTTTAACCAAATCAATTGACGGCAGGATTTATGCAGCCGATCCATTTCAGCGCCAAGTCCGTGTTCTTCGTCGCGATCAAGCCCGTCTGATATAAAAAGGACAACAGCGCCTTGTCCTAAAACACGGCGAGACCAATTTTTGTTAAATTCGGCCACAGTGCTTCCAATGCGGGTGCCGCCAGACCAGTCTTCGACTTTTTCGCTTACGGCATCCAACGCATCATCAACATCGCGGTATTTCATATAGCGCGTGATGTTGGACAGGCGTGTTCCGAACAAGAATGTATGAACGCGGTCCCGATCATTGGTAAGGGCGTGTAAAAAATGAAGGAGCATTCTGCTGTATTGGGACATGGAGCCAGAAATGTCACACAAAACCACAAGCGGGGGATGGCGCTTAACTTGTGATTTATACTTGAGCGGAATAGTACCGCCGCCAGAGCGCAGCGCAGCGCGCAAGGTTCGGCGCATGTCGATATTTCCGCTGCGAAGATCAGTTTTTAAGCGTCTGGTTTTGACTTCCCGAATAGGCAGGCGCAGATTTTTCATGGCCTTCTTTGCCAATTCCAGTTCTTCAAGGCTCATATCTTCAAAGTCTTTATTTTGAAGAAGTTCCTTATTGGACGTGGTGAGTTCTGCGTTTATCTCGATCTCTTCCTTGCCGCCATCGTCGTGATCTCCCGGAGCTTCAGAGGGAGCAAGGGCTTGGGACAAGCGTTTGGAGATTTCTTCCTGATCACTATGGACTTGATCAAGAAAGGTCGTTGGCAACATCATATCCATCATTTTTTTGAGGATATCTGGGTTTTTCCAAAAAATATGAAAGGCCTGATCAAAAAGATGCCATTGATCATGCCGGTTGACGAATACAGAATGTAACGTCCAGTAAAAGTCATCGCGCCGTTCAAGTCCTGCGCACTCAACCGCTTTCAAGGCCTCAATAACACGGCCCGGCCCAACCGGAATGCCTGCTCTTCGAAGGGTGCGGGCAAAATGAAGAATGTTTTCAGCGAAAGTACCGTCGTTATTTGCGATCCCTTCGTTGCGATCATCCAGCGGCGTCATTGGAGAGTTCCAATTCTGTATTGATTTGGGCAATGAGTTCAGCGGCTTCGCTGCCTTGAATTTTGGCAATGTCGTCTTGATATTTTAGCAAAACGCCAAGCGTGTCATTAATGACGTCTGGATCAAGGGAGATCACGTTAAGCTCGGTCAGCGCGTTTGTCCAATCGAGGCTTTCAGCAATTCCTGGCAGTTTAAACAAGGCAGGATCAGCGCGTAATTTTTGGACAAATGCGACGATCTGAGCTGATAGCTCTTTATCAGCACCCGGAAGTTTGCGGCTTATGATCTCTTTCTCGCGTTCTGCATCTGGATAATCGACCCAATGATAGAGGCAACGCCGTTTAAGTGCGTCGTGAATTTCCCGAGTTCTATTTGATGTAACAATAACAATTGGGGCTTCTTTTGCGGCAATTGTTCCAAGTTCAGGAATAGTGATTTGGAAATCTGATAGAATTTCAAGAAGGTAGGCTTCGAAAGGCTCATCAGTTCGATCAAGCTCGTCAATTAACAGAACTGGTGCCCCGCGTCCTGTGTCTTCCAGTGCATTCAGCAGTGGTCGTTTAATTAGGAATTTTTCAGAAAAAATATCGCTACCAAGTTTATCCTTATCAACGCTGTCGGTCGCTTCTGCCAACCGGATTTCGATCATCTGGCGGGCGTAATTCCATTCATAAACAGCGGATGATACATCCAACCCTTCATAACATTGTAGCCTGATAAGGGGGCGGTCTAACTGATCTGCGAGAACCTTCGCAATCTCCGTTTTACCAACACCGGCTTCTCCTTCTAGGAAAAGGGGGCGGCCCATTTTTAAAGACAGATATAGTACCGTCGCTAGGCTGCGATCAGCTACATAATCGGCTGCTTTGAGAAGGTTTTGAACATCGTCAATTGAATTGGGTAAGCTCGTAGGCATGCCGGTAATACTCATTTCTGAAGTAAGGGTTTGTCCAGAATATATCATCTGTTCAAAAGCCACAATGACGGGGCTGATCAATTGTAACAACTGTCATAAAAAAAGGGGGAAGCGAACTTCCCCCAAGATTACTTTCTGTCTAAGGCCTAAGACGCTGCATCAACAGCACGAGCTGCCATTACAGAAATCAAATGCGCCCGATAATCCGCTGATGCGTGAATATCTGCATTTAATTTATCTGCAATTGTCTGAATTCCTTTAACCGCAGCGCCGGAAAAATTACCGCTAAGAGCGGCTTCCATATCGCTTTGACGGAACACGCACGGGCCAGCACCAGTAACGGCGACACGGGCACCACTTGTTGTTTGCGCAACAAATACACCAACCAGTGCAAAACGTGATGCTGGGTTTGGAAACTTGGCATATGCAGCTTTTTGCGGCACAGGAAAAGTAACCTTTGTGATCAGCTCCCCATCTTCAAGTGCTGTCTCAAACAGATCAACGAAGAAGTCATCAGCAGTAATTGACCGCTTATTCGTATGAACTGTCGCGTTTAGAGCAACGAGTGCAGATGGATAATCCGCAGCCGGATCATTGTTGGCAATTGAGCCACCAATAGTTCCCCGGTTTCGCACTTGGGCATCACCAATATGCGCCGCCATATCAGCCAAAGCTGGTATGGCTGAACGAATGTCTGATGACGTTGCAACAGTGCCATGTGTTGTCATAGCGCCAATTGAAACTTCACCGCCACTGACGGAAATTCCTTTTAGATCTGAAATTCCACCAAGGTCCACGAGTTTATCGACTTGTGCCAAACGGAGTTTCAGTGTTGGCAAGTAAGACTGACCACCGGCAAGGAACTTATCGTCCTCGCCGACAGCACCTGCTGCATCGTTTATCCCCGAAGGGCGTTCATAATTGAATGAATACATTTTCTAATTTTCCCTTCTTTAGGCGTTTTGTGCTGCACGCCAAACTTTTTCAGACGTTGCAGGCATGTCTATTTCTTTACCAAGCGCATCAGTGATCGCATTCATCAAAGCTGCAGGCGCTGCAATAGCACCGGCTTCACCACACCCTTTTACACCCAGCGGATTGCTGGGGCAGGGGGTGTTCGTGGTTTCAACTCTGAAGTTTGGAAAATTGTCAGCACGTGGCATGCAATAATCCATATACGATCCAGTCAGCAATTGTCCGCTGTCATCGTCATAGACAACACCCTCAAGGAGAGCCTGTCCGATGCCTTGAGCAACACCGCCATGAACCTGACCTTCAACAATCATTGGATTAATGACGTTACCAAAGTCATCGGCCGCAGCCCAATCAACAACTTCAACAACACCTGTTTCGGGATCAATTTCGACTTCAGCAATATGTGTTCCCGCTGGGAACGTGAAGTTTAACGGATCGTAAAACGCATTTTCAGCAAGCCCCGGCTCCAGATCAGCTGGATAATTGTGAGGCACATATGCGGCAAACGCAATTTCACCAATGGTTAGCTGCTTGTCAGTCCCCGCGACGGAAAAGACGCCGTGCGAATG
>JBALWO010000064.1:0-15638 GCA_036960775.1 Pseudomonas marincola | reverse complement strand
ATCCGTAAAATCTTTCATAATGACGATCACATGAAAGGTTTTCTTAACGGTGACCCCATATGGTCTTTAGAAAATACTGGTTGTTAGGGGAGCCGTTCACACGGCTAAGATCGAATGTTCAAAAAAATACGTAACATGATGAAAAAATCACCGAAAACGAACACCACTGAAAAACAATATTCAAAATTTGGTATTGGAGCCCGGCTTATTTCCGCGTTTTCCATTGTTACGATACTAACGATTGTCATCAGTGTTATCAGCTGGATGGCTTTTGGAACATTGACTGATGCCCAAAACAAAACAGCTGATACTGAAGTTCCCTCAATTACCAAAGCCCTGAAACTGGCAAATGATACAGCGCTTATCACTGCGCTCGCCCCGCAATTGGGCACCGCACAGTCCAATGAGGAGCGTCAAAAACGAATTGATACACTCGCCTTGTCAATCCAAACAGCTAAGGATCGCCTTAAAGAGCTGAATTCCCTTGTGCCCGACGCCCCTGCCCTCGCTAATATTGCGGCAAGTTTGCAGGAACTGGAGCCTCTTATCGTGGGTTTGGACGATAGTGTTAAGGAACGGCTACGTTTAACTGACTTAAGGCGGGAAAGGTTAAAACAACTGGCAACATTAAGGGAAACTCTAAAAAAAGGCGCTTGGCCGCTTCTCATTCCCCTTCGGCGAAAATTGTTCGACAACAATGACACCTTAGAGGAGTTGATGGAGAACACTGTCAAAACAGCGCTAACAGGGTCAGAGCCTGAATATTCTATCGATAAATATTTCGATACGAACAGAGACCTTATTGCTATGCAAGAAAATGTTCTCAATGTTCAAAGTTCCGGGTATCTGTTGATTAGTCTCCTCGCTGAAGGTGCCCTTGCCGACGACATTCAAGGGGTAGCCAAGCTTTCGGGAGACTTCCTTGCCAACATATCTAGCATGGCGACTCCCATTTCAAAAATTAGTCAAATTGGCAATACAAAAGCATCGGCACCTCTTGAGGAGCTGTTCGAAACTCTGTTGGTCATCGGCGCAAAGGGGACCAGTGATGAATTGATTTTCAAGATCCGAACCAACGAACTTACGACTATTGCGACAACTCGTCAGTTCCTTTCAGAGAGCCGACTGAGTGCAGAACAATTATCAGACGAGGTTAACGGATTTGTCAGCAATATTGAGGAGTCTATGCAAGTCGTGAATGCAGAAAACACGGTGCTTGCTGAACAATCGAAAATGGCTCTAGCCATTGTCGCTATAGCTGCGGTTCTCATTGCAATTGGAATCGGTTGGTTATACATAGCCCGCAACATCGTGATGCGATTAATGATGATGGTAGAATCCGCACAAAAACTTTCTGAAGGTGATCTAGATTCCAGCATCTACCGAGAAGGTAAAGACGAAATTGCAAGATTAGGGCACGCTATTGTAGGCTTCCGAGATACCGCGCGGTCTGCAAAATTGGCCAGCGAAGCTGAAGAAGAGCGCCGCAAAACGCGCGAAGCTGAAAAAGAACAACAAACTCGAGAAAACATTGAGAACAACCGCAAAGCGCAGGAAGAAAAAGAGCAATTTGCGGAAGACGCGGAAAATACTAAACGCGCGGAAATGGGTCGGCTTGCTGATGAATTTGAAGGCAGCGTAAAGCATCTTGTAGAACGTTTTTCAAACGCGACCACAGAAATGACAAGCATTTCAACCTCAATGACAAATTCGGCGGGAGAGACTTTATCGCTGTCGCAAACAGTGGCTTCAGCATCGGAAATTTCTAGTAACAGCATTAATTCTGTTGCCGCCGCTACTGAAGAACTCTCCGCCTCTATCAATGAAATCAGTTTGCAAGCAGGTCAAGCAGCCACTATCGCGGGTGAAGCCGTATCAGAGGCCGAACGGTCAAACAAAATGATCACAAGACTGAACGACGCGGCCGCGAAAATTGGAGACGTTGTTGATTTGATCAGTGACATTGCGGGGCAAACAAATCTGCTAGCGCTTAACGCAACAATTGAAGCCGCTCGTGCCGGTGATGCGGGTAAAGGGTTTGCTGTTGTGGCAAGTGAAGTTAAAAACCTTGCAACGCAAACGGCAAAAGCCACTGAAGAAATCACCACCCAAATTAAGTCTGTTCAAAATGAAACCAGTCAAGCCGTTACAGCAATTGGTGGCATCAGTGAGACTATTGGCCGGATCAATAGCATCGCAACGACCATTTCCAATTCTGTTGAGGAACAAGGGACCGCGACGAACGAAATCAGCAGGAATGTCCAGCAGGCAGCGGATAGTGCACTACAGGTTTCCAACAATATTACATCGGTTAATCAAAATGCCGATTTAACAGGAAACTCAGCGAGTGAGGTTCAAACTGTAGCCGGCAAGCTTGCAAGCGAGGCCAGTGCTCTCGACAAAGAAGTCGACCGCTTTATCCTGCAAGTCCGTGCAGGGTAAGCTCAGAGCTTCCTTTTCAAATCTAGAAAAAACAAACGTTATCCGATATTACCTGAAGTATTAAAATCGGATAACGAACTCTCTTATTTTCTCAAACCGAAATATTCTTGTCGTAAATTTTTATCAACCATGAAATGATTAGCCTGCTTCTACGTAAATTCAAGGTGGTAAAATCATGATAAAAACAACTATTCTTGCGACAATAGGGCTACTTATGAGCGCAACAGCAATAGCAGCTGAAAATCGAGTTGATGGACTTCGACCAGATGCGCCAGAACTGGCAGCTCCCGGCGACAGTCACGTCGGTGTTAGAACCCTTAACCTCACTAACAAACAACAAATTGATATCGTGAACGTAAAGGCCGGCGAGGATCATCCCTTGTACGACCGCCCTTTAACTGTGGAAGTCTGGTACCCATCCAGTTCTGATAAAACTGGTGGCACTTATGAGGGTGTTTATCTTCGCGATGGCGTAACTAAAGTAAATCTTCAAGGGCAGGCTGTTCGAAATGCACCTCCTGTAAAATCAGGGGCGCCAAGCCCATTAATTATTGTATCTCATGGCTACCCCGGAAACCGTTTTCTTATGAGCCATTTGGGTGAAAACCTTGCATCAAAAGGCTATGTCGTAGCGGCTATCGACCACACCGACAGTATCTATCGTGACAAAACAGCTTTCGGTAGCACTCTTGTCAATCGTGCCCTCGATCAAAAATTTGTTCTCAATGAAATTGAACGCCTCGGAAAATCATCGGACAGCTTTTTGTCTGGTATCGTAGACACTTCTAAAACAGGCCTTATCGGCTACTCTATGGGTGCTTATGGCTCCGTCATTACAGCCGGCGGCGGTGTAACTAAAGCTAGTACAGAATTTTCATGGGGCGGCCCCGACGGCACCCTTGAACGTATGATGGCAGGTAGCAAAGAACATGAAGCCCTGATGGATGATCGTTTCAAGGCGATCGTGTCAATCGCACCATGGGGAATGAATACCGGTTTTTGGGATGCAAAAGGCCTTGCTGGCATACGAGTCCCTATGTTCTTCATCGCGGGTAGTGTCGATGATGTTTCCGGTTATGAAAAGGGAACACGCGCAATCTTCAAAAATGCAGCCAATACAAATCGTTATTTGCTCACATTTGAAAATGCAAACCATAATGCTGCGGCCCCTATTCCGGCCCCCGCAGAATCGTGGAAAGTCTCAGAAGTTCTCAAATACGCGCCGTTTGATCACTATGCCGATGCGGTTTGGGACACTCTTCGGATGAATAACATCACGCAACATTTCACAACGGCCTATTTTGGGAAACACCTGAAAGGTAATGCCACGTTGCAAGAGTATTTAGATGTCGTCCCAGTTGCAGCTGACGGTGTTTATGCCAAAGAAAAAGACGGATCTTTAAAGGCTGAACATTCTTATTGGAAGGGTTTCCAAGATAGAACTGCAAAAGGCCTTAAATTAGAGTTTTTGAAATCTAAATAAGATCAAAATTTGAGGGCATGCATTAAGTTGTCCATATGCATGCCCTCAAAATATTTATATTCCACCTTTAAAAAATTAGATGTATCGCAAAAATAACATCTCAATTAAGCTCTAGATCCCCCAAAAGTTACTACGGCAAGTCCTGTTTAAATATTTGGAGCGCAATATGAATCTGGAAAGCTTTTTCAGCCAACCCAATATTATTGATCTCAGCTTTTTCAATTTTCGAAACGCTATTACGGCCGCTTTTTTTGCCGACACTGACCTCAAAGTCCTTCGAACCAACGAAAACTTTCTCTCCTTCTTCCCAATTCTTGGAAATGTCGAGAACCTGCATTTTCTCGATATTTTGGGACAATTGGGGGTAACTCAGGAAGAAATTGAAAACTTTGAAACGAAACTAAAACAAGACAGGCATGTTTTAATTCCAGAAATATTTGTGACCCAAAATGGTGAAAAGCGTGTTTTCTCTCTGTTGGCGACGTATACAGAAGATCCAAATTTTTCTTACCTAAATGGGATCCAAGGTCAATTTGTTGACCGAACAAAAGAGTACGAACTCAGTGTTGAGCGGGATCGTCTAATTGACGAGCGGATCAAAGATCAGGAAAAAATTGTCGAGAAATCCACCCGATTGGAAGAACTTGCAACCCGGCTTGCAAAATATCTGTCTCCCCAAATCTACCAATCCATTTTTTCCAACGAAAATAACGGTGCGAATAATCTCACCCGTAAAAATCTAACAATATTTTTCTCCGACATCGTTGGTTTTACAGAGATCAGTGATGGGATGGAGCCTGAAAAGCTTGCCTTTGTTATCAATACCTATTTAAGCGAAATGTCGAAAATCGCTTTGGAATATGGCGGTACCATCGACAAGTTTATTGGGGATGCAATTCTTGTCTTCTTTGGGGACCCTGAATCAGATGGTGAAGCCGAAGACGCCCTTAAATGTGCAAATATGGCGCTTCGTATGCGAGAGCGAGTGGCAGAATTGCAGGACCTCTGGGTTGAAAAGGGCATATCCAAACCTATTCAGGTGCGCATGGGAATAAATACCGGATATTGCACCGTTGGCAATTTTGGGTCAGAGCAACGTTTGGAATATACAATTCTTGGAAGCCCCGTAAATTTAACCGCGCGCCTTCAAAGCGCAACGGAGCCTGATACGATTTTGATCAGCGAAACCACTTATACATTACTCAAAAATCATGGAGAATTCGAAAAAGCATCCTCCATTACCCCTAAAGGATTTGCCCGACCTGTTGATACTTACAAACTGCTAAACGTTAAGGGACGCAGATCAACAAACGGTGCATTGATGACCCGAACCGGTGAGTTTGTTAAGGTCAGTATTTTGAACGGAGAGAATATCACGGGCGCCATTCAGGAGTTAAAACGCATTCAAGAAGAGTTCCAACACCAAAACGATTTTCCTGATAGCCAAGCTCCATAAGCGTTAGAATACTCTTTTACATAACGCTTATGGTTATATACTTTAACGACAAAATAACAGAGTAGTGCGGGCCAACGTAACAGCAGACTGCAGCCTTAAATTGACTACTCTTCAAGAGGCGCAAGCCGGAAAAGAACGCTTCGACTTGTTGATCAAAGTTGAAAAATTCGGTTCGATTTCGGGCGCAGAATATGCCAAGAATGGAATTTTTTAAGACTGTGATTAAAGCGTCAATTAGGGCCGGAATTTGCGTTGCATTGTTTTTAGGGGCCGCATCGTCATCTCCCACTGCCCAAGGCAAGACAGCCAATGTAACCTATGTAGCCATGGCCTCTAACTTCACGTCTGCCGGTAAAGAAATCGCATCGGCGTTTGAGAAGAAAACCGGCCACAGGGCCCTGCTCAGTTTTGGCTCAACCGGAAAACTTTACATCCAAATCACCAACGGTGCCCCTTTTGAGGTTTTCCTCTCCGCCGATACCCAGACAGCAAAAAAAATAGAGGCCGTTGGACTAAGTATTCCAGGAACCCGTTTCACTTACGCTTTGGGCAAAATAGCTCTCTACAGTTCTGACCCTGATCTGATAGAGAATAATGCAGAGGTGTTGAGTAATCCGGCAGCATTTAGCAGGCTGGCAATCGCCAATCCAAAAACAGCCCCATATGGCAGAGCCGCTGTCGAAACCCTTATGAAGCTTGGCATTTACGCAGATGTAAAAGACAAAATTGTCAAAGGCAGTAATATTGCGCAAGCGTTTCAATTTGTGTTCACTGGTAATGCCCAATTGGGTTTTGCTGCCCTCTCCCAGGTTAAAAATATTTCAGAGGGGTCAAATTGGATCGTCCCGTCACATTTTTATACGCCCATCAAGCAAGACGCCATTTTGTTAAGACGAGGAGAGACAAACCCAATCGCCTCGGCGTTTTTTAAATTCCTCAAAAGCGAAAAGGCACGCAGAATAATTGAAAAATACGGTTACGATGCCAATTAGCATTTCCAAAACGTAAATTCAGCCCTCAAATTCGGAGCACGACACAATGTGGGAAGCGGTCATTCTGACCTTAAAACTGGCAACGATCACAACCTTCGTGCTGCTGATAATTGGGACACCCATTGCGTGGTGGCTTGCCCGTTCGCGCGCTAAATGGAAAGAAGTTGTCGGCGCTGTGGTTGCACTACCTTTGATCTTGCCGCCAACTGTCCTTGGGTTCTATCTCCTTTTGATATTGGGACCATCAAGCCCGGTGGGGCAGTTTGCTGAGACCATATTTGGGCACACGCTACCCTTTACATTTGCAGGTCTGGTTGTCGGCTCTGTTATCTACTCCCTGCCCTTTGTTGTCCAACCTGTCCGGAACGCGTTCGATGCCATTGGGGAACGCCCCTTAGAGGTTGCAGCCACATTGCGAGCGTCTCCTCTCGTCGCCTTTTTTACCATCGCGCTACCGCTTGCCCGTCCAGGATTGCTAACAGGTGCAGTGCTCGGCTTTGCGCATACAATGGGCGAATTTGGCGTTGTATTGATGATCGGCGGCAATATTCCGGGGGAAACCAAAGTGTTATCCGTTGCCATCTATGATTTTGTTGAAACCTTGGAGTGGGACAAAGCCCATATTCTTGCTGCGGGAATGTTGCTCTTTTCCTTCCTTGTCATCTTGATCATGTCCGTGACTGAAAAAAGAATGAGAAATAGACTGACATGAGCACTATTGACGCAAGTTTCAGCGGTAAAGTCGGTGACTTCACCCTAAACGCACAATTCTCAATACCCTCGCACGGTGTCACGGCAATTTTTGGCCCCTCTGGCTGCGGGAAAACATCTGTGCTCCGGTGTATTGCAGGATTAGATCACTTAACCGATGGTTTCCTTTCAGTGGGCGGCATGGTTTGGCAGGATCAGAAAACCTTTGTCCCTCCTCACAAACGCCCAATCGGGTATGTTTTCCAAGAAGCCAGTCTGTTCAACCATCTTTCCGTAAGTGCCAATCTCACCTATGGTCAAAAGCGACAAAAAACGCCAAACACACATTTGTCTCTTGGTACTGTCACGGACCTTCTTGGTTTGAGTAAACTTTTGGACCGATCCCCGCAAAACCTATCGGGAGGGGAGCGGCAACGAGTCGCCATTGGTCGGGCACTCCTATCAGCCCCTGAGATCCTTCTTATGGACGAGCCGCTTGCAGCGCTTGATCACGCGAGCCGAAACGAAATATTACCCTACCTTGAACGCCTGCACGAACGCATGGAGATCCCCATTTTATACGTCAGCCATGACATGGGTGAGGTTGAGCGTCTTGCCGATCATATGGTTTTCATGGAGGGTGGCAGTGTTAGCACATCAGGTGCACTCATTGACCTACTTAACAATCCAGAACTCCCTTTTGCGCGCGCGCCAGAAGCGGCAGCATTGATTGAAGGGGTTGTTGCAAAATACGATGAAAAATACGGTTTGACCACACTCTCAATTGCCGGTGCAGAAATGATAGTCCCGGGCAAAGTCGGACCATTGGGAAGCGCGCACAGATTACGTGTTACCGCCTCTGACGTTGGCCTTTGCCAAGGACTGCTCCCTGACCAACTCAGCATCCAAAATATCATTGAAGCGCGAGTGATCAGCATTCAGCCCACGGGTGAGTTTCAATCCACTGTCTTTCTTGAGCTCGGAAAAGTTGAAGGCGGCGCAAAACTTATGGCGCGGATCACCCGGAAATCTTTGGAAGCACTTGCCCTTACAAAGGGCAGTAAAGTTACAGCTCTCATCAAGAGCATTGCGTTACTGGAGTAACTCAGCAGACCGGCGCTCTCAATTCTCTTCCGCTCGCGACAAAATATCTTCCTTTGTAGGCACGAAACCAACAATTTTAGCGACCGGGTTAGGTCTTATCTTAGGTCCAATCGGAAAATTTGGTTACTAGTTGCGCCAAACGCCTCCCATCGAGGCTCTGTCTAGTTGTGCTCACTACCCTGTAGACTACCAGTGTCAAATTTTCTTATTAGATAACCAACCATTAGAGAGCCAATAAATTATTAATCAAATTAGATGTATAAACGATAGGACAACCTGTTTGACGCTTGGCAACTGATAAAATTGTTTGAATCGCATTTAGTCTCTTTTATCTCGAAATAAAATACGAAAAGAACTTATGACAAAATTACCAAAGACAATTTTGACCCTTGTTTTGTTTCTATTCGTATCCTCACCCAACGTGGGGCAAGCGGTAGAGTTTGGATTAACACCGAGTACCGTTTACGGCATGTGGAAAAATATTAACGATGCTGTGCTGGTTTATGCCAACGAGCGCTCAACCAACGACACGTGGCTCAGAAATCTGGAAAATATGCCGCAAGATAAATTTTCAGGTAAGGCACCTGCTAACGTCCTTGAACAGGTAACGCAATTTAATACCAAACTGAATGAAATCCTCCAAAACAAAGAAGCCCATTTGGAGGAATTGTTGCTTGAAGGTGATTTGTCAAACCTTCTGGCGTCCAGTGATGATAACTTGGTTACACCCAGCCTCGTCTATATGCATTCGGGTCAGGTTCTCATAAATATTGTCGAGGAAATTGTGCATAATTCTCCGACAGGTATCAATATCAGCCCGTTTTTTGATGTAGATGCATTCCCCGACAAAACACCGAGTGATGTATTTAGTCTTGTTGATTTGGGATTACGGTATCTTGATGAAATTTTAATTCGGCAAGAAGCTGGCGATCTGACAACAGGAAAAGAGCCACGGTGATGGGTATCTTGAGAACTCTGACCATCAACAGGCTGGGAAAAGGATTAATTTCATCTCTCATTCTAGTCGTCCTGATTACCATTGGCACCAACTGGTTTATGGTACGGGAAGTCTTAACATTGAGTACCGCGTGGTCCGATAAAGAGCACAGCATCGTCCAGAAACAGGCTTACTTGTCTGTTCTACGCGGCTCCATCGGATACGGTGGAATGATCCATAATTTCAAAAACTATATACTCCGCAACGATAAACATTATCTGCTCAATGCCTACAGATCTATGCTTGAGGCAAAAATTATCGTGAACGGTTATAGGGAGCTAGGAATTTCGGCTGAAGAGCGTACGGCCCTCAAGGAACTGGGATCGGTGATTGAAAAATACAGAATCGCCATGGCTCGCGCGGAAGCTCTGTTCGCAGTTAATTCTTCTATCGTCAATATCGACAATCAGATTTCCATTGATGACAAGCCGGCACTTCGCGCGTTGGAGAAGTTAACTGGCGCGGTTGCCGACTTACGCCAATCCAAAACGGAT
Organism: Pseudomonas marincola; assembly: GCA_036960775.1. Classification (GTDB taxonomy): domain Bacteria; phylum Pseudomonadota; class Alphaproteobacteria; order Sneathiellales; family Sneathiellaceae; genus Sneathiella. The sequence goes on along the minus strand of JBALWO010000064.1, from coordinate 5,980 downwards.
GTCATTTCCGGCGAAATTAGCTCCCTGGTCAACACCGTTACTCTAGCGGCCATCGGCATCGGATTACTCCTGCTCATCATGATTTTGGGCCTAACGTGGTTCCTCCGTTTCCGCCTTATCAACCCCTTGGACGAGCTCGTCGTCGCGTTCAACCACGTTGACCTCAACGACCCCGGATTAATCCGTCTGCCCAGCACGGGAGTAAGCGGCGATGAACTGGCAATGATGGCAAACGCAGGCAACAGGTTCCTTGATACCCTAGAAACCCATCTAGCTGAGCGCCAACAGGTACGGGATCAATTGTTGGGCGCTAAGAACGAAGCCGAAAATGCGAACCTCGCCAAATCTAATTTTCTGTCGACCATGAGCCACGAAATTCGCACGCCTTTAAATGGCGTTCTCGGGCTTGCTCAGTTATTGACAGATACAAAATTGGATAAAGATCAACGGCGAAAAGTAGATACCATCCTTTCATCCGGGCAAACGTTACTTGCCATCATCAACGATGTTCTTGATATGAGTAAAATTGAAGCTGGGGCAATTGAACTTGAGAACAGCCCGTTCAGTCTTGGTGATTTGCTGTCGACGATTACGACACCGTTCCAGAGCCTCGCAGATGATAAAGGGCTCCAGTTAATTGTAAAAGATTTGGGAGCGCGCAAACCGGTGCTTAAAGGGGATCCCGTTCGATTACGCCAAATTCTCTGGAATATACTAAGTAACGCCATCAAATTTACAGAAGAAGGCAGTGTTACATTAACCATTGCCGATATCGACATAGCGCATAATTCCATTGTTGAAAAGAAAACCTATGGGTTGCATTTTACAATTAGCGATACGGGAGCAGGAATAGCACCTGATCGTATCGACGCCATATTTGGCGCCTTCACTCAGGAAGATAACACCATCACACGCAAGCATGGGGGTACGGGGCTTGGACTTTCTATTGTCAAACAACTGACTGAACTCATGGGCGGGACAATCAATGCTGAAAGCCAAATGGACAACGGAACGGTCTTTAACGTTTATCTTCCTTTTGATACGGCAACGGATGAAGAGGCCAACGCCATATCTCTTCGCAAAGTCTATGACAGTAGCCAGAAAACGGAACCCCTAAATGTTCTTGTTGCCGAAGACAATGAAGTAAATGCTGTTATCGCTCGGGCATTTTTGGAAAAATTCGGTCACAGTGTCCGGCACGTAGAAAACGGTAAATTGGCTGTTGAGGCCGCAAAGGAAGGGTGGGCCGATCTAATTTTGATGGATGTCCATATGCCTGAAATGAATGGCATCGACGCAACAAAGGCTATCCGTTTAACCGAATTGGGAAGAACCCTTCCCATCATCGGCCTAACTGCCGAAGCCTTTGCTGAACGGCATGTGCTTTTTAAAGAGGCTGGGATGATCGGTGTTCTCACCAAACCGTTCACCGAGCAACAACTAGCGGACACGCTAGCTACCCATCGATTAGTCGAAAGACGTCGCGTGCCCCGTATAGAGAAAACAGCTGACACATCCGCCAGTAATCTCGAAAACGTGGCAGTGATTGAGGACGAAAATCCATCAAAATTTGAGACTTTAAAAGACACGCCTCCAGCATCTGACAGACCTTCACCCGGAGACGAAGTCAAATTAACCGCTTTGCGCAATCAGTTAGACTCCAAAACTGTTTCTACACTTCTAAAAGAAACTCAACGCTCGTTACGAAAACAGTTAGACGAATTGCGGCAAGGCGTTCTGGACACAGATTCAAAGCAGATACATGGGGCAGCACATGCAATTAGAGGAACTAGTGGTTCCATGTTCGCTATGCATGTTTCGAATTTGGCAGCGAAAATTGAAGAGAGTTCAACTGATATAGATACTGTTCAGCAGTTATTGGCAGAGCTTGAATTTGCATCAAAAGATGCGTTGGAATGGTGGCACAAACAAGACGCGTAAATTGTCCAAAATTTGGGTGGCGTGTCATCTGCAATTCCCCCCTCTCCTTTTCTGATTGAAATAATTGCACCTATTATTTCCCCTAAATGAGACATTGAGAAGGCCCCACCCTCTGGCGAGGCCTTCTCTCATTTACCAGTTAGACAACTTACAACTTTATTCCGAGTGCATTAGCAATGCCCTCGCCATAAGCTACATCCGCTTTCAGGCAGTTATTAACATGCCGCATTTGAATTTCCTTGGGGACGCCTGCGATAGAGCGTGCGGTATTTTCAAATAGAACCTGTTGTTGATCTGCGGTCATCAATCTAAACAAATCTCCAGGTTGGCTATAATAGTCTTCATCCACTCTGTGGTTCCAATGAGCGGCATCACCATCAAGTAAAAGCGGAGGTTCGCTGAAGTCAGGCTGTTCGGCCCATTCCCCCTGATCATTTGGCTCATACCCTAATGTCGATCCAAAGTTTCCGTCCACGCGCATGGCCCCGTCCCGATGGTAGCTATTAGTCGGGCATCGCGGTGCGTTCACTGGGATCAAATGGTGGTTCACGCCAAGACGATACCGCTGAGCATCACCGTATGAGAACAAACGCCCCTGCAACATTTTATCAGGAGAGAAACTAATTCCAGGAACTACGCTGGCAGGATTAAATGCTGACTGTTCAACTTCAGCAAAATAGTTATCAGGGTTTCGGTTCAACTCCATAACGCCAACCTCTTGCAAGGGGTAATCGCTATGTGGCCAGATCTTCGTTAGATCAAATGGGTTGTATGCCACCTTACCGGCATCTGCCTCCGGCATAATCTGAACCTGTAAAGTCCATTTCGGGTTATCGCCGTTTTCCACACTCTCATACAGATCCCGATGATGACTTTCCCGGTCCTTACCAATCAATACCTCTGCTTGTTGATCCGTCAAATTTTGGATCCCTTGTTGGGATTTAAAGTGAAACTTGACCCAGTACCGTTCATTTTGAGCGTTAATGAAGCTGAAAGTATGGCTCCCAAATCCGTGCATATGGCGATAAGTCGCAGGTAATCCTCGATCACTCATAACGATTGTTATCTGATGTAATGCTTCTGGCAATGACGTCCAGAAGTCCCAATTGTTTTTGGCACTCCGCATGTTCGTGCGCGGATCCCGCTTGACCGCATGATTAAGGTCTGGAAATTTCATCGGATCGCGCAGGAAAAATACGGGTGTATTATTACCGACCAAATCCCAATTACCTTCTTCGGTATAGAATTTAACTGCGAACCCCCGAATATCACGCTCTGCATCAGCAGCGCCACGTTCACCTGCAACCGTTGTAAAACGGGTAAACAATTCTGTTTTCTTACCAATTTCAGAGAATATTTTAGCGCGCGTATATTTCGTAATATCATGGGTTACAGTAAAGGTCCCGTATGCCGCCGAACCTTTAGCATGCATCCGGCGTTCAGGAATGACTTCGCGGTCGAAATGGGCGAGCTTTTCCAAATACCAAACATCCTGCAACAACTGTGGTCCGCGAGGGCCAGCAGTCATGACATTTTGATTATCAACAACGGGCGCGCCTGCATTGGTTGTCAGTTTTTTACTCATTTCTTGATCCTCTCTTCATAAGTTTGTTGGTCACTAAATGCTGTTTTAGATTTACTCGATGGTTGCTCGCAGCATCCAGTTTGTTTTCTCATGTAGCTGCATGCGCTGGGTTAGCAAATCCGCGGTTGGCTCGTCCCCCGCTTCATCAGCCAACTGAAAGACCTCCCTTGCAGTTCTAATGACCAACTCGTGATCCCTAATCAGCTGTAAAATCATCTGTTCTGCTTTTGGATTTCCGCCCTCTTCTTTGATGGTCGTAAGTTTTGAGAATTGGGCGTAAGAGCCAGGTGCCTTCAATCCAAGGGCTCTAATACGCTCAGCGATATCATCAACTGCCACTGCCAATTCCGTATATTGAGTTTCAAACATCAAATGCAAACTGGAAAACATTGGCCCTGTCACATTCCAGTGAAAATTATGTGTTTTAAGATAGAGTGTGTAACTATCCGCCAACAGTTTTGAGAGCCCCATTGCGATGGCTTCCCGTTGGTTATTTTCGATCCCAATATTCATATCTACATTCATCTTGATATCCCTTACTGAATTACATAGTCGATCTGCTTGAAAACAAAATAGGAGCACTAAATAATATTGTAAAACGATACAAAATTGATGTATTGTATGTAAAATCCGAATTATAGAGAAACAGTCATGAAAACTCTCCCTTCCCTTAAACGATTGGAATATCTTATCGCCCTGGTTGACGAAGAGCATTTTGGTAAAGCGGCCAAAGTCTGCAACGTCACACCCTCAACCTTGAGCGCCGGGATACGGGATCTAGAAGAACTGCTTGGATCTAACTTAGCGGAGCGCACGAAACGTCAGGTGCTTATCACTGACTTCGGCCACGAGGTTGCCAAGCGGGCTCGACGCCTTATCACAGAAGCGGAAGATATTATTGACCTCGCCCGCACTCATCAGGCCCCAATGACGGGTATAATGAAGATGGGGATCATTCCCACTGTTGGGCCTTACCTCGTTCATGACATCGTCCCCGCCATAACTCAAGAATACCCGGGGCTGCAGCTCTTACTCCGCGAAGAACAAACTGATCTGCTTTTATCAAAACTTCATGAGGGACAATTGGATGTCGCAATTATTGCCCTTCCCTATGATATTGACGGACTAGAGGTTCATCCTCTCTTTGACGATGAATTCCAATTCGCCTGTACATCGAAACATGAACTTTCAGGGCGCCAGATAGTCCACAACGAAGATCTGCTCAGCCAATCATTGCTTCTCCTCGAAGACGGGCATTGTCTCCGTGACCATGCCCTCGACGCCTGCAGTTTGGGGGATAGGGCAAACCGCGCCCAATTTGAGGCAACAAGTTTGGCGACATTAGTTCAAATGGTTGCATCTAACCTTGGTGTTACATTAATCCCAAAGCTTGTTAGCGACAGCGGACTTATGCCTACCAAAAACATTGCACTGATCCCCCTCAGCAATCATCCGTTTAGAACAATTGGACTGGTTTGGCGCGCAACGTCGAGCCGACGAGCTGAGTTCGAAAAACTCGCAAAGACAATTATCACGGCACGAACCCACATAGGTTAACGACAAAACGCCGAGCCCAGAAGTGAGCACGGCGTCGTTAAACCTTTGTTTCTAGGAAACTCGGATTAACAGGAGCCCTCGAGATTATTCATCCAACTGTATATAAAACAGTTCGCTAGTCACTCCCAGCCATAATTGAAACTGACACTGATACGTTCTTCTTCAGCCTTATTCAGAGAAACCTCGTGGCGCAACCAGCTTTCCCAAAGTAAAACCTCGCCCGCCTCCGGCGCAATACTGATGAACTTACGCAGTTCGTTCCGGGCGTCAAGCTTGCGCTCTGGTGCTGCCATCAACATCGCAGATCGCGGGTCTTCGAACTTGATAGCCCCAGCTCCGTTGGGAACAGTGATATAGGTGGTGCCACTAATCACGCTATGGGTATGTATGTGAGACGTATGCGAGCCACCTTCGGGCAAAATATTGATCCACATGCTATCCATCTTTAGTTTTTTGTCATCCAGATCGAATTGGAGATCTTTAACGAATGCGTCCACATGCTTATCAAGAACGCTGACCAGATCTTTGAAGATCGGAAACCGCCAAGCCAGATCGTCCAGAGAGGCATAGCTGGTGTAACCGGGATAATCATTCTCCTCGCACCACGTCTGTCCAGCTTGATCATCGTCCGCTATAGACAGGCAAGAGTTTTCAAGCTCAACTGCATCCGGTGCCTCTGTAAACTCAGACAGAGAAGACCGGTAAAGGCGAGTAACAAAAAGGGAGTCAATTTTTATCATAGGATCCTACATAACGCGTCTTGTATAAATGGTTAGACCTCAAACTAAATCACCAAACCCCATATAGAAACCCAAAACATTGGTGGATTCAAAGAACCTTTTCGTTAACGACAAAACGCCGCCCCTTGTTAAGGGAGCGGCGTTTTTGATAATTTGG
>JBALWO010000063.1:0-15647 GCA_036960775.1 Pseudomonas marincola | reverse complement strand
CAATAGTTCCAACGTTCGCATGCGGCTTACTACGATCAAATTTTTCTTTACCCATTTTAATTCTCCGTTTTTCTTCGGCTGTCTCAGCCAGTTATGCCAGTTTCGCCAGCACTTCGTCTGAGACGTGTTGCGGCACAGGTTCGTAGTGATCGAACACCATCGTAAATGTTGCACGGCCCTGCGTTGCGGACCGAAGGTTATTCACATAACCAAACATGTTCGCCAAAGGAACCATCGCATTTACAACTTGCGCGACACCGCGCTGTTCAGTTCCAGTAACTTGACCACGACGACTATTCAAATCGCCCATCACGTCACCGATATAATCGTCAGGGGTTACGATCTCGACCTTCATCATTGGTTCGAGAAGACGTAGACCTGCCTTACGTGCCAGTTCGCGCATCGCTGAGCGGCCGGCAATTTCAAACGCCATTACTGAGGAGTCAACATCATGGTAAGCACCATCGATCAACTTCACATTAACGTCGATAAGTGGGAAGCCTGCAAGAACACCGGTTTCAATGATGTCTTTGACACCTTTTTGAACTCCTGGGATGTATTCTTTAGGAACAGAACCACCTGTAATACTGTCACTGAAGACAAATCCGTCGCCAGGCTCGCCTGGCTTCGCAACCAGTTTAATACGGGCAAACTGACCAGAACCACCTGATTGTTTCTTATGAGTGTAATCAAGTTCGGCTTCAGTAGTGATAGATTCGCGGTAAGCAACCTGAGGAGCACCAACATTCGCTTCAACACTGAATTCACGTCTCATACGATCGACAATGATATCCAAATGAAGCTCGCCCATACCTTTAATAATGGTTTGGCCGCTTTCGTGATCAGTAGTCACGCGGAAAGAAGGATCTTCCTGAGCGAGGCGGTTAAGAGCCACACCCATTTTTTCTTGATCGCTTTTAGTTTTTGGCTCAACTGCAATCTCAATCACTGGCTCAGGGAATTCCATACGTTCAAGAATTACCGGCTTGAGTGAGTCGGAAAGAGTTTCACCTGTTGTTGTGTTTTTGAGACCTGCGATGGCAACAATATCACCTGCACGGGCTTCTTTAACATCTTCACGTGAGTTGGCGTGCATTTGAAGCATACGACCAACGCGCTCACGGTTATCTTTAATAGTGTTGTGAGTGGACGTACCAGCTTGAAGAACACCAGAATATACGCGAACGAACGTCAAAGATCCGACAAATGGATCTGTCATGACCTTAAAGGCCAATCCCGCGAACGGCTCATCATCTGAAGGCAACCGCACCATTTCTTTTTCAGTCTTAGCGTCGATGCATTCAGTTGCGCCAATATCAGCAGGAGACGGCATAAAATCAACGAAAGCATCAAGTAGTGGCTGAACGCCTTTGTTTTTAAATGCCGTACCAGTCAAAACTGGAACAAACGTGCCCGTCAACGTACCCTTACGGATACAGTCGCGAAGCGTGTCCGCTGAAGGCTCTTCGCCTTCAAGGTAGGCTTCCAAAACAACTTCATCAACTTCAACTGCCGTTTCAAGCATTGCCATCCGATACTCAGCAGCTTTTTCAGCAAGCTCAGCACGAATTTCACGCTCTTCATAGGCAGCGCCCATTTCTTCACCAGTCCAGACAATTTCTTTCATCTTAACTAGATCGACAACACCTTCAAACTCTGCTTCTGAGCCGATAGGAAGCTGAATAACAAGTGGCGTTGCACCCAAGCGATCGACAATCATATCGACACAGCGATAGAAGTCAGCGCCAGTACGGTCCATTTTGTTGACGAAACACATGCGAGGAACGCGGTATTTGTCAGCTTGGCGCCATACTGTTTCTGATTGAGGCTCAACACCTGCAACAGCATCAAATACTGCTACCGCACCATCGAGTACGCGAAGTGACCGTTCAACTTCAATCGTGAAGTCAACATGGCCCGGTGTATCAATAATATTGATACGGTGATCGTTCCAGAAACAAGTCGTCGCAGCTGAAGTAATTGTAATACCCCGCTCCTGCTCTTGCTCCATCCAGTCCATAGTGGCAGCGCCATCGTGAACTTCACCAATTTTGTGAGACACACCTGTATAATACAGAATGCGTTCCGTTGTTGTCGTCTTACCTGCATCAATGTGGGCCATGATGCCGATATTGCGATATCTTTCGATGGGCGTTGTACGTGCCATTTCGGAAATCCTAATCGTTAGCTATTTAGCTATTACCAGCGATAATGTGCAAAAGCGCGGTTCGCTTCAGCCATTTTGTGAGTGTCTTCCCGCTTCTTAACGGCACCACCACGGTCATTTGAGGCATCCAGCAACTCGCCAGATAGACGCTCAACCATTGTAAGCTCAGAGCGTTTACGTGCACTGCCGATTAACCAGCGAATTGCAAGGGCTTGAGCGCGGTCTGCGCGTACTTCAACAGGAACCTGATAAGTAGCACCACCAACACGGCGGGAGCGAACTTCAAGCTCTGGTTTGATTTTTTCCAGTGCATCGTGGAAGACTTCTACTGGACTATTGCCTGATTTCTTTTCGACAATATCAAAGGCACCGTAAACGATACCCTCGGCAGTAGATTTCTTACCAGCAATCATCAGTGAGTTCATGAACTTAGTCAGAACAATATCACCAAATTTTGCATCTGGAAGAACTTCTCGTTTTTCTGCGGCGTGACGACGTGACATCCGATATCTTCCTTACTTAGGCTTCTTCGCGCCGTATTTAGAACGACGTTGGCGGCGAGTAGAAATACCCTGCGTATCCAGAACACCACGAATAACGTGATAACGGACACCCGGCAGATCTTTTACACGACCGCCGCGGATAAGAACAACAGAGTGTTCTTGCAGGTTATGACCTTCACCTGGAATATAGCTTGTTACCTCAAAACCATTCGTTAGACGAACACGTGCAACTTTACGAAGCGCCGAGTTTGGTTTTTTAGGTGTTGTTGTATAAACACGTGTGCAAACACCCCGCTTTTGCGGGCATGACTCCATCGCAGGTACCTTAGTACGCTGGACTGGGGCTTTACGTGGCTTTCTAATCAGCTGATTAATAGTAGGCATTCTTGTTCCTATTCTATCGGTTCCGCAAATAGCACAGCCGCGCGCAGCTGCGGACTGCTCGCGGTCGGGTTTTTTGCGTCCACCCGAAAAGACTTAACACACACGTCGTTCTTAAAGCACCTGACCACGTGCGGAAAATTTTGAGGTATTCTTCTCATGTCAGGTGGGCGCAATATATGAGCGGTCCCGCCATCCGTCAAGTACAAAAGATTTCCTTTTTATGAATTGCCCAAAAGCCAGATATTCCCAGGAAAAATCGGCCCAAAACACCAGATTCAAGTGATCTTTTGTAATAATAACCCAGACCCTAAGCCCAAGGACCTAAGTTAAGGTCAAAAAACGCAAAAACGGCGCCCTAGTAAGGGCGCCGTTTTTGGTAGTTTTCATCAAAGTTGGGAATCTGATTCAGGTCAGCCCCTAATGATTCTAGATCCGCTACTTACCTGCAGGTGTCGTAGCAGCTTCTTTTGAGATCATATCAACTGGGAACTCAGAACGGTCCTGTAGTTCCTTGTCACGGCTTGCCGCAATACGCTTCAGCTCGTTCATTTGAGCGCCAGTACCAGCTGGGATCAAACGACCTACAATCACATTCTCTTTCAGACCAATGAGCGAGTCCTTCTTACCGGCTACTGATGCTTCTGTCAGGACACGAGTAGTTTCCTGGAACGAAGCGGCCGAGATAAAGGAGCTCGTCTGCAAGCTGGCTTTGGTAATACCGAGTAAGATCGGGCTACCTTGAGCCGGCGCGCGGCCTTTAGCTTCCAGTTTGATGTTTTGAGCTTCAAACTCTTCACGATCGATATGTTCACCCAGCAAGAAAGTAGACTCGCCTTGTTTTTCGATCTCAATCTTCTGAAGCATCTGACGGCTGATAACCTCAATGTGCTTATCGGCGATCTTCACACCTTGCAAACGGTAAACATCCTGAATTTCATTGATCAGGAAGTTTGCTAGAGCTTCAACACCCAGAACCTTCAAGATATCATGAGGAGCAGGATTACCATCAAGAAGATAATCACCGATACGAACATAGTCACCTTCGTTGACCGCGAGATGTTTACCTTTTGGAATTAGGTATTCAACCGGCTCAAGGTTCTCATCTTCTGGACGAATTGAAACCCGGCGTTTTGATTTATAGTCTTTTCCAAATTCAACATAACCGTCAGCTTCTGCAATAACCGCGTGGTCTTTTGGACGACGGGCTTCAAACAGTTCCGCCACACGAGGCAGACCACCGGTAATGTCTTTGGTTTTCGATCCTTCACGTGGGATACGAGCCACAACGTCACCAGCTTGAACAGTTGCACCATCTTCAATAGACAAGATCGCATCAACAGGCAGGAAGTAACGAGCTTCATGGCCACTTGCCAATGTCAGAAGTTCACCAGCTTGATCTCGGAGTGTCACACGTGGACGCAAATCACTGCCTTTAGGCTGTGCTTTCCAATCCACAACGATTTTCCGTGAGATACCAGTTGCTTCATCGGCTTGTTCAACCATTGAAACGCCAGGCACCAGATCTTTATAATTTGCGACACCTTCAAGTTCAGTAATAACCGGCGTCGTAAATGGATCCCAAGAAGCAAGTTTATCACCTCTAGCGACCATATCCCCGTCATCAACAAGTAGCGTCGTACCGTAAGTCAATTTGTGGCGCGCACGCTCACGATTGTTTTCGTCAATAAGAACCAATTCAGAGTTACGGCCCATAATGACCAAGAACCCTTTACTGTTCTTAACAACGTTACGGTTATCAATTTTGATTTTTGCGTCATGAGAAGCTTCGATGGAAGACACTTGAGCCACACTGGCAGTACCACCAATATGGAATGTCCGCATTGTCAGCTGAGTACCAGGTTCACCAATTGACTGAGCTGCAATAACACCAACAGCTTCACCAAGGTTCACAGGAGTACCGCGTGCAAGGTCACGACCGTAGCATGCGCCGCAAATGCCGCCTTTTGTCTCACAGGTCAAAACAGACCGGATCAAAACTTGCTCAACACCACATTCTTCCGCAGTGGCAGAAGTCACCTCGTCAAACATCTTACCGGCTGCAACAAGAACTTCACCTGTTTGAGGATTAACAACATCAAGTGATGCGCTACGTCCAAGAAGGCGTTCGCTCAGTGGTGATATAACATCACTACCTTCAACGACTTCACGAACAGTAACACCGCGTTCAGTTCCACAATCATACTCAACAACAACACAATCCTGAGCCACGTCAACAAGGCGACGGGTCAGATAACCGGAGTTAGCTGTTTTAAGCGCAGTATCAGCAAGACCCTTACGAGCCCCATGGGTAGAGTTAAAGTACTCAAGAACGCTGAGGCCTTCTTTAAAGTTAGAAATAATCGGTGTTTCGATAATTTCGCCATTTGGCTTAGCCATCAAACCGCGCATACCAGCAAGCTGTTTCATCTGCGCTGCAGAACCACGAGCACCAGAGTTGGCCATCATAAAGATCGAGTTAATGCCCACTTGACGGCCATCTTCACCGATTTCAACGGCTTCAATCACCTTCATCATCTCATCAGCGACTTTATCAGTACACTGTGACCATGCGTCGATAACTTTGTTGTATTTTTCACCTTGCGTGATCAAGCCATCATAATACTGACGCTCATATTCTTCAGCAAGCAAGCGAGTCTCTTCGACAAGTTTGTCTTTAGATGCAGGGATTTTCATGTCGTCTTTACCGAACGAGATACCGGCACGGCACGCATGCGCAAAACCAAGTCCCATCAAGCGGTCAGCGAAAATCACAGTCTCTTTTTGTCCGCAATGGCGGTAAACTTCGTCAATTACAGATGTAATTTCTTTTTTGGTCAACAAGCGGTTGATCAAATCGAAATTAACTTTGGAATTCCGTGGAAGGATTTCCTCGATTAACATCCGACCTGGACTTGTTTCCGTAAGACGATACTCGTCCTCGCCCTCGGTGTTCACAAAGCGGATCTTAGTTTTGATCTTAGTGTGAAGCGTGATGACTTTGTTATCAATGGCGTGCTGAGCTTCAGCAACATCAGAGATCAACATGCCTTCACCAGGCTCGTTGGCTTTGTCCATTGTCAGGTAATAGATACCCAAGACAATATCCTGAGACGGAACGATAATAGGCTTACCACTTGCTGGGCTGAGGATGTTGTTTGTAGACATCATCAAAACGCGGGCTTCGAGCTGAGCTTCCAAAGAAAGCGGTACGTGGACGGCCATTTGGTCGCCGTCAAAGTCAGCATTAAACGCAGTACAAACCAACGGATGAAGCTGAATAGCTTTACCTTCAATAAGAACTGGTTCAAACGCCTGAATACCAAGACGATGGAGTGTTGGCGCGCGGTTCAATAGAACCGGATGTTCCCGAATAACTTCTTCAAGGATATCCCAAACTTCTGGACGCTCTTTTTCAACGAGCTTCTTGGCCATCTTAACAGTGGCAGCCATACCCTTCAGTTCAAGTTTTGCATAGATAAACGGCTTGAACAATTCGAGTGCCATTTTCTTGGGCAACCCGCACTGATGCAATTTCAGTTCTGGTCCCACAACAATTACGGAACGACCTGAATAATCGACACGTTTACCAAGCAAGTTTTGACGGAAACGACCCTGTTTACCTTTAAGCATATCTGAAAGTGATTTCAGCGGACGCTTATTGGCACCAGTGATAACCCGACCACGGCGACCATTATCAAACAACGCATCCACAGATTCCTGCAACATACGTTTTTCGTTCCGAACAATAATATCCGGCGCGCGAAGTTCAATAAGGCGTTTCAAACGGTTATTCCGGTTGATTACGCGGCGATACAAATCGTTAAGGTCTGAAGTTGCGAAACGGCCACCATCAAGGGGAACCAAAGGACGTAATTCAGGTGGGATCACAGGGATAACCTGTAGGATCATCCATTCAGGACGGTTACCTGAGTCAATAAAGGCTTCAATCAACTTCAGACGTTTAGCCAATTTCTTAGGTTTGGCTTCTGATGTTGTTGTGCGCATTTCTTCGCGAATTGTTTCGCTGATTGCTTCAAGATCCAATGCACCAAGAATGTCGCGAATAGCTTCCGCGCCAATGCTTGCCGTAAAGGCATCTCTGCCGTGCTCTTCTTGCGCATCAGCCATTTCTTCTTCTGAAAGAAGTTGGAACTGTTTCAACGGTGACAAGCCAGGTTCGATCACTACATAGTTTTCGAAATACAGGATCCGTTCCAGATCCTTCAAAGTCATGTCCAAAAGCAAACCAATACGCGATGGCAATGATTTCAAGAACCAAATGTGAGCAACCGGTGAAGCCAGCTCGATATGAGCCATACGCTCACGCCGAACTTTAGATAGAGTAACCTCAACACCACATTTTTCGCACGTGATGCCCCGGTATTTCATCCGCTTGTATTTTCCGCACAGGCATTCGTAATCTTTGATTGGACCAAAGATCCGAGCACAGAACAAACCGTCTTTTTCAGGTTTGAAAGTCCGGTAATTGATGGTTTCAGGCTTTTTGATTTCACCGTATGACCATGAACGAATACGTTCTGGTGATGCGATTGAAATCTTAATCTCGTCAAATGCCTGAGTGCCCTGCGGCTGACCGAACAAGTTCATCAAGTCATTCATGGATCAATTCTCCTTTTGAAACCCGAAAATTCGGGCGGCGCTTCAACAGCTGCCAAAAAATATTTTCTCGACTTATAGTTGATGGCCCCGATTTTACTCGGGGCACACCGCCTTAATATCCGATTTGCGACAATTCAACATTCAAGCACAAGGAACGCATTTCCTTGACCAGAACGTTAAAGCTTTCCGGGATACCTGCTTCAAAAGTATCATCACCACGAACGATGGCTTCATATACTTTCGTACGACCAGCAACGTCATCCGATTTAACGGTCAACATTTCCTGCAATGTATAAGCAGCACCATAAGCTTGAAGTGCCCAAACTTCCATCTCACCAAATCTTTGGCCACCGAATTGAGCCTTACCGCCCAATGGTTGCTGTGTGACAAGGCTGTATGGTCCGATTGAACGCGCATGGATTTTATCATCAACAAGATGATGAAGCTTCAACATATAGATGTAGCCAACAGTAACCTGACGGTCGAACGGCTCACCTGTCCGGCCATCGATCAAAGTAACCTGTCCAGAGCTGTCCAGTCCGGCGACACCCAACAAACGGTTGATGTCGTCTTCATTGGCACCATCAAATACTGGTGTTGCCATTGGAACGCCGTTTACAAGGTTTCCGCCCAGTTCGATGAATTGCTCATCTGACATGCCGGACATTTTTTCTTCGTACTCATCAGTTCCGTAAACCTCTTCCAATTTATTTTTCAGAGGTTCTAGATCTGTTGATCCACGATAAATTCTGCCCATCATCTCATCGATTTGAACACCGATACCATGACTTGCCCAACCCAAATGAGTTTCGAGGATCTGACCAACGTTCATACGTGATGGCACACCAAGTGGGTTCAACACGATGTCTACTGGCTTACCATCTTCGAGGTATGGCATATCTTCTTGTGGCAAAATCCGAGAGATAACACCTTTGTTACCATGACGGCCGGCCATTTTATCACCAGGCTGCAACTTACGTTTAACAGCAACGAAGACTTTAACCATCTTCATCACTCCAGGTGGCAACTCATCGCCGCGCTGAAGTTTGTCCACTTTGTTTTCAAAGCGGGCACGTAAACGGCCGATTGCTTCGTCATACTGGCGTTTCAAGGCTTCAATGTTCAGCATCAGAGCGTCGTCTTCAACGCTAATTTGCCACCAAACACCTCTGTGAATATTCATCAAGTTTTCCAAAGTGATCACATCGCCAGCTGCAAACTCTGCTGGGCCTGATGTGAGTGTTTGGTCGATCAACAAACCTTTCAAACGGTCGTAAATAGTCCGTTCAAGAATTTCTTTCTCATCGTCACGGTCTTTTGCGAGATGTTCGATCTCATCCCGTTCAATAGCGAGCGCACGTTCGTCTTTTTCCACGCCATGGCGGTTAAAGACACGAACTTCAACAACAGTACCTGCAACACCTGGTGGCAAGCGCAATGATGAGTCACGAACATCGGATGCTTTTTCACCAAAGATGGCCCGCAGAAGTTTTTCTTCTGGAGTCATAGGGCTTTCGCCTTTTGGTGTGATTTTACCCACAAGAATGTCACCAGGCTGAATTTCAGCACCAACATAGACAATACCGGCTTCATCGAGACTTTTCAGTCCCTCTTCACCAACATTTGGAATGTCGCGTGTAATCTCTTCAGGACCCAACTTCGTATCACGAGCGGCAACTTCAAATTCTTCAATGTGAATAGACGTAAAGACATCGTCTTTCACAATCCGTTCTGAAATCAGGATCGAGTCTTCGAAGTTGTAACCGTTCCATGGCATAAACGCGACAAGCACGTTCCGGCCTAGAGCCAATTCACCAAGATCCGTTGATGGGCCATCACAGATGATGTCACCCTCTTGAATTTGGTCACCCACTTTAACAAGTGGACGTTGGTTGATGCAGGTATTTTGGTTTGACCGTTGGAATTTCAACAGGTTGTAGATATCTACACCGGATTTGCTGAGATCGCCTTCTTCGGCACGAATAACGATACGTGTCGCGTCAACTTGATCAACAATACCACCCCGTTTTGCAACAGTCGCAACACCAGAGTCCCGTGCAACACGCTCTTCCATACCTGTTCCGACGAAAGGCGCTTCTGCCTTCAACAAAGGAACAGCCTGTCGCTGCATGTTTGATCCCATCAACGCACGGTTCGCGTCATCGTTTTCAAGGAAAGGAATAAGGGAAGCACCAACTGATACCAGCTGTTTTGGAGACACGTCGATGAACGTCACATCTTCAGGTTTGGAGACCACATACTCGCCTTGCGCACGGCAACGAATAAAGTCTTCCGTGAATTTACCATCACCATCAAGAGCCGCGTTGGCTTGAGAGATTGTGTGCTTGCTCTCTTCCATAGCTGACAGATACTTAACTTCACCTGTCAAAGTACCATCAACAACCTTTTGGTAAGGGCTTTCGATGAAACCGTATTTATTCACACGGGCAAATGTCGCCAAAGAGTTGATCAAACCAATGTTTGGACCCTCTGGTGTTTCAATTGGACAAATACGACCGTAATGAGTTGGATGCACGTCACGAACTTCAAAACCAGCACGCTCACGTGTCAGACCACCGGGTCCAAGCGCTGACAAACGACGTTTGTGCGTAATTTCAGAAAGTGGGTTGGTTTGGTCCATAAACTGGCTGAGCTGGCTGGAGCCAAAGAACTCACGAACAGCTGCAGCAGCAGGTTTGGCATTAATCAGGTCATGCGGCATAACCGTATCAATTTCAACAGAGCTCATCCGCTCGCGAATTGCACGTTCCATACGGAGCAAGCCAATACGGTATTGATTTTCCATCAGTTCGCCAACAGAACGAACCCGGCGGTTACCAAGGTTATCAATATCGTCTGTCTCACCATGACCGTCTTTAAGACGAACCAAAGTTTTAACAACTTCAAGAATATCTTCTTTGCGTAGAACTCGAACTGTGTCCTCAACATCTAGGTCGAGACGCATGTTCATTTTCACGCGACCAACAGCAGACAAGTCATAGCGTTCTGAATCGAAGAACAAACCGTTGAACAACGCGTTAGCAGTTTCTGCGGTTGGCGGCTCACCTGGACGCATAACCCGGTAGATGTCGACAAGAGCTTGATCACGAGACTTAGCCTTATCAACCGCAAGAGTGTTACGGATGTATGGACCAACGTTGACGTTATCAATATCAAGTGTTGAAATCTCAGTGTAACCCGCAGCTTGAAGCTGATCGACCAACTGTTCTGTTAGTTCGTCACCTGCTTCAACAAAAACTTCGCCTGTTTGTGGGTTAATAATATCCTCAGCTGCAAATCGACCAACAAGGTCAAGATGGCTAACGAGCATATCTTTCAGGCCAGCTTCAACAAGTTTCTTCGCAAGTCTTGGAGAAACTTTTGTTCCAGCTTCTGCAACTACTTTTTCAGAATCCGCATCCACGAGATCGCGCAAGAGGCGGCTACCGCGAACACGCTCAACGTTGAACGGCGTCCGCCATCCTTTTTTGTCGAGTTTATAATCAACACGCTCATAGAAGTAGTTCAGAATATCTTCTTGTGTCATATCGAGCGCTTGCAGAAGTGCCGTTACAGGCAATTTCCGGCGTCTATCGATACGCACATGTACAATGTCTTTGGCATCAAATTCGAAATCAAGCCAAGAACCACGATATGGGATCACACGCGCAGCAAATAGCAACTTGCCGCTGGCATGGGTCTTCCCTTTATCATGGTCAAAGAATACGCCAGGACTACGGTGCATTTGCGAGACAATAACCCGCTCTGTACCGTTAATGATGAACGTACCTTTATCCGTCATCAAAGGCATATCGCCCATGTAGACGCTCTGTTCTTTAATATCCAGAACAGATTTTGCTTCTGTATCAGGGTCTACTTCGAAGACGATCAGTCTTAAAGTGGCTTTTAAAGGAGCTGCATAAGTCATGCTCCGTTGTTGGCATTCTTCTTCGTCATACTTGGGCGGCTCGAATTCGTATGATACGAATTCCAAACTCGCGGTGTCGGCGAAATCCTTAATTGGGAAAACTGACTTAAATACACCTTGAAGGCCTTCATCGCCTCTTTCTTCAACAGGGATACCCTGCATCAAAAAGGCGTCATAGGAAGTCTTCTGAACCTCAATAAGGTTCGGCATCGTTGTCGCAGCTTCAATACTACCAAAGTCTTTGCGAACGCGTTTACGACCTGTGAACGACTGCAAAATGCCCATGCGAAATCCCCGCTTCTTTGTTGCCAATTGACCACTTAACCAGAAATCTGGCTAAGAAATGAACCTAGTCTCGACATATCGCCACATAATGGCGGCTAATGGAGCCTAAATCCAACAAATACCGTACTGAACCGAAACATCCAGTGCATTAACGTATTTTAATTCCCGACAGAATTAGACCGCTTGTTCCGAAAGCGGATGCGGGGAAGGTAGCAATTTGCTACCTTCCCCGTCTTAATTTGCGATCAGAAGACCGCCTGACGCGTAAAGCTTATTTAAGCTCTACAGATGCGCCTGCAGCTTCAAGCTGTGCTTTAAGCTTGTTAGCTTCGTCTTTAGGTGCGCCTTCTTTAACTACAGATGGTGCACTCTCAACAAGCTCTTTCGCTTCTTTCAGGCCAAGACCTGTAATAGCGCGAACTTCTTTAATCGCGTTGATTTTCTTTTCGCCAGCAGCTGTCAAGACAACGTCAAATTCGTCTTTTTCAACAGCAGCTTCGGCAGCAGCAGCAGGTGCAGCAGCGGCAGCAGGTGCAGAAGCAGAAACGCCCCATTTGTCTTCAAGAAGTGTAGCAAGTTCTGCTGCTTCAAGTACTGTAAGAGCTGAAAGCTCTTCGGCAATCTTTGCGAGATCGGCCATAATTTTATTCTCCTCAGGTAAACCGTTAGGTTTGTAATAATTAACTGTGTGGCTTTAACATCTAACCCAGTTCGGCTTTCGCCGACAGTACACGGGCCAACTGGCTCGCAGGCGCTTGAACAACCCCAGCAACTTTCGTTGCAGGTGCTTGAACGAGGCCAACCAGTTTTCCGCGAAGTTCGTCCAGTGAAGGCAAGCTTGCAAGAGACTTAACGCCATTAACGTCAAGTTCAGTTACACCCATTGCACCACCGATAACGACAAACTTCTCGTTCGCTTTCGCAAATTCGACAACAATCTTAGGAGCAACAACTGGATCGCTAGAATAAGCGATACCAATAGGCCCTTTCAATTTGTCGGAAAGAGAACCATAGTCCGTGCCATCAAGAGCGAGACGTGTAAGCCGATTTTTAGTAACTTTAAAGTTGGCACCTACTGCGTGCATTTTCACACGTAGTTCTGTCATTTCTGCAACAGTGAGACCACTGTATTCAGCAACAACCACGACTGACGCTTCTTCAAAAACGCCCTTCATTTCGGCAACCAGAGCTTCCTTTTGTAATCGGTCCACTCGTCGTCTCCAAACAATGGAATATTTGCAAAGCAAATACCCCGGTTGAAAAAGAATTCGGTATTTACCAAATCCGTTTACTGTCCCAGGTCCACCTGAATAACCGCATTGCGGCAAATCTGTAGTTTCCCTGTCTATGCAGGCAACATGTGCTTTTAAATTTCTGTGTATCAGAAGATACCAAAAACACCTGCAGTCTTGGACAGCTGAAGCTAAATAAATAGCTTCAGGTACTTGCCGCTATAAAGCGGCAAATTCCGCTGTGAACTTAAAAGAGTTCACTAACTTCCAGCTTAACACCCGGCCCCATAGTGGAACTGATTGCTATGCGTTTAACAAATTGGCCTTTAGCGCCAGTTGGCTTAGCTTTCATCACTGCGCTCAAAAACGCTTCGATGTTTTCTTTCAATGCTTCTTTAGTGAAGCTTGATTTGCCAAGACCAGCGTGAACGATACCAGTTTTTTCCGCACGGAATTCAACTTGGCCGCCTTTAGCTGCTTTAACAGCTTCACCAACATTTGGTGTCACTGTGCCGAGCTTTGGATTTGGCATCAGGCCACGTGGACCAAGAACCTTACCCAAACGGCCAACAACTGCCATCATGTCTGGTGTTGCAATGCAACGATCGAAATCCATTGCGCCGCCCTGAATAGCTTCCATCAGGTCTTCAGCACCAACAAGCTCAGCGCCAGCAGCTTTCGCTTCGTCAGCTTTATCGCCGCGAGCAAAAACAGCAACACGTACTGATTTACCTGTGCCATTTGGCAATTGAATTACGCCACGGACCATTTGGTCAGCATGACGAGGATCAACACCAAGGTTCAATGCAATTTCAACAGTCTCGTCAAACTTAGACGTCGCGTTGGATTTTACGATATCAATCGCAGCTTCCAAGCCGTAAAGTTTTTCGCGGTCTACCGAAGCTTCGGCAACCTTTTGTTTTTTGGACAATTTAGCCATAGTTTTTAACCCTCTACACCATAGCCCATGGAGCGGGCTGAGCCTTTGATAATCTCCATAGCTGCATCAATGTCATTGGCATTGAGGTCAACCATTTTGGCTTCTGCGATTTCACGCACTTGAGCCAAAGTCACAGTAGCTGCGATCTCACGGCCTGGTGTAGTACCACCTTTTTTCTGACCAGCAGCTTTTTTCAAGAAATATGAAGCTGGTGGCGTTTTGGTGATGAATGTGAAAGAGCGATCCGCATACACAGTAATAAGCGTTGGAATTGGCATTCCGCCTTCCAAGCTTCCTGTTGCCGCGTTAAACGCTTTACAGAATTCCATGATGTTCACGCCTTGTTGACCCAATGCTGGACCAATCGGCGGTGAAGGGTTTGCTTGTCCCGCTGGGACCTGCAACTTAATTAAACCTTTAATCTTTTTTGCCATTTTCTTCCCTAATCCGTTCTAAGGGTTGCGGTGCGGCCGTGGCGGGCCTTCCGCAAAAAACTACGGTATTGCAGTTTCAAATCTTAACTTTTCTCAACTTGAGAATAGTCCAACTCAACTGGTGTGGAGCGACCGAAGATTGAGACAGAGACTTTTAATTTAGCCTTATCTTCATCAACGTCTTCAACAGCACCCATAAATGTCGCAAACGGACCATCGCAAACGCGAACTTCTTCACCAATTTCGAATGTGACAGATGGTTTCGGACGATCGATACCTTCTTGCACTTGGTTTAGAACCGACATTGCTTCAGCTTCAGAAATCGGCTGAGGTTTGTTTGCATTACCAAGAAAGCCTGTCACTTTTGGGAGATTTTTAACAAGATGATAAGTCTCGTCATTCATTTCCATATGAGCAAGGACATAACCTGGGAAAAATTTGCGTTCAGTACTGACTTTTTGTCCGCGGCGAACTTCTATAACTTCTTCAACCGGAACCAAAACATCATCAAACTGGTCAGCCATTCCTTTAAGAATAGCCTGCTCTTTCACGTTTTGAGCAACTTTCTTCTCAAAACCGGAATAAGCGTGAATTATATACCAGCGTTTCTTCGCTACGCGTTCGCTATCAGACATAATCAAGACCCCATTGAAAAAATGAGCTTCACCAGACGCTGAATACCGAAATCAACGAAGAAAAAGAACATAGATGCAAGAAACACCATAACAAATACCATCCCGGTCGTAACCAACGTCTCCTTACGAGTGGGCCACGTTACCTTGGAGGACTCTTGCCGCACTTGGCGGATAAAAGCACCTGGATTAACCTTTGCCATTGTTTCCTCAAATTTGCTTCTTATAAACCGGTCGAACCGGGCGTATACAGGAATTCGAAACAGATAGCAAGCGGTATGGCAGGAGAGGAGAGACTCGAACTCACAACCCCCGGTTTTGGAGACCGGTGCTCTACCAATTGAGCTACACTCCTACACCGCTTTATTGAGCTTAAAGCCGCTAAGAAATTTCTTAACGGCCTCAAGTCAAATTCTTAATCTGAACGGAAACCCGTTTCAAAAATAAAGGGCGTTGCCCTTTACTCATTCTTACTCAGCGATGGTGACGACGACGCCAGCACCAACAGTACGGCCACCTTCG
>JBALWO010000006.1:89276-106047 GCA_036960775.1 Pseudomonas marincola | reverse complement strand
CCCCCAAATATTCAATAAAAACCCTGACCTTTAGAGGAAGGTGTTGGCGTTCAGGGAAAACGGCATAGATCGACTGTTCTGGCAGGCTATAATTTGGAAGCAAGCGCGTTAGTTTTCCTGATGCCATATGGGGGCCGGCAATGAACGTGGGGAAACGGGCTATACCTAACCCGTCGATAGTGGCCTCCAGCAACGCTTCACTATTATTGACCTGGTAGGAGCCGTTTGTTTGGACTTTTACAG
This sequence comes from Pseudomonas marincola, assembly GCA_036960775.1. GTDB lineage: Bacteria > Pseudomonadota > Alphaproteobacteria > Sneathiellales > Sneathiellaceae > Sneathiella. The sequence continues at coordinate 105,804 of JBALWO010000006.1, read as the reverse complement.
GTTCGTTTGAGCTATAAAATATCCACTCATGGGAACCGCTGAAGTAGGCATAGTGAAGGCAGTTGTGATCAATTAAATCAGATGGTGCATTGGGGTGACCACATGTGTCTAGATATGCCGGCGCTGCGCATAGAACGTTATGGCAAGGGGCAAGTTTTCGTGCAATCAAGGAAGAGTCTGACAGCGTACCCGCACGAATGGCAATATCATAACCGCCATCAATCAGATCAATCACTCGATCATCCATGATCATATCGATTTCTATTTCAGGATAGAGCCGTAAAAAATCGGCAATGACAGGGGCCACATGAAGGCGTCCAAATGACATGGGTACATTAATCTTCAAACGTCCTTTTGGGGTGACTTGAAGTTCTAAGGCTGCATCTTCTGCTTTTTGGGCCGCTGTAAGAGCATCACTTGCATGAACAAAATAACGTTCTCCTGCTTCTGTGAGGCTTAATTTGCGGGTTGAGCGATGAAGTAGTTGTGTCCCAAGGCGGTCTTCTAATTGGCTGATCCGTTTACTGATTGCCGACTTAGATACGCCCAATTTTCGCGCCGCACCGGAGAAACTCTTGCTTTCGACCACAGCGACAAAGATTGGTATTGCGCCCATTCCTTCCATTTTTGATACCTTCCACTGTCAACTTAAACTCAACAAATAGTAGAGCATAAAACGTATTATCTCTCAATGGGAAACGAATTAGGTTCTTTCAATCGGAACAACTAACACTGTGAGCCGCCGCCCAAATGTTGATTAACCCAGGACTGCTCACAAATTTATTCAAAATGAGACCTTAAGGAACTGGCTGATGGTACGACTTGAACATGCAAACCTTGTTGTTGAACAAATTGAGCCCACTCTAGATTTTCTGCTCACGGCTTTCCCAGAATGGAGTGTCCGCGGTGAGGGTGAAATGACTTGGTATGGCCGCCCACGACGTTGGTTACATGTGGGGGATGAGGATTATTATTTGACCCTCAACGATAGAGCGGACAGTGCGGGCCGAGACTTGTCGGGTCATTCTGCCGGATTGGCACATATTGGATTTGTTGTTGATGATGTGAATAGCCTTGTGAGGCGCCTAACAGATAAAGGGTATCAAATCGATGTGGAAGGTCAGGATCATCCTTACCGAAGGACCTTCTATTTCCGTGATCCTGCAGGTTTTCAGTTCGAATTCATGCAGTATCTCAGCGAGAAGCCGAGTGAGCGAAATAGTTACGATGACACACCAACTATCAGCGTAAAGAGATCTTGATGTGTTGATGTTTGAGCAGTAATTTTTTACCGGATTAGGAACTCTAAAATGACCAAAAATTTATCCACCCAAAAAGCATTTCAACTTATTCAAAACCTGTACCGCGCTGTAGATAATAGGGACATAGAGATACTCGGTAACTACCTTGCCGATGATCTGGTCTTTCAGCTCGGTAATCTGGATGCAATCGAAGGTAAAGAAGCCGTGCTCGCGGCTAATGAAAGCTTTTTCCAAACCATCGCAAATATGGTCCACACAATAGACGGCATTTGGGCGCAGGACAGCAATGTCATATGTGCAGGTTCGGTCGAATACACCCGACTTGATAATAGTAAATTATCCATCCCATTCTCAACAATCTTAACGTTGAAAAACGATTTGATTTCACATTATCAAATATATGCCGATGTCTCTTCTCTTTGAGAGGTTTGCGTTTCATTAAAGGTAAACATCAACATAATGATACCTATCACGGCAAGGGCTTTGTTGCGTAGAGATTGACGCGGATGCCACCGTGGGAGAATGGGGTGACAGTGGCGGTGAAGGGGAGGCCTGTAGACCCTGCAAGGGCACTGGAATTAGTAACAAGTCCAACGCGCCAGCCTTGGAAGCGGTTTAAAAGACTGTTTCCCAGTGTTTGATATAACGGAAACAACTGTTTCGCTTCGCCAATCCGAACGCCGTATGGAGGATTTATAATGACGAGACCGGGAGGCCCCTCCGGCGGTGTCAATTCACTGATAGTTTGTGTGTTAAATTCGGTCAGATCGAGAATACCGGCGCGTTTTGCATTGGCACGGGAGCGTTTAATCGCTCCCTCATCACGATCATATCCGTAAAACCGCAGATCTGTTTCTTTGGTTTCGGCATTTTCTTTTAAGGCGTTCCAGCGGTCCTCATCGAATGTCGTTAGTTTTTGGAAGGCAAATTTCCGAGATCTACCGGGCTGCATTCCTGTGGCAATTTCCGCAGCTTCAATCACGAAAGTGCCTGAGCCACACATGGGGTCAACGACAGGCATTTGCCCGCGATAACTACAGCGGCGGAGCAACAATGACGCGAGGGTTTCCCGCATTGGTGCCTTGTTTAGCGCTTCTTTATGGCCGCGAATGTGCAATCCTTCGCCGGATGTATCAACACTGATAGTGCAAAGGTCTTCAAAAATACGAACTTTGATACTGATATCGGCTTCAGCGGATGTGGGGACGCCGGCCTCTTCGTTTAAAGCGAGTTCAATACGTTCTTGTGCCGCTTTTTTGTGGTAAATGCGTGATTTACGGCTCATCACTTCAACCCGAACAGGAACACCAGGTTTCAGGAAATCACCCCACGGAAATTTCCGGGCCCGTTTGTCTAGCTGCGCAAGATGGACAGCATGAAATGATCCCAATCGAACGAGAATTCGGCTCGCGCCGCGCATTTCAAGGTTAGCGCGCCAAACATCTTCCCATGTTCCATTAAGGACCAAGCCGCCTTTGATCCGCGTTAGGTCTTTAAACCCTTTTTCGCGAGCCTCTTCTAGAAGCGGGGGTTCCAATCCGGGAACAGTGACGAACAGTATTTCCAATTCGGTTTCAGTATTCATTGTGCTTATGTACTGGTTTGCAGCATGTGCGTCGATGCTTTTCGGAAAATTAAATAAAAAACTAAGAATTCCCGCCAGGATTATCAAATTCAAAGCCTAAATATTAGAATATTATAAACTTTTGCAAGATACGGTTAAGATTCGAGATCAATATCGCTCTCTTTTAGAATGTTGAAATTTTAGAAAGCATTTCAAATTGCGTGACCTTTACCCTGATATTAAGAAAACCGATTACTGGATTTTGACTTTTGTTGGGATAGCAACTGCGTTGACGGTAATTGTCGGTAGTTTACTCTATTACACCGAAGAAACTCTAACTGAGTTTGAGGCCGCTTTTCCGAAAGAGTACCTTCTCCACGCTAGATTGTTGGATGATGCGGTCGTTCATATTGCCGATAGTATTGTGGATTTAAATCAAACTTCTGTCGAAGAAAAAAGTAAGTCGTTTGACCGTTTGGCGGGGAAATTGACGCAAGTTCGCTTGAAAATTCGGCAATTTTTAGATCTCGCAGATTCCAGAGAAGTTTCAGACATTCTTCAGGGGGACAGGTTATTGGCACTTTTTGAAGAAGATATGTTGTATCTCAATAATGTAATTAATACGGCGTCGGAGGAAGGTCATCAAATCACCTATGTCAAAGCTGTCCGCCGTTTGTATTTGGTTCGCGAGTATATTCAGGGATATCGGGATCAATTTGATTTTTTTGTATTAGAGCAAGTGGCCCCGCAAAGGGACAAAGTGGAGGAAATGCGAGCAGAAGTATTTGCTGCGATTGTCGTCGTCCTCCTCTGTGTTGTGGCGCTGGTATATGCGGTGTATCGCAGGTATAAATTTGGACAGGCACTTTATAAAAGTGAGCAACAATACCGCCGACTTTACGAGGGTGTATCTGAAGGTGTTTATCAGTTTGATTTAAAAGGAAATTTATTAAAATGCAATCCGGCTCTGGCCCGGCTGCTGAAGTATAAAGACAACGAAGATCTGCTAACATCAGTCATAAATGCTGCTGAAGATGTTTATATGGATAAAGCCATTGCCGGAAATCATTTAGAATTTCTGCTTAGTGGACAATCACTTGAACATGAAATTCACCGATGGCGCTGTAAAGATGACAGTTTGATTTGGGGGGCAATTAGTGCGCATACCGTCTATGACGACAGTGGTGAACCGCTACATATCGAAGGCACCTTTACCGATATGAACGACAGAATTGTTGCTGAACTTGGGCTTCGGAAAGCTAAAGAAGTTGCTGAATTTGCCAATCGGGCAAAGTCGGAATTTTTAGCAAATATGAGCCACGAACTTAGAACGCCGTTAAACGCAGTCATTGGGTTTTCTGAAATATTAACAACAGAAGCATTTGGAAGTCTTGGGCACGAAAATTACAAAGAATATGCAGCTGATATTCATTCAGCTGGCGGGCATCTGTTGAAAGTTATCAACGATATTTTGGACGTGGCGAAAATTGAAGCCGGTCAAATGCAGTTGTACGAGCGGGAAGTGGATATTAGGGATCTCATTCAGTCTAGTATCCGTATGTTGGCCGTTCGGGCCATGAGTGCGGAAGTTGAGCTGGTGGAGGATGTAGCAGACGATTTGCCCTCAATTTTCGTAGATGAAACACGGGTGAAGCAAATTTTAGTGAACTTGATTTCAAACGCTGTGAAATTCACGAAGGCCGGAGGGCGCATAGTTGTAAGGGTCAATCTTAATGACAAGGGCGGCGTATCGTTAAGGGTGGTAGATACCGGTATTGGGATTTCTGAAAAAGATATGCATCATGTGCTGTCAAGGTTCGGACAGGCGCAGTCCACATATGCGCGAACGAACGAAGGAACTGGACTTGGATTGACCTTGGTCCAGTTGATCGTTGATTTACATGGGGGCACTTTCGATTTGCAAAGCGTTGTTGATGTGGGAACAACTTGCATCGTTGAATTTCCAGCAGAACGCACTGCGGCATTGGAAAATGCTGGTTAAATTATAAGGTTAATAAACCTGATTGCCAAACAGAGATGGCAACGATAACAATCATCAGTGTGGCAAGGCCACGATTGATCCATTGCAGTGTAACAGGCGAACTGACGAGCCTGTTTAGCAAATCCCCACCGTAGCACCACATGGAATTTAGGATCAGCCCAAGCGTCTGGAAAATAGACTGAATAATGATGAATTGGTATATTGGGTCTAAATCCTGAGATGAAAACTGAGTGTATGCCGTAATCAACATTGCCCATGCTTTTGGATTAAGGGGATGAATAAAGATGCCAGACCAATATCCGGCCTTCGCCTCTTCATTTCCAGTTTTGGGTGCTTGAAAAGCGATTTTGTAGGCAAGATAGAGGATGTAGGCGGCAGACAGGAACAGGAAGGTAATCCGCATGGCTGGGAAAAGCTCAAAAAGAGTGCCAAGACCTGCTGCAACGCCAACACCAACAAGGAAAAAACCGGAATTTGTTCCGAGAATGAACGGAACAGATTTACGATACCCATACCGAGCGCCAGCAGCCATGAGTGCCATATTTGCAGGCCCCGGAGAGCCGATCATTGAAACTGCAAATAAGCAAATGAGCATGATTGTGTCGATAGACATGTGCTTTTCCTTGATACAAAACTGAATTGTATCTATATTGCATCTAAATTGTCTTGGTCAAAAAGAGTATTGTGCTTGATACAATAAAGGTGATTGATGAAATCAGATGAAATTGTCTCTATTCTCAAACGTAAAATTGCATCTGGAGCGTTGAAGCCTGGTGAGCGACTGCCAACTCATAGAGATATGGCGTGGGAACTTAAATGCAGTGTTGGTACGGTCACGCGGGCCTATGGAGAGTTAGAGCGGAGCGGAGCAACCTACGCCCATGTGGGGCGGGGAACTTATGTTGCGTCTGACGCAATTTCAAAAAACCGGGGGGCAGACAATCCACTTTGGCACTTCGAACAACAGCAAAAAATACCTTTTGCGCCCACTGATTTATCGCTGAATAGATTTTATCATCCAAAAAGCGCGGAAGCATTTTCCAATGTATTTCAAATGTTGGCACAAAGAGCGCCACAATCTGAGTATAGGGATTATATTGACACGCGGGGCCGGCCTGAAGATTTTACGGCGGCCCAAAAATGGCTAGCGGCGCTCATTGGGAATGTTGAACGCGAAAATATTATCGTCACGCAAGGCGCGCAGTCTGGCCTCTTTCTGATTATGTCATCTCTGACTAAACCGGGCGATGCTATCGCGACAGAAGCGTTCGGGTATCCTGGAATTAAGGCCGTTGCTCAAGATATCGGTGCTAAGTTGATCCCCATCGAGATGGATGAGCTTGGAATGATACCGGCAGCATTTGAGGCCGCGGTTAAGAGAACCCGCATTCGGTTGCTGGTCACTGTTCCGACCAATCATAACCCAACGGGAACAACCCTTCCTCTTCAAAGAAGACTAGAAATTGCGAAGATAGCGCGGGAAAATAATATTCTTATTGTCGAAGACGGAGTGTATGCCCCGTTCCATAATAGGGAAACTCCAACTTATTGGGAAATATGCCCTGATATATGCGTTTTCCTCACAAGTTTCTCAAAAGTATTCAGTCCTGCAATTCGCGTCGGATACGTGGTGGCTCCAGACAGGTTTTTGCCAAAACTGGTCTCTAGCATGACGGCAATTAATTGGATGACGTCCCCTATATCATTGGATTTGGTGAATTGTCTGCTTGAAGGCGGTGTTGTTGAACAGCATCAAGATGATTTGATTGTTGAAGGTGGAAAACGCTTCTTGCTTGCCAAGAAAATTTTAGGCCAATGGATTTCAGCGCGGCAACTGAAACAGGAACAGTTTTTACCGCATCTATGGTTGAGGCTGCCTATTTCCATGGCCCCAAGTGAGCTGATAGAACAGGCGAGATCGAACGGAATTGCATTGATCGGCGGGGATAGATTTGCCATGAACCGGCAACTCGATGATCACTTCGTACGAGTCTGCCTGATGGCTGTTGCTGAGCGCGATCAGTTGGAGGCTGCCCTGTTGAAACTCGCGGATCTTCTTTCTGCAAATGAAACCCTTCCTCTGATATCCTGACTATTTTCAGGGACTACTTGACACGGCCCCTCGATGGCGCGAATTTTGGAGCATGAAAAAAAGATCTGTAATCCTTGATTGTGATCCTGGGCAAGATGATGCGGTAGCCATCTTGTTGGCTCTAGCTTCAACTGAAAATTTTGACTTGCTCGGTATTACTGCTGTCGCAGGAAACGTGCCCCTTTCAACAACTGAAAGTAACGCACGCCGCATATGTGAGCTTGGCGGACGTCCAGATATAAAAGTATTTGCAGGCGCGAGCCAACCGCTCATGAGAAAACTGGTGACGGCAGAATGGATCCACGGGAAAACGGGAATTGATGGGGCCGATTTGCCCGATCCAATGATGCCGTTACAAGAGGATCATGCTGTCGATTTTATTGTCAGTTCATGTATGAGTGCCCCTGATAAATCCATTACCATTTGCCTGTTAGGACCAATGACAAACATGGCGTTGGCGATGCTGAAGGAGCCTCGCATAGTTCCGAAAATTTACGAAATTGTCTGTATGGGCGGTGCCGTGAAGGAGCTTGGGAATACGACGCCGGCCGCGGAGTTTAATATCTATGTTGATCCCCATGCCGCTAAGATAGTTGTGGATTCGGAAGTTCCCCTGATCATGATGCCGCTTGATGTTACCCATAAAGCACTGGTCACACCCTCAAGGCTTCAAGAATTGAAGAATCTGAATTCACCTGTGGGCAATGCTTGTGGGGGGATGCTTGACTTTTTTAATAGGTTCGACATGACCCGATATGGATTTGATGGAGGGCCGCTCCATGATCCGTGTGTGATCGCCTATCTGATTGAACCAGAAATATTCACAGGACGTAAAGTCCACCTTGAGATCGAAGTGACGTCTGAATTGACCATGGGTCAAACAGTTGCTGATTGGTGGAATGTGGAAGAGAAGATCCCAAATGCGTATATTTGCGATGATCTTGATTCTGAAAAATTCTTTAGGCTTCTCACCACAAGGCTCGCAACACTTTAGGGTTTATTTTTCGCTTGGAATTGTACTGGGGCGTGTGGTGATAAAAATGGCACCAATGGACATAAAACCGAGCATTCCAGCCACTGCGTACCACGGTGTTTGTGTAAAAATGATGATGACTGATGCACTCGCGGTCATGGTTGACAGAGCAATAATTTTAGCGCGCATGGGAATAATGCCGTGCGCCTCCCACGCTCGTAGAGATGGCCCAAACATCCGGTGATTTAGAAGCCAATAGTGAAACCGTTCCGACGATTGTGAAAACGCCCATAACGCAATCAACAAAAAGGGCGTTGTCGGTAACACCGGAAGAACAGCCCCAATGGCACCGAGCGCCACAAAAAACCAGCCAACGCATTGAAGCAATAAATTTCGTGTTCGTTGTTTCATAAATCTCTGCTTTGAACAAATGCAACTCTAATGGGCCGGATTTTATTAACTTAAACCTTTGCAAGGCTTGTTTCAATCAGTCACATCCAAAAGCCTGAAATTAAAGATGTTTCTTGGAAAACTGGATCGATTGTTCCGACGGTACCTTAAAAAAATAAAAATGTTTTATTTCCAATCGGGTGATTAACGTGAAAATGCGCAATTTTTCTTTTAGGAAAACCAAATTTTGCCACATCTAAACAAAGAGTTAAGCTACATATTAGTTTTGTTCCAAACGTTTTCGTGTCGCAGATAATTAAAAAATAAGACCGTCGATATGAATTTTTTAGGTTGAATTAATTTGTAAATGAAAATTATACTCTTTTAGCTTAGGTCGCTAATAAGGGATGAATAGAAGCAATATAGAAATCTTTCTTTAAAAGAGAGATTTTTTCGGTTCAAATACTGAATGCTTCTCATAATTAAAAACGCCCACATAATAATAATTGATCTGGCAGATAAGGTAGAAGTCTTAAGCCCCATCGGGAGGGAAAATTGAATATTAAATCAACGATTATTGCATCTGCGGCGTTAGCTACATTGACAGCTTTCACAGCACAAGCAGCAGACACCATTAAAATTGGTTTCATTGATCCACTATCTGGTCCATTTGCAGCGACTGGTACAAACGGCCTTGCACAGTTCCGTTATGCTGTGGATCAACTTGTAAACCAAAAAGGCGGCGTTTTAGGTGGAACGAAATTCGAAATCGTTCCCTACGACAATAAAATTAGCCCAAAAGAAAGCCTGATTCAGCTGAAACGCGCTATCGGTGAAGGTGTTAAGTTTATTGCACAAGGTAACAGCTCTGGTGTTGCCAATGCTTTGACTGATGCCATTAAAAAGCACAATAAGCGTAACCCAGACAACCGGGTCCTTTTCCTTAACTATTCGGCTGTCGATCCTGCACTAACAAATGCGAAATGTAACTTTTGGCATTTCCGTTTCGATGCCAACGCTGACATCAAAATGAATGCGTTGACTGACGTGATTAAAGAAAAATCTGCCATCAAAAAAGTCTATCTGATTGGCCAGGATTACTCGTTCGGTAAAGCGGTTGCTAAAGCGGCGGTTAAATTCCTTAAGGAAAAACGCCCAGACGTAGTCATCGTGGGTAATGAGTTGCACCCAATTGGTAAAGTGAAAGACTTTACACCATATGCCACTAAAATTCGGGCATCAGGTGCAGACGCTGTTATCACAGGTAACTGGGGCGCCGACATGGTTGGCCTTGGTAAAGCTATCGGTGAAACAGGTTTAGACGTTCCAATTTACACTTACTATGCTGCGAATGATGGTATTACAAAAACTATCGGCGCATCTGGTAAAAATAAAATCCGTCTGGTCCATGAAGGTCCTTTGAACCCACCAAGCAGCGATGCGTATTCGACATATCACAAAGGATTTAAAGCGAAAAATCCTGATAAAGATATTTCTCAATTCCGTATTGCGAATACAGTTCAAATGCTGGCTGCAGCCATTGAAAAAGCTGGTAATGCCAAGCCGATCAATGTTGCAAAAGCACTTGAAGGTATGGAACACACATCTCTACATGGCGAAACTTTGACAATGCGTGCGGAAGATCACCAGATCATCCAACCAATTCATATTTCGGTCCATACAGATGAAGGTGTTACCTTTGACTCTGATAATTCAGGATTTGGCCTTGTTACTGAAACAACAATTTCAGCAGCAGATACTGCACTGCCATCAACCTGTAAAATGAAACGCCCAATGTAATTTGGTGTTGTTTTTGTGATTGGACTGCCTGAATTTATTCGGGCAGTCCGTTTTTTGATCAGGCTTTTGCCTGTATTCGCCTAATTTTGTGTAAGAGATTCAATCAATGTTTGAATTGATATTCTTTTCCCTCCTCAATGGGATTGTCACAGGGCTCCTCCTTTTCATGTTGGCAAGCGGTTTGACGCTTATTTTCTCCATGATGGGTGTCCTGAACTTCGCGCATGCCAGCTTCTACATGCTGGGTGCATATGTCGCCTATACGATCAGTCTATACCTTGGGTTCTGGGTTGCTCTGGTTGTCGCACCGTTACTTGTCGGAGTGATGGGAGCTGTCGTTGAAAGATACGGACTGCGGCATGTCCATAGATGGGGGCATGTAGCTGAGCTTATTTTTACGTTTGGTTTGGCTTTTCTTATCGAAGAAATTGTCCAATTTATTTGGGGAAAAGATACAAAAGCTTTTCACGAGCCGGAAATCTTACAGTTTCCACTATTTACGTTTTTCGGGCAAAATTTTCCGGCCTACAAAGCGTTTATGCTACTGATCTCTATCGGTATTTTCATAGCCCTTCTCCTTGTCTTGACGCGGTCTCGTATCGGTTTGATTATTCAAGCAGCGATCACGCGACCAAATATGACAGCAATGCTTGGCCATAATGTGCCGCTTGTTTTCATGGGTGTCTTTGGTATGGGGTGTGCTCTTGCAGGCTTAGCTGGCGTTATTGCCGGACCTGCCCTTGGAACTTTCCCCGGAATGGCCGTTGTGCTTGGTAGCATCGTATTCGTAATTGTTGTTGTTGGCGGACTTGGATCTCTTGGCGGCGCTTTTGTGGCTTCCATATTGATTGGCCTCCTTCAGACATTTGCCATCGCGCTTGATTACTCAGTTAATGATTTACTGACTGTTTTTAATATTACGACGGATGCGGAAGGCGCACTTCGGGATTTGTGGACTTTGTCTTTACCGCAAGTCGCACCGATATTGCCTTATCTTCTTCTCGTGTTGATCTTGATCTTCCGTCCAACTGGCTTGTTCGGGAAGCGTGAATCATGAGTGATATTGCAAAGGTACAAAACGCGGTTATGCCCGCTTCGCTTCTCAAGCGATTTGGCCCATGGTTATTTTTAGCGATTGGACTAATGGTCCTTCCCCTAATCTTCAGCAGCAACCTTTCGGTTTATACAATGAACCTGATGGGGATCTTTATCATTTTCGCCTTGAGCTACAATATGTTGCTTGGGCAAAGCGGTATGCTTTCCTTTGGTCATGCGGTCTACTTCGGCTTGGGCGGCTTTATGTCTGTTCATTTCATGAACTACATCGAAGCTGAAATTTTTGTTGTTCCTATCGTGATCGTGCCGGTATTTGGCGGCCTGATTGGTTTGCTTTTTGCTGTAATTGTTGGCAGCTTCTCAACCCGTCGATCCGGCACAGTGTTTGCGATGATTTCACTTGGAATTGCTGAACTTATTGCGGCAAGCTCTTTGATATTTGTGGCCTTTTTTGGTGGCGAAGAAGGGGTGAGCGGCGACCGGACTATGGGACCAGAAGTTTTGGGAATGGATTTTGCCCAAGATATCGAAGTTTACTCTCTGATTGCTTTTTGGGCATTCGTTACGATTGCTCTGATGTATTTGTTCTCCCGAACACCGATGGGCCGTATGGCTAACGCTGTTCGTGACAATCCTGAACGGATTGAGTTCATTGGTTATAGCCAACGCAAAGTGCGGTTTATCTCTTTCTGTGCTTCCGGCTTTTTTGCAGGAATTGCAGGCGGATTGTTCGCCATCAACTTTGAAATTGTAACTGAGGAAAACCTGAACGCTTTAACATCGGGTGTGGTTCTGCTAATGGCCTATATTGGCGGCGTCGGTTTCTTCGTCGGCCCAATTGTCGGGGCTGTTGTCTTTACACTTCTGCAAACATTGCTCAGCAATTATACTGAAATCTGGCAAATGTATGTGGGTGTTATCTTCGTACTGACGGTTATGTATGCACCGCAAGGCCTAACAGGTCTTGTTGCAATGCATATTCCAGCTTTCAAAATGAAACGGTTAGGGACCTTGGCTATGCCTTACGTAAAGGCCGGTGTTCCAACGCTTCTATTGCTGTCCGGTATCATTGGTTTCCTTGAAACCATACATCACGTTCGCTCTGCAGCTGTTGGGGAGACGACTATGTCTCTTCTCGGTATTGAGTTTGATACGCATAGTGCAACGCCTTGGATCATTATCGCTATTCTCGTTATTGTTGGTGGTTACCTGACAAAAACACAAATGCCGCAGTTGAAAGACGCGTGGGATGGGGCAAATGCTCCCATGGGATCTGATGAAGGAGGAGCATCATGAGTTCAGCAATTAAACTTGATGATCTTCGCAAAAGTTTTGGACCGACGGAAATTATTCGCGGTGTAAATCTTGATATTAAAAAAGGCGAACGGCACGCGATTATTGGCCCAAACGGTGCTGGTAAATCGACGCTGTTCCACCTTATCAGTGGACGTTACAATCTCTCTGGCGGTCATGTTTCTTTAAATGGGGAGGAAATTAGTAATTTACCTCCTTATGAAATTTACCGAAAAGGACTGTCACGTAGTTTTCAGGTAACGAACATTTTCCCGATTTTGAGTGTCTTCGAAAATGTCAGATGTTCTCTGATGTGGTCCGAAGAATATAAATATTCTTTCTGGCATCTTGTTGACCGCGAAAGAAAATTGAACGATCGGACTGCGGAAGTACTTGAAGAAATTGGTCTGACATCACGCCAACATGTCCCTGCGGGTGTTTTAACGTACGCAGAGCAACGAGCCCTTGAAATTGGTCTTGCAGCTGCGGGCGGTGCTGACGTGATCATGCTCGACGAGCCAACCGCTGGTATGAGCCATTCTGAAACTGATCAAGCGATTGAGCTTATTCGGCAAATTACGGTGGGCAAAACTTTGGTTATGGTGGAGCACGACATGGGAGTGGTGTTTGACCTCGCTGACCGGATTTCTGTTTTGGTTTACGGCGAGATCATTGCGACCGATACACCCGAAAACATCCGAAATAATAAAGCCGTTCAAGAGGCCTATTTAGGGGCGGAGGCCGAACATGCTTAAAGTCAATAATTTGAATGCCTATTATGGCAAAAGTCATATTTTACAAGGCGTCAATTTCACTGTTAAAGAAGGTGAAATCGTCTCGCTTTTAGGCCGAAATGGTGTTGGTCGATCTACAACGATTAAATCCATAATGGGTGAAGTTCCACCTCAAGGGTCCATCATGTTTCGCGGCGAAGAAATTGCCGGCTTGAAAGAGCATGAGATTGCCAACCGCGGACTTGGTTATGTTCCTGAAAACCGGGATGTGTTTGCGGGACTTACCGTTCGGCAAAATCTAATTCTTGGTATTAAGGACATGAAGAAAGAGGGACGTTGGAAAATGGAGGACATGTTTGACATGTTCCCCAATTTGAAGACGCGAGCCGATGTGGATGCCGGTGTTCTCTCCGGCGGTGAGCAACAAATGCTGACCATGTGCCGGACATTGATGGGAGATCCAGATCTAGTGATGATTGATGAGCCAACTGAAGGGTTGGCGCCAAAAATCGTTGCGCAAGTGGGTGAACTTCTTTCCGAAATTGCAAATCGCGGCGTATCGATTTTGCTGGTCGAACAAAAACTAGCAATCGCGCTTAAGATTTCACACCGTCTGTATGTGATGGGGCATGGTCATATGGTTTATGAAGGCACCCCTGACGAGCTTAAAGATAACGAGCAAGTCCGTAAGGAATGGTTAGAAGTCTAACAAAATAAAAGTTCCAAATACGGGCGGTGCGAAGCAAAAGAAAAGGCTTCGCACCGCCTTTGTTGTTTCTAAGGCTACCTAAAACGTATAAATTAGCGACCTAAATAAGCGGACGTCAGTATTCCGCGTAAAAATACCTTCTGAGCAAGAGGCACCAAATGAGCGATACCAAAACCCAAGTTACTCTGGATGATAAATACGAGCTGGAAGACGGCCAGGTTTTCATTACAGGAACCCAAGCCCTTGTTCGGTTGCCTATTATGCAACGCCAGAGAGATAAGGCTGCAGGCTTAAAAACCGGCGCATTTATATCCGGATATCGTGGCTCGCCGCTTGGACTTTATGATCAGAGCCTCTGGAAAGCAAAACCGTTCCTTAAAAATAATGACATTCATTTCCAGCCGGGTGTGAATGAAGATCTGGCGGCGACCAGTATTTGGGGAACCCAACAACTGCATCTATCGGGCAAGTCAGATTATGACGGTGTCTTTGGAATTTGGTACGGAAAAGGACCGGGTGTCGATCGCTCTGGTGATGTTTTTAAACATGCAAATATGGCGGGCACTTCCGAAAATGGAGGGGTCCTTGTCTTAATGGGAGATGACCACACAGCGAAGTCATCTACAGTTGCCCATCAAAGCGAGCAAGCGTTAGTTGCGTCTATGATTCCGGTTTTAAATCCGGCGACAGTTCAAGAATATTTGGACTACGGCCTCTATTCAATTGCCATGAGCCGATATAGTGGGTGCTGGGTTGGGATGAAATGCCTGACGGATACTGTTGAGAGTTCCGCAACAGTTGATGTGTCTTCAACTCGTGTGGACGTCAAAATTCCTGATGATATCGAGGCCCCTGCTGGAGGCGTTTATTTACGCTGGCCCGATAACGCTGTCGTTCAAGAGGAGCGACTTTTACGTCACAAATTGCCCATGGTTGAGGCTTTCCTTCGGGCCAATAAATTGGATAAAATTACACAAGATAGTTCGCAAAGAAAATTTGGGATCGTGACCACAGGTAAATCGTGGCTCGATGTTCAGCAAGCGTTGGCTGATCTTGGTATTAACGAGGCGTTTGCCGAAAAAATCGGTCTGTCGGTTTACAAAGTCGCCTGCAGTTGGCCGCTTGAACCTTCTGGGCTAAAAGAATTTGCCGACGGCTTGGATGAGATTTTAGTTATCGAGGAAAAACGGAGCCTGATCGAAGAACAGGCTGCACGTATTCTATATGACCTTGATAAACGTCCCCGGTTGGTTGGAAAAACAGACGAAAAACGGCAAATGCTGTTGCCGTCAGACGGTGAATTAACGCCAAAATTGGTAAGTGCTGCTATTGCCGCACGGCTGCGTTTGCGCGACCTGCCTGACGATATCAAAAGTGGCATTAGTGTCGCAGAGGCAAATGACAGTGGGAATACAATGCCTGCAGCTCCTGTAACCCGCTCTCCGTGGTTCTGTTCAGGTTGCCCGCATAATTCCTCCACAAACGTTCCAGAAGGCAGTCGGGCCATGGCTGGTATCGGCTGTCATACAATGGCCGTTTATATGCCAAACAGGCGAACTGAAACCTATACTCATATGGGTGCAGAAGGGGCTAACTGGATTGGACAATCCCCCTTTACAAACGAAGAACATATTTTCCAAAATTTGGGTGATGGAACCTATTATCACTCTGGCATTATGGCCATTCGGGCGGCTGCCGCTGCCAATGTAAATATCACCTACAAAATATTGTTTAACGATGCCGTTGCAATGACAGGGGGCCAGCCTTTCGATGGGCCGCTCAGCCCATGGCTAATCAGCAAACAAGTTCATGCTGAAGGTGTGATGCAAATCCGCGTTGTCACGGACGAGCCTGACAAATACGAGCCGGGTACAGATTGGGCACCGGGTGTGACGATCCACCATCGGGATGATTTGGATAAAGTGCAACGGGAGTTGCGCGAAGTGAAAGGCGTAACAGCCCTCATCTACGATCAGACATGCGCTGCTGAAAAGCGCAGACGCCGGAAAAGAGGAACATTCCCAGATCCTGCAAAACGGGTGTTCATTAATGATGCCGTCTGCGAAGGCTGCGGTGATTGCGGGGTGGTGTCGAACTGCGTGTCTGTTAAGCCCCTGGAGACAGAATTTGGCCGCAAGCGAGAAATTGATCAATCGTCCTGCAATAAAGATTTTTCCTGCGTTAAGGGATTTTGTCCAAGTTTCGTGACTGTCGAAGGCGGCGGATTGAAGGCTCCTGAAAAACGGGAGGTTGCCTCCGCTGATATTGATATCATGAACCCTGCCGCGGGTTTAGCTGAACCACAAGCGCCTGCGATTAATGGCTCTTACAATATTCTTGTGACAGGAATTGGTGGAACCGGTGTCGTGACTGTTGGCGCGCTTCTTGGTATGGCCGCTCACCTAGAAGGTCGCGGAGCATCCATTCTTGATCAAACCGGTCTTGCACAGAAAAACGGTGCGGTTATGAGCCATGTGCGATTGACTGAAAAAGCTGCTGAAATTGGCGGAACACGCATTCCAAACCGTCAAACAGATTTGGTACTGGGTTGTGATCTTGTGGTTGCCGCAAGTAAAGATGCACTTGAAAGTTACGGACTTGGCCGAACCCGCGCAATCGTCAACGATTACCTGGTTCCAGTGGCAGCTTTCAC
>JBALWO010000006.1:75184-89176 GCA_036960775.1 Pseudomonas marincola | reverse complement strand
CTTTCTGAAAAAATCGATCTGCGAGTTGCATCCCTCACAAACTATCAAAGTGCCCGATATGCGAAACGTTATACTAAGTTGGTCGATAAAGTGAAAGGCGCTGAGCAGTCTTTGGGAACGGGATCTGAAAAGCTGACGGAAGCCGCAGTTCGGTATCTCTTTAAGCTTATGGCGTACAAGGACGAATACGAAGTTGCACGGCTTTATACGGACGGAGCGTTTGCTGCAAAAATTGCAGGCCAGTTTGAAGGTGACTTTAAACTGAAATTCCATTTGGCACCGCCAATGTTTGCAAAAACCGACCCTGAAACAGGGCATTTGATCAAAAAGGAATTTGGACCTTGGATGATGAAAAGTTTTGCTGTTCTTGCAAAACTAAAAGTTATCCGCGGGACCGCGCTAGATCCGTTTGCAAAAACAGAAGAGCGTAAAAAAGAAGTTGCGCTGATCTCAGAATATGAAGAAACAATTTCTGAATTGCTCGAAAATTTAACCTCTGACAATTTGGCCCTTGCTGTTGAAATTGCAGAAGTGCCTGAAAATATTCGCGGGTTTGGGCATGTTAAAGAACGCCATATGAAAGCCGCGGGCGCAGAACGTGAAAATTTACTGGGCCGTTATCGCAGTGGAGATACTCAAAATTTAGCAGCGCAATAATATGTAGGAAGTGTACAGAGGTCAGTTCAGTTTTCTGACCTCTCTTGGTAATTAATAATAATTAGAAAAGGAAAAGCCATGTCTAACGATATTCTTGAAACACTTGAAAATGGTGTTGCCACCCTTACTTTCAATCGGCCTGAAGCGAGAAACGCTTTAACCGCTCCGATGTTTGATTATCTTCTCGAAGCACTGCCCCGCTTGGGAAGTGATCCTACTGTGAGAGTGGTGGTTATCACGGGTGCTGGCGGAGCATTCTGCGCTGGTGGTGATGTTAAGAAATTTGCAGCAAACGCAGACGGTGATGCAGCAAATGCTTACGACTTTAATCAGAAAGTAGACAATATTAGAGCCCGTATGGAAGTTAGCCGGTTCCTTCATGAAATGCCAAAGCCGACAATCGCGGCTATCCCTGGCCCTGCGGCGGGTGCGGGCCTTTCTGTTGCACTTGCTTGCGATATGCGTATTGCGGTTGAGACTGCAAAAATCACAACGGCTTTTTCAAAAGTTGGCTTGTCTGGTGATTTTGGCGGATCCTATTTCCTAACCAAATTGGTGGGAACAGCAAAAGCGCGGGAATTGTATTTCACAGGTGAAGTTCTCACCGCAGCAGAAGCTGCTGATCTCGGTATTGTGAATAAAGCTGTTTCAGCAGATGACTATGAAGCCGAAGTTAACAAAATGGCGACAGCCATAGCGAAACTTCCAACGATTGCTCTTGGGTTCATGAAGAAAAATTTGAACAAATCTCTACATAGCGATTTGAATGAAGTTCTTGATTGGGAATCCGTTCATATGATCTCGACTTTCGATACAGAAGATCATAAAGGCGCAGCAAAGGCATTCGTTGAGAAAAAAGCCCCCGTGTTTAACGGACGCTAACTCCGCTGAGAAGTTCAGTGCGCACGTCGTGACCTAAAATAGAAAAACCTTGGAAATATTTTCAAGGTTTTTTTATGGGTTATTGACCGATCTAGCTGTTGCCATTACGAATTGGTAGTGTTTGCTAAAGAAAGCTTTTCTGAATGTCTGATATTGCGGCTCTTGTTCTCCCCTTGTTTGGGTTGATATTCTTAGGATATCTGATTGCGCGGATTACCCGTCAGCCAGAAGCCGCAATGGGCTGGCTGAACACATTTATAATTTACGCGGCCTTACCTGCGTTGTTCTTCAAATTATTATCGAAAACACCTATTGAGAAGCTCGCGAGCGGGCAGTTTATTCTAGCAAACCTGTTTGTTACCTTTTCAATGTTTGTCCTTGTTTTCGTGATCGCGAGAATGATCCGGAAGTCCAGTGTTGCGGCGGGCACTATACAAGGGCTAGCCGCCGCTTACGGCAATATTGGCTATATGGGGCCAGCGATCGCCATATTGACATTTGGGGAAGTGGCGGCGGTTCCCGTGGCCCTTATCTTCTGCTTTGAAAATGTGCTGCACTTTATCATCGCCCCCACCATGATGGCATTTTCAGGTGAAGAAAAACGAAGCCCGGCATCTCTTATCAAAGAAATTTTGAAGCGTGTATTTTTTCACCCGTTCATTATTGCGACAATTATTGGTGTCGGTGCAGCGTTCTTTAACTTTGAACCTCCCAGACCGGTTGAAGGCTTAATCAATTACCTTGCGCAGGCGGCGGCGCCATGTGCGTTGTTCGCTATGGGTGTTAGCCTAGCGCTACGCCCTTTAAAACGGATCCCGTTGGAACTTGGCTACATTGTTCCCGCTAATCTAATGGTGCATCCACTTCTCATGTATATCGTAATGAGTTGGGCCGGTGATTTTGATCCGATCTGGATGTACACGGCGGTTCTGTTAGCGGCATTGCCAACCGCGACAAATGTATATGTTCTCGCCCAGCAATATGGTGTTTGGATTGAGCGGGCATCTGCCAGTGTATTGATCACGACGGTTTGTTCAATTTTTACCGTGAGCGCGTTGCTTTATGCCATCAAAGGCGGCTATTTGCCGCCGGATTTGTTCCCCGGAAGCAATTGAGGTTTGGTTGCTAGAGTTGCTAATTTGCCCGCAAGTCGCTACAACAATTCCCAACTCATTTAAACGAATTCTGGAGTAGTAGAGAATTATGGCCTCCTACCAATATATTTATGTCATGAACGGTCTTGGCAAGACCTACCCTGGCGGAAAACAAGTCCTTAAAGATATCCGTTTGAGCTTCTTCCCTGGCGCCAAAATTGGCGTATTGGGTTTGAACGGTTCTGGTAAATCAACCTTGCTTAAAATTATGGCAGGACTTGAAACTGAATTTATTGGTGAAGCATGGGCGGCTGACGGCGTAAAAGTTGGCTACCTTGCGCAGGAACCACAGCTTGACGAGACTAAAGACGTTCTTGGCAATGTCATGGAAGGCGTTGGCGAAAAGAAAGCTCTGCTAGATAAGTTTAACGAAATATCCGCACGGTTTGCAGAAGATCTAACCGATGATGAGATGAACAATCTGATTGCAGAGCAAGGCGATCTGCAGGAAGAAATTGACGCCCAGAACCTGTGGGATCTGGAGCGCGAAGTCGATATTGCCATGGATGCTCTCCGCTGCCCAGCGGGTGATGCGGATGTCAGCAAGCTATCAGGCGGTGAACGCCGCCGTGTGGCTCTCTGTCGGTTGTTGTTGTCTAGCCCAGATATGTTGTTGCTGGATGAGCCGACCAACCATTTGGACGCAGAAAGTGTCGCATGGCTTGAACGGTTCTTACATGATTATGCGGGGACAGTTGTTGCCGTGACCCATGATCGCTACTTCCTTGATAACGTAGCGGGTTGGATTCTTGAGCTTGATCGCGGTACTGGTATTCCGTGGGAAGGCAACTATTCGAGCTGGCTTGAACAAAAAGAAAATCGCCTTGAACAAGAAGGCAAATCTGATGATAGCCGTCGCCGGACATTGAAAAATGAACTGGAGTGGGTGCGTCAAGGTGCCAAAGGCCGTCAGTCTAAATCCAAAGCCCGCCTGAATGCATATGAAGAGTTGTTGAACCAAGACACATCTTCCAAAGTCGAACAAATGCAGATTTCGATTCCGCCCGGGCCGCGTCTGGGTGATTTGGTTGTGGAAGCTGAAGGTGTCTATAAAGGTTTTGAAGATCGTTTGTTGATCGAGGACATGTCGTTCAAGTTACCACCAGGAGCCATTGTTGGCGTTATCGGTCCCAACGGTGCTGGTAAAACAACACTGTTTAAGCTTTTGACCGGTCAAGAAAAGGCTGATAGTGGCACGTTCAAAGTTGGCCCGACAGTCGAACTTGGTTATGTGGACCAAGACCGCGATACATTGAACGGCAACAAAACAGTTTGGGAAGAAATTTCCGAAGGAAATGAAATCATTTATCTGGGCAAACGCGAAATTAACAGCCGCGCCTATGTTTCCGGTTTCAATTTTAAAGGCTCTGATCAACAGAAGAAAGTTGGACAGCTTTCAGGCGGTGAACGGAACCGTGTGAATTTGGCGAAAATGCTCAAATCGGGCTCAAACTTTCTGCTCCTCGATGAACCGACCAATGATCTTGATGTGGATACACTTCGGGCGTTGGAAGAAGCACTTCTTGAATTTGCCGGTTGCGCGGTCGTTATCAGCCATGATCGCTGGTTCCTTGACCGTATTGCTACGCATATTCTTGCGTACGAAGGCGATAGCCACGTGGAATGGTTTGAAGGTAACTTCGAAGCCTACGAAGTCGACAAGCGTCGCAGGTTGGGCGCGCAGTCCACTGAACCACATCGTATTAAGTACAAACCCATTAGCCGCTAAATCAGGCTAGATTATTGGGAATTAGAGCTATGAAAAAGGGAGGCATATTTGGTGCCTCCCTTTTTTTATTGCTTCTGTTTTCTATCTACTATTGACAATCATTCTTAATAGCATAAATATGAATTGGAATGCAGGAGATGTAACCAATGTATGTATGCGTATGCAATGGCATAAAAGATAGTCAGGTAAGGTCAGCGGCCCAAAAGGGAGCGGGCACCGTCGGCCAAGTCTTCAAAGCGCACGGCTGTAAGCCAGATTGCGCTCAGTGCGTTGGATGTATGCGAGATGTTTTGGAAGATGAACTCACCCCTACCGGTCTTATGCTGGCCGCTGAATAAGGGATATCTATATAGATAACAAAAACCCCGATTAATTTAACCGGGGTTTTTTAGCATGGTAATTTCAGTGTGAGTTAAGACGTCTTAGACTGGGTGTAGTTTTCCAATCCCATTTTGTCGATAAGCCCTAATTGAATTTCCAGCCAATATGTATGATCTTCTTCCGTGTCTTTTAGAAGGTCTACGAGAAGTGTTCGCGAAATATAATCTTGCTCTTTTTCGCAAATTTTGATGGCGGCCTTCAAGTTTTTACCAACCATTAGCTCATAGGCGAGGTCGTTTTTCATCATGGACGGGACATCAGTTCCGATGTTCAATTTATCGCGCGCCGAAACGTCCGGCATTCCTTCTAAGAATAGGATACGTTCAACCAGCCGGGATGCGTGATCCAGTTCTTCTTCCTGCTCGTGCTTCAGACGCTCATATAAGTCACCAAGACCCCAATCGTGATACATACGTGAATGGATGAAATATTGGTCTGCCGCGCTCATTTCATGGGTTAAAAGACCGTTCAATGTATCGATAACTGTTTTATTGCCCTTCATCTTTCGATCTCCTTATACCTGTGATTGAATGTAATTTTTAAGGCCCATTTTTTCAACGAGACCTTGTTGGATTTCAAGCCAATCGAGGAATTCTTCTTCATCTTCTAAGATGCCTTCAAGCAATTCTCGGGTCACGAAATCTGAGTGTGCCTCGCAAAGGGCAACAGCCGCTCGCAAATCTGACAATTGAACTGTCATTAATTCCATTTCACAGGCGATGATTTCTTCGGTGTTTTCACCGATCCGCAGGCGACCCAAACTTTGAAGGTTGGGCAATCCCTCCAGAAACAGTATGCGCGCAATTAATTTATCCGCCTGTTTCATATCCTTGATGGATTTTTTATATTCCGCCGACCCAAAGTCATCCAAACCCCAATCGTTTAGCATTCGCGAATGGAGAAAGGTCTGGTTGATGGAGATTAACTCATTACCAAGAACTCTATTTAATGTTGAAATGATTTTGGGATCACTCTTCATTCGCTGGCCCTCATTACGTGTGCATTAGAAAATGGAGTATTGTTTGATATACAGTAGTCTCTTACACATCAAATTCAAGAAATTTGTCAAAATCTTTCATTGAAAACAATACGTTAATAATGAATATCATTTTCATTTTCAAATAATCTTCTTATGTTTGATTTGCAGATCGCTATCGGGCTATTCTCGTAATCAATATTAGGGGAGGGATTGTCATGTTTTCTGAGTATGAAAACCTTGATGCCACTGGATTGGCAGAACTGGTTAAACAAAAAGAGGTAACGCCTCTCGAACTTCTAGAGACTGCGGTTGCTCGCACAGAAGACTATAACCCGTCTCTGAACGCGGTTGTTCATAAAATGTATGACGAAGCCCGCACGCAAATTAATGGGGGGGTCGACCTTGAAACTCCTTTTGCGGGCGTGCCTTTTCTGTTGAAAGATTTAGTCGCCACATACAAAGGCGTTCCAACCACAGGAAGTTGCAAAATACTAGATGGCGTAAATGCCGAAACTGATTCCGAATTAGTTGCGCGGCTGAAACGATCTGGTGTTGTTATTTTTGGAAAAACAAACACACCAGAATTTGGCATAATGGGAATTACCGAACCAAAATTTAGAGGCGCGGCCCGAAACCCTTGGAACTTGGATAAATCAACGGGGGGTTCTAGCGGTGGATCTGGTGCTGCTGTGGCGGCGCGAATTGTGCCCATGGCCCACGGCGGAGATGGCGGCGGATCAATTCGAATTCCATCCTCCCACTGCGGGACCGTTGGGCTGCTCCCTAGTCGGGGCCGAAACCCCATGGGTCCAGATTTAGGAGAGGCATGGGGAGGCCTTGCCAGAGAGCATGTGCTCACCCGATCCGTCAGGGATAGTGCTGCCATGCTCGACTGTTTGAGCGGCGTAGATGCAGGCGCACCGTATTCGGCGCCAAAGCGAAAGCACGGGACTTTCTTGAATGCCTGTAAGGCGACAGATAAGCCCTTCCGCATTGCCTACTCCACAGAGGCGTTATACGCAGATACCATGCATCCCGATTGTGTCGATGGTATAATGGCGACGGTTCAACTGTTGTCGGATCTGGGCCATGAGGTCGTGGAGGCCAAGCCAGTAATTGACCGCCGTTCCCTTGCGAAATCATATTTACAAGTGGTCTGTGCATGGGTCGCGTGGGATATTCGTGAAACCGCGAAAAAAGCGGGCCGACCAATGGTCGCAGAAGATTATGAACTGACGAGCTGGGTAATGGGACTGGTTGGGGAGAAAAACAGTGCCCTTGATTTGACAACGGCCATTCACCAGAACCATATGGCTGCCAGAACCATGGGCCAGTTTCATACCGAATATGATTTGTTCCTAACCGCGACAACCGCACAGCCGCCCGCGACCATAGGTGAGTTATATCCGCATGGGGCCGATGAAATGGCACTCAAAGTTTTGAAATGGCTACCGTTCAAGCCGCTGTTGAATAAAGCTTTGGACAATTTGGCCGAAGAAGCCCTTGCGGCTACACCAAATACGCAGCTTTTCAATCAGACGGGGCAACCCGCCATTTCTCTTCCCCTTTACCGAAATGCTGAGGGACTTCCCATTGGAATGCAGTTTGCTGCAGAATTTGGTAACGAATGGGCTCTATACACTATTGCGAGCCAATTAGAGCAGGCAAAGCCATGGGCCGCCTTAAAACCTGAAATGTTAGGATAAGTTATTGCCACGTTTGACCGGGATATGAAATGACGGAAATACAAGAAACCAGATTACCTGAAGTAAAGATCCTTACGCCAAGAAAGTTTGGTGATGAACGGGGTTTTTTCTCTGAAGTCTGGAATAAAAACGTGCTGGATGTTGCCGGAATTACGGATAATTTCGTTCAGGATAACCATGCCTATAGCGCCGAAAAAGGAACTGTCCGGGGTTTGCATTACCAGTTGGAGCCCAAAGCTCAAGGTAAACTCGTTCGGGTAACCCGCGGCGCGGTAATGGATGTTGCTGTGGATATCCGTGTCGGCTCACCGACTTTTGGAGAACATGTGTCCGTGGAGCTTTCAGCGGAAAACTGGCGGCAGCTATGGGTTCCGGCTGGGTTTGCACATGGCTATTGTACATTGACCGAAAATGTTGAGTTTTTGTACAAAGTTACTAATGATTACAGCCCTGCCCACGAGGGTGGCATAATCTGGAATGATCCTGCACTTGGTATTAATTGGGGACTTCCAAGCGATAATATTCTGCTGTCAGATAAAGATAAAATCCTACTCCCATTAACCGCGCAAACTGATCTGTTCACCTATGGAGATAAGCCATGACAATTATAGTAACTGGCGGCGCTGGGTTTATTGGCTCTGCCCTTGTCAGGGATTTGGTGAACAATGGGGGTGAAGCTGTCGTCACAATAGACAAGCTCACTTATGCGGGGAGCCGCGAAAATCTTCGCGAGATCGAAGATAATCCGCTACACAGTTTTGAGCTTGCAGATATTTGCGATGCCAACGCAATGTCTGCCCTGTTCGCTAAATATCAACCCACCACAGTTTACCACTTGGCCGCTGAAAGCCATGTGGACCGTTCCATTGATGGGCCCGCCGACTTTATTCAAACCAACTTGGTGGGCACCTTTATCCTGCTTCAAGCATCCCTTGAGCATTGGCGATCCCTAACGGGACCGGAAAGTGAAAACTTCCGATTTCTGCATATTTCAACAGATGAAGTATACGGAGAGCTTGGGCCAGAAGGTCAGTTTACTGAAGATAGCCCTTACGAGCCGAGCTCACCTTATTCCGCAAGTAAGGCGGGATCGGACCATTTGGTGCGGGCATGGCAAAAGACATTTGGTCTGCCGGTTTTGATCACTAATTGTTCGAACAATTATGGTCCCTTTCAATTTCCTGAAAAATTGCTTCCCGTGGTTATTTTGAATGCCATGCAGGGGCGGGAACTGCCTGTGTATGGAAACGGCTTAAACATTCGGGACTGGCTCTATGTGCATGATCACACCGCAGCGCTACAACTGGTCGTGAAAAAAGGAAAGGTTGGAGAGACCTATATGATCGGCGGCCGAGCAGAGCAGACAAATATCCACATGGTTCAGGCAATTTGTAGAATTCTAGACAAGAAATTCCCTGGTAAAGCTCCCCATGAAAATCTAATTACGTATGTGACGGATCGTCCGGGGCACGATGCTCGCTATGCCGTTGATTGCACCAAAATTGAGACAGAGCTGGGGTGGCGCCAAACCGTGGATCTCGAAGGTGGCTTAGAGAAAACAGTTGATTGGTATCTTGCAAACCTTGACTGGGTGGATGCTGTTGGCGGCGGAGCTGAGCAGGATCGCCGTGGAACGGTGGGAGCCAAAGTCTCGTGAAGATACTTGTTGCGGGCAAACAGGGACAAGTTGCGCAAGCGCTTGTCCGGGCTGCATATTCGCAGGCATTGGATGTGGTCGCTCTTTCTCGAGCGGAAATGGATATTACCGACCCGCAAAGTGTTGAGAAGGCAATCGCTGATCATCAGCCCGCTGTCGTCATTAATGCGGGCGCTTATACGGCTGTGGATCGTGCTGAAAGCGAAATTGAGCAGGCATTCGCGGTTAATAAAACAGGACCACTAAATCTTGCAAAAACCTGTGATGGCGCGGGTATTCCTCTCTTGCATATATCAACAGATTTTGTTTTTGATGGGTGTAAAGAGAGCGCATATCTTGAGACGGATGTCTGCAACCCAATTAACGTTTATGGGCAAAGTAAGTTGGCAGGTGAAGGGGCCGTCGCTAAATTCAATGGGCGGCATATTATCCTTCGAACCTCTTGGGTTTTTGGAGGAGAGCAGAATTTTGTAGTAACAATGCGCAGGCTTGCACAAGAAAGAGACCAGCTTAATGTGGTTTCTGATCAAGTTGGCGGGCCAACTGCAGCCTCGCATATCGCCGAGACATTGCTAACTATTGCGAAGGCAGTAGTGCACCCAAGTTTCAATGATTGGGGTATCTATCACTATTGCGGTTCGCCGGTGGTCAGCTGGTATGAATTCGCCCGTGAGATACTAAAAGATGAGCCGTCGGTTACGGTTTCTGCAATCCCGTCTGCGGATTATCCAACACCTGCAAAACGACCGCATAATTCGGCGCTTGATTGTGCCAAAATACAGGGCATTTTTTCGATCACTCAACCTGACTGGAAGAATGCTGTTAGCTTAAAAAAGGAAAAGCAATAATGGCTAGAGAAGATTTTAAATTTTTCCACGATCTGCGGGTTCGGTATTCCGAGATAGATGGGCAAGGGGTGGTCTTTAACGCTCACTATCTAACTTATTTTGATGTGGCAATTACTGAGTATTTTCGAAAAATGGCATTTGATTATTCAGCTTATGCCAAAGAGACCGGACAAGATTTCCATTTGGTGAAGTCATTGGTCAATTACGCGAAGCCAATTTTGTTTGATACTGAAATTCAAATTAGCTGCCGTACAGCAAAAATTGGCAACAGCTCCCTGACCTTTATTCTCGAAATCTTTGATAAAGACAGCAATGCCGCCTACGCTAGCGGTGAAATCATCTGGGTCAACACAGACCAGACAACACATACAGCTGTCCGTGTTGGTGATGATATACGCTCCCTTATTGAAGGCTTTGAAGCGGCGTAAGGTAAAAAAGCAGCTCGAAATTAATCGAGCTGCAAGACTTTGGGGAGCAATTGAGGGGACTCTTCGGTTATGAAGCCTTGTCTTCAATGGATTCAGGTTTTCCAATTTGAATACGGCGCGGTTTTAGAGATTCTGGGATTTCCCTTTTCAAATCAATTTTAAGTAACCCATTTTCCATCGTTGCACTGACAACCTTGATGGTCTCAGCCAGCTCAAATTTTTGACTAAAAGCGGCCCCTGATAAACCTTTGTGCAAATATTCAACCTCCTGATCGCTCTCTTCTAATTCAGAGCTGACACTCAACGAGTTTTGAGTGGCGGTAATATGAATATCATCGTCGGTAAGTCCGGGGGCTGCGATCACAATTTGAAACTGGTCCGCGTCTAACTTGAGGATGTTATAGGGAAGCTCTTTGCTGAGATTCTTAGGGCGTTCCAGTTCATCAAAGAGCTGATTAAACGGGCTATACAGTGATGCAGAACGCATTAAGGGTGAAAATTCTAAATTACGCATGTCAATATTCTCCAATTGAGCAATATATCTTTGGTTCCCCATTTTGGGCTGAACCGGTGATTACCAGACCCACATTGGGCATCCGGTTAATTTTACTTATGGACAAATTTTGAAGGTTCAAGGCGGAATGAGAAAAAATTAATAAATTTCAAGTACAACCATACTTCGGGCAATAGAAGGGCCAGCATGAGTAACGGACAGCAACATAGTCTTTCCAATACTACAGATACAATATTCTTCTCCAAGACCTATGACGAAGCACTTCGTTTGGTTATGGAGGCGAGAGAATATTTGCTGGGGCCGGGTAAAATGGCAGTTCGAAGTCTGTCAAACGAGGCTAGTTTTTTCTATGCAACTGAATCGCTTCGCCTCACCACCCGATTAACAGAATGCATGTCTTGGCTGATGTTCCAGCGGGCTGTTATAGAAGGGGAGATAACGGCAGAAGAAGGGCAAGAGGATGAATGTCACTTGCAATTTCAACCTGTTTGTTTGCCTGACAAAGAGTTAGATCAATTACACTTGTTGCCCTCTGGCTTGATCTCTCTACTTGGCCGGAGCGAGTCTCTTTACCGGCGAGTCTCTCGATTGGATCAACTGTCTATTCGAAATTATCAAGCGTCTTAAATATTGAAAATTCACTGAAGAATTCGCGGAACAAGCCCTGAAAAGCACTGAAAAATGCCGAAAATTTTGAAAAAAGCGCAGCAAAAAGACACCCATAAAGAGTGCCTATTCCGCTTATCACCGAAATGATGAGTTTTATTTCAGGCCAAAACCTGAGAAACGCTTGTTGAACTTTGCAACACGGCCATCTTCACGTAGACGCTGTGTTCCGCCGGTCCATGCTGGATGCGATTTCACGTCAATGTCCAGTTTCAGAACATCGCCTTCGCTGCCATATGTGGAGCGTGTTTCAAATTTAGTTCCATCAGTCATTTCGACCGTGATGGCGTGGTAATCTGGATGTATATCTTTTTTCATATCGCCTCTACCCTCTCGGGGATGCTGTAATTCACCAAGCGCGCCTTATATTAAAGGAAAAGCTCCGTGGCAAGCAAAGAAGTAGTTTTTTGCGAATTTTCTTGTAGAAATTCCTTTTTTCCTTAAAACCATTGGCAGAAAAGCAAGTACAGAAAGTGATAGTGTGACTGATACTCGTAACGTAGCAAGTGAAGACAACTCAGGGAAGATGGAAGCAAAACCTTCTGTTACGCGCCTTTGGGACCTAGTTCGATTCGTGAAGCCTTATAAATGGCAATTTGTCGGCGCATCTATTGCGTTAGTCATCGCATCCACCAGCCTTTTGTTGATTGGGCAAGCTGTCAGGTTGTTGTTGGATCATGGATTCTCCGCTGGTTCTGAGAACCTGAGCCAGTACTTTATCGGCTTGATGGTTGTTGTCGTCGGTTTGGCATTCGCTTCTTTTGGTAGATATTATCTTGTATCTTGGATTGGAGAGCGTGTTATCTCCGATATCAGAACCGCTGTCTTTAGCCACATTCTGAAACTCAATCCAGCTTTTTTTGAAGTGACCCGAACAGGTGAAGTCCTGTCGCGCCTGACCACAGACACAACATTGATTCAAACCGTTATTGGATCATCAGTATCTGTTGCTCTTCGAAATGTTTTGTCTTTCGTTGGTGGAATGGCGCTCCTTGTGTACACCAGCCCCAAATTAGCTGGCTTGGTGTTGCTCGTCGTCCCTTGTATTCTCATTCCCATAATTGTTTTTGGTCGGCGTGTTCGTAAATTGAGCACGGTTAATCAGGACAGCATCGCTCGGGTCAGTGCCCGTGCGGATGAAACGCTGCGCTCCATCCAGACGTCACAAGCCTATACTCATGAAGATATCGACCGAAAATCATTCTCAGCTGATGTGGAAGAGAGTTTCGGTATTGCCGTAAAGCGGATCCGCGCGCGGGCTTGGCTAACAGCGATTGTGATTCTACTCATCTTCGGTGCCATCGATTTCGTCTTGTGGAGCGGTGCGACGGATGTTGTGGATGGCAATATGTCACCGGGCGTTCTGGCTTCGTTTGTTTTCTATGCAATTGTAGTTGCGGGATCTATGGGCTCATTGAGCGAGATCTGGGGAGAGCTTCAACGAGCCGCAGGTGCCTCTGAGCGCTTGATAGAGCTGTTAAAGGAAGAACCGGCTATAGCGAGCCCAGAAAATCCTGAAACGATGCCTCAGAGGCTTTCTGGCGGCCTGGAATTTTCTGCTGTGAATTTCCACTATCCATCTCGCAGTGATATGCCTGCCCTTAACGATTTCAATTTATCTGTGAAGGCCGGTGAAACAGTCGCTATCGTGGGGCCAAGCGGGGCAGGAAAAACAACTGTATTCCAACTCCTCTTGCGGTTTTATGATCCGCAAAGTGGGCAGATAAATATTAGCGGTGTGGATATTGCTAAAACAGATCCATCCTCAGTGCGATCACTTATGGGCCTCGTTCCGCAAGATGCCGTTATTTTTGCCGACACAGCAATGAACAATATTCGCTATGGACGACCAGACGCATCGGACGATGACGTGAAGGCGGCAGCGAAAGCAGCGGCGGCATATGATTTCATCGAAGAAATGCCAGGTGGGTTCGAAAGCCTGTTTGGAGAGCGCGGAATGACATTGTCTGGCGGTCAAAAACAACGGATTGCCATCGCAAGAGCCATTTTACGGGATCCAGAAATCTTGTTACTTGATGAGGCCACGTCGGCTTTGGATGCTGAAAGTGAACATCTGGTTCAAACAGCGCTTGAGAATTTACTGCAAGGCAGGACCACACTTGTAATTGCCCATCGCCTGGCAACGGTCTTGAATGCTGACCGTATTGTTGTGCTTGATAAAGGCCGTGTGGTTACTCAAGGAACTCACGAGCAATTGATGAAAGAAGACGGTTTATATGCCAAGCTTGCGAAATTGCAGTTTGACGTCAACCGTGAAGCAATGAAAGTATAGGTAAAGACAACATTGCTTTTATGAATTGTCTGTTTGAGGCGGGGGATTGTGGGGACTATCCAGAAACTGTTTTTTACTTTCTTCACTCTGATGGTTGC
>JBALWO010000006.1:0-75084 GCA_036960775.1 Pseudomonas marincola | reverse complement strand
CCGTCTGTCGCGCCGGTTAATTTGACACCAAATTCAGATGAGAATTTTCACCCCCTCGGCCTCTCTTTCTTCCAAGGAAAAGATGGACGAGCTACGTTGATGGTAGTGAACCGGCAAAGTATAAGTCCATCTTTGGATAAGCCCAACAAGATCGAGATTTACGATTGGAAAGATGGCGCTTTAACGCACCGTAGAACTATCGGAGGCTTTTTAAGTCCCAACGATATTGCGGCCATTGATCATGATAAATTCTATGCAACAAATGATCACGGATTTGTTGGGGATTTCACTGCTTTTGTTGAAAGTTACGTTCCTTTGCCTGTGGGCAAGGTTGGTTATTACGACGGTGAAAAAATAGTGCCGGTTGCTGACGGCTTGCATTTTGCAAACGGCATATCTTTATCCAGTGACCAGAAAACTCTATTTGTCGCTGAAACTGTGGGTCAAAGCTTGCGGACTTATGCACGCAATCAAACCACGAATGCCCTTGTCTTGACGGAAAAACGAGACCTTGGAACGGGCCCAGATAATATTTCGCTTGGCGCAAACGGGGAGATCTGGATCGCCTCTCATCCCCAATTATTGAGTTTCCTTGGTCATGCCTCAGATCCGAGCAAACACGCGCCCAGTCAGGTTCTCCGCTTGATCAAAGGCGGGGCAGGCCAGTTCGTTGTGAATGAAGTTCTTCTGGATGCTGGAGATTTGATCTCCGGGGCCTCCGTCGCAGTATCCATTGGTAACCGAGTGTTAATCGGTGCTGTCTTTGAAAATAAATTTCTCGACTGCAGTCTGTAATTATTTTTCTGTCAATTTAAGTTCGATCCGGCGGTTCCGTAAATGGGCGATTTCATCGTCTCTGGGATCTAACGGTTGGAATTGTCCGAACCCTGTTGGCGCGAGCCGCTCAGGTGGAATACCGCGAGCGATGAGATACTTGGTCACCGACAGTGCACGGGCTATTGATAGCTCCCAATTGGACGGAAAACGAGTTGTCCTGATGGGTTGTCTGTCTGTGTGGCCATCGACCCGCAAGACCCAGTCGATTTCAGTAGGAATAGACGTCGAAATGTCGAGCAAAGTTCTTGCAAAAGTTGCCATGCTTTCACGGCCTTGTACACCGAGTTCAGCCTCCCCCAAACCAAACAAGACTTCAGATTGGAAGACAAAACGATCGCCGACAACACTAATGCCAGGGCGATCTTTAAGGACCTGTCTTAACTGGCCAAAGAAATCAGAACGGTATTGTTGTAGTTCTTGAACTTTCTGTGCCAGTGCTTGATTTAGGCGTCGGCCAAGGTCGGCGATTTGGGCTTTTTGATCTACGTCTTTAGATTCAGAGACCTCCAGTGCTTGTTCAATTCTGGAAAGTTGTTCCCGAAGGGCAGCAAGTTGAGCGTTGAGAAGTGTTACTTGGGCATTTGCTGCACTGGAGAGTTTCTCTTCCGCCGTGAGATCATCCTGAGTTTGCAGGTAGAGGGCCTGAAGTTCTTCCAGTTTAATATCGCGATCTTTAATGTCTTTTTGGGCCAGCAAAGTTCGTTCTTCTTCACCAGAAAGTTTGGCTTCAAGTTCCTTACTTCGGTCTCGCAAGTCACCGATTTCAGTGTCTTTTTCAGCCAACTTACCTTGAAGCACACCCACGTCGGCTTCGAGAGTTTTACGGACCTCTTTTAAAGCTTCTATGTCGCGTCTAAGACTTTCGATTTCCTTTAGGCTGGCGGCGATTTTGTCGGTCTCAATCTGAATCCGCTCTTCAGCGAGTTTAAGAGTTTCTTCCCTGTCAGCGGTTTTCTTTTCCTGTTCCCGCAGCAAAAGCGTAAGGCTGTCGCGTTCCTTCTCCGCCTCCACCGCACGCGAGGTGAGGGTATCAAGGCGAATAATCGCGCTATCTCGTTCTTTGTTTGAGGAAGACAAAGAGACAGTAATTTGTTGGAGATCTTGACGGAGCTCAGTATTGGATTGTTTTTCTAAGGCCAGTAAATCGGCAAGCTCTTCCACTTGTTGGTTCAGTTTTTCAAGTGCGGCATCCCGGCCTGATAAGGCTTGCGACAGAAAGAACTGCGCCAGAACAAAAACCACCAATAGGAAAATGATGACCAGCAACAGGGTCGTTAAAGCATCTACGAAACCGGGCCAGATTTCGTACCCTGCGCGTTGTCCACTGCGTCTACGTGCCATACCCAACCCTCACCAATTCATTACTTGCGCCGGTCTTCTTCGGCGATGGCCGCGATCGTGCGGGTAAGAAGCTTAATGTCACTGCGAATTTCTTGTGTGATCTGATTTCTGCCATCAGCCATATCTTCAAGCATGCGCGCCATGTAAACATCCAGGTTGCGTAAGTGATTTTTACTCGCTTGATCCAAACCGCCCTGTTCTTGAATTTGAGCCATGCGCTGCAAAACAGGTTTCAGTTCCATCTGTCCTTCAACAAGTTTAACCATCAAGTCCTGCTCAGCCCGCATCTGATCCGTAAGGGCTGCTAGGCGCTCACTTACATTAATCATTGCGCTTTCGCCTGTATGGCGGCGATCTTCATTGCGTGCGAGAGTTCGTTGCAAACCGTCCAAACTTTCGGCTGTTTGCTCGAGAAGGGCGTTTACATAGGCAGGAACGCTTTGCTCTCCGTCACCAATGCCTACGGGGCCAGAGGATGTGAATTTCGTAATTGAAGTGAGCCATTCTTCAAGGTCGGTATAAAATCTGTTTTGAGCTTGGCCTGCTTGCATATCAAGGAAGCCCAAAATCAGCGAACCAGACAGTCCAAATAAAGAAGATGAAAAGGCCACAGCCATACCCGCTAGAGGTTTCTCAAGACCTGCTTTTAAGTCATCGAACACCTTTAAAAAGTCATTTGATCCAACATTTAGGGTGGTGATGGCATCGCCAACGGATCCAATGGTTTCAAGTAATCCCCAAAAGGTGCCGAGGAGGCCCAGGAATACCAGAACGTTGATCATGTAACGGGAGATGTCCCGGCCTTCGTCCAAGCGGACACTGATGCTGTCGAGGACAGTGTTCATCGTAATGGCTGACATACGAAGAGGACCGTTATTATCCCGAATGATAGTGGCAAGGGGTGATAACAAGTTTGGCCCATCTTGCAGGGAGACACCGGATTCCGATTTCTTTAAATTTTCAGTCCAATCAACTTCATTATTTAAGATTAAGACTTGTCTGAAAATAAAGATTATTCCAAATACCAATGTCGCAAGTATCAGCCCATTTAAGTAGGGGTTAGCAACAAACGCGTCTTTTGCTGGTTGGAAAAGAAAAAACGCGATACCTGTAACAATGGCCAAAAAGATGACCATTCTGAAGATATGTCTTTGCGGTTTATTAATTTTCGGAGTGGAATAAGCGTCGGGTGAAGCAATACCTGGAAGTGTTGTCATAGTTATCTTGCCACCAGTTTCAAATCTACACGATCGGCCGGGGAACTATCGGTTGGTTTACCAAGCGCCCTAACTTCAATTTTGTTGTTGGGGACCCCGAGCGCCATAAGCTCGGATCTTATGACCAACGCCCTACCCAATGAGAGCCTGCGGGCAGTTCCATTGCTACTGGCATCAGCATAAGCCACCAATTGAATTCTTTGGTTTGAACTTGAGACAACGCTTGCAAGTTTTTTTAGCTCAGATGTGCCGTTGGCAGGAAGCTTAGTCTCGCCTTTATCAAAGAAAATTTGCTGAAGCCCTTCTGGGGTTTCGGGCTCGATGGCAGGCACTGGATTAGTTGGGCCAACCGGTTTGCTTGCCTCTTCGG
Source organism: Pseudomonas marincola (assembly GCA_036960775.1). GTDB lineage: Bacteria > Pseudomonadota > Alphaproteobacteria > Sneathiellales > Sneathiellaceae > Sneathiella. The sequence continues at coordinate 71,319 of JBALWO010000006.1, read as the reverse complement.
GGGCAACCGCGGCAACCTTAATTTCGGGCTCTTTCGCAGGGTCTACGACTTTCGGAATTATAGGTGTTGGTTCTTTTGTTTCCTTCGTGGCGGCAACTTCTTTAGGCGCAGCGCTCATTTCAGGTTTTGGAGGGGCAACAGCCAACTCTTCTTTAGCCATTGGCGCTGGTGTTGTAGCAACAGTTTTGCTCGGAGCTTTTTCAACAACCTTAGCCACTGTGGCAGGTGCCGGAGCTTCTATGGAAGGTTTCGGCTTTGGGTTTGCCGCAACAGTCTTTTTAACTGAGACTGTTTTAGGTTTGCTTTTCTGGGTTGGTTTTACCGCTACTCGTTTTTTCTTTGGACGGCTTCCGGGAGGTGTGAGGGTAATGACCTCATCTCCGTCGATGATTTGCGCGCCTTTGCTGAAATCAGAGGTTCCAGATAACATCGGCTGGTTCTGGCGATACGTACCGTATGCTGAGCCCATGTTTACGGAGATGGGCTGCTGATTAGAGCCGCCAATGACCACGGTTTGCGCCGAAGCACTGGCACTGGTTACCAATACGGCGGCAACAGTGACCCAAAGTGTCTTCCGACTTTGAAGAATAGTTTTGTTCTTTCCCAGAGCCATTTCTGGCACCCCCACCAATACTCGTATTAAGACGGAGCTATAAAATATAACTCTTACGCCTCTCGTAGGTGCTTCACTTTCAAACTTGTAGTCGTAAAAAACGACACAAAAAAGGCGCACGCCACGGCATCCGCAAAGAATAGCTTAGCAGACGCCGTGTCACAACTTTTTAGTGAAGGGGGGTGGTAACGGGCTGAAATCAGCCCTTGTTGCGACGAACTTTGCGCAAAATGTCTAACATTGACTGATTTATGCCACTGTTGGATGCAAGAATGTCACCCTTTTCGAGCATTTTTTCGCCGCCATCAATCTGCGTAACAAGTCCACCAGCTTCTCGAACAATGATAATACCAGCAGCCATATCCCATTCAGATAGGCCCCGTTCCCAGTAACCATCAAAGCGGCCTGCTGCCACATAAGCCAAATCGAGGGAGGCTGTACCAAAACGGCGAATGCCGGCGGAAATACCCATGAATTCGTTAGCTTCGCGCAGGAATAATTCGTGGCCAGTTTTTCCCAAGAAAGGAATGCCTGTGGCCACAACGCAATCGGCCATGCGAGACCGACCTGAAACCCGTAAGCGGTGATCATTGACAAATGCACCGTCACCTTTTTGAGCCCAGAATAGTTCATCTTTAACAGGGTCAAGAATAACACCAGCAATGATGTTAGGACCTTCCATTAATGCGATTGAAATCGCAAAATGCGGCAACCCGTGAAGGAAATTGGTGGTGCCATCTAGGGGATCAATAATCCAAAAATGGTTTCCGTCTTTCGCTGGGATCTCTCCGCCTTCTTCGAGCTTGAAGCCAAAATCTGGCCGTGCGCGGGATAATTCTTCGTGCAAGGTTTTTTCAGCCGCTATGTCGGCGTTGCTTACAAAATCTGCGGGACCTTTTCGGGACACCTGCAAGTTTTCGACTTCATTGAAGTCGCGGAGGAGTTTCCGTGCCGCTTTACGCGCCGCGGCTTCCATTACATTTATAAGAGCAGATTTGCGAGCCATTGTATTTACCTGGTTACTGGGGGAGAGAGTTCAACGAAGGGGCGATTAATCCGCCCGCTTTGTATATTCAGATGTTTCTGTGTTCACGACGACTTTCTCGCCTGTACTGCAAAATGGCGGGACCATAATTCTCACGCCATTTTCAAGAATTGCCGGCTTATAAGAAGAGGCAGCCGTTTGCCCTTTAACAGTTGGTTCTGTTTCTGTGATCTCAAACGTCAAATGCTCGGGGAGCAAAATATTAAGAGGCTCATCTTCATAAGATTCAATTTTAAGCTCCATACCATCTTTCAGGTATATGGCTTTGTCGCCGACCATTTCTTTTGACAGAGAGACTTGCTCATAAGATTCTGTGTCCATGAAAGTCAGCAGGTCATCATCTTCAAACAAGAACTGATAAGGTTTTTGTTCCAAACGGGCGCGCTCAACTGTCTCAGAAGAACGGAACCGCTCGTTCAATTTAGTACCATCGCGCAAGTTTTTAAGCTCAACTTGCAGATAAGCACCGCCTTTACCCGGCTGAGTATGCTGAATTTTTACCGCAACCCATAAGCCGTTCTTGTGCTCGATTACGTTTCCGGGGCGAATTGCATTGCCGTTAATTTTCATGGCTTACCATCGTCTATTTGAATATCAAAATATGTTGGGCGGAACCTATCAGGTTGCTTCGGTCATATCAATGACCCTGTTAAATTCAGCCACTGCTTTTCCTGGGCCGTGGGAATAATTCCAAATACCGCCAGAAACTGCAAGAAAGTCAGCCCCGCTTTTAATCAGTGGGGCCGCATTGTCAACCGTTATCCCACCAATTGCCACGCAAGGTGCCTCTATCATAGCCTGCCACCATTCAAGAACTTCCAGTGTGGCCGTGGATTTTACAGTCTTTGTCTCTGTCGGATAGAACGCACCAAAGGCCACATAGTCAGCACCCTGTTCGATGGCCGTCATTGCTAAATGGCGCGAGTCATGACACGTGACACCAACAATTGCATCGTCGCCCATAATCGCGCGGGCTTGCTTATAGGGCGTATCTTCTTGCCCAACGTGAACACCGTCAGCTCCAATAGATTTCGCCAAATTTGGATCATCGTTTAGCAAAAAGGCAACATCATTTGCTTGGGCAATGGGGAACAGCGCTTCGGCAGCCCGCCGAATGTCATCCTCGGGCAGGTCCTTCAGTCGAAGCTGAAAGCAAGCCACATCACCGCCGCCGAGCGCGTTTTTGAGGGTTTCTTCAAAGGTATTTAATTCAAATGTTGGTGGTGATATTAAATACAGACGCGTCCGCGAATTTTCGATGGGTCTACTCCTGAAATTCCATGATTTCAAATAAAATCAGGCCTGTACCTATAGCACAGACCTGACACGTTTCATTACTGAAAGCGAATGCCTTAGGTGTCACTTTCCATTTCAGCGGAATAATTGCCATCTCTTGCGGCACTTGTCAGTTTGCAGCGATTGATAAATGCCTCTTGGGCCGCAGGTACGTTCTCAGCCTTGCCGCGCCATGCCGCGAGAGCAGATGCTTGAAGTCCGCGCCCGAACGAGTAGCTGATTTCCCAAGGGTGCCTGTCCATTTGGTTCATGGCATTGAGATTCGCCGTTGCTTGGGCCTCCGTTTGTCCGCCAGACAGAAAGACAATGCCGGGGACAGCGACAGGTACTGTCTGCTCGAAACAGTAAATTGTTTTCGCAGCAACTTCTTCTGCACTGGCCTGTTCTGGGCAGTCTTTGCCAGAAACCACCATGTTGGGCTTCAACAGCATCTGTTCCAAAACAACACGTTGTTTGTAAAGTTCGTCAAAGACTGTTTTCAACGTGGTTTCAGTGACCGCATAACATTCATCAATTGAATGAGAGCCATCCATTAAGATTTCAGGCTCTACGATGGGGACAATGTTAGCTTCTTGGCAAAGCGCCGCATAGCGCGCTAACGCATGCGCGTTTGTTTCAATGCAATATTGACTTGGAGCGGCATCGCCGATGCTGATGACGGCACGCCATTTGGCAAAACGGGCACCCAGTTCGTAATATTCGGCGAGACGGTCCCGCAGGCCATCAAGACCTTCTGTGATCAATTCATCTTCAGAAAAGGCGAGGGGCTTAGCGCCCATATCAACCTTAATGCCGGGGATAATGCCTTGGGCTGATAAAGTATCCGCAAGACGTTGACCATTTTCGGCAGATTGGCGAAGGGTTTCATCATACAAAATTACGCCGCTCACATAGTCTGAGACACCATTTGCAGTGAACAGCATTTCTCGGTAATCACGTCGGCTATCTTCGGTGCTCTCTGCTTGGATGCTATCGAAACGTTTTGTAATGGTTCCGGTGCTTTCATCCGCCGCCAAAATACCTTTACTGGTTGCAACCAGTTGGGCTGCGATGTCTTCCATCAGTATAATTTCGCTCATTTGATCAGCCTTATTGTTCCGAATTTCAGATGCTAAGAGCCTTCACTCCTGGTAATTCTTTGCCTTCCATCCATTCAAGGAAAGCGCCGCCTGCTGTTGAAATATACGTGAAATCTTGACTGACACCAGCTTTCGCTAGTGCCGCCACAGTATCACCACCGCCCGCTACAGAGATTAAACCCTCTTCTTTGGTTAATCTTGCCGCTTCATTTGCGAGGGAAAATGTTCCTGCGCCAAATGGGGATATTTCAAATGCGCCCAAGGGGCCATTCCAGACCAGTGTCTTGCACTGCTGAAGTTTCTCTTTTAGCTGCGCGCTGGAAATTGGTCCAATATCCAGCATCATTTCATCTGCGGCTACGTCATTGACGTTCGCTGCCCGGTTTTGCGCGTCAGCCTTAAATTCTTTAGCAAGGACAGCATCTTCCTGCAAAAGAACTTCACAGCCAACTTTGGCAGCTTTGGCCATAATTTCTGATGCGGTATCTGCAAGGTCGTGTTCGCACAGGGAAGCCCCAACATCAACGCCATTTGCATTGAGGAAGGTGTTGGCCATTCCCCCACCGATTACCAACGTATCTACTTTTTCAATCAGGTTAAAAAGCAACTCAAGCTTAGTTGAAATTTTTGCGCCGCCAACGATTGCCATTACAGGCCGTTTAGGGGCGCCAAGCGCTTGTTCTAACGCTGTAAGCTCCGCTTCCATATTCCGACCAGCGTAGGATGGAAGTTCTTTTGCAAGTGCCTCAGTTGAGGCATGCGCTCGATGGGAGCAAGAGAAAGCATCGTTGACATAAAAATCACCGAGAGCTGCAAGGCTTTTGGCAAATTCAACGTCGTTCTTTTCTTCGCCTGCATAAAAACGAACATTTTCAAGAAGGATAATGTTGCCATTTTCTGTGTTCGTAATTGCTTGCTTTGCCACATCACCGATGCAGTCAGATGCAAACGCAATCGGAATTTGAAGATGGTCAGCCATCGCTTTGGCAACAGGTGCCAAGGACATTTCAGAATTAAATGTCCCTTTGGGCCGGCCGAAGTGGCTGAGAAGGACGACAGTAGCGCCCTTTTCAGTCAATTCACGAATAGTTCCGGATATCCGCTCAATACGGGTGAAGTCTGAAACAGCACCGTCTTGCATTGGTACGTTCAAATCCACCCGAACCAGGGCGATCTTGCCATTTGCTTCAATGGCGTCGAGTGTCCGATATGCGGCCATCCGAAAATATTCTCCGTTTATGTATTAACCTAGGTTTGCCATATAGACAGCTGTATCACTCATGCGGTTTGAGAAGCCCCATTCGTTATCGTACCAGCTAAGGATACGAACGAAAGTGCCTTCAACAACTTGAGTTTGAGTGACGTCAAACGTAGAGCTGGCAGGATTGTGGTTGAAGTCGATAGACACAAGTGGCTCATCGCAAATGGCCAAGACACCTTTAAGGCGTCCATTAGCGGCTTCTACGAGTGCTGCGTTCACTTCTTCAACTGTTGTGGCGCGTCCAGCAACAAATGTGAGGTCGATCAATGATACGTTCGGTGTTGGAACGCGAACGGACGTTCCGTCCAGCTTACCTGCAAGTTCAGGAAGAACCAGACCAACAGCTTTCGCAGCGCCTGTTGATGTTGGGATGATAGACGTGGCAGCACCACGTGCACGGCGAGGATCACTGTGAAGTGTATCCAGTACCGGCTGATCACCTGTGTAGGAATGGACCGTTGTCATGAAGCCGTGCTTAATGCCAATTGCATCGTTCAGAACTTGAGCCACTGGTGCAAGACAGTTTGTTGTGCAAGATGCATTAGATACAATCTTGTCGTCTGCAGTCAATTTGTCGTGGTTCACGCCGTAAACAATTGTTTTGTCAACATTGGTGCCCGGCGCAGAAATTAGAACTTTTTTAGCACCGGCTTCAAGATGCGCTCTGGCTTTATCAACATGAGTGAAAATGCCTGTGCATTCATAGGCAATGTCCACACCCAATTCGCCCCAAGGCAGATCTGCAGGGTTCCGTTCTGCAGATACTTTAATTGGACCGCGGCCCATATCAATCGTATCGCCAGACACGATAATTTCACCAGGGAAACGACCGTGAACGCTGTCATATCTTAAAAGGTGAGCGTTGGCTTCAACTGAACCCAAGTCATTGATGCCAACAACTTCTACATCTGTACGGCCAGACTCGTAAATCGCCCGAAGTACATTACGTCCAATACGGCCAAAACCGTTAATTGCAACACGAACAGTCATCTTCCTTAAGCTCCTATAACTTCTATTTAGCGGCTGCAGCCGCCGACTCTAATTTAAAGTTGTTTTTTTGCGGCTGCGACAATGGCCTCGCATGTAATACCAAAATGCGCGTAGAGATCATCGGCTGGTGCAGAAGCGCCAAAGCCTTCAACGCCAATAAAGGCACCGTCGGTACCAATGTATTTTTCCCACCCAAAGGATGAAGCGGCTTCGATCGCAACCTTTGCTGTATCTGGACCGAGAGTTTCTTGCTTGTAGTCAGCATCTTGTGCGTCGAACAATTCCCAACAAGGGACAGAAACAACCCGTGTCCCAATGCCTTCAATTTCGAGCGCTTTTTGCGCTGTCAGGGCGATGGTCACTTCAGAGCCAGTTGCAAAGAGTGTCACTTTAGCATTTTCAGAGGCTGGTGACAGCTCATAGGCACCTTTTGCGGACAAGTTCTTCGAACTGTGATCGTTTCGCACAGTTGGCAAACCTTGACGGCTCAAGGATAGCACTGATGGAGTCCGTTTGGACTTCATGGCGATTTCCCAACATTCTGCAGTTTCAACGGCATCTGCTGGGCGGAAAATATTGACGTTTGGCATTGCCCGAAGCGATGCAAGATGTTCAACCGGTTGATGGGTCGGGCCATCTTCGCCAAGGCCAATGGAATCATGTGTCATCACATAGATTACCCGTAGGCCCATTAAGGCAGACAAACGAATTGCCGGGCGAGCATAGTCGGTGAAGACCATAAATGTTCCGCCGTAAGGGATGAACCCTTTATGCAGAGCAACGCCGTTCATGATCGCAGCCATACCAAATTCACGTACGCCATAATAAACATAGCGGCCACTGAAGTCGTCAGCTGAGATCGGTAGGGTTTGTTCCGTTTTCGTTAAGTTTGAACCTGTCAGGTCAGCAGATCCGCCAACAGTATTTTTGACATGTTCGTTGATAACTTTAAGGGCTTCTTGGCTTGATTTGCGGCTGGCCCATCCTGGTGCGTCTTCGCTAAGCTGTTTTTTGTAGGCTGACATAATGTCATCAAAATCAGCAGGCAATTCACCCGAAAGTGCAAACTCAAATGCGGCTTTTTCGTCCGCATCCAATGCGTTCAAGCTGTCTTCCCATTCAGAGGAGCGACGGGCACCTTTTGTGCCAACGGCCCGCCAGCGATCGAGAATGCTACCCGGAATTTCAAAAGGTGCATGTGGCCAGTTAAGACCTTCACGAACCAAAGCAATTTCGTCGGCACCCAGAGGAGCGCCGTGAACACCAGACGTTCCTTGTTTGTTAGGAGAGCCAAAACCAATTGTTGTGCGGCAAGCGACCAAGGATGGTTTGTTCGTTGCCCGTGCAGCAGCAATAGCCGTCTCAATTGCTTCAGGATCATGGCCATCGGCGCTATGCGTGTCCCAGCCCAAAGCTTCAAAACGTTTTAATTGATTGTCAGACACAGAAAGATCAGTTTTGCCGTCGATGCTGATTTCATTGTCATCCCAAAGGACGATCAATTTTTCAAGGCCTAGATGACCGGCGAATGAAGCCGCTTCATGGCTGATGCCTTCCATAAGGCAGCCGTCGCCCGCTATGACATAAGTGTAATGATCGACAATGCTTTTATGGTGACTTGCGAGCATCTTTTCAGCCAGCGCCATACCAACAGCAGTTGCCAAACCTTGACCCAGCGGGCCAGTGGTGGTTTCGATGCCTGTCGCGTGGCCGTATTCAGGGTGACCTGCAGTTTTCGATCCCAATTGGCGGAAGTTTTTGATTTCCGCCATGGTCATATCTTTATAACCGGTCAGGTGCAAAAGCGAATAAAGCAACATAGAGCCGTGACCCGCGGAGAGAACAAAGCGATCACGATCAGGCCAATTTGGTTTTGCTGGATCAAATTTTAGAAATTTGGAAAACAAAACGGTGGCAACATCGGCCATGCCCATGGGCATACCGGGATGGCCAGAATTTGCTTGCTGCACAGCATCCATGGACAAAGCACGAATTGCATTTGCCATATCGGTATGCTTTGAATTAGAAGGCGAAGTGTTGGCGCCAGTATCGTTCATAATCGACTCTTTGCTTTCCACCAGCAATGCCTCAATACTCGAAAATACCTTCAATACCATCAGAATAGACTTCGTCTGGATCGAAGGTCGGGTTGGCTGCCGGTGCCCAATAGGGGTCACATATATATTAACCTGCCAGTATTTATTTGTGCCCATACGCAGGTCTTTTTGCTTTTCAGCAGGAGACAAGGTTCAGACGCATCTCTGGCAAGCATTGGAATCGGGTGGGAAGATGCCGCCCTACAGCCATTACGTCAACTGCTTAGTTTACTAGATTAGCCAATATTCCTCGAAAATCTCAATTTGTATTTCAGTTGACGCCTATTGGGCGCAGGTCCTATTGTTGTTGCAACAAACAATTATCGCCGAATGCAGGAAATGGGACGTTTTAATTATGGGGAACGGTGAAAACGCCGAATCACGGATAAAAGCCGCTTTGCAAAGGCTCGAAACATTAACTGAAATAACGGCTGACCGGCCCTCTCAAGGAAATTTGATGATCGGAGAAGATCCGGTTGTTAAGGCGGAAATGGACAGTTTGCGGGTGGAAAATCAATTGCTGCGCCAAGAACTGCTTGAGCTTACGGCGTCTTATAATGGACTAAAACAAGCCAGCGATAACGTTTCCTTGCGACTGGATAAAACCATAGATGATCTCTCTGAGATGCTGGAGCATTAATCATGTCGAGTGTTACTGTGAAAGTAAATGGACGGCCCTATCCCATAATTTGTGGGGATGGCGAAGAGGATCACGTGACTTACCTTGCTGAATTTGTGGACAAAAAAGTTCAAGATTTAAGCGGTATGTCTAATACATCAAACGAGTCTCAACTGCTTTTAATGGCGGCTCTGCTCGTCGCCGACGACTTGTCCCAAGCCTATGAGACGATCGATGAGTTGAAGGGAAAAACATCCGAGACGCCTCGCGTCCAGTTGGATACAGAAAATTGGGCAAATCGATTGGAAGCTATTGCAGATAGACTGGAAAAGGCTTAAGTAATCCCCGCTGCACTGCTTTGTGCGTTAGATTTTAGATATCCTGGGGCCAATAACGAAACCTGGGGGGCTAATCCCTGACTGGACCCTGGTCCTATTATATCGGCTCCCACCTGACTTGTCAGGCCACAGTGATTTCACTCGGTCGACGGCTTGTAGTGGTGCAGCACAATTGCCGGGCGTTCATAAGCATTATTATCAGGTGACATTTTTTGAGTGATGTTGATGTTTTAAAAAAGGCGCAGCGAAAACCTGCCATGGAAAACCGGAAAACACTGGTTGATGACGTAGCGGGCATTCGTGCCGCCGAAATATTCTTGGAAAACATTACTCTGAATTCAGATGCCAAAGTATCCCTATATTGGCCCATAGGCAGCGAACTTGATACGCGACCTCTTATTCAAGAATTACAAAAACGCCTAATTTCTTGTTATCTGCCAGTCGTTGAAAAAATGCATCAAGCGTTGATCTTCCGGGAATGGAAATCTGGTGATCCGCTTGTTAAAGGAAAACACGATATCGCGGTTCCCGCTGAAGATGCCAAGCAGGGAATACCTGATATTATTGTGACCCCTTTATTGGCATTCGATGATAAAGGCTACCGAATGGGTTATGGCGGCGGGTTTTACGATCGAAGCCTTGAAAAAATTAGACTGCAAAAATCATGTATCGCCGTAGGGTTTGCCTATGCTGGTCAAGAAATTGAAAAAGTAGTGACATCTGCCCATGATCAGAAGTTGGATTGGATTGTCACAGAAAAAGAAATAAGGAAAATAGTGTGAAAGTTTTATATTGCGGTGACATTGTTGGTCGTTCTGGGCGGGATGCCGTCATTGAATATGTGCCCGAGCTTCGCAAGAGACTGTCCCTTGATTTTGTTGTGGTAAACGGCGAGAACGCAGCGTCGGGTTTCGGAATTACAGAAAAAATATGCAACAGCTTGTATGAAGCCGGTGTGGATAGCATTGTGCTTGGAAACCATAGTTTCGATCAAAAAGAAATTATGAGCGTTATGACACAAGACACCCGTATCATTCGGCCCATAAACTACCCTGAAGGGACACCGGGGCGCGGCGCGGCTGCTTTTAAAACTCGAAGCGGGAAAACGCTACTTGTGGTGCAGGTTATGGGCCGTGTGTTCATGGATCCTCTTGATGATCCTTTTGCTGGGGTTGATAAGATCCTGAATTCTGGAAAACTTGGTGGGAAATACGATTTTATTCTTGTCGATATTCACGGCGAAGCAACGTCTGAAAAAATGGCCATGGGTCATTTCTGTGATGGTCGGGTTTCAATGGTAGTGGGAAGTCATCAGCATGTGCCAACGGCAGACGCGATGATTTTGCCGGAAGGCACGGCCTATCAAACTGACGCTGGTATGTGCGGGGATTATAATTCGGTTATCGGAATGGACAAGGAAGAGCCCATTCGTCGATTTACACGTAAAATTAATGGCGGCCGGTTTTCTCCTGCATTAGGGCCAGGCACCTTGTGTGGTGTGCTCGTTGAAACCGACGATACCACAGGACTTGCAGTGAATGTTGAGCCCATTCGGCTGGGTGGCAAGTTGCGCCAAACCCATAAGTTGTAAAGTATAGCGAATAATACGCATTTATTTATAAAGGTGAGCGACCCTATTCGCAATTTATTAACACAGTCATGATATCCCTTACTCTCAGATTTTAAAGTATGTAGTCCCCATCTGGAGAGCGCGTTGTCTCAAGGTAGTTATCATTTCGAGGTCCATGGGCGGCAGGCACAGTCATGGACTGTCCAAAAAGTGTGTGATGATAGACAAAGCGCCATTGACAGTGCCGGTACCCTTTTTAAAGAGCTTTCCTTAAAAGCGGTAAAGGTGCTGGAAGTCTCGTTTGGGTCTGATGATCCGGTATTCCATGACAAGGAAATTTTTTTCCAAGGCGAAAAGGATGCTCCGTCACAAGCCTCCGATGTGGACTTAATCGGGCCAGTTTGCCAAAAAATTGAAGATTTGTTTCTCCCCGAAGCGCGTCAATCCATCGCATCTCTATTGCAGAAGCCTATGGCCGGTTGGAAAATTACCCCGCTTGAATTGCTTTATCACGGGGAACACCTGCAAAAATTGAATGATACGGGGCAAATACTTCAAGGCGCGGTTCAGCGGGTTGCGATCTCTCAAATTCAAAAAACCGGACAAAAAGTAAATCAGCGGGTCCTTGATTTATATTCACTGACCAACGAACTGCTGCAAGATCTCAAAATTCGAGGACGTGATGGCAACGTTGTCCTTCTTGAAGGCGAAGATTTGGAAGGGCTTTTGGCGAAAGCCAAAAAAGCTGAAAATCCATCGTTGGTTTTTATGTTTGGTGTGGTGCATTTCTTTAAAGAAATTCCTTCGTTAGATTTAAAGTTCGAAAAAACACTGGAATTGATTGAAGCGAATGATGACCCAGAAATATTGGGTTTCCTAGATCAGTTTTTAGCTGATTTTTTATACTCAACTGAAAATTTACATAAGCTTTTGGGCGGTAGCGAAAACCTTGGAAAGGGTTTACTCCGAATTATTGATTTGATCCGAGCGGAGATTAATGGCGGCGGCGATGGTCACCCTGCGCTCCTTCGGATAAATCTATTGATTGGTAGAAATTTATTGCCGGAGACTAAAAAATTACTTGTGGTCAAGGTCATGTCATCCTTGAAAGGAAACGCGTCTTTTGTGAAAGGCGATCCTTATAAAAGCATAATGTTCCATCGCAGAATTCTATCGCGGCTCAATGTTGACGGAAACACCCATATCGGTGGTCAGGATAGTGTGGAGGCCATCATTCAAAGGTGTTCGCGGCTAACCGGAAGCGTCAGCATATCGGAAGTTCTTAATGGATTAGAACATCCTCTTGATAGAGTTGCACGGTTAATAGAAGTCGCCAACGGGGTGGTTGGTGCCACTAATTTAAGAGCTGTCGCCAATTATATTATTCCTGTTTTGGAAAGCCCGCATAATACGCAGATCATTATTGAGAACAGTGATGATGATTTAAAGCTTTTGAAGACGCTGTCAAACTTGCAGCAGAAAATCCGCGATACAGGTTTTCAAGATTTCTATCACGAAAAAATACTATCGAACTTAGATCGTATTGGATTTGAGCTGTTTAAGGTCAAGAAAGTTCAAAATCAATTACTGTCATCTGCTTCTGATAAAATTCAGCTCGGATTTTCCATTCTAGGCCTCATTGCTGAAGATGCCGTTCCCTACCCACAGGTCATGGGTGTGGTTCGGGGTTTTGCAAAGAAAATTATCATGTCAGGTGATTTTATGGCCGAATTACAGAAAAAAGCGCTGGACGGCGAGGCGGATGCTGATTTGCTGAAGGAGTTCTATATGCTGCTTGAAGGCAGCCAATTGGGTAAGCAGTAGACCTTTTGAGCGTTATTTCCCTCAAAAATGTATTTTTTTGCTCTTTTTTTCATTCTTGTCTTGGGGGATGCCGGGGCTTGCGGTAAAAAAGGTTAAGCGCGGCATATGTGTTTTTTCCGGCTTTTGGAAAAGTCATTGTGCCAACTCAACCTGGATAAAGGGAAGTCGAGCTTCCCGCGGCAAAGAGAAGATACATGGCAGGACATTCACAGTTTAAAAATATTATGCACCGTAAGGGTGCTCAAGATAAAAAACGTGCGAAGATTTTTGCAAAGCATATTCGTGAGCTGACAGTTGCGGCGAAATCAGGCTTGCCGGATCCGGATATGAACCCGAGGTTGCGGACTGCGATTTCTGCAGCGCGCTCAGACAATATGCCTAAAGACAACATCGACCGGGCGATTAAGCGCGCGGCAGGCAGTGCCGACGGCGAGAACTACGACGAAATTCGCTATGAAGGTTATGGCCCCAGCGGAGTTGCGATGATCGTCGAAGCTTTGACTGACAACAAGAACAGAACCGCAGCTGAAGTTCGCTCGGCGTTCTCTAAATCTGGTGGCGCTCTTGGCGAAACAGGATCTGTTGGATTTATGTTCGATCAAGTTGGCCGTATTGCTTATGCAGCAGCTGAAATTGACGCCGATGAAATCTTTGAAGTGGCGCTGGACGCCGGTGCGGAAAATGTTGAAAGCACAGATGATGAGCATGAAGTGACATGCTCACGTGAAGACTTCAATGATCTGCAAAGTGCTCTTGAAGCAAAATTTGGAGTTCCGCAAGAAGCTGGTGTTATTTGGAAGCCAAATATTACAGTGCCGATTGATACCGAAGATAAAGCGGAATCAATCTTCAAACTAGTGGATGCGCTGGAAGACAATGACGATGTACAGCGGGTTTTCGTTAATTTCGATATCTCAGATGACGTCATCGAAAAATTGGGCTGATAAGTTGTAGTAAAGGGGCCAACGGGCATGCGGTTGTTGGGGTTAGATCCGGGGCTTCGGCATACCGGGTGGGGTATTGTTGAAGCCAAAGGGAACTCGCTGCGCCATATCGCTAATGGCGCGGTGGCCTCTGATGGCTCACTCGATCTTGCAAGCCGTTTGGTTCAACTATATGAAGGACTTGAGCTGGTCCTTTCTGAGTGGGAGCCGGATGAGGCTGCTGTAGAAGAGACTTTCGTCAATAAAAATCCAGTTTCTACATTGAAACTTGGGCAAGCCAGGGGGATATCCCTTCTGGTGCCAGCCTTACATAATCTCCCTGTGATGGAATACGCCCCCAATAAGATTAAAAAATCGGTAGTTGGTGCTGGCCATGCGGGAAAAGATCAAATCCATGCGATGGTGAGTATGTTGTTGCCGGGATGCAAGATCGCGAATGAGCATGCTGCGGATGCTTTGGCGGTCGCTATTTGTCACGCACATTATGCGGGAACTAATCGCGCACTTAAAAATGCCACCCTAATGGCGGGAAGTAAAACATGATCGCAAAGCTAACCGGGACAGTGGATAGTTCAGGGGATGACTGGCTTATCCTTGACGTGAACGGTGTCGGCTATCTCATTTTTTGTTCTACGAAAACGCTGAGCAGTCTTCCGCTGGATGGCGGGGTTAGCTCGCTGTTGATTGAGACCCATGTGCGGGAAGATCATATTCATTTATATGGTTTTCAAGGGACCGGCGAGAAAGCCTGGTTTAGCTTGTTGCAGACAGTGCAAGGTGTCGGCGCGAAAGTGGCGCTTGCTATTTTGTCTTTGTTTGGAAGTGAGGAGCTAACACAAATCGTAGTTGCTGCTGACAAAACTGCTTTGACCCGAGTAAGCGGAGTTGGCCCAAAAGTTGCGGGTCGAATTACAGCCGAGCTTAAAGAGAAAGTCGCCAAAATGGATCTTGGCGCGGGTGCTTTTGATCCAAAGAGTTCAGACGCGAAAACAAAAGGGGCGAGCGTTCCGAGCCAAACAGCTGCGGGAGACGCCGTGTCGGCTTTGGTCAATTTGGGCTATGGGCGAGTTGATGCCTTTGGTGCAATAGCAACGGTAGGCCGAAGCCTCGGCGCTGAGGCAACCGTTGAACAGCTTATTACTGAAGGTCTCAAGGAACTCGCCAAATGACGGAAGATCGTTTAGTGACGTCGCTCCAACAGGAACTCGATGACAGTGAACGTCATCTGAGGCCTCAAGTTCTCGACGATTTTATTGGCCAAAAACAAGTGCGTGAAAATCTGAATATTTTTATTCAGGCGGCCAAGTCCCGCGGGGAAGCGCTGGATCACGTGATGTTTTTTGGCCCTCCCGGCCTTGGTAAAACAACTTTGGCGCAGATTGTCGCCCGCGAACTTGGCGTGAATTTCAGGGCAACAGCAGGCCCCGTTATCACTAAGGCTGGCGATCTGGCGGCACTTCTGACTAATCTAGAAGAAAATGACGTCCTATTTATTGACGAGATCCACCGATTATCTCCGGCGGTTGAAGAAATTCTCTATCCTGCCATGGAAGATTTTCATCTTGATTTGATCATTGGGGAGGGGCCATCTGCCCGGTCAGTCCGAATTGATTTACCGCCCTTTACATTGGTTGGTGCGACAACACGGTCAGGGCTTATTACAACACCGCTTCGGGAACGGTTCGGTATCCCGCTTCGAATGAACTTTTACGAGCCGGCTGAATTGAAACTGATTGTGATGCGCGGTGCGCGCGTGTTGGGATTTGATCTGAGTTCAGAGGGTGCTGAAGAAATCGCAAAACGGAGCCGAGGAACGCCGCGTGTGGCAGGGCGTCTACTGCGCCGGGTTCGGGATTTTGCGGCGGTCGCAGGAGATTCCATTGTCGATGCAAAACAAGCTGATGCTGCCCTAAATCGTTTGGAAGTTGATAAACGTGGGTTGGATGCCATGGACCGTCGTTATCTGACACGAATTGCCGAAGATTTTGGCGGTGGCCCGGTGGGCGTGGAGACGTTGTCTGCCGCTCTTTCCGAACCTCGTGACGCGATTGAAGATATAATCGAGCCCTACCTTATTCAGCAGGGTTTGTTGCAACGGACCCCACGGGGTCGTCTTTTGACAAAAGCCGCATACGATCATCTGGGAATATTGTTTCCAAAAGAAATCTCATCACAGTTGGATATGATGAAGGAACAACGCAGTGACGATTGAGCCGGCAATGCAAGGTCGGATGATGCCTGTTGTCGACGGACCTGACATCCACAGTTTCCCTGTCCAAGTTTATTGGGAAGATACGGATGCTGGCGGCATTGTCTATTATGCAAATTATTTGAAATTCACCGAACGGGCACGCACTGATTTATTGCGTGGTCTTGGCATAAATCAACAAAGTTTGATGATAGAAGATAACCTGAATTTTGTCGTTCGGGATTGCCGCATTGAATATCTGAAACCTGCCGTGATGGATGATACCATCGAGGTTCGCACGTGTTTACGAGACCTTAAGGGTGCAAGCCTACAAATGGATCAAGATGTTTATCGCGGGACCGATATTCTGATAAAAAGTACAGTTCGAATTGCGTGTTTGCAAAAATCTGGGCGACCTGCCCGTTTTTCGCCGCAAATAAAAGATAAGTTCGCTTCAATTGTGGATGTGCCGGGGGCAAAGAAGGAATAATGGAAAACCAAGTTGTAAGTGTTGCGCAAGATTTAGGTGCGATGAGCCATGATTTGTCGATGTTTGGTCTATTCATGAGGGCGGACATTGTTGTCCAGCTCGTTATGGTCGTTCTTATCCTAGCCTCCTTTTGGAGTTGGGCGATTATTGTCGACAAAATAATTCGGTTTCGCCGGGTTTCTGCGGATTCCAACGATTTTGAACAGGATTTTTGGTCCGGCGGTAATCTGGAGGAGCTGTACAAGCGTGTTGGCAGCAATCCCGATAATCCGCTCGCCATGTTATTCTCAACCGCGATGCGGGAATGGTTGCGCTCCACCGAAGGCGGTTTGGAGACACATTCTCACACTGGATTGCAGGCCCGTATTCATCAGGTGATGCGTGTTGCAATTGATCGCGAAGTTGAACGGCTAGAACGGTATATGGGTTTTCTTGCAACCGTTGGATCGACGGCAACCTTCATTGGTTTATTTGGTACGGTTTGGGGCATTATGAATAGCTTCCAAGCCATCGCGGCTACTAAAGATACGAGCCTTGCCGTGGTTGCGCCGGGTATCGCCGAAGCGTTGTTCGCCACGGCCCTTGGTCTTGTTGCTGCGATCCCTGCTGTTGTTGCCTACAATAAATTTTCAAATGATCTGCAACGAATAATCACGCGTCTCGAAGGATTTGCCGGCGAGTTTTCTGCGATTTTATCTCGTCAGTTAGATTTGGGTTAAAGCGATGGACAGCAACCAGTTCAATAGCTTTAGCGGCAAAGGGCGTAAACGCAGGCATCAATCAATGTCTGAAATCAACGTGACCCCGTTTGTGGATGTCATGCTTGTGTTGTTGATCGTTTTTATGGTGACGGCGCCTTTGTTAACTGTTGGTGTACCGCTTGATTTGCCGGAAACTAAGTCACAGACCGTTCAAGGGAATGATGAACCTCTTGTTATTAGCGTCAATGCGGCAGGGCAGGTTTTCCTTGAAGATCTTGAAGTGGAATTAGTTGGATTGGTTGCCAAACTTCAAGCGGTAACCGGTGCAAAATCTGACCAACGCATTTTCGTCCGTGGTGATAAGGACGTCAATTATGGTCGGGTTCTTCAAGTGATGGGTGAAATTCACAACGCAGGCTTTACGCGGGTTGCCATGGTTTCAGCGGGGCTACCCAAAGCCACTGAGACACAGAAAGAAAAGTAAGGTCAGTCTGATTTATGAAGAGTTCCGCGCTCATATCTGCAGGGTTACATCTTGTCATTTTGATCTTGATGTATACGGGACTGCCTTTGTTTCGAGATCCGGATATTCTTGAGCAGACGGCCGTTATCGAAGTTGAATTCGTTGAAATTTTAGATACAACGAATTTACCTAAACCTGCCGAAAAAATTGAAGAAAAAAAACCAGATCCAAAACCGGAACCCAAACCTGAGCCAAAACCGGAACCGAAACCAAAAAGAACACCGAAACCCGAGCCAAAGCCAGAGCCTGCTCCGGAACCAGAACCTGCGCCCAAGCCTGAGCCTAAACCAGAGCCTAAACCAGAGCCCGAACCAGAGCCCGAACCAGAGCCGGAACCTGCGCCCAAACCTGAACCTCTTCCAGAGCCTAAGCCAAAAGCAAAGCCAGAGGTTGAAAAGAAAACAGCCAAGGTTGTTCCAAAGCCGAGGGTGAAACCGCGGGTAAAGCCAAAAGCAAAGCCAACTAAAAAGGTCGAAAAGCCCGAGAAGAAATTTGATCTTAGCAAGATTTCAGCATTGTTGGATAAGAAGAAAAAAGAAAAATCATCTAAAAAGGTCGAAGAGACTGACACAAAAAAGTCTCAATCTGCTGTGAAAGTGCCCAATTCGTCCAGTCGGGCAATGGACAGTTCTCTACCAATGAGTTTGAGCGAGAAAGATGCGTTTAAGCAACAAGTGCAACGGTGCTGGAACCCACCTACTGGAAGTGTAAAAGCTGAAGATCTGATTGTTCGTATCAGAATTGCATTGAACCGGAATGGGACAGTGCAGGGACAGCCAGAAATACTGAAGAGTGGAAATTATAAAACAAGGTTTGAACGGATTGCCGCTGAAAGCGCAGTTCGTGCAATTTTATCGTGTCAGCCGTATAAGCTACCGATTGCTAAATATGAACGGTGGCGGGATACTACGCTGAATTTCGATCCAAGGGAGATGTTTTGACAATGAGAAACACGGTTTGCAATTTTACCCGAGCAGGTAACCTGTTTCTGGTGTCACTGCTGCTAATAGTCTTTTCGACCATTTCTGCGCGCGCAAATCTGGTCGTGGATATTACGCAAGGGAACATTCAGCCTTTGCCCGTGGCCGTGACAGATTTTTATAGCGAAACAGAAGTGGCAGCCCTTGTGGGGCAAAAAATCGCCGATGTTATTCGCGCTGATCTTGAACGCTCGGGTCTGTTCAAACCTATAGATCAAGATGCTTTTTTGCAAAAACCTGTGGACCTTCAAGTCGTTCCTGTTTTCTCTAACTGGAGAAAAATAAACGCTCAAGGTTTGTCTACGGGAATGGTGAAAGCGCTTCCAGATGGACAATTATCCGTAGATTTTCGTCTTTGGGACGTGTTCTCCGAGCAGCATTTGATGGGGGAGAGATTAATAACGTCTCCGACAAATTGGCGCCGGATTGGCCATAAAATTGCCGACAGAATTTATGAAAGATTAACAGGTGAAAGCGGGTATTTCGATACACGATTTGTATATGTCTCTGAAAGTGGGCCTGCCAATCGCCGTGTGAAACGCCTTGCAATCATGGATCAAGACGGAGAGCGTCATCAATTCCTAACCGATGGCAGCAACTTGGTTCTAACGCCACGGTTTTCTCCAACAAGACAAGAAATCACTTACCTGTCCTATTTCAATAACCGCCCTAGAGTTTACTTGTTGAATATTGATACTGCGCAACAAGAAGTCTTGGGTGAATTTCCAGGTATGACATTTGCGCCGCGTTTCTCGCCGTCCGGTAATCAGGTGGTGATGAGTATGGCTGAAAAAGGCAACTCAGATATTTATCTGATGGATCTTCAGACACGGGCCATTAAACGTTTAACAAAACATCCGGGAATTGATACGGCTCCGTCGTTCTCTCCTGATGGCGCCAAAATTACGTTCGAATCAGACCGAGGGGGCCGCCAGCAGCTTTATGTCATGAACGCTGACGGAACTAATCCTCGTAGAATTAGTTTTGGCCGGGGTAATTACGGCACTCCGGTGTGGTCACCGCGGGGAGACTTAATTGCTTTTACTAAATTAACGGGTGGGCAATTCTCCATTGGAGTCATGCGCACAGATGGATCCCAAGAACGAATTCTAACAGAAGGTTTTCACAATGAAGGCCCTTCTTGGGCCCCAAATGGTCGAGTTTTGATCTTCTTCAGACAAATTCTTGCTAAAAGAAAAGGAGAAGAAGATAAAGTACGCTTGTGGTCTATAGACTTAACAGGTTATAACGAACGTGAAGTAATCTCTCCAAGAGATGGGTCCGACCCTGCATGGTCGCCCTTGATTCCGGAGTAGAGCACACGTATAGTAATAAGTAAGTTTTTCGGGGGGTTATCTTATTTTGGTCAAACACCGTCAAATATAGTGATGGCGTTTTACTTGAGATACCCAAATAAATTAAATTTCCAGAGGATGGGAGTTAAGTAAATGCGGCTCAATCTTGGCCTTAAGTTTTTAAGTATGATTGCTGCACTGACATTGGTCGCAGCTTGTGAAACTGTTCCTGAAGATACTGGTGACAGTTCCGGTAGCGGCGCGACGTCTCAGGCTAGCAGCACATCGGGTTCCACTGGCTCCTCCACATCTGGTAGCGTCACGAACAAAGTTCAACCTGGCAGTCAAGAAGATCTTGTTCTGAATGTTGGCGATCGTGTTTTCTTTGGATTTGATAAATACAACCTAACTGCAGAGGCTCGTTCTACAGTTGAACGCCAAGCTGCTTGGTTGAAAGCAAATCCAAGTGTCACAGCTTCTATTGAAGGTCATGCGGATGAACGTGGTACACGTGAATACAATTTGGCCCTTGGTGATCGCCGGGCGACGGCAGTGACGAACTACCTTGTTACATTGGGTATTTCTTCATCTCGCGTAGCGGCAATCTCCTACGGTAAAGAACGTCCAGTTGCACTTGGTCATAATGATGACGCTTGGTCACAGAACCGACGCGGTGTAATGACCGTCAACTAATTGACGATTGTTTCAAAAAACCCGTCACTGGACCAGATATTCTGGAAGCCGGTGACGGGTTTTTTATTGACCAGTAGCAGGCGGTATGGCCTCGGTTTGGTCACAATAACGCAGTAGTCTGCACTCATAGGCTTTTGTAGAGTTTGTGCTGAAAGGTGAGCGATTAGTTATGGTGGAGAATTTTATGGGAAACGCGGTTCGCTGGAATTCTAGGTTTGCAATTGCAGGCGTAGCACTAGCTTTATTGTTGGCATCTTTTACAGCTGTGCAGGCGCAAAGTAGCGATGTTCAGGCATTGCTTGATCGCATGAACCGGCTAGAAGCTGACCTTAATAACGTTCAACGCAAAGTCTATCAAGGTCGAGATATCCCAACCTCTTCCTCAGGGGCGAGCTCAGGCGCTAAACTTAGCGGCGGCGGCGCGGCCGCGGTTCTGTCGTCACGTATTGATGGTTTGGAAGATGAACAGCGTCGCATGACAGGATCTGCAGAAGAAGTGAATTTTGCCCTTGATCAGATGAAGACGCGCTTGAATAAATTGGTTCTGGATATTGATTTCAGGCTCAGCGAAATAGAGCGAAAATTGTCTGGCGGACAAACAGATGCTGAAGCTATGAGTAATGCAGCAGCCCCTGCAATAACGTCTTCGCAGCTGCCCGGCTCAAACTCGGTAGCGACAAATACTGCCAGCAACCCAACAGGGACTGTGGTCGCAGGCGGTGAACTTCCTAAGGGAACGCAACTTCTCGGAACTTTGCGGGCACCAACAAATTCAAACGGCAGCACAGCATTGCCTTCTTCGTCTGCTACGCAGCAAGCACAAGATACCGCCATTGCAGCAGTGCAAACGAGTGGTAGTCCAGCGGAGCAGTATAACCGGGCTATGACATTAATCCGCGAAGACAACTATGTGGGCGCAGAAACGGCGTTTGTTTCCTTCTTGGATCAAAATAGACAGCATGAACTGGCTGGGAATGCCCAATACTGGCTTGGTGAAACCTATTATGTTCGAGGTGATTATAACAATGCGGCATCTTCATTCTTGAACGGCTACCAGAATTACCCGGAAAACACCAAAGCCGCCGATAATTTGTTGAAGTTGGCGATGACTTTGGGACGGATGGAGCAGGTGACAGAGGCGTGCGCCACTTTCCAGCAATTATTTAAGCAGTTCGCTGATCTTCCCTCTCGGTTAAAGCGCATAGCTGACCGAGAAAAATTGAAATTTAGCTGCTCCTAAAAAGGCAGATGGGCGGAACATGACTTCGGCGCTAGCCTCTAAATTTGAACAAGAAATGGCGTGTGTCTATGCAGACACACCTCTCCCTTCCAAAATTGCGGTGGCTGTCTCTGGTGGCTCGGACAGCATGGCTCTTTGTTTGTTGGCAGGGAAGTGGTGCGCTGAACGTAACGTGGAAATTTTTGCCCTAACGGTAGATCACGGACTGCGATCGGAAGCGGCCGGAGAAGCGGCCCTTGTTGGCCAATGGCTTACATCTCGCAATATAGATCATCAAGTTTTAACACGCGTGGGGGCCGCTCCGCAGTCTGGTATTCAACAATTTGCCCGAAACGCCAGATACAAACTGCTTTTGGATAAATGCAACGAAGTTGGGGCGACCTCGCTTCTCATCGGTCATCAGCTTGAGGATCAGCTCGAAACGTTTTTGATGCGGATCTCCAAGGGGAGTGCGTTGCAAGGTTTGTCGGTTATGAGAGCCAAAGGGTCTCGCGCGGGTATTAATTTGGTTCGCCCTTTATTGGGAATCCATCGCGCTCATTTACGAGAATATTTGATAGCAGAAAATCAAGACTGGATCGAAGATCCAAGCAATGAAAGTACGCTTTATACCCGAACTGAACTTGGTCGCCTGTTGCAGTCTATGGTCTCGCTTCCCGGCAGTAGTAGCACCGCAATTGAGCTTTCCGTAAATCGCCTGCAACGGGCAGATGAAGCGCTTGGGCAAATAACGGACCTTATGCTGGCTGATAAAGCGCACACGGACCCATTAGGTTATGTTCAGTTTCCCCAAAGTTTTTTTGAAAATGTACCTGCCGAAATAAATGTCCGGTTTCTCAATTGCGTTTTTAAAACGGTTCGGGGCAAAAGCGATCCTATTAAACTCATCCACATTGAGCAGTTGCTTGGTCGCCTAACGCGCGGGGAAGTGCGAACTTCCCTAACGTTGGCAGGATGCCAATTGCGTCCGTTTAAAGAGAATTGGATTTTGTGCCGCGAACCGGGCCGTTCGGCATTGCCCAAAACGCCCCTAAAGGGGGCTGGCGAGATGACATGGGATGACAGATTTGTTGTCATGGATCATGGGAATGATTTGGAACGGCAGGCTGCATTTGAATTTAATGTTGGCCCGTTAGGTGACGATGGTTGGAGCCAAATTACAGAATCGGCGTTACCCGATTACATTAAAAAACTTCCCAGTATGGTTCGAAAAAACCTTCCGGCAATTTGGAATAACAGTGAAATAGTGGATATGCCTTTGTTTTTGGGGCAAAAGGCGTCGATGGGCATTGCTAAAGGGCGCTTTGAAATGGTATTCATTCCTACAATTAAGCGAGAAAAACAGGGGTTTTGAAATCAGCCCCTTGGAACTCGGCCATATTGACTTATATTTAAGATGTTTCCCCGATATGGGATGGTTTAACCTAATTTGGTGGTTTTTGTGTCGCCCAATTAATATATGGGAAGATTGTTCGTGAATCTTTTTGGAAAAAATGTAGTTCTATGGGTCATAATCGGCATGTTAGCCGTTGCCCTGTTTAATATCTTTAGTGAGTCCTCACCGCGGGCCACTGGTGCAACTTTGCCTTATTCGCAGTTCTTGGATCTTGTGGATAATGGCCAAATTCAAGCCGTTACCATTCAAGGTCAGACGATCAAAGGCACAGATGATAGTGGTCAAAGCTACTCAACATATGCGCCGAACGACAATACATTGGTCGAGCGTTTGAATAGCCGAAGTGTAACAATTACCGCAGCCCCAGAAGAAGAGGGCAGCCTGTTGATGGCAACTCTCCTGTCTTGGTTCCCAATGCTTTTGTTGATTGGTGTTTGGATATTTTTCATGCGCCAGATGCAAGGCGGCGGCGGAAAAGCCATGGGGTTTGGAAAATCTAAAGCCAAACTTCTGACGGAAAAACAAGGGCGTATCACATTTGAAGATGTTGCGGGCATTGAAGAAGCTAAGGAAGAGTTGGAAGAAGTCGTCGACTTCTTGAAAAATCCTCAGAAGTATCAGCGTTTGGGCGGAAAAATTCCAAAAGGCTGTTTGCTAATTGGCCCTCCAGGTACTGGTAAAACATTACTGGCCCGGTCAGTTGCGGGCGAAGCCAATGTGCCGTTTTTCACAATTTCAGGTTCTGATTTTGTGGAGATGTTTGTAGGTGTTGGTGCAAGTCGTGTTCGTGACATGTTTGAACAAGGTAAGAAAAACGCACCTTGTATCATCTTTATCGACGAAATTGATGCTGTTGGCCGCCATCGTGGTGCTGGCCTTGGCGGCGGTAATGACGAACGTGAGCAAACGTTGAACCAATTATTGGTTGAGATGGATGGTTTCGAGGCAAATGAAGGTGTGATCCTTCTTGCAGCAACAAACCGTCCCGACGTACTTGATCCTGCCTTGCTTCGTCCCGGACGTTTTGACCGTCAGGTCATGGTACCTAATCCAGACATCCTTGGCCGCGAGAAAATTCTTAAAGTTCACATGCGTAAAGTGCCTTTGGCAAATGACGTGAACGCTCGCACGATTGCGCGCGGTACACCAGGCTTCTCAGGTGCGGATCTTGCAAACCTTGTGAACGAAGCTGCATTGCTTGCCGCGCGTAAATCACGTCGTCTTGTAACGCATCAAGAATTTGAAGACGCCAAAGACAAGGTCATGATGGGTACCGAACGTAGATCCATGGTGATGTCTGAAGAAGAGAAGAAACTCACAGCCTATCACGAAGGCGGACATGCTTTGGTTGGTATGCACATGGCAGCCTCTGATCCGGTGCATAAAGCGACGATTATTCCTCGTGGCCGGGCTCTTGGTATGGTGATGCGCCTTCCTGAAAAAGACAGCTATTCCCTTCGCCGGGATCAATGTCTTGCTCATTTGGCTGTTGCTATGGGTGGCCGTGTTGCTGAAGAAATGATTTTTGGTCATGACGCGGTTACAACGGGTGCTTCTAGCGATATTAAAATGGCAACTGACATGGCGCGCCGGATGGTGACTGAATGGGGTCTTTCTGACAAACTTGGACCGCTCATGTATAGCGCCAATCAGGAAGAAGTTTTTCTTGGTCACTCAGTCGCTCAACAAAAAAATATGTCTGATGCCACAGCCCAGTTGATTGATGTGGAAATTCGTAGCTTCGTCGAAGACGGCGAAAACACGGCTCGTAAAATTCTAACGGAACACGAAAATCAGCT
The DNA here is from genome assembly GCA_036960775.1 of Pseudomonas marincola. Classification (GTDB taxonomy): domain Bacteria; phylum Pseudomonadota; class Alphaproteobacteria; order Sneathiellales; family Sneathiellaceae; genus Sneathiella. The sequence continues at coordinate 46,339 of JBALWO010000006.1, read as the reverse complement.
GCATTTGATTGCCAATGGTTTGCTTGAATATGAAACATTGAGCGGCGATGATATTAAAATATTGATGGAAGGCGGCGATTTGAACCGTTCAGAAGATGATGATACATCATCTGATAATGGACCAAGTTCTGCTGTTCCTGAAGCTGATGGTCATAAAAAACCGGATAGTGATACAGGCGGAATGGAGCCTGAGCCACAACCGGGTTCTTAAGGATCTGACATGGTTGCAATAACAAAAGGCTCCGCTTTACCGCGGGGCCTTTCCTTATCTGACAGAGTTTATCTGGCCCCGTCTGAACATCCAGATGCCCAGAGCGTGTATACAGTTGTTATTCGAGCTGGTAAATCGGTCTCCTATTTTGCTGATCACTCTGTATCTGAAATACGGCAGTGGTCCTTAGACCAAAATCCTCACGAAGAAAACATCCAACGCCAAATGGGCTTTCTTGAGACACAGAAAACGCGACGTGTTTTAGGGAAACCCATCAATCCCTTGATCATGGGTATTGTCAATGTAACCCCTGACAGTTTTTCAGATGGCGGTGAATTTGAAAGCGAAGATGCTGCTGTCACTCATGCAAAGACACTGACCCGTGAAGGCGCTGATATCCTTGATTTTGGGGGAGAGAGTACTCGGCCGGGTGCACGGAGTGTATCAAATGAAGAAGAGTTGCAGCGCGTCATCCCGGTAATCAAAAGATGCGTGGGCCTTGGGCCATTACTGTCTGTCGACACACGGAAAGCAGAAATTATGACTGCGGCATTGGATGCGGGAGCGAGTATCCTCAACGACGTAACAGCTCTTGAATACGATGTTGGTAGCCTTAAGGTCGCAGCGAGTAGTTCTGCTCCTGTCTGTCTAATGCATAGTTCTGCTGATCCAAAGGTTATGCAGGATAATCCACAATATGATCATGTCTTGTTCGATGTCATCGATTACTTGGGATCGAGAGTGGAGGCATGTGTGGCTGCTGGGGTCTCGCGCGATAATATCATTTTGGATCCCGGTATCGGTTTTGGTAAAACGCTAGACCATAACCTTGTGTTGTTGAAGGGGTTGCGGTTCTTCCATGGATTAGGATGCCCGATTTTGTTAGGGGTTTCGCGTAAATCTTTCATCGGAAAAATTGATGCGGGAGAGGATGCGAAACATCGGATAGGTGGATCGCTTGCAGGATTGCTGTATGGTCTTAAGGCGGGGGTCCAAATATTCCGGGTTCACGATGTTCGGGAAGCACGGCAAGCGATTGCGGTATGGCAATCCATTGATAGTGCTTCTTTGACCGTTTAAGTTTATAAATACTAATGGATAAAGCTCGCAGTATTTAAGCGAGTATGCAGGGTTGATATGACACGAAAATATTTCGGAACAGACGGCATTCGCGGAACTGCTAACCAAGACCCAATGACTGCAGAAATTGCGCTAAAAGTGGGCAAGGCTGCAGGCAAAAAATTTGCGGGGCGCGGCAACTTTAGGCATCGTGTTGTTATTGGCAAAGATACGCGGCTCTCTGGTTACATGATCGAGCCTGCGCTGACTGCCGGATTTATTTCTGTGGGAATGGATGTTGTTCTGGTGGGGCCTTTGCCGACCCCTGCAATTGCAATGCTGACGCGCTCCCTTAGGGCTGATCTGGGTGTCATGATTTCGGCGTCTCATAATGCCTTTGAAGACAACGGTATAAAGCTGTTTGGGCCGGATGGTTATAAACTTTCAGACGCGGTAGAACTGGCTATAGAAAAAGATATCGATCAGTCAGAGGCGCTCGAACTTGCCTCACCAAAATTGCTTGGCCGTGCCACTCGCCTTGATGATGCCAGGGGCCGTTACATTGAATTTGCGAAAAGTAGCTTCCCGCGCCGGCAACTTCTTAAAGGCTTGAAAATCGTTGTGGATTGCGCCAATGGCGCCGCCTATAAAGTCGCTCCTACTGTTTTGTGGGAGCTGGAAGCAGACGTTATTGCCATGGGTAATAAGCCTGATGGTTTCAACATCAATGAAGGCTGTGGATCTACAGCCACGGAAAACATGTGTAAACGTGTTGTGGAAGAAGGTGCAGACCTTGGTATTGCCCTTGATGGAGATGCGGATCGCCTCATTATGTGCGATGAAAAAGGCGACATTATCGACGGCGATCAATTGATGGCTCTAATAGCCGCAAGTTGGGCTGAACGTGATCAGCTTAAGGGCGGCGGCTTAGTTGCGACGGTTATGTCTAATATGGGCCTCGAAAAATTTCTAAATAGTAAAGGTTTGAACCTCGTACGGACCGCTGTTGGTGATCGGTATGTGGTTGAGCATATGCGCGCCCATGGTTTCAATTTAGGCGGGGAACAATCAGGTCATATGGTTATGAGTGACTTTGCCACCACGGGAGACGGATTGATCGCAGCCTTGCAAGTTTTGTCGGTCATCCGAGATGAAAATCGTCCGGTGAGCGAAATTTGCAGAAGTTTTGAGCCCTATCCGCAAATATTGAAGAATGTGCGATATAACGCCGGCGATCCACTTGAAGCTGACCGCGTTAAATCAGCGATCGCAAGCGGCGAGAAGAAACTCGCAAACACAGGGCGATTACTCATCCGAAAATCAGGAACTGAGCCATTGGTACGGGTGATGGGCGAGGGCGAGGACCTGGACCTTGTTAATCAAGTGGTTGATGATATTGTCGATGAAGTTAATCGGGTAGCGAGCTAACTGAAGGAGCGAAAGATGAGGGGACGTGTTTTATCGATTGCAGGTTCTGACTCCGGCGGCGGTGCAGGTATCCAAGCGGATATCAAAGCGATCACTGCCCTTGGCGGATATGCGGCGACTTCTATTACAGCACTGACTGCCCAGAATACAGAAGGTGTATCTGCAATTATGGCCGTCGAACCAGAGTTTGTTGTGGAGCAAATTCGGGTTGTTCTTGATGATATCGGTCTTGATGCCATAAAAATTGGAATGCTGCATAGAGCTGAAATCGTCCACGCCGTCGCTGATTTCTTTGATAGCCGTGATGACTTGCCACCCATCGTTTTAGATCCAGTGATGATCGCCAAAGGCGGCGCGTCGCTCTTATCAGAAGATGCCGAGAAAGCCGTCGTTGACCGTCTTATCTCCAAACACACCACATTGCTGACACCAAATATTCCAGAAGCTGAAAAACTGATCGGAACTCAAATAACAACCCTTGCTGATATGAAGAATGCAGCGATCCAATTGATGGAGATGGGACCCGATGCTGTGTTGTTGAAGGGCGGACATTTGGACAGTACCGTTGTTTCAGATATTCTGACTACGCACGAGGAGTATCACCAATATGATCATCCTCGTATCATGAGCCGACACACCCATGGAACAGGGTGTACGCTATCGTCTTCAGTGGCGACGGGCTTGGCACAAAATTTAAGTCTGGTTGATAGTGTGGAACGTGGGTTGCGTTACGTGGAGTTGGCCATCGAAAACGCACCTGGTTTTGGCCGTGGGCATGGACCGCTTAACCATGGGCATACGATCGGTGATTTTTAAGACACTTTGAAGACGGGGCTGAGAGAAATCAAGCAATCACGTTGATAGCTGGGGAACGTATCTGAGGTGGCGGTGTCCCATTATCATTTTGTGGTATTTCGCTAACTGATGTGCCTGTTTCTGCATCCGTGTCACCACTTAATACGGCTTGTTTCTCCGCATTTAATTCAGCTTGGGCCGCCAGTTTCAACTTACTAGCCGTTGCTGCAACCGTACGATCTTGGCCGGAAGGTTCCGCTGGCGCTAAAGCTGCGCGAATGATTGTATTCATTTTGGAAATTGTTGCGGCAGGATCACCAGTTATAGGTGACGTATCGATACTAACTGAGCCGCCGACGGCATACTGTTGCCCATCTGGTCCGGTTTCATATTCATAGGACGGTGATCCAGCATATGCCCCGCCGCTCGCGGCATGGGCCTGCTCGTGAGTTCGAACTTCTATGTCCCGGGCTTGCAAAGTATCTATCTGGACTTGCTCCGCTTCCGTTAGCCCCGTGCTGTCTGCGACATCATCTGGTTTTGCAGTATCTTGCGGAGGCGGCGGAGGAGGAGCGGCTTCTTCAGCGGTTCCACTTTCTTCGGCCCCTTGAAGCTGGGTGACAACGTCTTTGGAAAGAACCCCTGAAGGAAGTAGTCTTTCGCCGTCAATTGGGGGGGGAGTGGTCGTGCGTTGGTTTTCGCTTTCTTCGGCCGGCGGAGGTGTTTCAGGCAGGGGCGCTTCAGCGTTTAATCTCGCTGAATACGTTATGCTTGGTAATGCCGAAGATAATGAGATCATGATTTCATGCCTTAAGACCCAGAAGGTCTAGAGGGTTAGATTTGTAGATCAATCGGATTAAGTGCTGAACGACCTGCGGCATCAGTTTCCTCGCCAACGGCGATTTCACTTTCAACGGCCAGGCGGGATTCAGTCGCTTCCTGTTCAAGTTCTTCTACCTGGACAGTTGCAGCGGCCACGCCATCAGTGTCTTCACTTTGAGGGACCAAAAGATTTGCCTGCAGTTCATTATCAACTGTCGCAACATCTCCGCGCTGATCAGCAACCGCTGTATCGTCGGGAACTTGTTGCAGGGCTGTAACAGCCTCTACTGATAATGGGGCGCTATTGGTTGCGGGAACTGCTGGGGCAGACGTGCCTTTATCAACAGGGGCATCTTCTACTTCAGCACTCGTAGAGTTGAAATGTTGTTCCTGAATTTGGGGCTTAGCGGCAGCGCCTGTATGTAGGGCACTACTTGCTGCGCCAATAGTTGCAGATAACATAACATAGCCTTTCGGAAATTCTATACCGGTCCGCGCCTTCTGGCACGAGATACTATTACTAATGCCTAATTATTAAACATTAGTTAATTATGCAAGTATAATAGCTTTAATGAAACTTAAAGGCGATCACAAATTAGCGATGACCGTTAAGAATTTTTCAAGTTCCTCGTCAGTGTTGTAATAATGGAAGGATGCACGGACAATACTTGAGAGTGATCGTTTCTCCATATCGTAGCGGGTCGAACCTGTGGTTGAGGTTGATACATTTATCGACGCGTTAGAGAGTATAGCCTTTATTTGATCGGCAGAGATAGACGAGTGACTGAATGTCACCATTCCGCCTTTGTTTTTCCCGATATCATGAACTGTAATATTTGGAAGGTCAGATAATTTTGTGCGAGCAGTGGCGGCTAGATGGCAAAGTCTATCAGATGCGGGAATAACACCGGTTTCCAGAAAATAATCAACGGCAACGCCCAGGCCAATTACAGCCGCAAAATTAAACTCCCAGTTTTCGAAACGACGGGCATCGTCTCTCATTTCGTAGGTATCGGTCGTTGTCCAATTGGCACTATGAAGATCAAGAAAAGGCGGCTCGAGTTGGTTCATGAAGTCGCGTCTCACATACAGAAAACCTGTTCCGCGAGGCGCGCGTAGATATTTTCTGCCTGTGGCAGACAACATATCGCAGCCAATTTCTTCAACGTCTATGGGGATTTGTCCCACCGACTGACATGCATCAAGAAGATATGGAATTTTATGTTTTCGAGCGATCTTTCCAACGGCAGCAGCCGGATTAATCAAGCCACCATTGGTTGGTATGTGACTGATTGAGATGAGCTTTACGTCGTTATCAAGCATTTCTTCAAGGGCACTTACATCAATTTGGCCATCTTTGTCTGATGGCACCACATCAATGATCACGCCTTTGTTCTTTGCTGCTTGTAAATAGGTAATCACATTGCTGGCATATTCAGCTTCGGTTGTCAGTATGCGATCTCCTGCGCCAAGCTGGAGACCATGAAATGCCATCATCCATCCCGCTGTGGCGTTCTCGGCGAGGGCAATTTCCGTGCGATTACAATTTATCAGTTCTGCAATTGCATCATATGTCCGCTCAAACGCTGGTAGTGCACGGGCATGGGCTTCGTACCCACCCATTCGCATTTCTAAATCCAAATGGTCTATCACTGCTTGATAAACGGGGGTGGGCATGAGCGCAGCGCCTGCATTATTTAGATGAATACATTTTTCTGTTCCAGGAGTGTCCTGGCGTACTGCCGCTAAATCAAATGTCATGCTTTAATTCCCTGATAGCCGTGAAAGTGCGTCAATTAGGCGATCGCAATCACCTTCATTATTGTAGATATGTGGTGTTATTCGTAACGAATTTCCTCGGTGAGATACATATATTTTTTCTTTTGCAAGATCCGCCAAAAGAGTTGGTGGAAATCCGCCCACTTTTTCGAGGCCGAGAAAATGACCTGCGCGAAATTCTGTTGGTACTGACGTCAATCCAAATGCGCTGACGGCATCGGAAATTTGGGAATTTGTTGCACTAATATTCTTGTAAATATTCTCTACACCCCAGTCAAGGATTTGACGAAGTGTCGCAATTGCCATGGGCATAAGTGCAAAATTTGCCCGTTGCCCCATGTCATATCGAACAGCTCCTTTTTGGTAGTCATCTTGGTAGTTGACCAAGCCGGAGAAATCCTCTGATCCGGATCGGTTCAGCCAATTGTATTCAATGGGACTACCATTTTGATTGTGTGGGGACACATACATCATGCCAACACTGTAGGGACCAAGAAGCCATTTATAAGCGGCGGCAATTAGAAAATCTGGCTTGATCGCCTGAACATCAAGGGGCATAGCACCTAAGGATTGGGTGACGTCTAAAACTAGTTTTGCGCCGATTTTTCTAAGCTCAGTTCCGATTTTCACCAAATCTAACAACCCGCCATCGGCCCAATGGTTGTTGGGAAGTGCTGCAATGGCGACCGTGCTGTCAATTTGATCTAGGACAGCACGTGTCCAATCCCGATCCTTTGGCGCGGGAACGGTTTTTATCTCGGCTCCAGTTTCGCGGCATCTTTCTTGCCAACAGTAGATGTTGCTGGGAAACTGCTCATCCAAGACCAATATCTTCTGCCCTTCCTTTAGAGGAATGTTTTTAGCGGCAATGGCAAGTCCGTAAGAGGCTGACGGAATAAGAGCAATATCATTGGCATCTGCGTTGATAAGCTGAGCAAACAGGCCGCGAGCTATGTCACTATCTGTAAAGAAATCCGTTGGGGTTACGTTCCAAGGCTCAGATTTCTGCATGACACCTTTAATGCCAGCTTCTTCTACAACTTTCGACAAGGGGCCCATGTATCCGCAATTGAAATAAGCGACTTCATCAGGAATATTAAATTGGTGGCGTTGATTTCTTAACATGAGACCTCTCATAACGAATGCGGTCACATATAGTTGTAAGTCTAAGCGATCAACGCCAGTTCTTATTTGTCCTTAGGACAATTATTTTTCGTCTTGTTCGATCCTAAATTGATAACAATTATTAGAGGCTGACCTCACATGAATATAAGCCACGTCTTGCAGATCCAAAACTTTTTGGGCCTCTGTTTCGATTTGAGAATTTTGAACAACTTTTCCAGTACCATAAACGATTCTCTCGTCAGCACTGTATCCGCGAATGAGAAGTCGCCCCTCTGGGTCACATATTTTCGGTAAAACCGTCGGGTTTTCATGGGAATGACACTCCTTTCTATGCAGGAATATGGGGCCCTGTTCTGCATAGGGTTGGGTCGAGGAAAAGGGCTTGTAGGAGAGAATAAGATACTCTTCACCTTCAGGAATATAGTCCAGACAATGACGACAAGGCAGTCCGTCACCATCAGATATTCTCACTTCAGGAGCGTTTCCGTGGCTATCATTTCCCCCTTCTTGCAAGGCGCGTACAGTAGTAGTTCTAATGGGGATAAAGTTCATCGTTTTCATCGGGTTAAGCCTATTTAATATGTTCCAGAAAACTCAAAGTACACGCAGTATTATGGAACATATATCCGCTTTCCGTTGCCCAATTTTTCGCAGTGCACAAAAAACCGTTTGACAGTGAAGGGCCGATCACTAGTATCTGCGGCGGGCCACATCCCCCCACCGGGATGCTCTAAGCTGGAAGGTTTAGTATATATATTATGACTGACTTAATACGTCCGGAGAGACGTCCTAATTCTCCACAGTTTTCATCCGGCCCTTGCACAAAGCGCCCTGGATGGTCCCCCGAAGTTCTTGAAAACGCTTTTCTTGGCCGATCTCATCGCGCCGCAGAAGGCAAAGCACGCCTTAAAGCCGTTATTGAAGAACAGCGCGAAATTCTTGGTATTCCAGACGATTATAAAGTTGGCATCGTTCCAGGTTCCGATACAGGCGCCGTTGAAATGGCTTTGTGGTCAATGCTTGGCGCCCGCCCATCGACAATCCTTGCATGGGAGAGTTTTGGGTCCGGTTGGGCAAGTGATGTTGTCAAACAGTTGAAACTCGATGACGCAGAAGTTGTAACTGCAGATTATGGAACTCTTCCAAATTTAAATGCAGTCGATTGGGCACGCGACGTTGTCTTCACTTGGAACGGAACCACATCAGGTGTTCGGGTTCCAAATGGCGACTGGATTGCAGATGACCGTGAAGGTCTCGCGATTTGTGACGCGACTTCTGCCGTATTTGCCATGGATATGCCATGGGACAAATTGGATGTTGTCACATGGTCTTGGCAAAAAGTACTGGGCGGCGAAGCTGCTCACGGCATGATTGCTCTCAGCCCCCGCGCCGTTGAACGTCTTGAAAATTACACACCGGCTTGGCCGCTGCCAAAAGTATTCCGCATGACTAAAGGCGGAAAACTCATCGATGGTATTTTCAAAGGCGAAACTATCAACACACCTTCAATGCTAGCTGTTGAAGATGTTTTGGATGCGCTGAACTGGGCGAGATCTATTGGTGGTCTGGAGGGACTGATTGGCCGTGCAACGGCTAATGCCAAAGTGATTTCTGATTTCGTTGACGCTTCTGACTGGCTTGGGTTCCTTGCCGAAGATGAAGCGGTTAGAAGCCCCACATCGGTTTGCTTGAAAATTACGGATAGCTGGTTTGAAGACTTATCTTCAGATGATCAATCCAAAGCCGCAAAAGCGTTGGTTTCCATTCTTGCAAAAGAAGGCGCCGCTCTTGATATCGGTGCTTACCGAGATGCTCCTGCGGGACTTCGGATTTGGGCTGGTGCAACTGTTGAGGCCGATGACCTCGCCGCATTGATGCCGTGGCTCGATTGGGGTTACGCAGAGCTCAAGAAAACATTCAAATAATTCATCCTTAGAAACTGAAACTAAAGGATCTTCCAAATGGTTAAAGTACTTATCTCCGACAAGATGAGCCCGAAAGCTGCTGAAATTTTTCGCCAACGGGGTGTTGAAGTCGATGAAATCACAGGCATGTCTCCAGAAGAACTGAAAGCATGTATCGGCAATTACGATGGTCTTGCTGTTCGCTCCTCTACAACGGCGACTGCAGAAATTATTGCGGCGGCACCTAACTTGAAAGTTATTGGCCGCGCCGGTATCGGTGTGGATAACGTTGATATCCCTGCAGCAACGGCTGCCGGAGTTTGCGTTATGAATACGCCATTTGGTAACGCGATTACCACAGCAGAACATGCTATTGCTATGATGTTCTCATTGTCTCGCCACATTCCAGCAGCGAACGCTTCAACGCAAGCTGGCAAATGGGAAAAATCAAAGTTCATGGGCGCCGAGCTCTATGGCAAAACTTTGGGTGTTATCGGTTGCGGCAACATTGGCTCTATCGTTGCCGATCGCGCTGTTGGCTTGAAAATGAAAGTTGTGGCTTTTGATCCGTTCTTATCACATGAGCGGGCAGCTGACCTTGGTGTTGAAAAGTTGGAACTTGATGATCTGTTCGCACGGGCAGATTACATTTCGCTTCACACGCCAATTACAGAAACAACTCGTAACCTCATCAATGCAGAAAATCTTGCAAAGATGAAAGAGGGTGTCCGCATTATCAATTGCGCACGCGGTGGTCTTGTTGTTGAAGAAGATCTGAAAGCAGCTCTTGAAAGCGGACATGTTGCCGGTGCTGCGGTTGACGTTTATGCGGTGGAACCTGCAAAAGAGAACGTTTTGTTTGGCATGGATAATGTTGTTTGTACGCCTCATTTGGGTGCGTCAACAAATGAAGCGCAAGTGAATGTTGCCATTCAGGTTGCAGAACAAATGGCAGATTACCTGCTGCTTGGATCTGTAACAAATGCGCTTAACATGCCATCCGTTAGTGCAGAAGAAGCACCGAAACTCAAACCATACATGGATCTGGCCACACAGCTGGGTGGATTTGCGGGTCAGGTTACAGAAAGTGGCCTCAAAAAAGTTCACGTGGAATATGAAGGACAGGCCGCTGGCCTGAACATCAAACCACTCACATCAATAATCTTGCAAGGTCTACTTGGTCCGTTGCTTGATAGTGTGAACATGGTCAATGCTCCGATTGTTGCCAAAGAGCGCGGCATCGATGTAACCGAAAGCATCAATGATAAGGTGGGTGACTATCAAACATTGATCCGGGTTACAGTTACAACCGAAAACCGGAGCCGTGATATCGCAGGCACTCTTTACGGTGATAAGAGCCCAAGAATTGTCAGCATCAAAGGCATTAGCATGGAAGCCGAAATGGGCCCACACATGTTGTATGTAACCAATCAGGACAAACCTGGCTTTATTGGTGCGTTGGGATCGTTGCTTGGTGCAAGCGGAATTAACATTGCGACCTTCCATTTGGGACGGAACGCAGCAAAAGGCGAAGCCATTGCCTTGATCGAGGTAGATTCGGAACTAGACGCCGCGACAGCTGCTAAAGTCCAAGATCTTCCCCATGTGGATCAGGTAAAAGCACTGAAATTCTAACTGAAAATCCGAATTTCTGCAGTTATTTCGAGAACATAAAAGGCGGCGCTTAAAAAGTGCCGCCTTTTTGCTGTTCTTGTTGGCACTCGCCATCAAAATATGCTTTAAAAGCCCATGTGATGAACAATTATTCAGAAAAAGGGTTACTGCCGGCTGGATTGGCCGACATGTTACCACCCGCCGCCGCTGCTGAAGCTGCTGTTAGTGAAGTCCTGATGAAGGTCTTTACGTCAAACGGCTACCTTCGAGTGAAACCTCCGCTTATCGAATTCGAAGATCATCTTTTGGAAGGCGCTGGTGAAGCGCTTTCGTCAAAAATGTTCCGCGTGATGGATCCTGTATCCCATCGAATGATGGGAATTCGAACGGATATTACGCCTCAGGTCGCGCGTATCGCGACAACCCGAATGAAACAGGATGAAAGACCATTGCGTCTTTCATATACCGGACAGGTTCTGCGCGTTTACGGGACTCAATTAAGACCCGAACGCCAGTTTACACAAGCCGGTGTCGAACTCATTGGGTCCGCAGAAATATCCGCCGATGCAGAACTAATCCTGTTAGCAGGAGAGGCTCTTAATCGTCTGGGAATTGACGATTTTTCAATCGACTTAACGTTGCCAACATTATTGCCGACTATTTGCGGTGAACTTGGCATTGACGCGGAAACCACGAAAAAAGCCAGAGAAGCACTGGATCATAAAGACGCAGCTGTACTTGCACAATTTGGCGATCAATTAGCACCTATACTTAATGCATTGTTGGAAGCGGCTGGTCCGGCTGATCATGCATTGGCAATGCTTCAAAAGTTGGTCCTTCCTGAACAGGCTGCTGCGCAAGTTGCAGAACTTGCAACATTGGTTGGTTTGCTGGGTAATTCAGCGCCGGATTTGGTTTTGACGGTCGATCCGGGTGAATTCCGCGGATTTGAATACCAAACAGGTATTAGTTTCACGCTATTTGCGCGCAATGCGCGCGGTGAGGTCGGACGGGGCGGACGATACCATCTTTTGGATGGTGAGGCGGCTACCGGCTTTACATTATTCCTCGATAGTTTGATGCGGGCTGTGCCAGCCAGTGTTGCCGAAAATCGATTATATCTGCCCTTTGGGACAGCGCAAAAAATTGGTGCTGATCATAGAGCTGAAGGTTGGATAACTGTTGCAGGGTTATCTGCTGATAATAAGTCTGAGAAAGATGCGAAAAGTCTCGGCTGCACACACATCCTAATCGAAAACGAAATCAAAAATATCACCTGATTTATTAAGTAATTAAGGACTTAAAATTATGGCTAACGTTGCTGTTGTCGGTTCCCAGTGGGGGGACGAAGGCAAAGGGAAACTTGTTGATTGGCTTTCAGAGAGAGCTGATGTTGTTGTTCGTTTTCAAGGCGGACATAATGCAGGCCATACTTTGGTTATCGACGGGAAAGTTTATAAACTAAGCCTGTTACCCTCCGGTATTGTTCGCGGCGGAAAAATGTCAATTATTGGCAATGGTGTCGTCATCGACCCGTGGGCACTTTTGAGAGAGATGGAGACTTTGCGCGGGCAAGGGGTCACAATCGACAAAGACAGCCTTAAAATTGCTGAAAATGCGACACTGATCTTACCCCTGCATGGTGAGCTTGATGCACTTCGCGAAGATGCAACCGCGGCGGTTAAAATTGGAACAACTCGGCGCGGCATTGGCCCTGCCTACGAAGATAAAATCGCTCGCCGTGCCATCCGCGTTAGCGATTTAACCGATGCAGATTTGCTTGAGAAAAAAATTGCAACTTTACTAATGCATCACAATGCCCTTCGCAGAGGTCTTGGTGCCGATCCTGTGGATGGAGCTGCATTACTTGTAAAATTGTTAGAAGTTGCTCCAAAAATCCTTGAATTCTCAGATATCGTCTGGCGCCGTCTTGACGAAGCGCGCCGCGATCGCAAACTTATATTGTTCGAGGGTGCGCAAGGCGCAATGCTTGATAATGACCACGGCACATATCCATTTGTTACGTCATCTAACACGCTGGCAGGTCAAGCTGCCGTTGGTAGTGGTGTTGGTCCAAGTGCCGTCAGTTATGTGCTCGGTATTACCAAAGCCTATACAACACGCGTGGGTGAGGGACCGTTTCCAACAGAATTGTTCGATGAAGTTGGCCAAGGCCTCGGTGAACGTGGACATGAGTTCGGCACTGTCACTGGACGTGAGCGTCGGTGTGGCTGGTTTGATGCCGTTATGGTTCGCCAAGCTGTTAAAACCGGTGGTATTACAGGCATCGCCCTAACTAAACTTGATGTGCTGGATGGCATGGACGAACTTAAGGTTTGTGTTGGTTATCGCCTTGGGGATGAAGTGTTGGATTACTTCCCATCTAATATGGCGCACCAAGCTGCTGTTGTTCCTGTGTATGAAACTCTTGAAGGATGGAGCGAAAGCACATTTGGCGCGCGGAGCTGGGATGATCTTCCGGCAAGTGCGGTGAAATATATCCGCCGAATTGAAGAGCTTATCGAAGCTCCTATAGCGTTGGTTTCAACAAGCCCAGAACGTGAAGATACAATTTTGGTAAGAGATCCATTCCAAGACTGATGTTTCTTAGTGCGAAATAAAAAAAGGCGGTACTTTTAAGTGCCGCCTTTTTTGTTGTCCGATAATATCTCAATGAGAAATATTAATGGCCTCACATATGGCATTACTTAACCCCATTTTAACTGTAAGCCGCCATTTTGAGATCTAGTAATTTTTAAAATGTTTTTTTGAGTATGGCGACCGATCTAAAACGGTTGAATAAGCGACATGGACAATATGCAAAATTTAGGTGTTTTGCGAACCCGATACAAGGTGCTTTTACAGCAGCCAATTTCCCATATGGATAGTGGTGAAAACCGGGCTTACAAGGTTGAAGATCAGCGTGATTCCAGCAATGTTTTATATGCGCTGGTCATTACGTCGGGTATGCCATTTCGGGATAAAATCATAGAAACATTGACTGCGAAAAACACCCCGGGAATGCTTGATTTACATTCACACGGTGTTGTTCAGTTCGATGTGACCGACTTTAGGTATGTTTTTGTATTTGACCTGCCGTCTGGTGGGCGGGCATTTACCGAAGGCGCAGCTGGGTTATCTGAGCAAGTCGTGCTTGGCACTATTGTTCCCAAGCTCGTTGATGTCATCATCGATTTGTCTTCGCGGAAAATTACACATAGAAATATTCGGGCTGAGAATGTCTTCTATATGGAGGCTGGAAATACCGGCGTTGGGCTAGGGGAGTGTGTCTCTACTCCAGCAGGTTCATTGCAAGCTGCTGTCTATGAGCCGTTGGAAAGCGCAAACGCGCTTGCCGATGGCCGCGGTGAAGGCACAGTAATGACTGATGTTTATGCCCTTGGTATTATGATTGTCCATATGCTGGGGGGCGTTTTGCCCGGAGAGGGACGGACGCCAGCGGAACTTTATGCCGCCAAATTAATGCATGGAACATATGCCGTTCTTGTTCCCAAAATCCCGGCCTCTTCCAGAGTTGGTTTTCTATTGGCTGGCCTTCTGAATGATGATCCCAGCCGCCGGTGGAACGTAGATGTGTTGATCCGTTGGCGGGATGGTGTTTATGAACGGCCGCGTCCGGGATTTGGTGATAGACAGGCGCCGGGCCCGCTTGTCTTTGATGACAATGCATATTTATCGCCGCGCCTGTTGTCGTTGGCGATGACCCGTCGGCCCGCACAAGCATACACACTGCTTGAGAGCGGGAAAGTTGAAAGCTGGGTTCGCAACTCCCTAAATGACAAGGATTCTGGTGCCCGCTTGGCGGATAGCATTTCCGCGGGCAGATCTGGTTCCGGAGGAGCCCGCCGACGAGAACTTCAATCTGTGGCAAAAGCGTGCTCCATATTGGATCATCAAGGAGCACTTTGGTACCGTGAATTGGCGTTTTCACGAGGCGGGTTAGGGGGAGCTGTGGCGGCTTCTTTTAGAAAAGACGGCCCCATAAAAACAGCCATTGCTGAGTTATTAGAAGGCGGCATCCTTCTTGATATTATATATAGCGACCTTCAAAAATCTGAAGGCGGACGGCGGAAAGACGATAGTTGGGTTGGCCTTGGTAAGGCGACCGACTGTTTCGAAGTAATGGAAAAGCGAGAAGCCCTTGGATTTGGATTGGAGAGATGCCTGTATGAATTAAATGCGGGCCTTTCTTGCGTAAGCCCTGTGTTAAAGGGAAGCTATGTTCGTAATTCTGAAGCACTTTTGGATCTACTTGAAGCATTGTCTCTTAAAGAAAACGGAAAAATCAATCCGTTTGATCGTCATATTTCCGGGTTTATTGTTGCGCGAACTAATGGCATGCAAAAACATTTTCAAAAGCTGTCAACCATCCCAACAAGTGATGTGGATTATACTCTAAATCTTATTGTCATACTGGGGCGTCTCCAACATCTTTTAAGCCCTTCTGCCAAACCCGGGTTATGCCTCTGGGTGAAATCGGTTATGACACCGCTCATTAATAAAATCCACTCAGATATTCGACGCGAATTTTTGAAGAAAAAACTGGATAAAGTAATTGAAAGCGGCAACATCGATTTGATCTTAAAGGAAATCGACCTCAAAAATAGTTTGAGCCGAGATGAAAAAGAGTATGATCAGGCTATCAAAGCGTTTCAAGCCATTACCCACAATATCAGCTCTCTAGAAAACGGCGGAGAAGCCCGCTTATATGCAGCGCGAAAGTATGGGCATTGGATAGCATCCATCATGTCTATTGCGGCCCTTCTTTCTAGTTTGGGCCTGTCCTACATGTATTTTACGGGGTGATCGCATAATGTCAGCAGACGCAAAAAATGGGAATACCTCCAAAGGATATGCCCCTCTTCTTATATTCATAGGGCTTGGATCGGTTTTTGCTCCGCCTTTTATCATTATTCTATCTGTTGGAATGATACCGAGCATAATTGCAAAATTTGCTAACCCTGCGAGGGTTCGAGGCACAATTGCGTCCATGGTGGCTCTTAATTTAGCAGGAGTTATTCCTGTTATGGGGTTCTTGTGGCAGCGGGGAGCAAGCATTGATAATGCACTGATATTACTGTCCGATGTTTATATGTGGTTGATGATGTATGGCGGTGCAGGGGTCGCAGGTTTTCTTCTTTGGGGGGTGCCAGCCGTTGTGCAGTCTTTCTATGACGTACAAGCCCGCCAGTATATAAAACGCCTCGAAAAACGCCGCTCAAAAATGATTGAGGAATGGGGTGGGCAAATCATTGAAGATGCAAAAGTCCAACCAGCTGTAGCGAAAAATAAAACACCTAAAAAATAAATAATGAATACGATCCTTTTGTTGGGATTTGCTGATAGGGTGGATACTAATAAAAATAAAACAAAGGGAGAGGAACATTATGTCAGATCATGTTTATTGGATCATCGAAGCAAATGTCGCTGAAGGCAAACTTGCGGAACTTAAAGAGCTGATGGCTGTGATGAGTGCTGCAACAAAATCGGATGAGCCGGGCGCACTTAATTATGAATGGTCGCTTAGCGCTGACGAGACAGTTTGTCATATTTTCGAGCGTTATGTAGATTCAGACGCAACAATGATTCATATGGGGAACTTTGGCAGCAAGTTTGCGAAAAGCTTTATGGGTGTTTTGAAGCCCACAAGTTGCATTCTTTACGGAAACCCGGACGAGCGTGTGCAAAAAGCGATGGCGCCAATGGGAGCCGTTGTTATGACGGCTGCAGCTGGTTTTTCAAGATAGGCAGCTGAATAAGGGCGGCTGTTGCCGCCCTTAATTTTTTAATTATACGATGGCGAGGCTAACACCTGCAACTGCTACTGCAGCGCCTGCGTAGCGGACCAGTTGAGGCGCAAAACGGCCAACAGTCATACCGAGCAAATGAAGTGCACCAGTCGCTGCAATCATACCCAAGCCATAGGCTGCAGCAGATGTGTCAACTGGCATTTCCATACCGTGCGCGGCACCATGAAAGAGCGCAAAAACCGCAATAAACGGAGCGCTGAAAGCCAAAGGCATCTGTTTGCCGAACGCAACAATAGCACCCAATAAAATGACAGAAGCGATAATGCCTTGTTCAATAAGGGGCGCGCCAATTGCGGATAGTCCCACATAACCACCTACGATCATCACACCGACAAACAAAGCCGGTAGGGCAATCTTAGATTTTCCGCCAGATTGAACTGCGAGTAAGCCAACCGCTACCATAGCCAAAATGTGATCAAGGCCCATGAAGGGATGCAATAGACCCGTAAAAAGGTCGCCTGCCATTGTATGGCCAGGGTGAGCAAGTGCAGGTGTTGCGAAAAGGCCGGCGAAAGCGGCTGCAAGAATTAAAGTACGTCTCATTTGAAGCTCCCAGTAGGAAAAGTAATTTTTTACGAGTATGATTAATTTTGTAATTATCATACTCAAGTTTTACGCAAGTGCAACATCAGAGGGCTCTATGGAAAGAATAACCATAACAATTGAAGATGAACTTCTAGCGGAATTCGATGAATATATGGAAAATAAAGGCTATTCCAATCGATCAGAAGGTATTCGGGATGCCCTGCGGCATATGTTATCGCATGAAAGTGAAGCCGATGATGATTTAGAGAAATGCGTTGGGTGCGTGTCCTACGTCTACAACCACAAAGAACGACTTCTATCGTCTAAGTTGGTGGAAACACAACATCATCATCACGAGATTCCGGCGGCAACGCTTCATCTTCATGTGGATGCGGATAACTGTATGGAAGCAACTATTCTCTCTGGAACTGCAAAGCAGGTTAAAGAGATGGCTAATGACATCATTACCGAAACCGGTGTCCGATATGGGAAGCTGCATTTAATCCCGATTAAATGATAATAGGGACCGCAAAAAAAAAGGCCGCTCGATATAAGCGGCCTTTAGTATCAATCGTTAGTTAATCCGAGCTTCGAAGGCTTTTGCCCGAACCGCTTTTTGAAGTTTTTCAAACGCTCGGACTTCGATTTGCCGAACACGTTCGCGGCTAATCTTATACACTTGGCTGAGATCTTCCAACGTTAGCGGATCTTCACGCAAGCGGCGCTGCGTGATGATGTTTTGCTCTCTCTCATTTAAGCAATCCATGGCACCCGTAAGCATTTCTTTTCGGCGGGTTAATTCTTCGCTTTCAGCGTAAACAGTTTCTTGGCTTGGGCTGTCATCAACCAACCAATCCATCCACTCGCCCTCAGAATCCGCTCTCATAGGAGCGTTGAGGCTGTGATCTGGTGCGGTTAGGCGGCGGTTCATATTAATAACCTCCGTCTCGGATACACCGAGCTTGGTTGAAATCGTCTCCACATGATCAGGTGTCAAATCACCTTCTTCAATGGCTTCGATTTGGCCCTTGATTTTCCGTAGGTTAAAGAACAGTTTTTTCTGTGCTGCAGTTGTTCCCATTTTAACGAGGGACCATGTGCGCAAAATATATTCCTGAATGGCGGCTCTGATCCACCACATTGCGTATGTGGACAGGCGGAACCCTTTTTCAGGCTCAAAACGCTTTACCGCTTGCATCATGCCAACGTTGCCTTCGGAAATTAGTTCGCCCACCGGCAATCCATATCCGCGATAGCCCATGGCAATCTTGGCAACGAGGCGTAAATGGCTCGTGACCATCTTATGTGCCGCTTCAGAATCTTCGCGATCCTTCCATGCTGTGGCCAGCATGTATTCTTCGTTTTGTTCCAACATTGGGAACTTCCGAATTTCTTGAAGATATCGTGTCAATCCGCCTTCTGGCGAGATAACCGGTACAGATGTCTGGCTCATATTGCTTACCCTCTCCATTGATATCAGCAAATCTCGAAAACCCGCTAACATTAGCCGAGTTAGATTGAGATCCCTGTCTGACGATTTGAGGGCTAGAATTAGGCCATTTGATGGCGCCGCTCGTTACCCCCGAAATGCTGTCAGCAATTTCATTATATCACGTGGGAATTCTACCTCAAATTTCAAGGGTTTGTTAGTGACGGGGTGCACAAAACCGAGGGTTTGGGCGTGAAGAGCTTGGCGAGAGAACTGTCGGATTATGGTTTGACGGGATTCTGGCAGTGATTTGGTCCGGTTGAGTTTTGGGCGCGAATAAACAGGGTCGCCTACGAGCGAATGCCCAATATGCCCCATGTGAACCCTGATTTGATGGGTGCGTCCGGTCTCCAAATTACACTGAACAAGGCAGGCAATGTTTGAAAAATTCTCTTCGAGCTTATAATGAGTTACGGCCGTTTTACCACCAGTGACAACACTCATCCGTTTTCGGTTATGAGGATCACGGCCGAGGTTTGCTTCAATTCTTCCGGATGTTGGATAGACGCGGCCCCAAACGACAGCTTTATAGGTTCTCTCAATATCGTGTTTCTCGAAAAGGGCCGCAAGCCCTTGATGAGCCTGATCAGTTTTAGCAACAACCATCAATCCGCTTGTTTCTTTATCAATACGGTGGACAATGCCTGGGCGTTTTACGCCGCCAATGCCCGATAAGCTATCACCACAGTGAAATAGCAGTGCGTTTACAAGTGTCCCACTCCAATTTCCAGCAGCAGGATGGACGACTAGTGGCGCCGGTTTATTCACGACGACCAGATGCTCATCTTCGAAAACAATATCCAACGGAATGTCTTCCGGTTGTGGATCGGGATCAACAGCCGGTGGTACTGTGATTTGGTAGACTTCGCCAAGGCGCACTTTTTTTGACGGATCTGTAAAAACAGCACCGTCCCTTAAGGTGTGGCCCTCTTGCACAAGCGGTTTGATCCGGTTGCGTGAAAACCCGTCCAGATGCTCTGCAAGGAAGCGATCAAGCCGCTCTCCCACGTCACTTTCTGAAACTTCAACTTGATGTGTACCTTCAGGTGATGGCATATGATTCAAACCGAACAAATAAATGGATAATTGCTCTTATGACAGAAGAAGACGTTCCAAACACCACTTTTTTGAAATGGGTGGTTTCAGTTTTAGGAATTTTGATCGTCGGCGTCGCCGTAGTTCTCATTGTAACGGTATACAAGAGAATGGAAAATACAGCTGAGAATACAGCGGAGAATGCGACCGAAAATACTGCAGAATCCACGCCCGCCATGGCGAGTGAAGTTCCTGTAACCGGCAATTTTGGAACTCTCGAAATTCCCGCGCAAAAAGGCCTGCAGGTTCAAGACATCAAGCAAAGCCGCGACAATGTCTTAGTGATCTACGGCGATACTGACCGAACACCTCGCAAAATTATTGTGCTTAATCCGACCACGGGCAAAATAGTTGGGCAAGTGATCCTAAAATAGATGTCCAAGTTCCAGATGTCATCCGCCCAGCTTGAGGAGTTACGAGCGCATACTCTCATCTGTATGCCGCAAGAAGCCTGTGCATTGCTGATCGGACGAAGAGAAAAATCTGGAAACTGGCAAGTTAGCCGAGTAGCTGTCGCCAAAAATATAGCAGAGCATAAAGAGAAGTTCTTTGAAGTTGACCCTGCATTACGAATTGGTTTGGAACGCGATCTTCGAGATCAGGACGATGAAATAATTGGTGTTTTTCATTCGCATCCTAACGGGCATGCTGAGCCGTCAAAATCTGACGAGAGTATGATTATTGAGCGGCATTTGATTTGGCTTGTAGCTTCCATAGATGGTGCATTATCATTTGAAATTGGCGCCTATCAAGCAGGGCCAATCCGAGGATTTAAGTCGATCCCACTTGTTATCACTTAAGAAAAATAGGACCGAAAATGTCAAAAAAACAGAAGATAAATTTTGCGAGTGATAACGCGGCGCCTGTGTGCCCTGAATTGATGGCCGCCATGCTTTCTGAAAATGAAAGTTTAGCGTTTGGTTACGGGAATGATGACACAACGTCTCAGATGGAACGCCAGCTTCAAGAAGTCTTTGGATGCGATTTGAGAGCTTTTCCAGTGGCAACGGGGACGGCTGCAAATGTTTTGGGGCTGAGTGTTATGACACCACCCTACGGTGCCATCTATTGCCATAAACTGGCGCATATAGAATCCGATGAATGCGGATCTCCAGAGTTCTATACTCATGGTGCCAAACTTGTATTGCTCGACGGCGAAAATGGCAAAATACAGCCAGATCTGTTAGAGGATGCTCTTGTCCGGGCAAGCATTGGCGTGGTTCATCACGTGCAGCCCGCAGTTGTTAGTCTGACGCAGGCTACCGAATGTGGAACCATTTATACTCCGGATGAAGTGGCCGCCATCAGCACCGTTGCCAAAAAATATAATTTGGGTGTGCATATGGACGGTGCTCGGTTTGCAAACGCCATCGCAGAGCTCGGATGTAGCCCAGCGGACGTGACCTGTAACGCCGGCGTTGATGTTCTGTCGTTTGGCGTGACAAAAAATGGCGGCATGTCGGTTGAAGCGGTCGTTATTTTTGATACTGAAAAAGCAAAAGAATTTGAGTTCCGGCGGAAACGGGGAGCTCATTTGTTCTCAA
Organism: Pseudomonas marincola; assembly: GCA_036960775.1. Lineage (GTDB taxonomy): Bacteria > Pseudomonadota > Alphaproteobacteria > Sneathiellales > Sneathiellaceae > Sneathiella. Next base: position 25,118 of record JBALWO010000006.1, on the reverse strand, counting down.
AAATGAAGTTTTTATCCGCCCAGATTAGCCGATATGTTCAGGATGATTTGTGGCTGGATATGGCAAAAAATGCCAATGAGATGGCTCAACGTATGAAATCGGGTCTGGAAAGTGTAGAAGGATGTACACCTCTACACCCTGTTCAGGCCAATATTATATTCTTTCATCTACGCGAAGCCAAAATTAAAGAATTGGAAGACGCTGGATTTCTTTTCTATGTAGAAGGTTTAAGATCTGAGGGCAGGGTTCGGCTTGTCACATCGTGGAATACGACTGACGAAGACGTGGATCAATTTTTACAGGTTCTTGCAAAATAGCTTGAGAGTCCATAAATTCGCACATCATACCGGCTTACATTTGCATCATCTAACATCATGAGAATATCCATTGGAAAATAGCATCATAAAATTCTGGTCACTTGTTCAAGATGTTTGGGCACAGGGAATTTGGGGAATTGATCTGAGCGCCATAATCCCGGCGATTGGGATCTTATTTCTCTCGTTATTGCTTCGGGGAATCTTTACGCGATTTGTTGTTAAACGACTGGTTCGTTTTGCCCAAAAAACTAAAAATGTTTTAGATGATCAAGTGATCGCCGCCCTTGAAGGGCCCATCAGATTTATCCCAGTTGTTATTGGGGTTTATGCTGCGCTGGAAATGAGTGGTCTTTCAAACGACACCGGTTTTACTGGATTTGGCGAAAATATTATCCGAACTCTCGTGGTTTATAATATTTTCTGGGGATTGTTCTGTCTTATAAGTCCGCTGAAATTCCTTTTGAGCCGTTTAGAAGAAATTTTTTCACCAGAAATGGTGTCATTCATTGTGAAAGTCCTTAAAGGAATTATTGTTGGACTTGGTCTGGCGACAATATTGGATCTGTGGGGCATTCAAGTGGCACCCATTATTGCCGGCTTTGGCTTGGTCGGTGTTGCTGTCGCTCTGGGTGCACAAGATTTGTTTAAAAACCTCATAAGTGGGTTTTTGATTTTGGCGGAAAAACGCTTTCGTGTCGGTGACTGGGTGTTGGTTTCGGGTATTGTGGAGGGGACTGTTGAGAAAATCGGGTTTCGCTCGACCATGATCCGGCGGTTTGATAAAGCACCTACAATTGTACCAAACGCGGTTTTTGCTGATAAGGCTGTAACCAATTTTTCTGAAATGACCTATCGCCGAATTTACTGGAAAATTGGTGTTGAATATTCAACATCGGTCAGCCAGCTTCAGGAAATCACAACTAGAATTCGGGACTATTTGATCGATAACGAAGATTTCGTGCAACCCAAAGACGCTACCATGTTTGTGGTTACCGATAGCTTCAACGATAGCAGCATTGATATAATGATCTATTGTTTTACAAAAACGACAAATTGGGGCGAATGGTTGAGCATCAAGCAAGACTTTGCATTTGCCATCAAACATATCGTTGAAAGTGCTGGCAGTGGTTTTGCCTTCCCATCTATATCAATTTATCAGGGAACAGGGGCTGATCAACCAGAACCCTATATGCCGCCTGAAGGATCCCGCAAAGCTGGCTCTGAAACGATCCTTGCTAGCACAGGAAACGAAGGCGAATAGTTTGTTTAAAGCTGCACAGTGATCACGTAGGTAAAGACGCCATCTTTTTCAGTATTTGCAGATAGCGTGTTCCCTGAGATATGGCAAAAATGATTGAAATCGATGCTAGATGCGGGATCCGTTGCGATAACAATAAGTGTATCTCCCGCTTGTAACTCCTTAATTGCCTTCTTGGCTTTAAGAACAGGAAGCGGGCAGTTCAGGCCTGATGTATCAAGGGTAATTGTATTCATGAGTTTGCCACTATTAAGGTTACAAGCGCGTACTATAGCTTGGAACTCATCACTGGCAAGGCTCTGATTTTAATGTTGGAGAGTTTGGTGAAAACGATCCAGAAGTGTATCCAAATGATCCTCCATGAGGGTCGTGTGACCTTGCATGTTTATCAGCCGGAAATTCTGTTGAAGATCTCGAAAAACAAAATGTGTTTGCTCAGGTAAATTGCAAAATAGGATAGCGCCCAGTTTTTGCTCCCCGTGAGATGCTACAATATTACGCTTAAGCGGCTCTGGAATTAGATCCAAGATAGAATACCCACTCCATATACCAAGGTTGTGGTACTTCTCAAACGCTTGGGCGAGCAGGGCAATATGGAAATCGTCCATCGGGCGGGTCAAAACAATATTGGTCGCACTGGAAACGATGCCGCTGAATTCGTGAGTGTTTAAATTAACAACTGAAGCCATTCTGTCCTCCCATCTATTCGCTTTTGCCTGTTTTAATACCCAATACAATCGAATTAGTGTTTCTAGAAGAGAAGTATCTCACGAGGCTATTAACAGGATCTTTAAAAATGGGTCAAATTTTCTGAATTGCGACACATTTGATGCTTAAGGTTGTTTTCAAATCTAATAAATTAACGGTTTTTACACGGGATGATGTCATTTTGAAAACCGTTAGCCTATGATTACATTAGGTTTAAGTGGTTTAGCGTTGAGTTTGTAAAGTTAGTTTGATCTATGGCTGAGATGACGAAAAATAAAAGTGAAAAAATAAAAACCGCTCCTGGTGTTGTTCAACATCATGAAATAGGTGAGCTTGCGCATTTTTTGTCTGTTTTTGGGAAAAATAAAGATCAAGCTGTAAAGTCTTTGTTGGCAAGCAGCCTCCAGATCGTTGGTTTTGACGAACTGAAAGAAAAATACCATATCCGTTGGGATGCCGTAAAAAAACGGGTGGATGTTTCAATTGAAGCCTTTTTCACCAAAAAATTATCCAAAAAAGACCTTTTCCTTCGCTTGAGCGAATCCAGTTTCGCATTAGTATTTGCCAATACATCAGCAGAAGAGGGCCTTGCTAGGGCAAACAAACTTGGACAAGAGTTGTTGCAGCTCTTGTTTGGTGAAATGCCAGAAGCCAGTATGATCAGCGTGAAAGCAATGATCATCGACGTTGAGTTAGTCGAATTTATTGATGACTTTCAAAATCTTGATGAGTTGGTGGAGTATTTACAGGGTGCCAGTGATCCGGTAATTCCAGAGACCGTTGAATTGTTTAAGGAAGAAGAAGCCTCTCTATCAGTCAGTTACCGTCCGATGATTAATCATGCCAAAAAAATTATGTCAGTGATGGAGGCAATTCCCTGCCGATCTGATGAGGGGAAATGGAAAACGCTTGAACCGTCTGATGCCGTTCTCACCGGAACCGCAATTTTGCGCGCAGAGTTGGACTTCAAAGTCCTAAAAGATACGGAATTTGCCCTAAAGAAACTTGGAACCACAGGTAAAAAACCCATTGTGATGGTTCCTGTGGATTTTGAAACTGTTGCCCATGCATACCGCAGATTAAATTATGCGAGTATTTTGAAAACGCTTCCCGAATTTTCGCAGCGCCATTTAGTCATCTCTATTGGCAACATTAAGGCCGGGTTGCTGAATAGCAGGTTGCGCCAAATATTGACGACCCTTAATCCGCTGGTACTAGGGTTCATATTTGAAATCGAAGAGGGGTGGGATGATTTTCATATCATCTCTGATTTGCCTGTGTACGGGGTTCGGTTTAAAGCCGCAACAGAGCAGGATCTGTTGTGGGTTGAAAGGCTCGTTCAGAAAGCCAAGGCGGCAAAAGTCCGCACATGTTGGCGAGATTTGGATAATGATTTCCTTGCCCGCCGTGCGTTTGAAATTGGTGTGGATTATGTGAGCGGCCCCATAATGGGAGCAATTCAGCAAGAGCCGATTATGCCGTTTTCACTACGGGGCGCTTTAAAAAAATAGAGGTTTAGATTCTCTCTAATACTGAGAATAATTCCACATGCGATGACCAGCGGAATTGATCAATGGGAATTACTGTTTTAAGCCGGTATCCACCCTCAACAAGAACTTTAACATCTCTGGCGTAGCTTGCAGGGTTGCAAGAGATGAAAATGACATACTTCACATCGCTTGATGCAATTTCTATGGCTTGTGCGTTCGCGCCGGCCCGCGGCGGGTCAATGATGACAGCATCGAACTTATTTAGCTCATAAGGCGCAAGAGGATTACGGAATAAATCTCTTGTCTCTGTTGTGATGGACAACATGTATTTGTTGGATGCATTTTGCAGGGCAAAGATTAGCTCTTCATCCCCTTCAACCGCATGAACTGCTTTTGCTGTGTGGGCGGCAGGTATTGAAAAACTCCCGCAGCCGGAAAACAGATCCAAAATCCTGATATTTTCAGGTAAAGTCTCCTGCATCAATTTGATAAGTGTTTCCTGACCATCCAAGGTGGCTTGCAAGAAACCTCCTGGGGGCAACAAACCTTTTTTAGATCCAATTTGGATTTCAGCAGGATGGATTGCGGAAATTTGTTCTAGCAGTTTTTCGCTCTCATCATGCCAACAAATTCGGCATAATTTATTTGCCTGAGCGAAATTTGATAGCGTTTCGCGGGCTTCAAGATCCAACGCAAAACCTGCAGTGATGAGCAGGTCTAACCCGTTCATTGTGACTGTGAGCGTGAGACGCGCTTTGCTGCTGCGCGGCATGATCGTTGGAAGCATGGCCCGAAGTGGTTTTACGAGATTTAGTATTTCTGGCGCAATTAGAGGGCATTCACCGACGTCAAAAATCTGAGACGAGCGACGGAGATGGTATCCGATCATGACGCCTTTTTTGCGCTTAGCTGCAACAAAATCGACGCGCCGCCGTGACTTCTCAGGGCTTGTAATTGTCGAGCTCACAGAGACATCTTCAATGTCAACTTTGCGAAGAGCGTGACTTATTCGATCTTGCTTCCAATTGGCAAGTTCGGTGTCACCCACATGCTGCAAACTACATCCGCCGCAAGTGCCAAAATGGCGACATTTTGGTGCGTTTCGGTCTGCTGATGGGGTCACAATATCGACAAGGTTCGCTGAAAATCCGTTGCCTTTTTTCTCGAGCCCGTCGATTTGAACGTGGTCGCCGGGGAGAGTGTAGGGGACATAATATCGGGTTCCATCGAGAGTACCGATGCCGTCTCCGCTCGCGCCTAATTCTGTGATTTCAAGTTCAAGCATTGTATTTGGCCCCAAGTAAAAATTCTCGATTTCCGTCAGACCCAGTTATGGGGCTGTCAATAATGCCAAGGGATTGCCACCCAGCTTGAGAGTTTATCCACTCTTCAATGTCGACACGAACCGCCTCGACTAGCATGGGGTCTCTGACAATGCCACCTTTGCCGATATTTTGTTTTCCAACTTCAAACTGCGGCTTGACCAATGTAAACAGACATGCCCCGGGCTTGCAGAGAGATAACACAGCTGGTAAAGCCTTTTTAATGGAGATGAAACTCACATCACTGACAATCAAGTCTAAAGGTTCAGGGATGTGTTCTCGTTCCAATGCTTTGGCATTTAACCCTTCAAGGTTAATCAACTTGGGCTCATCTAACAGGCTGCTATGCAATTGTCCGTGACCCACATCCACAGCGTAGACCTTGGCAATATCGTGGCTCAGCAGAACTTCTGAAAAACCACCAGTTGACGCACCGATATCAGCGGCGATTTTCCCTGCGGGATCGTATTTAAAATGCTCGAGGGCAGCCAACAATTTAAACGCGCCGCGCCCGACCCATTCTCTGCCCCGATTTTCGACTTCTATGTCGGCGTCGTCTGAGGTTTTTTGGCTCGCTTTTTTGGCAATAACGCCGTTAACAGAGACACGTTTCTCTTTAATAAAAGCCTGTGCTTTTGCCCGGCTATCTGTAAAGCCGCGCGAAACTAGTTCAATATCTAGCCGTTCAGTAGACATTTTTAACCCATCTTAGATTGCTGAAATATTAGTTGGTTTATCAATTTTGATGTTGAGAGCACTTTGTGCAGCTTCAACGATTTGTTCAGCGTTTATGCCAGCCAAATCATACATTTTTTCGATTTTATCTTGATCAATATAAAGATCAGACATGCAAAGCGGTCTCACTTTCAAGCCTTTATCCAATAACCCGTTCATTGCGAGAAATTGCATAACATGGCTACCGAAACCGCCAACTGAGCCTTCTTCAACTGTGATCAAAACGTCATGAGTTGCTGCAAGATCTCGGATAAGGTCTTCATCGAGAGGCTTACAGAACCGGGCGTCAGCTACGGTTGTTGATAGTCCCATGCTGTCCAGTGTTTCCGCGGCTTTACTCGCTTCTTCTAAGCGTGTTCCAAAGGATAAGATGGCAATCTTATTACCTGTCTTTACAATTCGCCCTTTGCCGATTTCAAGCACTTCACCTTCTGCCGGAAGATCAACACCAACACCTTCACCGCGCGGGTATCTGAAGGAGATTGGGCCAGCATCATAGGCGGCAGCCGTCGCGACCATATGGGTAAGCTCGGCTTCGTCCGCCGCTGCCATCACTACCATATTTGGCAGAGTTGCCAGAAATGTTGTGTCAAAAGATCCTGCGTGCGTAGCCCCGTCAGCACCAACAAGGCCTGCACGATCTATGGCAAAACGTACCGGTAAGTTTTGAAGGGCGACATCATGAACAACCTGATCATAGGCCCGCTGCAAAAAGGTCGAATATATGGCAACGAACGGCTTAAGTCCCTCTGTTGCCATGCCAGCGGCAAAGGTTACGGCATGTTGTTCTGCAATGCCCACATCGAAGCAGCGATCTGCAAATTCTTTGGCAAATTGGTCTAGACCAGTACCGTCTGGCATTGCGGCTGTGACGGCAACAATTTTGTCGTCCTTTTTGGCTTCTGCGATAAGGCTATTTGCAAATACTTTGGTGTAGGAGGGGGCATTGGGAATAGCTTTGGTCTGCGCACCAGTAATCACGTCAAATTTTGAAACGCCATGGTATTTGTCGGCAGCGGCTTCCGCAGGTGCATACCCTTTTCCTTTTTGGGTCACGCAATGAATTAGGATGGGGCCGTTTGCAGCATCACGTGCATTTTTCAGAACAGGAATAAGATGGTCTAAATTATGCCCATCAATAGGGCCTACATAATAAAAGCCCAGCTCTTCAAACAAGGTTCCGCCGGTGATCATACCACGTGCAAATTCTTCAGCGCGTTTTGCAGTTCGTTCCAGCGGATCTGGCAGTTTTGCCGCGACTTGTTTCATCAATTCGCGCAAATTTCTGTATGACGGTCCTGATAACAGACGCGACAGATAGGCGCTCATGGCTCCCACTGGCGGGGCAATGGACATATCATTGTCATTGAGAATGACGATTTGGCGGCTATCCATAGCGCCAGCATTGTTCATAGCTTCATAAGCCATGCCTGCGCTCATAGAGCCATCGCCGATAACAGAAATAACATTGTTGGTGCGCCCTTGCAGGTCGCGGCCAACGGCCATTCCAAGTCCTGCAGAAATGGACGTGGATGAATGAGCTGCGCCAAACGGATCATATTCGCTTTCAACTCTTTTGGTGAACCCAGAGAGGCCGCCTGGTTGGCGTAAAGTTCGAATGCGATCCCGGCGTCCCGTCAAGATTTTGTGAGGATAACATTGATGCCCCACGTCCCAAATAAGTCTATCTTCGGGAGTATTAAAGACATGATGAATGGCAACCGTTAGTTCCACAACACCAAGCCCAGCACCCAAATGACCACCGGTAACTGAAACGGCATTAATGGTCTCACTGCGGAGTTCATCAGCAAGTTGTGCAAGCTGGTCGCCTGACAGGTCACGCATATCCTGCGGCTCATTAATCTGATCCAGCAGGGGAGTAGTGGAGGTTTGTGTCACAATATACTCGCCGTTATTTTTTTCTTTGTACTGTAAATGATGCTGCACCGCGCAGTAAATTGGCATTGCCCTTAAATATGGACAAATGACTGGACGCTTGTTCAGACAACATATTTGCGTGAATTTTTGCCTTTTCCAATCCCTGCAAAGATACGAAAGTTGCTTTACCAGCATCAACGTCTTTTCGGGTGGCTTTCCCCATTTCAGAACTCTCACCCTCAACATCCAATATGTCGTCGGTAATTTGAAAAGCGAGTCCCAGATCATGGGCATAGGCGCGGAGCGATGTAATTTGCGCCGGAGCAGCATGGCCTAAAATAGCGCCAGCTTCACAGGCATAGGCAATCAACGCACCAGTTTTAAGTTGTTGAAGACGCGTCATTACAGGGACCGAAATTGTATCAGCATTGGCGTAAACATCCATTGTCTGTCCGCCAACCATGCCATGTCCACCAGCGGCTTGCGCCAGCTTTAAAACAAGTTCAGAGCGGACACTTGCAGAAGGATGTGTTTTTGGATCTGACAAAATTTCAAAGGCGAGTGTTTGCAAAGCATCGCCAGCTAAAACAGCAAGTGTTTCATCGTATTTTTTGTGAACTGTCGGAACCCCGCGGCGGAGATCGTCATCATCCATGCATGGTAAATCGTCGTGAACCAGCGAATAGGTATGCATAATCTCAAGTGCAGCGGCTACACGAATGGAATACTCTCTCGCCACATCAAATAAGTCGGCGCATTGAATAACCAAAAAGGCGCGTAGTCGCTTCCCTCCGGACAATCCCGCATAACGCATCGCGTCATGGAGTGGCCATTCAGGGTTTGTGCTTTGCGGCAGAAACGCATCTAATTCACGTTCCATCAACTGTGCTGTTTGGCGCAGTGCTACAGAAAATTCATCTTCCATATGTTTTCTCAAGCTACCTAAAGTCAGGTCAAGTTTGTGTTACTCTACATTCGCAGGCTGAACTGAAATACTGCCGTTTTGTGTGACAATCTTCTCAACTCGTTCTTGCGCAATACGTAACTTGGTTTCACAGTGTTGTTTCAATTGTGATCCACGTGTGTAGATGTCAATTGACTGATCCAGATCGACCCTTCCAGAATCCAGTTTTTCAACAATTTTTTCTAATTCCTGTAAAGCAGCTTCAAAGCTTAATTCTAAGATATCTGCTGGAATTTCGTTTGACTCAGGCATGGCTTCTCCTTTGTGCCCTTATACGCTGACTTTATGCGTCAAGCAACGCTTTCACGTGCACTGCGGCGCTTTGTGCAAGTCCGACCAGATCATAGCCACCTTCCAAGACAGAAATTACCCGTCCGTTGCAGGATTCCTCTGCGATTTGCATCAATTTATTGGAAATCCAAACGTAATCATCCTCGGTCCAATTAAGCCCAGCACGAGGGTCTTGGTGATGGGCATCAAATCCTGCAGAAATAATTAGAAGTTCTGGCTGGAAAGCAACGAGCGCAGGCAGAATATCCCGCTCCATGGCGATTTTAAATTCTGCGCCCCCTGATCCCTCCGGCAAAGGGGAATTGAAAATGTTACCTGCTCCGGTTTCATGGCGATGTCCGGTGCCGGGATAAAAAGGCGCTTCTTGATGGGTGGAGCCATAGAAAAGGGTCGCCTCATCTTCGAAAATCGCTTGTGTCCCATTTCCATGATGGACATCGAAATCAACAACGGCAACACGCGTAATCCCATATTTTTGTTGCGCATATTTTGCCGCAATAGCGACGTTATTGAACAGGCAAAATCCCATCGCTCTATCGGCTTCGGCATGGTGACCGGGGGGACGAATGGCGCAAAACGCATTGGTGCCGGGTTGTGTCATCACAAGATCCACGGCATCGCGAGCGGCGCCAACCCCTCGCATGGCAGCATCGTAGCTGCCAGGGGACATAAATGTATCAGGGTCAAGTTGCACGATACCGGCGTCAGGTCGCATGGATTTAATGTAATCAATGTGAGCTGGGGTATGGGCCAGTTCCAAAAGATCCGTAGTGCCCATGCTTGCATCATGCCTGACAATCGTCTCAAATTCGTCTTCTTCGAGATATTGCCAAACCATCCTTAGGCGATCTGATTTTTCTGGATGCTCGTACCCGGTGTCATGAAAAAGACAGTCGCGATGTGTGAACAGATGTGTAACCATGGGAGAGACCTGTTGCTGTTTAATGGTAAGTGCTATGAACTGTTTGTCAGATTTTTGGGATGAGTTCAAATAAAGTCCTGCCATATATTTTAAGTCGTACGAAAGCTGAGAATGAAAATAAGAAATCAAATCGCTATTCTTGTTTTGTTGGGCCTTATGGGTGCCTTGGGTTGGCACAATCGAGAGCTTGTCCCTTTTTGGCCAAAAGAAGAAGCGGCGACGGCTAAAAAACAGCGCGGTTCTCGGCCTGTTTCAGTGATTGGGACAGCGGCTATCGTGCGGGATTTACCGCGAATTGTCATCGCGGTTGGGACATTACGGGCGAACGAGTCTGTTAATTTGACGTCTAAAATAACAGCGAAAATCCTGCGTCTGGCATTCGAAGAAGGCAGTACAGTTAAAAAGGGAACACCGATGGTGTTTCTTGATTCAACCGAAGTAAAGGCTGAAGTCGCAGAATCGCTTGCCGAACTTGGAAATAGCCGAAAATTATATGAACGTGCTGTAAAATTGTACAAAAGCGGCAATGCGCCGAAAGCGCGCGTAGATCTCCTTCTTTCGGAAATGCAAGTCGCCCAAGCTAAAGTGTCAGCCGATCGTGCGAGATTGTCTGAGTATCAAATCAACGCACCCTTTAGCGGCGTTGTGGGATTTCGGGAAGTTAGCGCCGGTGGATTGATCCGCCCGGGCGATATGATCACGACATTGGATGATGTTTCTGAATTGAAGTTAGATTTTCATCTGCCCGAAAGTCATTTGGCTCTAGTGCAAGCGGGACTGAAATTTACAGCGAAAAGTGTCGCCTATAAGGGCCGAAAATTTGAAGGTGATGTTCTATCTGTTGGATCTCGTGTTGATCCGGTGTCGAGAGTTGTCCGGGTCCGCGGAAGATTACAAAACACCGACGGAAAACTAAAACCCGGAATGTTCCTATCCGTATCCTTGCAAACAGGCATGGAGCTCGACGCTGTGTTAGTGCCTGAGCATTCAGTGACGGTCTCTCCTGCGGGGCATTTTGTGTATGTGGTGAATGATGGCAAAGTAAAACGAGTAGAAATCAAAACCGGGCGAAGAGTGCAAGGCTGGGTACAGGCTGTTAGCGGAATAGCCGCGGGGCAAGTTGTTGTTACCGAAGGACTTCAAAAAATACGGGACGGCCGAAAAGTTAAGCTAAAACAAGAAGATCGATTGTCTGAAATGTTGCCATCAAGCGTTGAGGCAAACTAATGAAACTTTCAGAGATTTCAATAAAACGCCCTGTGTTAGCCATTGTTCTGTCCATGGTTTTGGTGTTGTTCGGTTTGTTCTCATATCAATCTTTGAGCGTTCGCGAATATCCTAATATCGATAAATCAAATGTGTCTATTAGTACGACATACCGGGGGGCATCGGCTGATATTATCGAAAGCCAGATTACACAGATTATCGAAGATGCTGTCGCTGGAATTGGTGGCGTTGAGCGAATTAATTCCAGTAGCCGCGAAGAGTCATCCTCTATCAATGTGCAGTTTAATTTATCTCGAGACATTGAGTCTGCGACAAATGATGTGCGCGCAAGGGTCTCGCGAATTCTGTCGCGATTGCCTGATGAGGCTGAGTCTCCTCGCATTGCCAAAACAGAAAGTGACGCCCGACCGATCATGTGGTTATCCATGGCCAGTGATGGCTTGAGCCCGTTAGAGCTCACGGATTTTGCCGAAAGAAATCTTGTCGATCCACTCTCAACTGTGAACGGTGTGGCAAATGTACGCATTGGGGGGGCTCGCCGTTATGCCATGCGGATTTGGATAAATACAGAAGCCCTTGCCGCTCATAGTTTGACAGTTCAAGACCTCGAAGACGCCATACGAGCGCAGAATGTCCAACTGCCTTCTGGACGCATAGAATCCGTTGAAAAAGAATTCAATATTCGAACCAAATCAGATTTGAAAAGCGCAGACGAATTTAGACAGATCATCCTCAGGAACACCGAGCAGGGTCTTGTTAGATTAGGAGATGTGGCTGAAGTTGAAATTGGCGCCGAAAACGAGCGAACGGGCTTACGGGTGAACGGGAATGACGCCATTGGTCTTGGAATTGTTCGCCAATCAGGATCAAACGTTTTGGAAGTTGCTGACGGCGTGAAAAAGGTTGTCGCGCGGCTGCAAAATACGTTGCCCGAAGGCATTACACTTAAAGTATCTTACGATCAGTCTATTTTCATTAGTCAGTCCATCAAAGAAGTCTTCTTTGCTCTTGGGATTGCTATGCTTCTTGTTGTCGCGGTGATTTTCCTGTTTTTGAGATCTTTCCGGGCAACACTTATTCCAACAGTGGCTATTCCCGTCTCAATTATCGCGACGTTGAGCATACTTGCCATGTTGGGCTACTCCATCAACGTTCTCACGTTACTTGCGCTGGTATTGGCAATTGGGTTGGTTGTTGATGATGCGATTGTTGTGCTTGAAAATATTCATCGCCGCATCGAAATGGGAGAACCTCCCTTGCTGGCAGCCAGCCGGGGTGCGAGGCAAGTCGCCTTTGCCGTTATTGCAACAACTGTTGTGTTGGTCGCCGTATTTTTACCGATCTCGTTCTTGAACGGGGTAACTGGACGGCTCTTCCGCGAATTTGGTGTTGCTGTGGCAGCTGCTGTTATGTTCTCAAGCTTTGTGGCCTTGACCTTAACGCCAATGCTGTGTTCCAAATTATTGGTTGCCCAAGAAAAAGAGAGCTTATTCTACCGTTCCACCGAGTTTCTATTCGTGCGCTTGGAAGCGTTCTATAGATTTGGCTTAGTTTTCGCGACCCGTTTTCCAGTGATAATTATTGCCCTTGCCATGGGAATTTCGGGGCTTGCCTATCAGCTGTATGAACAACTACCAAAAGAGTTTGCGCCGACTGAGGATCGTGGTTTTTTCTTCATTCCGGTGAAAGCTGTTGAAGGTGCAAGCCTACAATACACTCGACGAAATGTGGGTAAAATTGAGAATATTCTGAACCCACTATTAGAAAACGGAGAGGCGGAAAGTGTTTTTGCGCTGGTTGGAAGTTTCTCTCGACCGGGCCCTGTAAATACTGCGTTTATGTTCTCACGGCTGGTTTCGTGGGAGAAGCGAGAACGTTCGCAGCAGGAAATCGTACGATCCATTTTCCCAGGATTGCTTTCAGTGCCAGGTGTTCGTGCATTTGCAATTAACCCGGCAAGCCTTGGACAAAGAGGTTTTCAAGCCCCCGTACAAGTGATCGTTGGCGGACCGTCCTATGATGTCATTAACGGCTGGGTTGATCGCGTCCTTGAACGGGCACGTGAAAATCCAAAGCTTTTAAATGTGGATAAAGACTATTCTGAAACTCAGCCGCAAATCAGAGTGGATATTAATAGAGACCGAGCTTCAAGCCTTGGTGTGTCTATAGAGGCCGTGGGCCGGACGCTTGAGACGTTAATGGGAAGCCGAACTGTTACCCGCTACGAACAAGGCGGCAAACAATATGACGTTATTATGAGGGCTCGCGCGGAAGACCGTTCCTCTCAAGATGATTTAAACAAGGTGTATGTGCGATCTGCTCAATCAGGTAGTTTTATCCCGCTCAGTAATTTTGTGAGTTTGGAAGAGGGCGCTGGAGCAGGTACTTTGAAACGCTCTGATAGACTGAGAGCTGTTCGTATAACAGCATCATTAGGCCCGGACTATACATTGGAAGACGCGCTTGGATATCTTGAGACCTTAGTCGAAGAAGAAGCCGGTGATGACGCCCGAATTTCGTTTGGTGGATTAAGCCGGACGTTTAAAGAATCCAGCAACGCTATGCTGTTTACATTCGCGACGGCCTTCCTTGTGGTGTTCTTAGCCCTTGCGGCCCAGTTCGAAAGTTTCATTCATCCTGTCATCATTATGACCTCAGTGCCGCTCGCTATTACAGGTGCCTTGGGTGCCATGCTCTATCAAGGTCTGTCACTTAACGTCTATAGTCAGATCGGGGTTATCATGTTGATCGGCTTGACTGCCAAAAACGCGATATTGATTGTTGAATTTGCAAACCAGCTTAGGGAAGAAGGGTACGCGCTTAAAGACGCCATTATTGAGGCATCTGTTATTCGGTTGCGACCTATTCTGATGACCACAATTTCCACAGCTCTTGGCGCTGTTCCGCTTGCTTTGGCGGTGGGAGCTGGCGCTGAAAGCCGGGAGACAATTGGTGTTGTAATCATTGGTGGTGTGATGTTTTCAACCATCTTGTCGTTAGGAGTGGTCCCTGTTTTTTACCTTTTACTTGCTAGGTTTAGCAAGCCTGCCGGGCAGATTTCAGATCGGTTGCAGCAATTGGAAAAACAATTCAAAGACCCTGAAAAATCGCAGTAAATCTATCTTCAGCTAATTATAATTTATTTAGGTAATACTCGGTAGATCAACTTTTGCTTGTTTTAACTAAATTTTAAAGAAATCCCTAGTATTTTCATTTTCAATGAATTGGTGCATATCTTTCTCCTTTGTCGCGGATTTAGTGTGCACGCGTAATTTACAAGTATGAGCAGGCAGGCTATCTCGTTTCAATAGACCCGCTGACGCTTATGTAAATAAAGTATGCTTACTGGGTGAAAAAATGCAGGCGTTATCGCGGAAAAATGATGTTTATATTACGGTGTTGTTACTTTCTGATGATCGTGGATTTTTAGAAAATATTTGCACTGCAATCACGGATCCGACCTTTAAAATTGCCACGGCACTATTGTCAGATGCTCAAGTGCTTGGCGGTTATGTCGCCCTGAACGATATGATTATTGTGCATGTTCATCAAAATAATTTTAAGCCACTGATGGACCTTCTCGGCTCGGACACTCTGCCTGTTTTGACAGCAAAAATTGTTGTTGTCGATGCGGATCCCAGCCCAGAACGCGCGGTGCAGTGCATGAAAGCGGGAGCGGTAGATTACGTTTCAAAACGTAGCGAGACGATAGACGAATACGCTGATCAGGTGGAGCAGCTTTGTTTCGCTGTCATGGCGCCAAAAACAGTATCTAAGTTGGACCGTGATAATAATGAGCGTAAGTCTTTGGAAGAGATGCGCCTGAATATCCAAAATACGGTGCTGGCCGCCAAGGCTTTGGCTCAATGCAAAACATTAAAAGATGCTTGTGAAACCCTTCTTGAGACCATAGGGGAGACATTAGGGGCGACGGGAGGAAGTTTGTATCTAAAGCGGGATGGCCAATTAGAACGTGTTCATTCGCTGGACCCTGGACATGCTTCTGATATTCTATGCCTTCCTCTTAAAAAGGGAACTATTTTTGAACAGGCCTTTTCATCTGGCGAGGCAATATTAATCGCAGATGATGTGGAAATTCAGAGCTGCAAGTTAAGTGGATGGGACGGTTACAAAAACAATAGCGTCCTTGTTTATCCGCTTCACGAGAGAAATGGTGAGGTCATTGGTCTCTTCTCACTGCATGGGAAAGAAAAATCAAATTTCACAGGGCAAGATCTCGATCTTGCACTAATTCTTGCGTCTTATTCTCATGAAACCATTCGATCGTTATTGGCCCAAGAGAGATCCAATAAAGCCTTGGATAGCTTGCAATCGACTTTTGATAATATGAACCAAGGCATTCTTTTGTTGGATGCCGACGGTCATATCATTCAGTTCAATCAGAATGTGGCATCCATTATCGAAATGCCGAAGAATAGTTTGTCAATTGGCCAGAAGGTTTCGGCGTTGAACGAACTTCTCATGAGCCGGGGAGATTTAACCGATAAGCAAGACGGAAAAAACTCTTGGAATGATGAGGCTGGGAACTATGAATATCTGCATTTCTGTGTGAACGGTACCATTGTTAAAGTTAATGGAAAGCTCCTACCGGCTGGAGGGCAAGTCTTAACTCTCACGGATATTACAAGCCAAAAAAATTGGGAAAGCGAGCTCTTCCAAGCAAAGGAGAAAGCTGAGGCTGCGAGTGTCAGTAAAACAAATTTTCTGGCAAATGTAAGCCATGAACTTAGGACGCCGTTAAATGCCATCATTGGTTTTTCAGAAATGATGACCAAAGAAATATATGGAAAATTAGGGAACACGCATTACGAAGAATATGCCCGGCATATACATGATAGTGGCGGACATTTATTACGGCTTATCAACAACCTTTTGGATTTGTCAAAGGTCGAGGCCGGCAAGTTTCAATTGCATATGGGGAATGTAGAGCTTTATTCCCTCGTTGATAATACTGGCTCGTATTTCTCCCTCCAAGCCGCAGACGCAGGCGTGAGCCTTATGTTGGATGATATGACTGATTTTGGAACTTACTGGGGAGATGAAAATGCCCTCAGACAGATTTTTCTGAATTTAATTTCCAACGCCATCAAATTTACGCCAAGGGGTGGCAGCGTAGATGTATCAGTCGAAAATTACATGAATGACACTATAATTTTGACGGTCTCCGATACGGGAATTGGCATGGAAGAAAAATCCATTGAAATAGCTATGGAACCCTTTGGGCAGGTGGAAAACGCGTTTAACCGAAAATATCCGGGGACCGGGCTTGGTTTGCCACTGGTCGCGTCTTTAAGTGAATTGCATGGTGGGCGCTTGGAAATCGAAAGTGCCGTTGGCGTCGGGACAACGTGCAAGGTCTTCTTGCCCATAGCACAGCAGCCCATGAACTAGTTATTCGGTGCTGTTATCATCCCCTAAAGACACGGTCATGCATAAGTTTAGGAAGATGTGAGAACTGACGTCTTCAAATTGGATGGCAACCAAGCCTGCGTCATTAGCTTGAACGACGATGCCTGAAAAATTCCCCACTTCTTCAACCTCAAATATATCAATTTCACCTTTAATGTGGTCTCCGCGAGAATAGGAGTTATTCTCCTGTATAAAGCTGATACCATCAGGGGACCAATCTTTTGCAAGGTACGGAATGTCGTCAATAGCAACGACAACGCGTTGTGTTGTATTTCGGTGAAATTTCCGTTGGTTTTTATTTTTTGGAGAGTGGCTCATTTCGTTTGCTCTTCAATTAGATTTTATCTCAAACGTAAGTTTATAGATAATCTACAGAAAAACTATGCCTTCTGATCAACTAATGCTCTATTCTTTGCTATACTTATTAATATCGATTTAATTTATGCAGGTGTCTCTCAATGTCCAATTCACAAAAAGTCCTCCTATTAACTGGCGCTAGCCGGGGAATTGGGCATGCCACGGTGAAGAGATTTAGTGCTGCTGGCTGGCGTGTTCTTACCGTGTCACGGCAGGCCTTTTCAGAGCATTGTCCGTGGGAAGGTGGGGAAGATAGCCATATTCAGCTGGATTTATCTGACGTAAACTCCTTGCAAGGTGGTTTGGAATTAATTCGAGAAAAACTGGATGGTTCGGGCCTTAACGCGCTGGTGAATAATGCGGGGATTTCTCCCAAAGGCCCAGAAGGTGCGCGATTTAGCACGCTTAATTCAAGCTACGATGATTGGCTTCAAGTCTATAACGTCAATTTATTTGCGCCCTTAATGCTGGCTCAAGGTCTGTTTAAAGAGCTTGTTATGTCTAAAGGGGCCATTGTGAATGTGACTTCCATCGCTGGAAGCCGGGTTCACCGGTTTGCGGGCTCAGCTTATGGAACATCGAAGGCCGCTCTTGCTGCAATGACCCGTGAAATGGCCGCTGATTTTGGCCCGCACGGTGTTCGGGTGAACGCCATTGCACCTGGAGAAATTGATACGTCTATCCTGTCGCCTGGGACAGAAGATTTGGTGGGTGAACTGCCACTTCGTCGTTTGGGCCGACCTGAAGAGGTTGCATCGACAATATATTTCTTGTGCGATGCTCCCTCTTCATACGTAACAGGAGCTGAGGTTCATATTAACGGCGGTCAGCACGTATAGCCTTACGGCTTAGATTTCCCGCCAATTTTTCTCAACAACAAGTGCCTCCAGCCGGTCAAGTCCGGCTGTGAAGCGATCAAACATCGTATTGATCTCATCAGCTGTAATGATAAGCGGCGGACAGAGTGCAACGTTGTCGCCTGCAACAGCTCTGCTTATGAGACCTGCATCTTGCATGAAGCCTACAGCAGTTGCACCTGCTGCATGTGATGGATCGAAAGATCGTTTTGTGGCCTTATCAGCAACCAACTCAACCGCACCAATTAATCCAATAGCCCGAACTTCACCAACGAGAGGATGATCAGCAAGGGCATCAAATCTCTCTTTGAACAGGGGTGCAAGGGATTGGACATGCTCAATGATATTGCGTTCTTCCATCAGCTCCAGGGTTCTAAGGGCCACAGCGGCCGGTACTGGGTGACCGGAATAAGTATATCCATGGGCAAAGGCACCGTGGGTTTCACTTTGTTTTACCATTCCCTGATAAATTTCCTCAGACACCATGACAGCCGCGATGGGAAGGTAGGCGCTGGAAAGTGCCTTGGCGCAGCTTAATATGTCAGGCTTCATGCCAAATGTTTCTGTGCCCCACATGGTACCAGTACGGCCAAAACCGCAAATAACTTCATCTGCAACTAACAAAACATCATATTTTTTAAGGACAGCCTGTATCTTTTCAAAATATCCCTTTGGCGGAATAATGACGCCGCCAGCGCCCATGACGGGTTCTGCGATAAAGGCTGCGACAGTATCAGGACCTTCTTTAAGGATCAGGTCTTCCAATTCACTAGCAAGCCGCGTGGAGAAATCTTCTTCACTTTCCCCATCTTTTGCAAAACGGTAATAATGAGGGCAGCTAGTATGAGTTATGTTTTCAATGGGAAGATCAAAATCAGTATGCAGAGGCTTCAAACCCGTCAGGCTTGCCGCGGCAACAGTAACGCCGTGATAGGCTTTTTCCCGGCTGATGATTTTCTTCTTTTCCCGGCGACCCAGGGAATTGTTGTAATACCAGACAAGTTTGACAACGGTGTCATTTGCCTCAGATCCAGAATTTACAAAGAAAGCTTTTGAAAAATCAACCGGTGCTATTTCCAACAGTTTTTCAGCAAGCAAGATACCGGGTTCTGTCGATTTACTGGCAAAGGAATGATAGTAGGGCAGTTTTTGCATCTGCTTAACTGCGGCATCTATTAATTCCTGCTCGCCAAATCCAAAAGATGTACACCAAAGACCAGCAAGCCCTTCAATATATTCTTTCCCGCTATCGTCATAGACATAGATACCTTTGCCGGTTTCAATAATCAGCGGGCCAGTTTTTTCGTGGGCAGCAAGATTTGTATATGAATGGATCAGGCTTTTGACATCTCTGCTAGCGAGAGAGTTACCTTGTTTTAGATCTGGACTGTTCATTGGAAATCCTTGGGTGAGTGGAAGAGATTGTTTGAGTTAAAGCTACTTCGCAAAAGATTACTGGTCAATCGAACTTCGGTGTTGTTTTATTGTTATTGGGAAGAAAAAGAATAATACGGGGAAAAGGGCGAATGATGACTGATCTTACTGTTAAGGGTGCGGACGGCTTAACTGTTCATGTTTATGAGTGGTTACCAGAAAAAAATGTAGTCGGTGTTGTGCAAATTGCGCACGGAATGGCGGAACATGGTGCCCGGTATGATCGGTTTGCAAAATTCCTGAACCAAGCCGGATATGCTGTATATGCCAATGATCATAGGGGGCATGGTAAATCTATCCCTGAGGGGGTATTGCCCGGCCATATGGCCGATGAAGCGGGTTGGGAAAAGGCTGTTGAAGATCTTTATTTGATCAACACTGAGATTTTAAAACGCCATCCGGACCAAAAAATTACGCTTGTTGGGCATTCAATGGGATCGTTTATGGCCCAGGATTATATGGCAAAATATGGCCATACAATTCAGGCTGCTGCCCTGTCTGCAACCAATGGACCGCCGGGCACCCTTGGTAAAATCGCTCAGCTTGCAACCCGCGTTGAAAAATTACGCAATGGGAATGAAGGCCATAGTAGTTTGCTCGCAAATATGTCGTTTAAAGCTTTTAACAAAGCTTTCGCCCCCAACAGAACCGAATTTGATTGGCTGAGCCGGGATGATGCAGAAGTTGATAAATACGTTGAAGATCCTATGTGCGGCTTTGAATGTACTGTCGCCACATGGATTGGCTTGATCGATGCAATGACAGGGATCGCAGGCGACGACGCATTATCTCAAATGGACAAATCCAAGCCTATTTATGTTTTCTCTGGAACTGATGATCCTGTTGGAGAGAAAACCAAAGGGACGGATCGTCTGTTGAAAGCCTACAAAAAACACAAATTTGAACGTGTTTCGCATAAGTATTACGAAGGTGGGCGGCACGAAATTCTCAATGAGACAAACCGTGACGCCGTGATGCAGGGTTTCTTACAGTGGCTAAATGGTGCACAAACTTCCGCGTAACGGGCTAATATTAATCAGAAGCAGGGTTCTCGGCAGCTTGGAGCCGCTGGGTTTCCTGATCTTTGATCATTTTCGATGTCATGCGAGATCCATCGTCACTCCATCCGGGAGGACCGAAAATATATAAAAATCTGGATTTCGCGCTTTTCGCTGACACAACATCTTTGATTAATGAGACCCATTCGTGGAATGCAACGACGAGTGGGTTGAAGCTTGCGATTTGTTTGACAATTCCGTACCGGCAAGGCTCGGTTTTGTCTTCTGGAATAAAGGAGCCAAACAGGCGATCCCAAATAATAAGAACGCCGGCATAATTAGCATCTAAGTATTTGGGGTTCGTTGCGTGATGCACCCGGTGGTGTGATGGCGTGTTAAATATATACTCAAATGGCCGCCACATTTTATCAATTGCTTCTGTGTGTATCCAAAATTGGTAAACGAGGCTTATGCCTTTTTGAAACGCAATTAACGGCGTGGGTAAGCCCAGTAAGGATAGAAATAGCCACGGGAACCACGTTCCGACAAAACCACCAGTCCAAGTTTGCCGAAGGGCCGTGGACAAATTGTAATATTGCGATGAATGATGGTTGATATGTGCCGCCCACCAAATCCGGTGTTCATGGCTGAACCTGTGAAACCAGTAATAACAAATGTCTTCAGCAAAGAAAATCAAGACGAAGGCATACCATTCATATCCAATTTCGAAAATCCTATACTCATATACCCAGCTTGAGACGGCTGCCACGATCCCCAAATTTAAAAAACCGATAGCAAAATTACCGAGTCCCATAAAAAGAGATGCTGCACTGTCACGGGCCTCATAATTTGCTTTTGCGGGTTTAAACCGGCCGAGAACGACTTCGATTAAAATTAATAGAACGAAGGCTGGAATGGCAAAGGTTACGGGATCTGGAAGTGTCATTTTACATTACTTCTCTATCAGCGGCGGCACTAAATTTTTCAAGACTGGTTTGCCAGTTTATGGCGTCCTGTATTTCGCATTGGATATTGATTGCTGGGTGGGAGAAATCTTGCCGGCGAATTTGGATCAGCCCGTTTTTCGCTGCTGTGGTTTTGACATCTGATATGTCTGGAATTTGAAGAACGAGCTTATCACCGTGTCGGCGCACAAGCCGTAGTGGCACGGCGGCATCAGTTAGAAGGAGCGCTGCCGACTGATCAAGGCTGATACATATGGTGTGAACGTTTGTTTCTGGCTCTTCAAATTTCATTAATTGAAGGCACCCTTCTTCAGTAATCTTTGCATTTCGGGGACCAGCAACAAGGCGAATAAAAACAATGACAATACCGACAAAAAGTGCGGCTATTGGCAGTAGAATATACGGCTCTATTTGCATGGCTTGGGACCCTTCGGAAACCTGAGATCATAGTAATTGAAGGATATTGTGGAGATATTAAAAGGTGGAAACAACTTCTTTTTCTGAAGGTCTGCTTTCCGTAGCGTCATAAACAGTTTGACGATATTGCTGTAAAATTCAGTGAAACGCTCTTTACCTGTTTTGAATGTTTCCGTATCCTCTGCCGCTATACAATAATAAAATAACTGGGAAAATGTCATGCTTGGCCTAATTCAGGATCGTCCTCTCTTAATCTCTTCTCAAATTGAATATGCGGGTTTGAACCACGGAGATGTGGAAATCGTCTCTCGTTCAGTGGAAGGACCTATTCACCGGACAAATTATCGAAATATAAATTTGCGCTCAAAGAAATTGGCTCAGGCGCTTGGACGCCTTGGTGTGGAATTTGGGGATCGCGTGGGAACGCTTGCATGGAACGGTTACCGACATCTTGAGATTTATTTTGGCGTTTCGGGGAGTGGATTGGTGTGTCACACCATTAATCCGCGCCTATTCCCAGAGCAGATCACTTACATTGCAAATCACGCCGAAGACAAAGTGATTCTTACTGATTTGACTTTTGTTCCGCTTTTGGAGGCTATTCAAGATCAGCTGACAGAAGTCACAAATTTTGTCATTATGACAGATGAAGCCCATATGCCGGAAACCAGTCTGAAGAATGTTCTTTGTTATGAGACATTAATTGATGCTGAAGATGGTGATTATGTCTGGCCAGACTTCGACGAAAAAACAGCCTCCAGCCTATGTTATACATCTGGCACCACTGGAAACCCGAAAGGTGTTCTGTATGCTCATCGCTCAACTGTTCTACATAGCTTCTGTGTTTGTGCTAACGACGGCTTAGGGATTAGTAACCGGGATAGTATTCTTCCTGTTGTGCCAATGTTCCACGCTAACGCTTGGGGTATCCCATATGCCGCGGCCATGTCCGGCGCTAAAATGGTGATGCCGGGGGCGCAAATGGACGGCAAATCCGTCTACGAATTGATGGAGCAGGAAGGCGTGACTTTATCTGCTGGTGTTCCGACAGTTTGGTTGATGCTTTTGGGGTATGTGAAAGAAAACGGGCTGAAATTCTCATCTATGAACCGAACTGTTATCGGTGGATCTGCCGCGCCGCGGTCAATGATTGAAACGTTTGTAAATGACTTCGGTGTCGACGTTGTCCATGCGTGGGGAATGACTGAAACCAGCCCAATCGGGACAACAGGGAACTTGCTTAAAAAGCATGAAAATTTGTCTGAGAGTGAGAAAATTGATGTTCGCCTCAAGCAGGGACGGGTCGTTTTCGGTGTGGAGCTGAAAATTGTCGATGACGAAAATAATGAAATGCCACGTGATGGTGTTGCCTTTGGCCGTTTGATGGTCCGTGGTCCGTGGATCACAAGTGGATACTTTAAAGCTGAAGGCGGTGATGTCGTTGGTGCGGATGGATGGTTTGATACAGGCGATGTTGCTACGTTGGATAAAGATAGCTACATGCAAATTACCGACCGCTCTAAGGATGTGATTAAGTCCGGCGGTGAATGGATTTCATCGATTGACGTTGAAAATGAAGCCATCGGTTGCGCAGGGATTGTCGAGGCGGCAGTTATCGCCATACCTCATCCAAAGTGGGACGAACGCCCGTTGGTTATTGCAATCAAGGAAGAGGGACATCCAGTAACCCGTGAAGATGTCCTTACGCACCTTGAAAGCACACTTGCCAAATGGCAACTTCCCGATGATGTGGTGTTCGTCGATGAACTCCCCCATACAGCGACTGGAAAATTGCTAAAAACAAAACTCCGCGAACAGTTTAAAGATTACAAACTGCCAACCGCCTAACCCAAAACCCACAATTGGATGAATGAAATTAATTTATTTCTCTTTCTGATTGTGGATTTTTCTATTTTGAACGATCGGTCTTGATCTTTTTAATGAAAAAAGGTTGGATGTACTCTGGTAATCAAAACAAGGTAATAAAATGACCCTCAAAAATAAACAATATCGTCTTGCCGCACGTCCGGTTGGCCTCCCTAAAGACAGTGATTGGGAATTTGTAACGACTGATGCCCCTGTTGCCGGCGATGGTCAAGTGCTTGTAAAAGTTCATTTCGCGTCACTTGATCCGGCCATGCGCGGTTGGATGAATGATGCAAAATCATACATTGCCCCTGTTGGACTGGGCGAGGTTATGCGCGCAGGCACAGTTGGCGAAGTTGTCTCCTCTAACAACCCAGCATTTGCCGCGGGCGATTTCGTTACGGGCATGCATGGTATTCAGCAATATGGTGTTTCTGACGGGAAAGAGCTTGTAAAAGTTGATCCAAAATTGGCACCGCTTGAAAGCTATCTTGGCGGCCTCGGTATGCCAGGTCTTACGGCCTTGTTCGGTCTTACCGACGTTGGTGCAGTGAAAGAAGGGGACACGGTTTTGGTCTCTGGAGCTGCTGGTGCGGTTGGCTCTATGGTTGGTCAGATTGCGAAAATTAAAGGCGCGCGCGCTGTCGGTATCGCTGGCGGCGCTGAAAAGTGCCGTTATGTGGTTGAAGAGTTGGGTTTCGATGCTTGCCTAGACTACAAATCAGACAGCTTCCTTGCAGATATGAAAGAGCCTTTGAAATCAGGCGTAGATGTCTACTTTGATAACGTCGGCGGCGATATTCTTGATCAGGCACTTGCCCGTTTGAACCGTCACGCTCGTGTGGTTATTTGCGGTGCAATTTCACAGTATAACAACACGACTGCTGTTCAAGGTCCATCAAACTACCTGAATCTGCTAGTCCAACATGCCCGCATGGAAGGTTTCGTCGTCTTTGATTATATTAAGCAATATGGTTCCGGCGTTCAGGAGCTTGCCACATGGTACAGCCAAGGCAAGTTGCAGTTTAAAGAACATGTAGACACAGGTATCGAAAACTTCCCGAGCACTTTCTTGAAATTGTTCACAGGTGGAAACTTCGGTAAATTGGTTCTTAAAGTCTCAGAAGACTAAACCGACTTCAATATTATCTGCGCTTGATCATCAATATGGTCGGGCGCAGATGGTGATATTTTTAAAGTAAACTGGTTAATCAAATGCAATTGAGAGACGCGCGGTCCGCCGACGCGAAAGATATCGCTAGGCTGGCAAACCTTGCCGCATCGGGTATTCCCTATTACTGCTGGAAAACGGCAAATCCTCGAAGAGATCCGTGGGCCGTTGGCGAAGAAATTGTCCAAAAAGACACGAGTGATTATAGCTACAAAAAATGCCAACTTCTGGTTAGCGACGGTAAAGTCGCTGCACTTCTAAATTCCTTCCGCCGAACAAAAATAGATACGCTTGAAGAAATTGATGAATTACCCCCTGTGGTTCAGCCGTTGGCGCGCCTGGAAAACCAAACCGTCGGCAATTGGTACATCAATACGCTCGCCACATCTGAGAGTTTTCAGCGCCAAGGCTGCGCCGCCCGATTGTTGAAACGCGCAGATGATCTTGCCCGAGAAGCTGGCGTTTCCAAAAACAGCCTTATAGTTCGAAGCGGCAACGAAAGTGCCCTTCG
>JBALWO010000062.1:1558-17558 GCA_036960775.1 Pseudomonas marincola | reverse complement strand
CCCGACACGCGGATTATGATTCCGCTGCTCTAACCAGCTGAGCTACTCCGCCACACAAAGAGCGGCCGTTGTTTTGGCCGTGTGGAGCCCGGTTTTTAGGAGTTTTTGACGAAACTGTCAAGCGAGGAAATGAAAATATTTCATCGTAATTGCACGGCCATAATGAATACCCCTCAATATAGACTTAAACGAAGGGATTGAACGCTGGCTAAACAATTCCAACCCATTCTTTTTCTTAAGGTTAATCCTTCCATCTTCAGTAGAAACTATCGGTTATTCAGTGGTTACAAGATGTGACGTACCGCACCGACAATAGGCTTTCAATATTTGAAAAACTGCATAGAATACAGATAAAATAAAGTCTTCACGTGCCCAAAAAGAATGGCCCCATAAAAATGACGGACACGAAAGATTTCTTCCAAGATTTATCAGCTCTCTCTGATTTTGTAGAAGTTACCAATAGGGAAAACTACACGCCCCTCCCCGATGATTGGTATCTAATCCTGACGGATGTAAAAGGATCAACGCAAGCAATCCGTGATGGGCATTATAAAAACGTCAACATGGTGGGGGCTGCCTGCATCATGGGGATCCTTAACATCGCCGGTGACATTGACATCCCCTATGTCTTTGGCGGCGATGGCGCCACGCTCGCCATTCCGCCGTCTTTGCGGGAAACCGCCATTGAAACACTTGTCGAAATTCGGGCACTTTCGGCTGAGAGCCTCGACCTAAACTTACGTATTGGCGTCGTTCCTATTACTGCCATTAACGAACTTGGGTTGTCAGCGGATGTATTGAAATATGAGATTAGCGATGGTTTGTACCTCGCTATGTTTTCCGGCGGCGGGTTAATGGAGGCTGATAAGCTTCTAAAGGACGATAGCACCCAGAACCCCTACGTTATCCCCCTCTCCCGTAAACCCAACGGTCCACCAGATCTTGATGGGCTTTCTTGCAGGTGGGAGCCTCTTTCCAGCCGAAATGGAAAAATCGTCAGCCTTTTGGTAAACGCCCCCTATGGCAACACAGAAGAGAAAACGCAGATTTACGACACAGTCCTGAGTGAACTCATGAAAATATTGGGGAAAGAGGTCGAAAAATTCCGCCCCAACAGCAACCAGAACCTTGTTTTTAGATGGCCACCGCGCGGATTATGGACAGAGGCAAAGCTCTCAGCAGCAGGAAAAAGCGTTCTGAAAACTTATTTGAAGTTATGTTGGGAAAGCCTCATTCAATTTGTTCTTGAGAAAACCGGAAAGAAAGCGGGAAGCTATGACGCACCCGTTTACCGGAAAGAACTGCTCGCCAATACCGACTTTCAAAGATTTGACGATATGATCCGTCTGGTCTTGGATTGCACGCTTGACCAAATTGAGGAAATTCAGGCGCTTTTACAGAGGTTTCATGAAAACAGGCAAGTCGCCTACGGGGTTCATCTATCAGAAACCGCGTTGATGACCTGCCTTGTGTTTAATCTTGCAGAAGGAGCGCATCTTCATTTCGTGGACGGCGGGGATGGTGGTTTTGCATTTGCCGCGACCCAAATGAAACAGCAGCTAGCGGACCTTGCCGTTAAACAATAACCGGAGCTTCTGTCCCGGCAATCCAGCCACCACCCAAAAGACGATCGCCATCATACATGACACAAGCCTGCCCCGGTGAAACGCCGCCCTCAGGGTTGTCCAAATGGACTTCAGCCCAATTATTAGCCGCACCGTAAACCGTTGCGTTCAGCGGTTCTTGCGTTGACCGAACTTTTACGGAAACTTTGGACCCTTCAACGCTCAGTGCAGTATCGCCAATCCAGTTCATTTCTCGCAAAGTCACTTTAGAGATTTGCAGCGCTTCTGGCGGTCCAACGACGACTTTATTGCCAGCAGGATCGAGACGCACCACATATAGAGGCGAACCTGTTGCAATTCCAAGGCCGCGTCGCTGACCAATGGTATAATTAATAATGCCGTTGTGGCGGCCCATAACATTGCCTGCGAGATCTACGATGTCGCCTTCACGTCCAGCGCCCGGCCGAATTCTTTCAATGACACTTGCATAATTTCCGTTAGGAACAAAACAGATGTCTTGGCTTTCAGGTTTTGCAGCCACTGCCAGATTGTATTTATCCGCAAGTGCCCGTGTCTCGTCTTTGGTTAAGCCGCCGAGAGGAAACCGCAAAAAATCTGCTTGATCTTGCGTTGTTGCAAACAAGAAATAGCTCTGATCTTTGATGGAATTGGCGCCGCGATAAAGACGCGCGCCGGTCTCTCCGCCTTCGCGGCGGATATAATGACCCGTTGCCATAGCGACGGCGCCAAGATCTTTAGATGTTTCTAGTAGATCTCTGAATTTGACGGTTTGATTGCACCGCACGCAAGGGACAGGTGTTTCGCCGCGCAAATAACTGTCGGCAAACTCTTCCATGACACTATCTTGGAAGCGGTTTTCATAATCCAGCACATAATGCGGAATACCAATTGATTCTGCAACACGGCGGGCATCGTGAATATCTTGGCCTGCACAACAGGCCCCTTTTTTCTGCACTGCGACACCGTGATCATAAAGCTGCAACGTAATACCAACCACGTCGTAACCTTGATCTTTCAACAATGCAGCCGTAACCGAGCTATCGACGCCGCCAGACATGGCAACAACGATACGGGTATCTTCGGGTGCTGTACTAAAACCTAATGAATTCATGGCGCGCAATATAAGCCTGATTGCAAGGGATGCAACCTTTTCAAGTCGTGATCCCGACGTTAATCACGAAAATGCGATATTTCCTGCCATTCTTAGAGGAAATTCAGCAGACTTATTCTATTAATTTGACTTAAAACATTGTAAGAAGCTTCAAGCGCGAAGTTTGCTTGATTGAGATTCCCGATGGCTTCAGCGGAATCAATGTCTTCGATATTGCTGATAAAAATTTCTGCCTGATCAATTTGAACTTCAAGACTTACAACGGTTTCTGCAACAACCTTCTGGTTTAGACCGTTCTCTCCGCGGAACTCATTTAGATCGCGGACCAACAACTCCAAATTTTCAATTTCAGCAATCAAAAACGCCTGATCTTCAGTGCTAAGCGGCGTAGTTACCGGCCCAGCTGGCCCTGTAGGTATGGGCGCCGTTGTTGGGATTGTGCCCGCTTGCCAAAGTGTAATTCTCTGGATTGCCGTCATGATTTCCAAACTAACTTCGTCGGCAAGTATCCCTGTTTCGAGGGTTCTGTTTTCATCGATACGGGTGACACGCTTCAATGTATCATTATCGAAAATATCGGTTGGCGGCTCCAGTGCCGTTAGCAAATCACTCATATCGGTGATGTTGATGGGCGCCGTTTCTTTTTTTGAGCCTGCGAACATATACCCTTCGGAATTTTGGCTATTCATGAACCCAAGAACAGCTTCGAATGCCCCTTCGACCGCCCCCTCAAAACCCAACGCTGAAGACGCATTAATTGCCCCCATAACAGCTTCTTTTAGATCAGTTGCGGCATTTTCCATACCGCCAAGAGCTTGATCATAATTCGCTAACGTCGATTGGACTATATTGTCGTTTTCTTTGTGTTGCTCTAGCCTAGCAAGAAGTGATTTAGCACCTGTCAGACTTGCCGTATCCTGATAGATGTCTTTATAGAATTCGGCCACATGTCCCGTTGTTACTTGTCGTTGCGCGTCAACAACTTTCACCTGACTGTTGAGCATCCCTTGAATCTGGTTCTGGGTTTGCTGCATTGTTGAAACTCGGCTCATGGCTTCTCTCCTACTCTCTACGTCTTATACGATATTTAACAGGATATCGTACATGTCCCGTGCGGTCGTAATAACGCGGGCTGCTGCGTTATAAGAATTTTGATAAACGATGAGATTGGCTAATTCCTCATCCATATTCACGCCAGCGTCTTCCAAATATTTATTTGTAAGAACACCGGAAAGTGCTGACCTATCAGCTTGTAAACTTTCAGATCTTGCGGCGTCGAGGCCCGATTTGGCCAAAATTTGTGCGGCGTATTCGCTTAACGTCACAGTTGATCCAGGCAAGCCGCCAACAGTCGCAAATTCAGATGTCTGAGACGTCAAATTTTGAAACGCAAGTGCGCCCCTATTATCGGAAAGGCTAAGCGCTGGTGTGCCTGTTCCGTTAATGTTTGCAAGTGCCATCATCATAGGCGAAGCTAAAATGTCAGCTCGCACAACAAAATCCACACCTTGATCACTTGGGTAACTCAGACCCAAGCCAAACATTTCCGAGGACGATAAACCGGTGCCACCGCGATCACTTGTATCATTGGTAACATGAATGGAATAGGTGTCATAACCGGCAGCGCTTGTAATCTCGATGGCACCATCACTGGTCAACGACGCAGTGGCCGAAGTTCCCAGCCCGGTGTTTAACTCGGCAATAACATCAGCCATCGTGCCACCGATGGCGTCAAAATCAACTGTAAACGATGCTTGAACTTCTCCGTTCGGCCCCCGAAACTCAAAATCAGTTGTTCCCGTAAAAGAATGATTATCGGTGGTCAGCAGGCCCGTATCAAAATTAGTCTCAGTTTGCGCTTCAACCAAATCATTCATGCCGAAGAAATGAGAGAAACCTTTATCGCCGCGGAGGGCAGGTAATGTTGCATCTTGTTCAATTCCAATACCGGTTGACCCTGCAGGCGCCGTCATTGTCATCGCACCATTTGTGAGGGTCAACGTTCCTGCGCCGAGCGCGCCGTTCACCTCGGTCATCACATCATCTACGGATACGGTACCAACGGCATCAAAATCCACTGTGTATGATGCAACCACGTCGTCATTTGCATCGAAGCTATAAAAGGTCGCCTGTCCTGTGAAACCGTGTGGGTCAGTTGAAACAACACCGGTATTATGTCCGGTTAGAGTAGAGGGAGGCGGCACAGCTGTATTTGCGTTATGCACTGCATTCAATTGCTCTGCAGTCTCGCCCGCTAAACTTCCTATTTGTGCAGCTAATCCCGGCAATTCAATATTTCGCATATCAAGCCAGCCGCGCAAAGAACCACTCGTTAATTCAGGATCTAGTGGCAGGCCTGTTGAGGCAGTGGTTCCTGTTGATGTGTCATAGATATTAAGGGATATTTGAGCGAAAATGGTTGCTGACGATACGGTCGCCGCAGCGGAGTACACCAGCTGGCGCGGGGTGAAATCCAGAAGCTGCTGACCGGTATTCGTAACAACCGCAATCGAATTATTACCTTGCTGATACGTTTTGATGTCCATGATCTCTGAGATTTCAGCAAGCGCCTGATCTCGTTTATCTTCCAACTCTCCTGTAGGCTGCTCACTAATTGTTGCAGAGGAGATTTCTATATTAAGCTCATGAATTCGTAAAATCGCATCATTTACAGTGTCAATTTCAGTGGCAATTTGATTATCCGCATCTTTTCTCAACCCTTGAATTTGGGTCAACAGGCGATTTGTTTCAATACCAAAATTTGAAATTTCTGTGAGGGCAGCAGTTCGCGAAACAGATAAAGTCGGATCAACTGTTAACGCCGCCAACGTCGTGTGAATACTATCCATTTTTCCGGTTAAGGAAGTATTGGCACTTGGATCCCCCATCAATGCCTGCAGCTTGTCATATATATCGGACATTGCCGCATATTGTTCAGTACTTGCCGTTGCTAACCTGAGTTCTTTTAAAACGAATTCATCCGTGACCCGGCGAATATTTTCAATTTCAACTCCAGCACCGCTTCCGCCAAGGACGATCGTGCTATACTCAACGACTTTTCGCGCATAGCCTTCAGTTTGAACATTCGCGATATTATTCGCTGTCGTGGCAAGAGCCTCTTGATGGCTCAACATTCCAGTGACACCTGAATTCATAATTGCGTTTAAGCTCATTTCACATCTCCTAGCGACTGACTGTTAAGCCCTTCAACGGAACAATTGACCGAGTTGAATTTGCAGTTTGTGCCTTTATCGGTAGAATTTTCCGACCACATTTTTTTAGTGGAATCGAAAGTAACCATTTGTTTAATAAGATATATTCTCATTTTAAACCCTATATCCCACCGACATACCAATAGTGAGCTAACTGCATTTCACGCTTATCTATGCAATCAAAGTGCCAATTCATACTAAAGGTCCAACTTTCTCCGTTCTCAGCCGAATAGATGATAGAAGTGCTGCGCTCCTAACACGATCAAATGTCCGCTTAATTCTCACCCAGTTGCCCCGGCATAATCGTCCTTATATCGGGAATATTTTTCCGGATAGGGAATAAATTGCTTCCCTCCAAAATTATCAAAATCACGTTCAAAACGTTGTTTTCAGGTGATTTTTAGAGACATCAAAAAACTGGCCCGCCTTTTGCTTAGATAGGAGCGAGAATTCACATGATGGTGAAATATTTCGGAAGTGAGCGGTAAGATGGACGTAACACAATCAAACAACACTAAGGACAGCGCCTTCACCTGGAACGCTAATTATAAGAGCGATCGTTCAGATGATTTTGCGCTTCATTTGGTGGAACAGGAAAATGATGTTGAACCTTATGAACGGGCTTCAAATGAGCATTCGTCTGATGATGATCCAGTCCGTGAAAGCAGATCGGACGAACGATCAGAAGATGAGACAAGATCAGACTCCCAAGACAGCTCCAATGATGTTGTCATGCCACAAGATCAGATTAATCCGCTGACGCTTCTGCCTGTCAAGAGCGACGAGGTCGCCTCGAAGGTCGTTTCTACGACCCCTGCTCCTCAAGCCACGACAACTACTCCCACAACACCCTCAAGAGAGGGCGGTGACCTGCCTTCGACCGAAAAGTCTTTAGCAGCAACTGCCGCCGCCAACACCACAAAAAATGCCGCACCGGCAACGGGGCAAACGACCCCTGGAGACAATCAAACCGCTTCGAATGTTCCAGCGCCGCAAACAGCCGCTCAACCAAAAGATGAGACGCCTGCCACGGTGCTTCCCAAAACAGCAGAGGCCGCGGTAACGTCCAGTGCTGCAGCCGCGACAGGTGCCGCGACATCCTCCGTACAAAAGGAGGCTAAAACAGCCACCCCAGCTAATACGGATGTGTCCAGCGCAACTAAAACCGATGCGGCAAGCACAGACGCGCCGAAGGGTCCAATTGCAGCACAGCAGACAGACAACCAGTCTGTAAAGCCGGCGGGAACGCAAACCGCCCTTGAGAAAATGCGCTTTGATGAAATGGCCAGCGTTTCTGAGAAAGAAGTTCTGTCAGCAAAAATATCTGAGATGCTTGGTAACGCCAAAGGGAAGATCTCTTTAGCCTCAACAGGCAAAAAGACAAATTCGGCTAGCTCGCCTACCATGTTAAGTGGCGCCAACATCGCAGAAGCATCTGCACCACAACCAAAAGCAACAACGGCAATGGCCACAGTTACCCAGTCTGCTGGACAAGCTGACTTGCCGTTAATAGTGCCCAATGGCGGCCTCGCGTCTTCATTACTAATGCCCGCGACAACGGGCGATCCAGCCCTAAGCGCAAATGCAGGACTTACTGGAGGTGCCATAAGCGGCATCGATTCTACCGCCTCCAACTCCGCAAGTCAGGCAAACATGGCAAGTCGGGCATCTGCACAAGCGGGTAGTCCCGCTGAGCAAGTCTCTTCACAAATTTCAACAGCAGCTAAAGACGGCGTCGATCGCATTAAAGTGCAACTAAGTCCCGCCGAACTTGGACGTGTTGATATCAAACTTGAAATTAGCAGCGACGGACGTGTACTTGCGTCTATTTCCGCTGACAATCAGGAAAGCCTTGATTTATTGAAACAAGACTCTCGTCAGTTGGAGCAAGCGCTCAAAGATGCTGGTTTTGATACTGGATCTGACAGTCTGAGTTTTAGCCTTAATCAGGGGCAAGGCGATCAAGAAAATTCGGGTGAGCCCGCAACGGCAAATCTGGTTTCCGAAGATGAAGATATCTCACAGATAGATCTTGCCAATATGGAAGCCGCTTACGGCGTTTCTGATAACGGAAATTTAGATATTCAGGTGTGATTGACCAACAAGGATTAAGATAATGAACATTGATGAAGCTAATGCAGCTTACTATTTGGACGATACAAAGGCATCCCAGGCAGGGGTCACTCTGGCGGACAATTTCGATGACTTTTTGACAATGTTGACAACACAACTTGCCAACCAAGATCCGTTGAACCCAACGGACTCGAATGAGTTCACCAGTCAATTGGTATCCTTCACCCAAGTAGAGCAATCTATCGCGACCAACCAAAACTTGGAAGCACTCATCCAATTGCAAAGTATTAGTCAGCAAAATAACGAAGCGACAGTGCTACTAAGTTATCTTGGGAAAATTGTCGGGACTGACTTGAACATCGCCAAACTGGAAGATGAACAAGCAACCTGGAAATTGGATTTTGCCGCCTCACCTGACAACATCACGTATGACATATACGATTCAACCGGCAATAAAGTTCATACAATCACACAGACAACATCTCAGTCTGAGGGTGAATTTGAGTTCACATGGGATGGTAGTCTTGATAACGGCGGCCAAGCGCCAGAAGGTGCTTACTATCTCGTTGCTAACGCAGAAACTAGTGGCGGCAGTCAAGTCAATGTGACCTACAGCTTTGAAGGTCTCGCCGAAACAGTAGAAACAGTAAATGGCGTACCTGTATTGATGGTAAACGGCTTAGCCTTAGGGTTGGGTAACATCACGATGGTCAAAATCGCCGATTCAACTAATTCAGCCGAGTCAACCGAGGCAACAGACACAGCTGAGGCAACAGATTCAACAGACTCAGCCGAGTCGACTGATTCAACAGATGACCCTGCTTAACGCAGGTTCGTAACCCGAGCTTGCCGTTTTGCAAGTGCGGTTAATAAAAGGAGTATTATCATGAGTCTTACAGCAGCAATGTTTTCAGGGGTTTCGGGTCTCGCAGCCCAGTCCATGTCAATGGGCATGATCTCTGACAACATCTCGAACAGTAGTACCGTTGGTTATAAAGATACCAATGCGGTGTTCTCTACCTTGGTGACCGAGACCACCACCGATACAACATATTCACCGGGCGGCGTTATTGTTCACCCAAGACAACAAGTTGACAAACAGGGCTTGATTACCGCATCAACCTCGGACACACACATGGCCATCGCTGGCGACGGTTTCTTCGTCGTTAATACACTGGCAGATCCAACTGAGTCTGGCGGTAACTATCTTTTCACGCGTGCGGGAACTTTTGAGCCTGACTCTGAAGGCCGCTTGCGGAATGCTGCTGGTTATTATCTGCAAGGATGGGCAATTGACTCTAGCGGCGCCATTCCGAGCAACCAATCAGATTTGTCTGCACTGCAGCCAGTGAACATTTCAGGTCTCACTGGTAATGCGGAAGCCACGAGTATTATTGGTCTCAAAGCCAATTTGGCTAAATCCCAAACCACGTTTGGAGCAGGTTATGTAGCAGGCGATATGGCTGCAGGAACCACAACACCGCATTTTGTCAGATCGTTCCAAGTATATGACAGTGTTGGTGAAGCCCATTCTATAACATTCAACTTCCTTAAGACGGGAACAGGCGTTACACCAAATGAATGGACTTTGGAAATCACGGCCGATATCGACAATGATGGCAATGAAGATGTTCTTTCTACTGAAGTTGTCGCATTTAATACGGATGGCACAATGGACCTATCCTCAGGCGCGACCACCCAGACAAATGCTATTTCAGTTCCTTGGGCGGCCTCGTTGGGTATTGATTCCCCGCAGGCCATTACGTTAAATTTCGGAACAGATGATTCCTCTGACGGATTTACCCATTTTGCCGGAAATTCGGAATTGGTCTCCTCAGAAATCAATGGTGCCTTATTTGGAGCCTTCAACTCAGTCTTCATTGACGAAGAAGGAAACGTGATTGCCAAGTTTGACAACGGTACATCCAAATTTATCTACAAAATTCCCATAGCGACATTCCCAAATCCAAATGAAATGTCTAATAAGGATGCCAATGCCTACGATGAAAGCCCTGAATCGGGAACCTTTACATTGAGAGAGGCAACCAATGGCGGTGCTGGCCGAGTTATATCATCAGCGACAGAAGCTTCGACAGTTGATATCGCCACTGAGTTCACAAAAATGATTGTGACGCAGCGGTCTTATTCCGCTGCCAGTAAGATTATTACGACCGCCGATGAAATGTTAGAAGAACTCATCCGGATCAAACGTTAATCTAACTTCTTGTTTAGATACTCCTTTTTTCACGGCCAAAATGCGATTTTTGGCCGTGAAATATAAAATTAACCAATCTCTTTAGCGGTTTGTTAAATAGCCGACGCTACCATCCCTCAAAGAAAATTACGAAGTTGGAGCAAGGTAGCGCCAAATGCAATCCGTTACGGAACATAGAATCAGTCAGATTATTGGGCTCGATGGGAAACCAATGACCCTCAATGATCTACCGCCCAAAGATACGAAACGATGGGTCATCAGGCGCAAGGCAGAAGTCGTTGCGGCCGTTCGCGGCGGCTTGATAAGCCTTGATGATGCTTGCAACCGTTATAAACTGTCGGTTGAGGAATTTCTCTCTTGGCAAAAGGCAATAGACAAGCACGGACTACCCGGCCTTAGGACAACTCGCTTGCAGCAGTATCGTCCGCCGCCGCCACCAGAGGTCAGTAACTAGACCGCTCACTTGCACACTTGCGATTCTCCAAAAACCCACCTCTAAATATTAGAATCACAGTCTATATTATTTTTCTAATTCAACAACTTACCCGAATAGGCAAAATATTCCTATTGCTCGGCAAATATTGCCCATTGTTAACCTTCTGTTTATAACATGAGTCTAGATTGCTCTCCGTAAGGACAGTTTTCAAACATGTTATTTGCTTATAGGTGTCTCTTTTGAACGGTCTCAGTCAGCTTCTTCAAAGCCTCGGTACGGTACGGCTCGCCATCCTAGGATCTGTCGCAATTGGTTTAATTGCGCTGATCATGTTTATGGCAACGCGCATCGGCTCTTCCGATTACGCTCTTTTATATGGAAACCTCGAACCTGAAGATTCAGGGGCGGTTGTTGGCAAACTTGATGCCCTCAATGTTCCGTATAGATTAAGCGCTAACGGCCGAGATATTAAAATCCCATCGGATCAAGTCGCGAAGTTGCGCCTAAACATGGCGCAAGAGGGTTTACCGAATGGTGGATCTATCGGATACGAGATCTTCGATAACGCCGATGCCTTTGGCACAACAGCCTTTGTCCAAAACGTTAATCTGGTTCGAGCTTTGGAAGGTGAACTGTCACGAACCATCCGAGCTCTTAACGCTGTATCAGGTGCACGGGTGCACATTGTTCTTCCCAAACGTCAGGTCTTTAGCCGAGAAAAACGAGAAGCTTCTGCTTCTATCATTCTCAAATTAAAAGGCAGATTACAGGATGATCAAATCGCATCGATCCAACATTTAGTTTCCGCAGCCGTTCCCTCGCTTGCCGTCAACAAGATTTCCATTGTCGACAGCAAAGGGAGTTTGCTTGCGCGCGGAGATGGTAAAGACAGCCCCGGCAACGGATATGGTAGCCAAACAGAATTTATGCGCGCAACCCACGAAGCCCGACTTCGTGAACAGATTGAAGCACTTCTAGAGAAATCTCTGGGCAAGGGAAATGTTCGCGCGCAAGTAAGTGCCGTCATGAATTTTGACCAAAAAACGGTCAAATCAGAAACCTATGATCCAGATGGACAAGTTATACGATCCACCCAAACAGTGGAAGAAACCAGCTCTTCCACTGATGGCGCTGACGAAGGAGGGGGTGTAACGGTTGCAAATAACCTTCCAGAAGCCCAAGCAGGTGCCGAGGGCGCTGTCGGTGCATCTAATGAGGCAAATCGCCTTGAAGAAACCGTCAACTACGAAATCTCGAAAACAATCACAACGGAAGTTAGAGAAGCCGGCCTGGTTCAACGCTTAACTGTTGCCGTGTTAGTTAACGGCCGTGCAGTTATCGATGCGGACGGCAAAGCCACGTACGAGCCGCTCGGTGATGAAGCACTGGATCAAGTTGGCCGATTGGTAAAATCTGCGATTGGTTTCAATGAAGATCGCGGTGATATCGTAGAAGTCGTCAATATGCCCTTCGTTGAAGTCGCGGTGGAAGCGTTCGAGCCAGATCTCTCCAATGAGCCTATATTTATGGGCTTTAACAAACAAGATCTCTTCAAAATGGGGGAAATGGGCGTTCTCGCAATCGTTGCTGTTCTCGCCCTATTACTGGTTGTTCGTCCGTTACTGAACAGAGCGCTTAGCGCCGATGCTACCGGAAACGCTCTTGCAGGGGCCGGCGGAGCCATTGGAGCGTTAGCAGGCGTCCCAGGCGGAACGGCCGGAATACCCGGCGGTGGTGTCGATGCTGCGGGCAACGCCCTTGCGGGACCTGGAGGTGAGCAAGGAAGCGCTGCCCTTAACTCTGAAACACTGACCGAACTCGATGAAATGATCGACATTGCAAAAGTTGAAGGTCAGGTAAAAACATCCGCTCTTAAAAAAGTGGGTGAAATTGTCGAAAAACACCCTGAGGAAGCTGTCGCAATTATTCGCAATTGGCTTTATCACGAAAAATAATTCAGGACCGTTCAATGGCTATAACTGACATAAAACAACTTTCTGGAACCGACAAAGCCGCGATTATGATGCTGGCACTCGGCTCAGAGCACGCGACCCCTCTTTGGACGCGGCTTGACGAGGAAGAAATCAAAGAAATATCACAAGCCATGTCTAACTTAGGCACGGTTGCAGCAGACGTAATGGAAGCCTTGTTTGTGGAATTTGCCGGTAGCATTTCATCCACTGGCAATCTCGTTGGATCGTATGACGCCACTGAGAGATTACTCCTAAATGCTCTTCCCTCTGACCGGGTTGACGGCATTATGGATGAAATTCGGGGCCCTGCTGGGCGGACCATGTGGGATAAACTTGCCAATGTGAATGAAGCTGTATTGGCAAATTATCTTAAAAATGAATATCCACAAACCGTCGCAGTGGTCATGAGTAAAATCAACCCAGACCATGCAGCCAAGGTCTTGGGAACCCTTCCAGATGATTTCTCACTAGAAGTCGTAAACCGCATGTTACAAATGGAGTCTGTGCAGAAGGAAGTCCTCGATAAAATCGAAGATACTTTGCGCAGTGAGTTCATGAGTAACTTAGCGAAAACCAATAAGCGAGATAGCCATGAAATGATGGCTGAAATCTTTAACAATTTCGATCGCAACACTGAAAGCCGTTTTATCGCCGCACTTGAGGAAAGAAATCGGGACAGTGCGGAGAAAATTAAAGCCCTCATGTTCACCTTCGAAGATCTTATGAAGCTTGATCCTGCAGGTATTCAAACGTTGCTACGAAATGTCGATAAAGACCGCTTGGGTATTTGCCTAAAAGGCGCATCAGACGCGGTTAGAGATTTGTTCTTTAGCAATATGTCCGAACGTGCAGCAAAGATATTACGTGAAGATATGGAAGCTTTGGGGCCCGTTCGCCTTAGAGATGTTGACGAAGCACAAATGGAAATAGTTAATGTGGCAAAAGACTTGGCTGACAAAGGTGAAATTTTGCTAGCCGATAGTGGTGGTGATGACGAGTTGGTTTATTAAGGTAAATTGTTATGAGTTCCAATTCAAAATTTTTGTTTGATACTGAATTTGGTAGTGCTACAGCACTGCGTAAAAAAGCGGATGAGGCTCCTGAAGCCCCTCCACTTTTATATTCAGAAGAAGACAAAATCCGATTGTGTGAAGAAGCTTTCAAGTCCGGTATTACCGATGGTAAGCAAGAGGCTCTCAACGCTGTTGAAGTGTCAACAGCTGAAGTCCTAAATACGATCAATGTTCAGCTGCAAAATATCGCACAAACTCACGGAGATCAGCTCGAAAACATTCGGTGTGAAGCCGCAAGTCTTGCGTGCGCCATTGCAAAAAAACTGGCGCCCGCGTTAATCGCCCGTCAACCAGAAGTCGAAGTACTGGCAATGATCGAAGAATGTCTTGTTGATTTGCATGATGAACCGCGAATTGTTCTGAGAGCTAGTGAAGCAGTTTGTAGCGCAATCGCTGAGAAAATAGATAAACTAACGGCAACGAGTGGTTTTCAAGGAAATGTAATTTTATTACCTGACGAGACGAAAACCAATGGGGACTGCCGAATTGAATGGGCCGACGGTGGTGTAGAAAGAGAAATTTCAGATACCAACGATAAGGTAGATGAAATCATCAGTCGATTTATCCGTTCTGGCGGTAATTTAGGGGAAGGTTAATTCACAGAAATATCTGTGGTTAATAATGGAGATATAAAGTGGCAGAAAATGAAGATCTAGAATTAGACGAATTAGGGACGACGCCAGAAGGCGGAGCATCTGATGGTGACGACACTATCGACCAAAGCACCGTCATGGACGCTATGGATGAAGACTCAGATATCGCCAGAACAGCTGCAGATCTAGAAGCTGTTTTTGATATTCCTGTGCATGTGTCTGCTGTTCTTGGAAAATCCCGTATGCAGGTTAGTCAGTTATTGAAACTAGGCCGCGGCGCGGTGGTGGAACTTGACCGTAAGGTTGGTGAAGCCATTGATATCTACGTAAACAACCGCTTGGTCGCACGTGGTGAAGTTGTTGTGGTTGAAGACCGTCTGGGTGTGACTATGACTGAAATCATCAAATCTGACGGGCGATAAATTAATGAATTTGGATTTTGCTACCATAATTGGGCTATTTGGCAGCTTCGCTGTCATTACAGCCGCGGTTCTAATCGGTGGATCCGTCACGGCTTTTTACAATTTGCCGTCAGTATTGATTGTTCTAGGAGGTACTTTTCTTGTGACCACCATGAGCTATTCAATATTTGAAGTTATCAGATCGCAGAAATTGATTTTTCGGACTTTGTTCGTTTCCCGGAACAAACCGATTGATGTTGCTTTTACTATGCTAGAACTTGCGGAACGATGCCGCGGAAAAGGCATTCTAAAACTGCAAGATCATCTTGGAAAAGTTGAAAAAGAAACATTTCAAAACAAAGCTTTGCAATTGGTTGTCGATGGACTTCCGGCGGATGATGTCAATCGAATTTTGAGCCACGAATTACGAGCGATGACATCCCGGCATTCATCTTCTGCAGGTATTTTGCACCGAGCGGCTGAAGTTGCTCCCGCAATGGGACTAATCGGAACACTGGTCGGGCTTGTTCAGATGTTAAGTAATTTGAACGATCCATCAACCATTGGTCCTGCCATGGCCGTCGCACTACTGACGACATTCTATGGCGCAGTTCTCGCCAATATGTTCTTTAGTCCGCTAGCATCAAAGCTGGAAAGAAATTCAGCTGAAGAAGTTCTGATAAACCGGATTTATATTGCGAGCGCAACATCCATCGGACGGCAGGAAAATCCTCGCCGACTGGAAATGATATTAAACACGTTATTGCCGCCAACTGAGCGCGTGCAGTTTTATAATTAAGTCGTAGGAGAGTAGGCCGATGCGGTTGCTTATAATTGGAGCATTAGATGGCCAGATCGGGGCAGCAAGTCAAATTGCGATGTCCCGTGGGGCCAAGGTAAGTCAAGTTAATGACATTGAGGCCGCGTTAATATCTTTGCGTTCAGGTAAGGGCGCAGATATGGCCATGATCGATGTTAATCTGCCCATTCGTCGACTTGTGGAAAGTCTGACTAATGAGCGCATTAACCTACCGATTATCGCCTGCGGTGTTAATACCGACGCAACAACGGCCGCTAATGCCATACGCGCCGGTGCAAAAGAATTTTTGCCCCTGCCCCCTGATCCAGAGTTAATTGCTGCCGTTCTGGAAGCTGTTGCTGAGGACAATACAAAGCTGATTTTCAGTGATCCTGCGATGAAAGAAGTTGTGAGTTTGGCTGACCAGATCGCCCCCTCTTCTGCTTCAGTGCTGATCAACGGTGAAACAGGAACTGGTAAAGAGGTAATGGCAAGTTACCTTCATTCCAAAAGTGCCCGTGCAGATAA
>JBALWO010000062.1:0-1458 GCA_036960775.1 Pseudomonas marincola | reverse complement strand
GGTGGCTCGAAACCGGTTCCTGTAGATATCCGAATTCTAGCAACGTCGAACCGTGACCTCGCGGAGGCAGTACGGGACAAATCATTCAGAGAAGATCTCCTGTTCCGGTTGAATGTTGTCACGTTGAAAATTCCACCATTACGTGAGCGACCATCAGATATTGTTACACTGTCGGGCCATTTCGCTAAAAAATATTCAGAAATGAACTCAATCCCGCTTCGGGATCTAGATCCTGCGGCCATGGACAAGCTAAAGCGCAATCCATGGCGAGGCAATGTTCGTGAACTTGAAAATACAATGCATAGAGCGGTTCTTCTCGCACAAGGCGATACAATCGGACCTGACGCTATTTTGATGCCGGACGGCTCAGCAGTCCCGGAGGTCACTCATTCAACTGCAGCACTTCCCATCCAAAATACTGCATCAAATCAACCCACTGGAGGCGCTGATAGCAACGCGATGGTCGGAAGAACTGTTGCGGATGTTGAAAAACATCTCATTTTGAATACGCTTGATCATT
Source organism: Pseudomonas marincola (assembly GCA_036960775.1). Taxonomy (GTDB): domain Bacteria; phylum Pseudomonadota; class Alphaproteobacteria; order Sneathiellales; family Sneathiellaceae; genus Sneathiella. Next base: position 938 of record JBALWO010000062.1, on the reverse strand, counting down.
GCCTTGGCAATCGAACCCATGCGGCTAACATTTTGGGAATTTCCATCAGAACACTCCGAAACAAACTCAAGCTTTATTCGGGTGAAGGCGTGCAAATACCATTACCTGGCTCAGGACATCGGTCTGCAATTTAACTTTAAAGTACTGGAATTGGTCGCGTAAATGAGTGATAGCCAAGAACAACCCTCCTCCGGCTCGGAAAACCTTTCATTTCGTCGGATGGTAAGCATTGTTGCGCAAGGCGACATTGGCCTTGCGTTAGGTGTTGTCTGCATACTTGTTGTCTTGGTCCTGCCAATGCCAAGTTGGCTGCTCGACTTCAGTTTGGCGCTTTCAATAACATTCTCGGTCATTATCTTGATGACCTGCCTGTTTATTTCTCGCCCCTTGGATTTCAGCTCGTTCCCAACGGTTCTGCTTATCGCTACCATGTTACGGCTCTCTCTAAACTTGGCCTCCACGCGTCTTATTTTGTCTGAAGGACATACTGGGCCAGCTGCTGCGGGCGGTGTGATTGAGGCATTTGGTAACTTTGTCATGGGTGGCAATTTTGTTATCGGTATTATCGTTTTTGCCATTCTCGTGATCGTAAATTTCATCGTTATCACAAAGGGTTCTGGCCGGATCGCAGAGGTTGCTGCGCGGTTCTCATTGGATGCGATGCCCGGCAAACAAATGGCCATTGACGCTGATCTATCTGCCGGAATGATTGACGAGAACACCGCCCGTACACGACGCAAAGAGCTGGAGGATGAAAGTAGCTTTTTTGGCTCTATGGATGGGGCATCAAAGTTCGTACGCGGTGATGCAATCGCAGGCTTGCTCATTACCTTCATCAACGTCATCGGTGGTATCATCGTTGGTGTTGCTCAAAATGATTTATCCTTTGGCCAAGCAGCCGAGAGTTATACTTTGCTTACCGTTGGTGATGGCCTTGT
>JBALWO010000061.1:13086-18123 GCA_036960775.1 Pseudomonas marincola | reverse complement strand
CCCATAACGATGGTTACGGAGATACGGATAGTTTAGTTGGAATTGAAGAAATTCGGGGCGGCTCCATGAACGACTCCCTCTACGGGAGCGCTGAGTATGAGAAGTTCATGGGAAATGGCGGAGATGATGATCTTCAAGGACGTGACGGCCGGGATACACTAGAAGGTGGTGACGGTAATGATACTCTCAGTGGTGGTGATGACTGGGATACACTCGAAGGCGGTGACGGCGTAGATAGCCTTGATGGTGGGGCCGGGAGTGATTGGCTCAACGGCGGTGCTGGCGATGATTTCATCGATGGCGGTGCGGATTCCGATGGCGTTAATTATTATTCTGAAACCGTAGGTATTAATGTTTCTATGTCGAGTGCTGGCGCAGGCACGGTCACCCATGATGGGTATACAGATACATTAATCAATATCGAACGTATTCACGGAAGCAGTCACGCCGATTTCTTCACAGGAAGTTCCGACGCGGACCGGTTCTATGGTGAAGATGGCAACGACACAATGGATGGCGGGGCTGGTGACGATTTCATGCAAGCAGGCGACGGTGCTAACTCGCTAGAAGGTGGGCTTGGTAACGATACCGCTGATTATTACAGTGTATCCACCGGAGTTACTGTTGTTATGACAGGTGGCGGTGCTGGAACCGTGGTACATGATGGTGATACAGACACGTTAGGTGGCATTGAATATGTGGGCGGTAGTTATGCCGACGATAGTCTCACAGGAAGTGCCGATGTCGATAGTTTCACTGGGCATCTTGGAAATGATACGCTTGTAGGCGGCGGCGGTGATGATTGGCTTTATGGCGGTGCTGGCCAGGATGTTATGACCGGCGGTACGGGCATCGATGAATTTTATATTGGTGCAGTAGAAGATGCGACAATTGTTGCTCTCAACGCTGTTTTTACTGACAGTAGTGATGTGATTACAGATTTCGTTTCAGCAACAGATGTCATATTCCTGCAGAGTAATTTCGTCTTCAGCGGATCATATGATGCAGCTGATGATTTTCTGACGACTATTGGCGGCAGTGCTTACGATGGCACGAATGCAGATTATACAGGCGGGCAAGATACTGGAGAGGCCAAGCTGATTTTTGATGGATCTTACTTATATTTCGATGATAACGAAAGTACTGACGGATATACGGTGATTGCCGAATTTACCAGTGGTACAATCGTTGGTACCGATGTGAGCGCAACCTAAGCTATCGTCCAATTTGAGTTAAAGGCGGGCCTTATTCAGGCCCGCTTTTTTATCTTAGCTCAGGATGCCAACTGTAAAAATTCTTGTTGGATCAGAGACGATAACCTTCGCATACCGTCTCGAATGTCTTCTTCGTTACAAGTCGTGAAAGACAGTCGAAGCGTATTTTCTCCGCCGCCATTTGCAAAGAAAGCAGCGCCCGGAACGAAGGCTATTTTTTCAGTGGCAAGTGCCTTTTCGAGTAAAATACGGGCATCGAGACCTTCAGGAAGCGTGAGCCAAACAAACATACCGCCCTTCGGCTGGTTGAAGGAGGCGCAATTGGGCAAATATTGATGCAACGCATCAACCAAAGCATCCCGCCGCTTCCCGTAAACTGACCGTAGTTTTTCGATGTGATCTTCAAGCAAGTTTGCAGATAACTCGTAGGTTATAATTTGGTTCAAGGTAGAACTATGCAAGTCATTGGCTTGTTTCAATAAGACGAGCTTGTCCAGTATCACGCGCGGCGCAATGGTCCAGCCAACCCGAAGGGCAGGCATAAGTGTTTTGGACGCTGTGCCGAGCTGAATAACCAATCCCTTATTATGCCACTCGTTTGCGCCGATATATTGGCTTTCAAGTGTCAAAAATGAAGGCGGCGGTGCCATGTCGTAATAAAGTTCACGGTAGGCTGTGTCTTCTAGAATGATGACATCAAATTCATGGGCGAGTTTGATGATTTGAATTCGCCGGTCTTCTGGGATCGTCATTCCGCCAGGATTTTGAAAATCAGGAATAGTGTAAAGAAGTTTAATACCAGCTTCAAAAGCCTGTTTTACGCTCTCGACAATAAGGCCGTGTTCGTCAGTCTCAATGGAAATGTAATTGGGACGGCGTGTTCCAAAAACCTGTAAGGCACCTAGATAGGTAGGGTTGGCGACACCGATAGGTGTTCCTGCATCTATAAATGCGGACGCCAATAATGTCAGAGACTGCTGCGCGCCATTGGTGATTAGAACATTATCCGCAGTCAGATCTAAGTTCGGTTCCGAAAATTTTTGGGCGACCCAGTTCCGTAAAGGCTGGTAACCCTCCGTCTGGGAATATTGCATAGACTGCCGATTAAGGGCGGGGTTTTTTTCTAGACGGTCGCGGACCCTTGCAACTTCCTCCATTGGAAATAAGGCCGGATCGGGGATACCACCAGCAAATGACAATATGGATGGATCTTCCAGAATTTTAAGCAATTCTCTAATTTCAGATGCCTGAATTGCTTTCGCATCCAGTGAAAATTTATCATTCCAATTCATAATTTGGTCCTTACTGGTAATTAATGACAGTATTATTGACCTATATTTTATTGCGTGTCAACTCAGTAATATGACACTAAATGTCTTCTGGTGTCGTGAATTGGAAATTATACGAAATTTATTGAGTTATGTTTGAACAGCCGCAAGTCGTGAGAGGTGACATTTTGCGGCTGTTTGAGTGATTATCCGTTGCTTAGGAATTCTGAAGTTGAAACAACTTTGGCGTAGCTCATGGCAAGAGGTGCCATGATTGCAGCATGAACCATCGGGGCCGGAACGATTTCGCCGTTAAATTCCTGCTCTTTTGCACCGCAAGCATCTTCAACCACCGTAACATTGAAGTCAAAATCAGCTGCCGCCCGTGTTGTGGCATCAACGCACATCTGGCTCATGGCACCGCAAATGGTGACATTCTCAATGTCTGCGTTTTTCAAATCTTCCAAGAGAGTGGTGTTTTTAAAACTGTTAGGTTTATGTTTAAGGATAACAGTTTCGCCGTCCTTCGGTGCAACAGAGACATGGATCGCTGCACCGGGCGTTCCTGGACGGAAAAACGGGGCTTGTTCTGATGGGATTTCGTGTCGAATGTGAATGACTGTCGTTCCGTTAGATCGAGCATTCTCGAGTAATTTTGCGGCATTGTTAGCGGCTTGTTGCATTTGATGCACAGGCCAGCTTCCATTTTCGAAGTAGTCGTTTTGGATATCAATAAGAATAAGAGCTGTATTAGGCATATTGGCTTCCTTAATTTGTGTATGGATTAGTTATGCCTCTCAAGTGGTGCGAAAGAAATTGGCTGAAATGACAATTAATGTGCTATATACGCCAAATGACGAACAATCCTAAAACCGACCCGTGCGCTATCGCAATTGTCGCTTATCCCGGTGCTCAAATGTCAGCAGTTATGGGGCTTGCCGATTTGTTCACTATCGCAAATAGCTATAGTGAGAAACAAGGCGCTCGCCAGCTTCAAGTGGTGGAGGTGACTGCTACCGATGCAAAAGAATTGCCCGAGAGTTCGTTTAAAGGGGTGATTTTGCCACCAACCCTCACAGGTGTGCGCGGGAAAGAGGAATATGATCTGCAAGAATGGTTGAGAGCGCAACATAAAGACGGTGCTGTAATGTGCTCTATTTGCGGGGGGGCTTTTTGGCTAGGATATAGTGGTCTTCTAAAGGGACGGCCCGCAACAACTCATTGGTTACTTGAAGATAGTTTTCGCGCTGAATTTCCGCAAACCCATACTAATGCAGAAGCATTACTAATCGATGATCATGATATTGTAACAGCGGGAGGCTTGATGGCATGGCTGGATCTTGGTCTGTTTATCGTGAGGCGCTTTTTGGGCGCGCAAGTTATGAGCCAAACAGCACGTCACTTGCTGATTGACCCTAGCGGCAGGGAACAAAAGAACTACCGCAGCTTTACACCGCCTCTTAATCATGGAGACCAAGTCGTTTTGCAGTTACAGCACTGGCTGGAGGCGAACGCAGCTGAGGATTTGACGGTGAAGGCAATGTCAGCAAAAACAAATCTGTCGGAACGAACGTTTCTCCGTCGATTTAAAAAAGCCACAGGTTATACGCCCAGTATTTACACTCAGAATTTACGTATTGAAAAAGCACGAGGCTTGTTGGAACGGACCAGAACATCTGTTGCCGAGATTAGCTGGCAGGTCGGATATGGGGATGCGTCGGCGTTTAGCCGTATATTCAAAACCTATACTGGGCTGAGCGCGCGCGAATACCGAAAACGGTTTGGAGTAAGCGATGCGTAGCCGCGGCTGCATTTCTACCCCCACTTTCGCTTGCGAATTTCTGTGGCAGTGGCGCCAAATTTCTCTTTGATATGACGAGAAAAATGATTGGCATTCTCGTACCCACAACTAAATGCGATTTCAGAAACCGACAGGCCGCTATTTCTAATGAGTTGAAGGGCTTTTTGAGATCTGATTGTCCACAGGTACGCGATGGGTGTTTGTCCTAAATCGCGTTTAAAGACACGAGTGAGATATTGAGGGGTTGCGTTGGAATATTTTGCGAGGTCCGTTAGCGTGCAATGAGCGGCGATATTCTGTTCCATAAATGATTTTGCCCGCAAGGCGGATTTATGAATAGGCTTCCTCCGCTCCAGAATTTGAGCCTGATAGACATATTCTTGAAATAACGTACGACCGATAGAGGCTTCCATTATTTGTGCTTGATCTCCTTGTTCATATTGGAAGCCAAGCCCCATTCGGTGTAAGTCCAGCATTCTCCGAGAAACCGGCAATTTTTTGGGAAGCAGGGAAAGTGCCTCAAGAAGGCTCTGCGGATCCACTGGCAAGGTCGCTTCACACCATGATATTCGGGTGTCGATGTTTTTCCGAAAATCATATTGAAGGTGAGATTTACTGGGCACCAGCGCACTATACCCTTCAATTAGGGATGTGACATCGCCGTCGATATTAACGGAAACAGCACCAGATTGAACCAGTACGAACTCAAGTTGGGACTGAGAAATTGGCCCAAACCGCCCGCCTTTAAGGTAGG
>JBALWO010000061.1:0-12986 GCA_036960775.1 Pseudomonas marincola | reverse complement strand
CGCATCAACAGATTTTAAATTAGTTTCGGTGGACGTAATATGGATATTAAAGAGCGAGTGCGCGCAGGTGCGGGTAAGATTAAGTCAGATTTTGTGATCACCAATGGTAATTTGGTGAATGTCGCCTCATCTGAAATTTATCCCGCGGAAATTGCAATCAAGGGCGAATATATTGTCGCGATTGGCGATGTGGAGCATTGCAAGGGTCCTGAAACCACATATATCGACGCAAATGGCGGCTATATTTGTCCGGGACTAATCGACGGTCATTTGCATGTGGAATGCAGTAAGCTCTCAGTGACCAGTTTTTCAAAAATGGTTGTACCGCTGGGAACCACAAGCATCATTTCAGGTCTAGATCAGATACTCGTGGTGTCGGGTCTTGAAGGCGTCCGCCACTTCCTTGATGAAGCAAACGCAGGTCCGCTCAATATCTTCTGGGGCGCACCTTGTAAAACGCCGTATACGATGCCGAGGTCCACTGTTGGGCATTATTTTGGGCCCGATGACCACCGGGAAACCCATGAATGGCCGGAATGTATCGGCATATGGGAGACCGTACGGGAGTTCATTCAAGAAGAAGATGAAGATGTTTTTGAAGCGCTGGAAATCGCTGAGAAAAATAACCTCCCTGTTTTTGGCTGCGCGCCCATGTGCAAAGGCCATAAATTGGCAAGCTACGTGAATGCGGGTGTCCGGCTGGATCATGAAAGCTATACCCATGACGAAGCGCTTGAAAAACTACGGAACGGCATGTTTGTTGTCGTTCGAGAGTCGTCTATTTCGCATTTCCTGGAAGAAAACATTCAGCTGGCAACAAAAACAGCACCCAAAGCACAGCACCGAATTAGCTTTTGCACGGATGATGTTGTGGCATCAGATGTTTTAAAACGCGGTCACTTGGATAATATGGTTCGCATGGCAATTAAGGCCGGGGTTGAGCCTGTGAGTGCCATTCAAATGGCAACGATTAACAGCGCGGTTGCCTATAGAATTGATCATAAAGTAGGCATCGTGGCACCAGGCCATATTGCTGATATTATCATTGTTGATGACCCTGCAACATTTAACGTAAATCAGGTCATTGCCAAGGGTATGCTTGTGGCAAAAGACGGTAAGATGATTACAGAGCTGGTTGCGCCGGCGCGTCCCGCGTATCTAACTGATACTTTCAAAAGTACAGAAGTGACGCCCGCTGATCTAAAGGTGAGAACAACGTTTGACACTGCCCGGGTGAAAGTGAAGGCATTACAGGCAACGGACCAAATTTTTGTCCGTAAAGGCCGCGATGCCATCATGGAAGTCCGTGATGGGGTTGTTGTCCCTGATATTGAAAATGATCTGCTATATATGTCAGTGGTGGAGCGTTACGGAAAAACCAACAATCGCCCCACAGGAATTGTCTCTGGCTTTAATTTGAAACGCGGAGCGCTTGCAACCTCCACATCACCGGATGATAACAATATAGTCTGTGTTGGCACGAACAGTGAGGATATGGCCATTGCGGTTAATCATATTCGAAGCGCAGGCGGCGGGCAGGTTGTTGTTGATCAGGGCCAGATTATTGAATTTCTAGCCCTTCCAATTGGCGGAATTGTGTCGGATATTGATCCTGCGGAAATGGCGTTAAAAGAGGAAAGCCTTGATGATGCCGCGCGTGTCCTTGGATGTGACGTCCCGTGGCCGTTTATGTATATGTTCGTCTTGTCCATTACGGCTATTCCTGATTATGCCATGACGGACCTAGGTGTTATTGATTGCGTGAATTTGACTGTGATTGACCCTGTTGTTGGTCCTGTTCAAGATTGAGGAGAATAAGAATGGAAGAAATGAAAACCTTTATCGCAGGGATGCCAAAAGCAGAACTCCATGTTCACGTTGAGGGCACTTTGGAGCCAGAGCTGAAATTTGAACTGGCCAAAAGGAACCAACTTGATCTGCCGTATAAATCCGCAGATGAAATGAGACAGGCATATGATTTCGATGATTTGCCGTCATTCCTCAAAATTTATTATGAAGGCATGAGTGTCCTCCTGACTGAACAGGATTTTTATGACCTGACATATGCTTATCTTGAAAAAGTTCACGGGCAGAATGTTCTCTACGCTGAAATGTTCTTTGACCCGCAGGCACACACAGTTCGCGGAGTTTCTTTTGAGACGGTTATTAACGGAATTCGTCGGGCGCAATTGGATGCACAGGACGCATTTGGGATCAAAACACAATTGATCATGTGTTTTTTGCGGGACATGACAGCGGAGTCTGCCATGGAAGCGTTGGCACAATCATTGGACTACAAAGATTGGATTGTCGGTGTTGGTCTAGATTCTGATGAAGCCGGCAATCCGCCTTTGAAATTCAAAGAGGTGTTTGAGAAAGCTCGGGAGCATGGCTATCTGTTGACGATGCATTGTGATGTGGATCAAAAAGGCTCTGTTGCTAATATTTGGCAAACGCTAAATGACATAAAGACAGATCGTATTGATCACGGCGTAAACGCGTTGGAAGATCAAGTATTGTGTGATGAGATTATTAAACGTAATCTCACACTAACGGTTTGTCCCATATCCAATGGATATGTTACACCGAGTAAAAAAACCGCCGAAATAAAAGCAATGCTAACAAGGGGAATGAAGGTTACTGTCAATTCGGATGATCCAGCGTATTTTCCGGGATATATGACTGAAAACTTGATTGCAACCCAGCAGGAAGCAAACCTAACGAAGGACCAAGTGGTTCAACTCGTGAAAAATGCTTTTGATGGGAGTTGGCAAGCAGCAGAAGAAATTGAAGCAATGACTTCGAAGTTGAGTGCATATGTCGCTCAATAAAGTGTCGAGACTATAGATAACAACAGGATGAGGTTTAAAATGAAACGCAGATTTATGCTGAAAACAATGATGGGTGCTATGGCAACCCTGACACTTCTAGGTGCTGCAAACGCATCGGCCGCTGACAAGCTCAAAGTGGGCTTTGTATATGTTGGACCGATCAGTGACCATGGATGGTCTTACCAGCATGATCAAGGCCGTCTTGCTGTTGAGAAAGCTCTCGGCGATAAAGTTGAGACAACTTATGTTGAAAACGTCGGAGAAGGTGCTGACTCAGAGCGGGTTATCCGTAAATTGGCCAGCAGCGGCCATTCGTTGATTTTTACAACTTCATTTGGATATATGAACTCAACTTTGAAAGTTGCTAAAGCATTTCCAAAAGTGAAATTTGAACATGCAACTGGCTATAAAACGTCTAAAAATGTCAGTGTTTATTCAGGACGTTATTACCAAGGCCGTTATATTATGGGCCAAATCGCCGGTAAAATGACGAAGACTAATAAACTTGGTTATGTTGCGTCCTTCCCAATTCCAGAAGTTGTTCGCGGCATCAACGCCTTTATTCTCGGCGCAAGATCTGTAAACCCAGAAGCCACGATCACTCCAGTTTGGGTAAATACTTGGTATGATCCAGGTAAAGAAAGCGACGCTGCCACAGTTCTGATCGATCAGGGCGCTGATGTTATTACACAGCACACTGACAGTCCTGCTCCGCTTCAGGTTGCTGAAAAACGCGGTGTTATGGCGTTTGGCCAAGCCTCTAACATGATCCAATTTGCACCAAACACGCAACTGACAGCTATCGAAGATAACTGGGGTCCATATTACATCGAAAGAACAAAAGCCGTTCTTGATGGCACATGGAGCACAGGCAACGTATGGGATGGATTGTCATCAGGCATGGTGAAAATGTCACCATATAAAAATATGCCAGCCGACATCCAAGCCATGGCAATGAAAACAGAAAAAGCTGTCAGCAGCGGCGCGTTAAATCCGTTCGCTGGTCCAATTAACAAACAAGACGGGACTGTTCTTGTTAAAGCAGGTGAGGTGGTTTCTGAAGGCGACCTTGCAGGCATGAATACTTATGTTGAAGGCGTCATCGGAAGCCTTCCAAAATAAGACACACAACCGAATGCCCCGGAAATTGTTCGGGGCATTCAATTTTTCTTCAAAAATGATGAGTTGTCGGTCTTTCCGCCCTCACATATTCTCAGGATTATCCGACATTTCGAGATGCAGCTGGTCTCCGGTGAACGGATGAAGGGCGAGAACATCTTCGTTAAGCTCTATTCCAAGGCCCGGCTTTGTCGGCGGAATAAGACATCCATCTTCCCATTGAATAGGCTCTTTTAGGACTGCTGCGTGAAAATCGCCCATGGTCTTAATGCTTTCCTGAATAAGGAAATTTGGCGTGCAGGTGCTCAACTGCATATCAGCCATAGCAGAGACAGGTCCGCAATACATATGCGGGGCGATTTGGGCGTAATATACTTCAGCCATTGAAGCGATCTTCTTGCCCTCCAGCAATCCTCCAACGCGGCCAAGCGCCATTTGAAGGATAGATGCCGATCCATTTTGCAGGACTTTCGCAAATTCATATTTCGTGCAAAGACGTTCCCCCGTTGCGATGGGGATTGTTGTTTGTCTGGCAAGTTTTGCCATTTCAGTTTCGATTTCGGGTGGGGTTGGTTCTTCGAACCAAAGGGGGTCATATTTCTCTAACCGACGGGCGAGCCGGATCGCACCGGATGTTGTGAGTTGTCCGTGGGTTCCAAATAGGATGTCGGCTTTGTCTCCCACAGCTTCCCGAACACGGGCGACCATCTTTTCTGATATATCCATACGCTCTAACGACGGTTGGCGGGGATCGAACGCAGTATAGGGGCCAACTGGATCAAATTTAACGGCCGTAAAACCTTGATTTACAGCAACTAATGCTCGTTCGGCAGCCATATCAGGATCAAGATAGACATCGGTTTTATCATCGTCCTCTGGGTAGAGGTATGTGTAGCTTCTCAATTTTTCATGAACCTGACCGCCTAGTAAGTTGTAGATGGGCTGGTTTGTCTCTTTTCCGATAATATCCCAACAGGCCATTTCTAAGGCGCTTAGAACACCCATCATTGAAACATCCGGTCGCTGAGTATATCCACTGGAATACGTACGACGCCAAAGTTTTTCGATGTTAAACGGGCTTTCTCCAAGAAAGCGGCGCTCGAAAACATCTCGGATCATTTGGATGGTTATGTCTGGATGAAAAGGCACGGCATAAGCCTCGCCAATACCGCTAATTCCGCTGTCAGTGGTGATCTTCAAAAATACCCAAAATTGACCTCCCCAATGGGGTGGGGGTGTGCCAACAACAAATGTTTCTAAGTCTACTAATTTCATCGGTAAAACCTTATTTTATTATTAACCGGTTAATTTAATTAAAATGTAATTACGTTACGCAAAGCCTTGTTGGATCTGACTTCTTCGATCGCCTCATTGATTTGGTTGAGGGGATAACGGCCCGTAACCAGCTCGTCCAGCTTTAGCCGTCCTTGTTCGTAAAGGGAGACAAGTTTGGGGATATCAACGCGCAGGCGAGTGGATCCCATTTTACTCCCTAAAATACGCTGCCCAGCGGCTGCCAGGTTTCCAACTTCAATGGAAATTGTCTCGCCCGTTGGTGGCATGCCGACAATGACCAAAGTGCCGGATAGAGATAGAAGCTCTAACCCTTGCTCGAAAGCTTTTGGACTACCGGCAGCCACGAACACATAGTCGGCGCCGGATCCATTTGTTAATTTTAAAATTTCATCGCGTAAATTTGTCTCGGTAGGGTTTAAGCTGTGGGTTGCGCCGAACGTCTTGGCTGCGTCTAACTTCGCATCTGTTAAATCAATCCCAATAATTGGGTTTGCGCCAACAAGAGTTGCGCCCTGAATGCTGTTAAGTCCGACCCCGCCGCACCCTATAACAACGACAGAGGCCCCAAACGGGACGTTCGCTGTGTTGGTGACCGCGCCAAGTCCTGTAATAACGCCACAGGAGAGAAGGCAAGCAACATCAAGCGGGATTGTATCGGGTATGCAGACGACTTGAGATTGATCGACGACAATCTCTTCTGCAAATCCTCCGGTCTTCAGTCCTTTGATGATTTTATTACCGCTGACATCTTGAAGGCTGACGTCTTCGTCTGATGCAAAAGGCGCAAGGCATATATAAGGCTCACCGCTTTCGCATGTTCGGCAATGACCGCACGATCGGATGAGGGTTGCAATAACCCGGTCTCCGACTTTTGCATTATGGACACCATCGCCAACAGCAATAATGGTACCGGCGGCTTCATGTCCAAATATTTGCGGTAACTGTCCGCCCCAACCACCATCCATAAAGGTTAAGTCCGAATGACATATGGCGCAGGCCGCCAATTTTACATGGACTTCATTTGCTGCGGGTTTTGCTAATTTAACCGTTTCTATTGAAAGCGGTGCTCCGAACTCTCTACATACAGCTGCTTGCATCAGATCCTCACTTTGTAATGATCAAATTCAATTTTTGCGAAACTAGAGCTTGAATAAAGGCGGATTCCATTATTTTTTTCTTATGTTTGCGCGTGATTAACATTAGAATAATACAAAGAAAAGTCGAATGACCAGTCTTGATCTGAGTTCCACGACATTTACAGAGCTGCTGTGCTCTGATTTCTAAATTTTAGGGCTCACTTTTTGCCGGCGTATTTATTTTGTACCACTTGCGCTGGCATGTGTTTCTTCTGTTGAAAATCACAGAGTTCGATATCGATGATGAGAAGAAAGGCAAGCTTGTGCACTCCGGAATGGTCGGAGTAGAGAAGTTTTTCGACTGGTATGATCAGCAAGCCAATGAGTGAGATCTATTGTCGCGTTGGCTTATGATCTTGGGCTGGCATTGTCGTTCATAAAGTCAGTGATGAGAGTGTCGAGATTTTTAAGTCTTTGGGTTTTGATTTGATCCCAGATTGTTTCTGCGGCTTGTGGGGTTGCGTCATAAAATTTGTGACTGATCATAAAATGCCAATAGTGCTGAGAGAAAGGGGGTTCTAACGGGATGACTTTTTTTTCAAGCCCCAGTTGGTGCAGAAGAAGTTGTCCTCCAACTTTTTCGATGACATGACCATCCAATCTGCCAATAGAGACAAGCCGTAATGCTTCAACCGCTAAATAGGCGGTTTCTGCCTTGATGTTGTGTTTGTCTTTTAAGGTGGTGACCACAACATATCCGAGAGGCGCTCCAATGTTTGGAGGAGTAGCTTCTTTGAAAGTCCCATCCCAGTCTACTGGATTGCTAGCGGAACTGAATATGGAATATGTAGCCTGAATTAGATGCCGGGATTTATCTTCTTTCCCATCAATCATCGGGTAACGGCCAATTGTTTTACGGTTTTCCCTATAAATTGATGCGAATAACCCGTCAACTTCGTTGCGTTCTAGAAGTTTGAGGCAACGCTTCCAAGGATACGCAACAAAAACAGGTTTCAGGCCGGCATTGGTAATGGCTTCAGTTAGAATTTTTGGAACAACTCCGGTCAATTGCCCGGGATGGCTTTTGGATTGATCTGTCCAGTAGGGGGGGAAGGGGGCAGTCTCATGGCAAATGAGGAAGTCTTTCGCATGAGCAGAAGAGGTTCCTATTAGGGAGCCAAGCAATATGAAAACGAATGTAGCCAGTTTTAAAGGGTAGAAAAACATGACTTTTCCCTTTCTTTTACAAGTACGAATTTTGGTACATTAGCATGATTTTTGCTAAATGTAAGTGGCGCAGTGAGGCTTTGTGTTTCTGCTATCTGCTTATGATTTTGTCATCGGCACCTTGAATGTTCTTGTTTTGTTCTATATACTGTTCTGTTCACCTAAATTTAGAGAACGAGATTCTGGACAGAATGCCAACCGACAAACGACATGTGATTAGTCAGCTGAAGGAGCGTATGGAAACGCTGAACGGATCCGTGCGTGATGTATGTTCTGTGCGTTCTGAAAAAGATCACTCCGAAGTTGCACCGCGATCGCTTGATGATCTACCGAAATTGATACCAGGTGGGATACATGAATTCGTTCCCGGGGATTACGCTGATTATCCAGCCGCTCTTGGTTTTATGATCTGTTTGTTGTTGAATATGCGGGAGGATAAAGAGGCTCCTGTTTTATGGTGCAGTCTTGATGGGTATTCAGATTTTCCCGCATTACCCTACCCTCAAGGGTTAGCCTCTCTTGGGTTATCGCCGGAGAGCGTTTTGAATGTGAGCGTTCGCCGGGAAAAGGAAATGCTGTGGGTGTTGGAGGAGGCTTTGTCGTCGGCGGCCTGCCCCATGATTATTGGAACGTATACAGCGGCTGAGAAGTTGTATGATTTTACGGCCAGTCGGCGTTTGTCCATGCGGGCTGCTCGCCACGGCGGAACTTTGTTCCTTTTACGTCATCATATGGCGGGACGAGGAACGGCAAGTGCAGGATCAACTGCCGCCTTAACCCGGTGGTCTATTTCAGCCCGCCCAAGCGCACCAAAACAATACGCAAATATGAAAACACCTGCCATGAGTGCCCCTCGTTGGCGGGTATCACTCACGCGCTGCAAGCAGGGGGGGCTGACAGGGCATCAGAAAAATTGGCAATTGGAGTGGGATCATGAGGCGCTTTCTTTCCGTTTGGTTGCCCCACTGGTCGATCGAACGCTATCTGCAGAAGAGACCGGAACGCGATTTACAGGTAACTGGCTTACGGAACCTGGAACCGGGAAAAAGCGCCGCGCAAGCTCCTAACCTCCAGCAAGGCGGAGATCCTTTTGCCCTTGTCACAAACGGCCCACATGGACTTCTCATCACGGCCGTAAATTTCGCCGCCAGCGAGGCTGGTGTTTTAGCGGGTGCTTCGCTGACAGATGCAAAAGCTTTATGTCCGCCTCTATTAACGGAACACGCCGTCCCAGAGATCGATGAAGCGGCATTAGAGCAATTGACCCTTTGGTGTTTGCAGTTCAGCCCCATGGTGACCGTGCATTCACCTGATGGGTTTGCGCTTGATATTAGCGGTTGCGATCATTTGTTCGGAGGGGAGCAGGCTATGCTTGCGCTCATGGCCCAGAAAATACGGAGTTTTCGGTTGAGTGCGCGGCTGGCCATTGCTGATACGGTTGGGGGGGCATGGGCGGCGGCGCGATTTGGCAAAAATAGGTTGGAAATAGTTGAAGAAGGTCAATCTCGCGTCTTCTTATCACCGCTTCCCCTCGCGGCCTTGCGGCTGGATGGGCTGCTTGTATCTCGTCTTCATAAATTGGGCTTGCGGCATGTGGCGGCGCTTTTGGACGCACCTCCTGCGCCGCTTACCAGTCGGTTCGGAGCAGGATTAATCAACCGTCTCCATCAGGCGACCGGAGAGGTTCCTGAGATTTTTGGCTCTCTCATTTCACCGCCAATTTATCATTTGCGATATGCGTTTATAGAGCCCGTTGTTCAACTCACTGCGGTTGAGGCTGCATTGAGTATTTTGGCGGGCCGCATGATGGATGATTTGAAGCAAGCCCGAAAAGGAGCCCGGCAATTGGAGGTTCGCTTGTTTCGAGTTGATGGCCATGTGGAAAGGCTGGTGGTCGGCACAAGCCGTTTATGCAACGAGGCAGATCATATGGTGCTTTTGTTTCAGGAAAACCTTTCTCATCTGCGAGATGATCTTGATGTGGGGTTTGGGTTTGAGCTGATGAGCATGTCAGCTTTTGATGTGGAGGAGGCAGACGAAGATCAGAAAAGTTGGGACGGATCAGGGAGCGCTGCAACATCTTCACAAGACTTAGACAGGCTTTTGGATCGCTTTGGCAATCGTTTTGGATTTGATCGGGTCGCCCGTTTTATTCCTGAAGAGAGCCATATCCCTGAACGGGCGTTTCGGAAAGTCGCGGCAAACACTGCCAAGAGAAAAGAACAAACATGGCCTGACGAGATGCCAAAAGGCATGGCGCGGCCGTTCTTGCTTTTTAATCCGCCGGAGCTGGTAACGGTGCTTGCTGAAGTTCCAGATGGACCGCCGCTCCGGTTTAAATGGCGCCGGCAACTTTACCAGATCACTAGATCAGATGGACCGGAAAGATTATCGCCTGAATGGTGGAAGGAGATGCCAGAGGGAGGTTTGACGCAGACCCGCGATTATTACCGTATTGAAGACAGCGCGGGGTATCGGTTTTGGCTCTTTCGGGATGGTTTATACAATAGGGACGGTGATAAGCCTCAGTGGTATCTGCATGGTGTGTTTCCATGACCCGTGAAATCTTAAAACCTCCTCCGCCTTATGCCGAATTGGCGGTGACGAGCAATTTCAGTTTTTTGCGAGGAGCATCGCACCCGGATGAGTTGGTGCTAACCGCAGCGGCGCTCGGTCATAAAGCCATTGGTATTGCCGATAGAAATACTTTGGCTGGGGTTGTTCGCGCTCATAAGGCTGCAAAACAGACTGAGGTGAAGCTGTTGGTCGGGGTGCGTCTTATTTTTATGAACGGATTTGAATGTTTGTGTTTTCCAACAGACAAAGCTGCATATAGTCGCTTGACCCAACTTTTATCACGAGGGAACCGCCGGGCTGAAAAGGGGCACTGCCATCTGACGTTCGACGATGCTGCTGATTTTGGAAAAGGTCAGATCTTTGTTGCTATGCCGCCGTATCATACGGCCGAGGAATTTGAAGATCAGTTAGCTGAGTTTGCAAATTTTTTCCCAACGACATGTTATCTGTCTCTCACGCGGTATTTTGGCGGTGATGATTTAGCCCGTCTTGATGCATTGTCGGCGCTTGCCGATCGTCTTGACCTACTACCTGTTATTACCAATGATGCCTTTTATCATATTCCCAACCGGCGGCCGTTACAGGATATCCTGACCTGTATTCGTAACCATACAAATATTCAGAGCGCCGGGTTTAGATTACTTGCCAACGCAGAGCGGCATTTGAAATCTCCTAAAGAAATATATCGCATGTTCCCGGGTTTTGCCGATGCGGTGCGGCGAAGCCAAGAAATTGCAGATAAATGCCATTTTTCCTTAGACGAATTGGCATATCAGTATCCTGACGAACCTAGCGGGGACAGCCCAACCCCGCAGATTGAACTGGATCGCTTGACTTGGATTGGTGCTAAAGATCGATACCCGGATGGTGTGCCAGAAAAGGTGCAGAAAATTCTGCGCCATGAACTGGAGCTGATTGGAAGTCTGAACTACGCCCCTTATTTTCTGACAGTTTATGACATCGTCCGTTTTGCGCGCTCACTTGATCCTCCAATCTTATGTCAGGGGAGAGGGTCTGCTGCTAATTCGGCGGTCTGTTACTGCCTTGGCGTTACTTCGGTTAATCCATCGGAGATTAATCTTTTGTTTGAGCGTTTCGTATCGGCAGAGAGAGATGAGCCCCCCGATATCGATGTGGATTTTGAGCATGAACGCCGCGAGGAGGTCATTCAATATATCTATGCCAAATATGGGCGCCACCGGGCCGGGCTTGCCGCGACTGTGGTGACATACCGAACCCGCAGCGCCCTTCGAGAGGTTGGCAAGGCTATGGGCTTGTCAGAAGACGTGGTGAGCGCCCTTGCGAGTAATGTTTGGGGGCATAGCTCCACCGGTTTGGATTGGGAAGAGGCCGCCCGTGTTGGCGTGGGGGTGGCAGATACGACCATTCGGCAAGTCTTGCGCCTTAGCCAAGATCTAATTGGGTTTCCGCGCCATCTGTCCCAGCATGTGGGCGGGTTTGTCATTACCCGTGACCCGTTGATCGAGCTATCGCCCATTTCCAACGCTGCCATGGAGAATAGAACCATTGTGGAATGGGATAAGGATGATTTGGATGAGCTAGGGATTTTGAAGATAGATGTTTTGTCTTTGGGAATGTTGACCTGTATCCGCAAGGCGTTTGATTTATTGAAGGAGCACTATCGGGTGCCCATGTCGCTCGCCGAAGTACCCCGCGATGATCCGGCAACTTACGCCATGATACAGCGGGCAGATACGGTGGGTGTTTTCCAAATCGAAAGCCGGGCGCAAATGTCAATGCTCCCAAGGCTTCGACCTGCAAATTTTTATGATCTGGTGATCCAGATTGCCATTGTTCGTCCGGGACCTATTCAGGGGGATATGGTGCACCCCTATTTGCGCCGACGGCAAGGGCTTGAAGAGGTTGAATATCCATCAGAAGAGCTTCGATCGGTATTAGAGAAAACAAAAGGAGTTCCGCTTTTCCAAGAACAAGCCATGCAAATTGCCATGGTTGGGGCTGGTTTCACGGCGGGGGAGGCTGATGGGCTGCGGAGGGCCATGGCAACTTTTAAGCGCACAGGTGATATCGGTAACTTTAAAGAACGGTTTATCTCAGGGATGCTCGGCCGGGGGTATACGGCTGATTTCTCGGAAAAATGTTTTCGCCAAATAGAAGGTTTCAGTGACTACGGTTTTCCTGAAAGTCATTCCGCGAGTTTTGCCTTGCTCGCTTATGCATCAGCTTGGCTGAAATGTCATTACC
This sequence comes from Pseudomonas marincola, assembly GCA_036960775.1. Taxonomy (GTDB): domain Bacteria; phylum Pseudomonadota; class Alphaproteobacteria; order Sneathiellales; family Sneathiellaceae; genus Sneathiella. The sequence continues at coordinate 634 of JBALWO010000061.1, read as the reverse complement.
CCGATGTGTTCGCGGCCGCAATCCTCAACTCTCAACCCATGGGATTTTATTCAGCTTCCAGTCTTGTCCGTGATTTCAGAGAACACGGCGGCAAAGTCTTGCCGGCTGATATCAATATGAGCAATTGGGACTACCATCTTGAGAGCGGGGAGACTGAAGATAAATACTATTCTTTGCGCCTTGGTCTTCGGCAGGTGAAAGGTGTGAAGCGGACAAATTCAGAGCAACTTATCGCCCGGCGGGGGCAAGGCTATGACAGTGTTCGGGATCTATATTTCCGTTCTGGAATTGATATGAAAACCTTGGAAGACCTAGCCAACGCGGATGCGTTCCGGTCAATCGGTCTAGATCGCCGGGCAGCACTCTGGGCGGTGCAAGGGCTTGCGGGGCATGGCGGTAAACGCGGCGCTGTGGAGGAACTCCCCCTGTTTGCCCAAGCTGCCGAAAAAGATGAGGCCTTGCAACATGAGGCAGAAATGGAGCTGCCATCAATGCCGCCAGGACAGCATGTGGTTGAAGATTATCGCAGCCTTCGTCTATCGTTAAAGGCGCATCCTATGTCATTTCTGCGGCCCTCATTGAAGATGTCAGGGGTTCTGCAGGCTGCAGATTTAAAAAATCAAAAATCAGGAAA
>JBALWO010000005.1:0-109755 GCA_036960775.1 Pseudomonas marincola | reverse complement strand
CCTATAAGGAACTTGTGGCGAAATTTGAACACTAACGATAGTGAAAAACTGTACCAAAAGCTTTTCATTTATCTACACGCCATTTTTCTCAGGCTTTGTGTTTGTGACGGTACTCATAAACCTGCTGCATAGATGGACCACATGCCGTCGACACCTTTTAACAAATGCTCACCGCGACTGGTCATAGTTATCGAAGATCCCATAAATATGTCCCGCACGGTTTGTGAAACAAGAACTTCCTGACCGTTTGCTACGGCTTGAGCGCGAGCAGCAATATTCGCCGCGATACTGGAAATGTCGCCATCATCGCGGATTTCGATTTGCCTGATATGCAAGCCGGCACGAATGAAATCCCCGTTGATTGCAAAATACGTAACAATTTTTTGGCTCGTATGCGGCAGTTTTTCTCGTGTTTTGGACTATTGAAGCAGATCGTGCGGTATCTTCTCGGCCGCACCAAAAAGCCCCTCGCAGGAAACTGCGAGGGGCTTTTTTGTTGTTTTTCATCAAGCTTTCAAAATCTGACAACCAAGTTTGCGTTTATGTAAGCAATATTTTTCTTTATGTGGCAGATAGAATATTAAAAAACAAAATCGTTAGGTTTGAGTGGGATACAATATGAATAAAATGGGCTGGGGATTTTTCTTCCTAATTTTCCTTTCTTTTGTAGGACATACAGTTTCGCTGCAAGCTGATGAAGTTGTAAATCAAACAAGCATGACGAAGTTGTCGAAAGCTTGTGCCAGCGGGGATGCCGCAAAGTGCCTACGCCTCGGGTCTATGTATTCTGACGGCCGTGTCGGTGAGGTTAACGGTAAAAAAGCCGCAGATTATTATAAGAAATCTTGTGATGGCGGCGTTATGGAAGGATGCGGCCTTCTTGGGGCTAGCTACTTAAGTGGCAAAGGCGGCAGCCAAGATGACGATAAAGCACAGTCCCTATTTTCCAAAGCATGCGGCGGGGGCCATTTGGCCAGCTGCGTTTTTAGTAATCCAGAACTAGCAAAGCGGTTTGACCTCACCCGGAAAGTTCGCAATGCCTACGGTGTATACTCTAAAGCCTGCAAAGGTGGGTTTGAACAAGGGTGTTCATTTATAAATTGGTTGAAATTTTCAGGCTGGGACCTAGAAAAAATTGATAATGAATTTGGATGTGGTGACCTTAAAAAGATCAGTTGTTTCGCGCTTGCGACGAACTACCAAGACGGTGTTGGTGTTGAAAAAGATCTGAAAAAATCGATCATGATGTTTACTGAGGGATGCACTAATGGCGAGGCAAGTAGTTGCAATGCTTTAGGTGAAAAGAACCTACATGGAAATGGAATAAAGACGGATTATGAAACGGCGGTTTTGTTATTCGGTAAATCCTGTTTGTCTCAATTTTCAAAAGCGTGCGTGAATCTTGGCACCCAATTTGAGAATGGCAAAGGTGTTGAAAAAGACCCAAAAGAAGCGTTGGAATACTACATGCTCGGGTGCAACGATAGTTCCGCTGAAGGGTGTAAACGAGCTGGTTTTCTTTATTTAACAGGTAACGGCGTTAAGAAAAATAGCGGTTTAGCTATTGATTTGATCGGAAAGTCCTGTTCAGGCGGTGACCAACACGGGTGCTACGTATTGGCGCAAAGTTTTGACAACGATTGGGGCACCGGTAAAGATTTGGGCAAAGCCTTATCAATATATAAGCAGTCCTGTATTGACGGCTATGGCCCGAGTTGTTTTGCGCTAGGCACACGTTATGAAGATGGCAAAGGCGTTGATCTAGATTTGGTAACAGCTAACAGCTATTTTGAGCAATCTTGTAAGGCTGACTTCAATATCGGCTGTGATGTCGCCAAATGCGCTGCTAGAGAGGCGGGAAGTTGCAGTTCTCTTGGAAATGCCTATCAAAGTGGGCGCATGATTGTGGCTAATAGAGCGAAATCAGCCGAGTTTCATAATCGGGCTATGGGCATTCGAGAACAATCTTGCGGTGATGGTTCATCCATAAATTGCCATATGTTGGGCCGCGCATTTGAAAAGGGTGACGGAGTTCAAAAAAATCCTTCTACTGCTGCCAAATATTACAAGTTAGCGTGTGAGGGGCAGTATGGTCATGGTTGTGCCAGTTACGGAAAACTTTATCAGCAAGGGGCTGGCGTTGAAAAAAATATTGGGGTCGCAATTTCGTTTTATGAACGCGCCTGCAAAATCAATGTTTCAACTTGTCGAACGTTAGGGCGTATGTATGAAAGGGGAGAAGATGTTGATCGAAACATTCAAACCGCGATTTCATACTATAAAATTTTATGTGACCGAAGAGATCACCGCGCCTGCAAAAAAATTAAGAAGCTGCAAAAATAGGAAACAGCACTTCGCTGGACTTTGAATTAGTTGAAGTAGAGATTTGTTAAATCTCTACAGAACTTTCTACCAACCATCGTAGTTTTGACTGCTTTTGGCTGTTGAAAGTAGATCGCCCTTGGCGTTCAGGGCTCTTGCGGACCATTCGTAGGTATGTGTGCCGTCTGGTGGGCAGGGGCTTTGGTATTTAAATGCTCCTGCGCTTACCATTTTCTCTCCCGAAAAAGGAATGTCGCCACCACCATGTGAGAATGAGGGAACGTCCAAATCAGTCATTTTCATTTTTATGGTTTTAGTTCCCTCTGGAACACCGGAAAACTTAAAAATAGGGTTTGAGACCGTGTTGGGAGAGCCGTCGTGGCATCTGGGAATACTTCCCCAGTCAAATGAGAACGAAAAATCCGTGGCATTAGCCGAACTGGAAGTCGCACAAACCGCTAATAGTGTACCCATTATCAATTTAGTTGTTTTGCTTTTCATTCTAGCCCCCATTTGTTTGAGAGATTGAGATTACATTTAATATGAGAATATTGTAAAGCATTAATTCTTCTATAAATTGTATTGCAAATGGACTTACATCAGCCTTCTTTCCCATCAGGTCTTGGAGAGAGTAGGATTGGCGTATAGATGATCAGATGCAATATCCATGCGATAATCCAACTAGATCCTGCAATTATGAGGCCGAGGCTGTAAAACTCTGGCAGGTAAAGCATTGGAATAATTCGGCTGGCAAGAGCGAGTATAATAAACACATATGATGCAGATGTGAGCCAATGGATTTCTAACGGACGGCCCGTATGACCAAGCGCAATTCGGGACATCATCCCAAGGATCATTACACCCAAACCACCAATAGTGAAAATATGTTGCGCTAGGATTTCAGGGAAGAAATCTGTGGAAATTGCCGCTGCATTTGCAAGGAAACTCAACCCTATCAGCGCGTAACCAACATGCAGGATGAACATGACCGGATCTTCAACAGTGCTGAGGCCCTTCCAATAGGAAAGTCGCAGCAGGATAAAGACACCCGTTAAAGTGTTCAATACCGTCAGTAACAACTCATCATTCACCAATGAGTTTGCAGATACGGTTATCACACTGGAAAGGATAACCACTTTAGTGATCCAGCTAGGGGCCGTAACAACGACTTGCTTGCCGTGACGCTTTAACCAGTTTTGAGTAAAGAAAGGAATGACCCGCCCACCGATAATGACGGTCATCAAGACGAGCAATCCAATGGATAATCGAATGCCTATTCCTGCCGTGTCAGCAAGCCAGCCAATGTTCTCCAAGTGGATTAGAGCATTACCACCCATTAACAATAGCAGCAAAGGGATGAAACCAAGATTTTTCCATAACTTCTTTTTTATTATGGGGACCGCGATTGTAAGCGCTAAAGCCGGCATAAAAAGAAGATCAATTATTGCTGTCAGTTGGAGAGGAATATAGGCGGAGAAATCCATTGCCAAGCGGCCGGCAAGCCACAGAACAAACAAGGTTATGAGCTGAACGCCTCTTACGCGGGGAGTGTTCGTCCAAACGGGGACAGCGGTTGTGAGAAAGCCCGCGACTACCGCCACGATAAAACCGAATATGAGCTCATGGGCATGCCAGACGGGAAGGGGGATCTGAATGATCCGTTCCAGGATTTCAAAAGAGCCGGACATTTGCAGTGACCATAATGTCATGGTTAGGGCGGCATAGATTGCCGCGCCTAAAAAGAACACCCTGAAACCGCCTTCAAACAAGATACCCGCACGATTATTTTGCATAATTTTGAGACACCGCAATAAATGACAAAAATACTATCTTTAAAATATGTCAGATATCGCAGCTGTGACAGCCTAATATGTTGCGCGTGACAATGTGCCGCAAATAGAGCAGGGCGTTAAGATGAATAATCAATGCCGGAATGGGCCTGATCTCCCCATAGATCCTGAATTTTGGCGTCACGTCCGCAGTTAAAGCGATAGAATTTATACCGGAGCGGATTTTTCTTATAGTAATCCTGATGATAATCTTCTGCATCTGTCCAAGGGCTTGCTTGCCTGACCGGCGTCACGATCGGATTTTGAAGAACGTTTGAGGCTTGAAGTTCCATTTTGGATTGGTTAGCGAGGGCTGCTTGTTCGTCGGTGTTGGCGAATATAGCGGTTTTGTAGGAATTGCCACGATCACAAAATTGGCCGCCGCCATCTGTTGGATCCACAGACCGCCAAAATACTTTGAGAAGTTCTGTGTAGCTGACAATAGCCGGATCATAGGTGATCTGAACGGCTTCGATATGTTGGCCGTGGTTTCTGTAAGTTGGATTAGGAAGTAGGCCGCCTGTATACCCGGACACGGCTTCGCTGACCCCTTTTACGTGCTCAAAATCTTTTTCAACGCACCAGAAGCATCCACCTGCAAAAGTGGCCGTCTGCAATTCTGCGGCGGTTGCGGTAGCTGCGGATAAACTCATGGCAAAAGCAATGATTGTTGCGCGTAATTTCATTTTATCACCTTTAGTAAATAGTATATTTTGAACATACGTTGGATCGCCTGCACTGCAAGTCACATGGCTACACAGTTTTGTGAGAGGGGGCTGCCGCTGCCCGAATACTTTGTGACATTATCGATAAGGCTGTATTTTCCTCAGCTCCGGCACGGGTGGTCAAGCCAACGGCGCCGCGGGTTTCAGATGTATCAATTGGCAAGATCTGCATCCGGTTATCTCGCAGATCATTCGAGATAACACCTTCAGATATAATCCAGATACCGTCACTTGATCTAATGAAGGCTCGGCCAAAACTATCGGATACAGTCTCGATCTGAATGGGAAGCTCTGGTATGCCATTGGCCATAAGGAAGCGTTCGACAAAGGGGCGAATAACAGATGCTTTGGTCGGCATCAGCATCGTATAATTTCGAAGTTCGTCTAGACGGAAATTAATGTTTTCCATTAAAGGGTGGCCAGCCCGCACCGCGAAGACGACTTGTTCGCTATATAAATGCTCAAACGAGAGCCCTGTCATTTTTTCAGGTGCGGCAAGGCGGCCGACCACCAAATCAAGCTCAGCACTTCTCAATTGTTCAAGAAGCACAGCGTTTTCCCCGGTGACGATTTTGATCTCGCTACCAACATTCTCGCGCAAATAAAGTTTGATGGCATCCGGCATGATGCGGGCGGATACCGTGGGTAGCGCTCCAATACGCACGGGCGGTGCAGAGTGGAGCAGAGCCTGATTGACTGAATCCACACCTTGTAGGACTGAGGCGACGCTGGCGCCAGCGTGTCGCAAGAAAACTTCACCAATACGGCCGAGCTTTATACCGCGCCCTTCTTTTTCAAACAATTTGACGCCGAGGATTTCTTCCAATTCTCGAATGGTCTTCGTTACAGCGGGCTGGCTAATTGCCAAAATATCAGCAGCCCGACCCACGCTTTTCTGTCGGGCGACTTCAATAAAAATCTGTAAGTGCCGAAATTTGATGGGTGTTTTCATCATTTATAACCATTTGAATATGTGTTTGGCTTAAAATATCATTTTACCAAACAAAATCAATCTGTTTTGATGCATCTCAAGGGAGAGCACGCATGGACTTTGTTTCTGTAAATAATACGACACTTCATTATCAAATTGTTGGTCAGTCTTCAAAAAAGCCTGTTTTGGTTTTTTCGAATTCTTTGGGAACTGATTTCAGGATTTGGGATGAGGTCGTTCGTGAATTGGCAGAAGACTTCACCATTGTCTGTTACGACAAGCGCGGGCACGGACTGTCAGACATAGGCAATCCACCCTACAGCATGCAAGATCACATCGGTGATTTGGCTGGGCTGCTTGACCATCTCGGTTTTTCCAAAGTTATTATGTGCGGCTTATCAGTCGGTGGTATGATTGCACAAGGGCTTTGGGTTGCGCGTCCTGACCTAGTGAAAGCTTTGGTTCTTTGCGATACGGGTCATAAAATTGGAACGGCCCAGATGTGGCAAGATCGGATTGACGCCCTCAAGGCCGATGGTTTGCCGTCCATGGTTGACGCTGTGATGGAGCGCTGGTTCACCGCGCCGTTTAGAAGTGCTGACAATCCTCTCTTTAGCGGATGTGTCTCTATGTTGGCACGGCAGGATGAACAAGGATACATCGGGACTTGCGCTGCTATTCGAGATACGGATTGGACAAAAGAAGTCCAAGCGATTGATGTGCCGTCCCTGTGTGTTGTTGGAGATCAGGATCTGGCAACACCGCCGGAGCTTGTGAAAGAATTGTCCTCGTTGATCCCGAATGCGGTTTATAGGGAAATAGCGGGGGCAGGACATATTCCCTGCGTTGAGCAGCCGCAACTTTTAATAAATGAAATGAGAGATTTTTTCGTGACTAACAATATAGGAAGTGCTGCAAATGACTAAGTTGGAGCAACCTACAGACCGATATAATACGGGACGTGCAACTCGCCAATCCATTTTGGGAGAGGCCCATGTGGCCCGGGCAGAGGCCAACGTTACGGATTTTGATAAACCGTTTCAGGATTTAATCACTGAAGGGGCATGGGGAAGTGTTTGGTCTCGCGATCAATGGACAAACCGAGAGCGTTCCATGGTGACAATTGCGTTGCTCGCGGGGCTTGGCCATGTTGAAGAATGTGCAATGCATGTTCGGGCAGCAGAAAATACAGGGGCCACGCGGGATGATATTAGCGAAGCCATGTTGCATGTGGCCGTATACGCAGGTGTTCCCGCCGCCAACACAGCCATAAAAGCGATAAAAGAGGTATTCGAAAAACTGGATGCTGACAAAGCCGGGGGGCAAAATGACTAACGAAAAACGCAATCAAGGCGCCTTTTTTCCGCGGGACAGAAACTGGCAACCACCAGCTTTGACACCGCCCTACAAAACAAGTGTATTGCGCTCTCCTCAAAAAGCGTTGCTGTCTTTGGATAACACTCTCTCTGAAATGACAGGGCCTGTGTTCGGTCACAACATAATTGGCGATTTGGATAACGATCTAATTTTAAATTTCGCAAAAGAGGGGGAACTCCCTATTGGCGAGAGAATTGTTGTTCATGGCCGCGTAATTGATGAACGTGGCTTGCCGGTTAAAGGCGCCCTGCTAGAGTTTTGGCAGGCAAACGCAGGCGGTCGATATCGCCACAAAAAAGAAACCTATTTGGCCCCCCTTGATCCAAATTTTGGGGGATGTGGCCGGACGATTTCAGATGAAGATGGTTATTACCATTTTCGGACAATTAAGCCGGGGCCATATCCTTGGCCAAATGGCGTGAATGATTGGCGACCTGCTCACATTCATTTCTCTATTTTTGGTGACGGCTTCGCCCAGCGTCTCATTACCCAAATGTATTTCGAAGGCGATCCATTGATTTGGAAATGCCCCATTGTTCAAGCAATTCCCAGTGAAGAAGCTGTAAAGCAGCTCATTGCACCGCTTGATATGGGGAGCACGATCCCCATGGATAGTCTCGCGTATAAGTTTGATATAGTGCTGCGCGGGCGGCGATCCACCATGTTTGATAATCGGCGGGAGGGAAACTAATGACGCAGCCACTTAATTATTTTAAGGAAACGCCTTCGCAAACGGCCGGCCCTTATGTGCACATCGGATGTACGCCAAACTTTTCTGGCGTCACAGGTGTTTTCGATGAAGATCTTGGGGTCTCGATGACCAATGATCAAACCGAAGGCCACCGAATTACGGTGCGCGGTATGGTGTTTGATGGCAAAGGGGCACCGCTCAAAGATGCACTGGTAGAGATTTGGCAAGCAGACGCTAAAGGCTTTTACAACAGTCCCTCTGAAACTCGCGGTCAAGCAGATCCAAACTTTACAGGCTGGGGACGGTGTCCCGGTCATATGGAAAGCGGAGAGTTTGTCTTTGATACGGTGAAACCCGGTATGGTTCCGTTTAAAGACGGACGGCCAATGGCGCCGCATATCACCTTCTGGATTGTGTCTCGCGGCATTAATGTCGGACTTCATACGCGAATGTATTTTCCCGATGAGGAAACCGCCAATACCGTCGACCCTATCCTTACCCGAATTGAGCATAAAACCCGCGTTCCGACGCTCATTGCTCGAAAAGAGGGAGATGATTATCGCTTTGATATTCATCTGCAAGGCGACAATGAAACAGTCTTTTTTGATATTTAAGAATAGTTAGTCTTATGGCCAAATTTCAGTCTTTAAAAGATGCCGTTGCAGAAAACCTGAACGATGGTGACATTGTCGCCTTTGAAGGGTTTACGCATCTTATTCCCCACGCAGCAGCCCATGAAGCTATCCGGCAGGAGCGTAAAAACCTGACGCTAGTTCGAATGACGCCTGATGTGGTTTATGATCAGATGATCGGTATGGGCATGGTCGATAAGATCATTTTCTCATATGCGGGTAATCCAGGTGTTGGATTGCTGCGCCGTATGAGAGATGCAATCGAAAATAGCTGGCCAAATCCGTTGGAAATTGAAGAACATTCCCACGCTGCCATGGCCAATGCTTATGAAGCAGGAGCCGCTGGACTGCCGTGTGCAGTCTTTCGGGGGTATAAAGGCGCTGGACTTAAGGATGTGAACGATAACATCCGTGAAGTCACATGTCCTTTCACTGGGGAAAAACTGGCGGCGGTGCCGTCGGTTCGGCCTGACGTGACCTTTATTCATGCCCAAAAAGCGAACAAGCGCGGCGATATTCTTATTGAGGGCATTATTGGTGTTCAAAAAGAAGCTGTTCTAGCCGCAAAACGGGCGGTTGTAACGGTTGAAGAGGTTGTCGACGATTTTGATGATGTCCATGTGAACGCCTGCATCTTGCCACGCTGGGCAGTCTCTTCGGTTTGTGTCGTTGAAGGCGGCGCGCATCCCTCATACGCACATGGTTACTACGTGCGGGATAATGCAGCCTATGTTGAATGGGACAAAATTGCATCTGATCGAACCCGGTTTCAAGAATGGATGCAGACCAATGTTCTGGACGTGGACGAGAATATTTTCGTAGCTCGTATCAACGCCCTAAAGGGAGCTGCATAATGGATGTGCAATTTACACCTGATGAAATGATGACAATCGCGGCATCTCGCGCCCTTGGAAATGATGATATTTGTTTCGTTGGTATTGGTGCCCCTTCGGCAGCGTGCAATGTGGCGCGGCTCACTCATGCCCCAGATATTACGTTGATATATGAAAGCGGTACCATCGGGACGGCGCCTGATGTTCTGCCCCTGTCTATCGGTGATGGAGAGCTTTGTGATACAGCCGTAACAACGGTGTCAGTTCCTGAAATGTTCAGATATTGGCTGCAGGGTGGCCGGGTAACGGTCGGCTTCCTTGGGGCTGCGCAACTGGATAAGTTCGGGAACATCAATACAACAGTTATTGGCGATTATAACTCACCGACAATTCGTTTGCCGGGCGGCGGGGGTGCACCTGAAATCGCATCCTCATGCGGAGAAATTTTCATCACAATGAAACAAACTTTGCGCGGCATGGTCGAGGCTGTGGATTTCTTCACATCCTTTGGACATGGGCGCGGTGGATCTGATCGTGCTGATCTGGGGATTAGCACAAAAGGTCCGACTTTGTTGATTACGGATTTGGCCGTTTGGCGGCCAGACCCAACAACCAAAGAATTTGTTGTGCGGTCTCTTCATCCGGGGGTAACGCAAGACATGGTTCAAGCAACATGCGGCTGGGTTGTTCGTTTTGCAGACGATCTTTCAGTGACAGAAGTGCCAACTGCTCTGGAGCTGAAAACCCTACGTGATTTAAAAGCTCGCACTGAAGCGGCTCACTCGGGAGAGGCCGCTTGATCATGGCAGCCAAAATCCTATGAGCATATCGGTTTTCAATCATCCATATTTATCAGGCCTTCTTGGGGATGAGAGTGTCTCTCGTCATTTTGAGGCTTCTGAAGATGTGAAGGCGATGGTGTCTTTTGAAGCTGCTTTGGCAGCGGCGGAGGCGTCTGCCGGCGTTGTGCCAAGTGACGCTTCCAGCGGCATTCAAAAAGCATGTGCAGATTTTGTCGCTGATATGGACGCGTTGAAGGCGGGAGCTGCCAATGACGGTGTTGTCGTTCCTGAATTTGTTCGGCAATTGAGAAAAACGGTCCCTGATAATATTGCCAAATATGTTCACTTTGGGGTCACCAGTCAGGATGTCATCGATACCTCTCTGATTTTACGTTTGAAGAGTGCGACCGAAGTCATCGAAGATGCCCTCGCCAAGGTCATCAAAAATATAGACATCCTTGAAAGCCGCTTTGGTCATGTGCCTTTAATGGGCAGAACTCGAATGCAGCAAGCTTTGCCGGTTACCGTTTCTCATCGGTTATCAGAATGGCGCAGACCTTTGGTGCGTCAACTTGATAAATTGGCGGCCTTGAAGACCGAATTATTTGTCGTCCAATTGGGAGGCCCCGTTGGATCGTTGGATCATTTCGAAGGTAGGGGTCCTGAAATACGCGGAAAGTTAGCTGTATTATTGGGCCTAGTTGACCCACAAAATTGTTGGCATACGGACCGAACGTCTTTAGTCGATTATGCTAATTGGCTCGCGGTTCTCTCAGGTACAATCGGGAAAATCGGTCAGGATATTCTGTTGATGTCTGTAAATGAGGTGATGGAAATTTCCACATCTGGACGCGGTGGATCATCTGCGATGCCCCATAAACAAAACCCTGTTAAAGCAGAAGTTTTAGTGACACTCGGCCGTTTTAACGCGGTCAATATGTCTGGAATGCATCAAGCCTTACCTCACGAAAATGAACGATCCGGACAAAGCTGGACTTTGGAGTGGATGATATTACCGCAGATGGTCGTTGCGACATCTGCGTCGCTCAGGCAAGCCAATGAATTGCTGGAAAGCATTGAACGCATTGGAAGTGAAGCATTGGATTAAAGACCATAAGTACGAGTTTGAATTAAGTGTTGTTTGTTTAATTGTATTGAAGCCAACTTGGACATTCCTTGGGAGGAAGAAAATGAAATTGATGAAAAATGTAAGTGTTGCTGCAGTGAGTATCGCTGTTGCGGCAATGTTTAGTGGCTCTGTTGCCGCTCAAGAAATCACGCTCAAGCTCCACCATTTCTTGAGCCCAAAAGCGCCGGCACATTCCAAGATGATTGTCCCGTGGGCAGAACGAATTGAAAAAGCATCTAACGGCCGGGTTAAGATTGAAATATTCCCATCCATGTCATTGGGTGGCAAGCCCCCGCAATTACCGCGTCAAGTTCGAGACGGCGTTGTTGATATGGCGTGGTTTGTAAATGGTTATGCGGCCGGCCTTTACCCGCGCACAGAAGTTTTTGAACTTCCTGGCGTCCATCAAGGGCAGTCTGCAGCAACTAACCGTGCCATGTTTGAAATGTACGATGAGTATCTTGCAGCAGAATACAAAGGTCTTGTTCCTTTGACGCTTCATGTCCACGGCGGCGGCGCATTGCACATGGTTGATAAAGAAGTGCGTTCACCTGCAGATTTGAAAGGTGTAAAGATCCGTATTCCATCACGGACCGGCGCATGGGTTCTTGAAGCTCTTGGGGCATCACCTGTTAAAACATCTGTGCCTGAACTGCCATTGGCGCTATCGAAAAAAGTAGTTGATGGGGCCATTATTCCTTTCGAAATTATTCCGCCACTGAAAATACAAGAGCAGACACAGTATCAAATCGAAGGACCAACAGGCCAACGGTTCGGCACAACGACCTTCCAGATCGCCATGAACAAGGATACTTGGAAAAACTTGCCTGCGGATATTCAGAAAATCTTCAAAGACAACTCTGGTGTTGAATGGCACGAAGAAGTTGGCCGTATTTGGGATGCTTCTGAAAAATTCGGTATTGGTGTCGCTGTAAAAGCTGGCAACACGCACGTGAAACTTACAGAAGCCGAGTGGGCAAAATTTGATACGGCGATGTCACCAGTAGTGGCGCGTTGGATCAAAGAAGTTGCCAAAAAAGGTATCGATGGGCAGAAGCTTTACGATACTGCGGTCGCGACTGTTAATAAGCATATGAAATAATAATGAACAGTTACAGTAATCGATGGACAAGGGCACATGCCCTTGTCCATCACATTTGCGAAAAATGGGCATTGCTCGGGGGATTAACCCTGATGGCGGTTGTGCTGGTCAATGCTTATTCAATTCTTGCCGACATCTTCTTTACGAAACCATTTCCGGGTGATTTCGAATTAACAGAAATGGGGGTCGCAATTGCGATTTTTTGTTTCCTACCCTACTGCCAAATAACAGCATCTAACGTGAGTGCCGATTTGTTTACGGCAAATGCAAGTAAGCTCGCAGTTGCCTTGATGGGCATTCTCGCCAGCGGCATTGCAGTGGTTTTCTCATTGTTTTTGCTTTGGCGGATGAGCGCGGGATTGCTTGATTACCGCGAGTATGAAGAAATTACAGGTATTTTGAGCATTCCTATCTGGTACGCATTTGTACCAGCACTTGTGTCGCTGTGCCTGCTGGTAGCGGCATCATTTATGTCGTTGATCGACGTTTTGGGAACCCGCCGCCGGGCTTGATTGGAGCAGTTTGTTGGAAGAAAATTTGTACATTGGATTGATCGGACTGTTTGCCTTAATTGGCCTGATCGTTATCCGTGTTCCCATAGCATATTCTATGATTATTGTTGGTGCGGTTGGAACCGCGACCCTAAGCGGTCCGCTGGTTCTATTTAGCCAGATGAAGGATCTCGCGTGGGCACAGTTCTCTGTCTACGATCTTTCAGTAGTACCAATGTTTATCTTAATGGGAAACATAGCAACGCGCGTGGGCCTTTCCCGTGATTTGTTTCGCGCGGCGAATGCGTGGCTTGGACGAATGCGCGGCGGGGTAGCTATGGCTGCCATCGCGGCTTGCGCAGGTTTTGGCTCTGTTTGCGGCTCTTCACTGGCGACGGCATCGACTATGGGGCAAGTGGCGCTTCCTGAATTGAAGCATTACAAATATTCGGGAGCTTTGGCCACGGGCACGCTGGCCGCTGGCGGTGTCCTCGGAATTTTGATACCCCCGTCTATTGTGTTGGTTATCTATGCGGTGATTGTTGAAGCCAACATCGTGACCATGTTTATGGCGGCATTTATTCCCGGCATTTTGGCCGTCCTATTATTCTTATTCACTATCGCCATCTACGTGAGAATTTGGCCAGAGTCTGGACCGCGAGGCGTTAAAGTTTCGCGGAAGGAACTTGCAGAAGCCACCCTTGCGATGATCCCTGTGTTTATCATTTTTGGACTGGTTATTGGCGGCATTTATTTCGGGTTTTTTAATCCGACACCAGCTGCCGCGGTGGGCGTATTTTTGGTTACTGTGTATGGCATAGCTCGTCGTGTCCTCAGTTTTGATGACATGAAAGCGGCTCTGCTAGAGACAGCAAAAACATCAGGTATGATCTTCTTGATTTTACTGGGCGCGGAGCTTCTCAAAATCTTCATGGCTCGCGGAGGTGTTCCTCAAGCAGCTGCCGAAATTATGCTCAACTCGGGTTTAGACGCACATTTGATCTTGATCATTCTTTTGTTCGCCTTAATCCTTCTTGGCTGCCTTATGGACAGCCTAAGTATGATTTTGCTGGCAATCCCATTCTTCTGGCCAGTTATCTCTGGTTTAGATTTTGGGATGAGTGAAGACGACTTGAAAGTCTGGTTTGGTATTCTTGCACTCATCGTTGTGGAACTTGGATTGATAACCCCTCCTGTTGGCATGAACGTGTTCATTATTTCCGCTATGGATAAAGATACGCCCATGAGTGAGACATTTAAGGGCGTCGCACCATTCTTTGCTGCTGAAATGGTACGGGTAGCACTTCTTATTGCCTTCCCCGCAATCACTCTTTGGCTTCCCGCAATACTCAAGAATTTCTGAATTTAGCCAGTGTTACTGGCTGTTTGATTGAACTCAAATTCTCAACGGAGAATATTATGCGTACTCAGGTCGTTATTGTTGGCGGAGGCCCTTCAGGTCTTCTCCTGTCTCAAATCCTTCACTTGAGAGGAATTGAGACTATCTTGCTGGAGAGACAAAGCGAGGCCTATGTTCTTGGCCGTATCCGCGCAGGTGTCTTGGAGCAGGGGCTCGTTGACATGTTGCGGGGGGCTGATGTGGGCGCTCGTATGGACAAGCAAGGTCTTGTCCATCACGGGTTCGATATTTCGCATCACGGCCAACGCCAACATATCAATTTGTCAGAATTGACTGACGGTAAATCAGTGATGGTTTACGGCCAAACTGAGGTTACGCAAGATTTATACGATGCTCGCCGTAAAATGAACGGTGTGGTTATCCATGAAGCCAAAAACGTCGCTTTATTCGATCTCACAACCAATCAGCCCCACGTCACTTATGAGAAAGATGGCAAGACCCACAAAATCGACTGTGATTTTGTTGCAGGCTGTGATGGCTTTCACGGTGTTAGCCGTCAATCAATTCCAGAAAATCTTCGGCGTGAGTATGAAAAAGTGTATCCGTTTGGCTGGCTTGGGGTTCTTTCTGAGACACCGCCCGTATCGGATGAGTTGATCTATAATCAGCATGAACGGGGATTTGCTTTGTGTTCTATGCGCAATGAAAATCTAAGCCGGTATTACATCCAATGTGATCTGAATGAAGACCTTAACGAGTGGTCGGATGATCGGTTCTGGGAAGAATTAAAAAAACGTATTCCAGAAGATGCAGCGAAAAACCTAGTTACCGGCCCCTCAATTGAGAAAAGTATAGCGCCGCTTCGGTCCTTCGTATCTGAACCACTGACTTATGGCCGGTTATTCCTTGCAGGGGATGCTGCGCATATTGTCCCGCCAACTGGAGCAAAGGGTCTCAATCTAGCTGCATCGGATATTCATTATCTCTCAAATGCGCTTATTTCGTTTTACAGCAGCGATAGCGAAGATTTGCTAAATGCCTACTCTGAAACCGCGTTAAAGCGAATTTGGAAAGCCATGCGTTTCTCTTGGTCCATGACCATGCTTTTACACAAGTTTCCAGAAAACGAAGGCTTTGGCGATAGAATGCAAAAAACAGAACTTGAATATCTGTTCTCGTCAACGGCGGCCCAAACGGCTCTTGCAGAAAATTATGTGGGATTGCCTTACTGAGCATTTACCGGAATGTGATGCGGCAAGTTCTTGTGGAATTCCACTTGATTTAGTTCCTAAAATTTCATGTGAATTTATGGACAGCTATTATAGCCTTGTAATGCAAGGTTTTATCGGCATATTCTTGATGACAAACTGCTTTTTATTTTGCAGTAAGTTTGCCTAAAAGGATCCGGTATGACCTCCGATTTGACGCAAAAAGCACTCGATTATCATGAGTTTCCGAAGCCTGGAAAGTTGACGATCACGCCAACCAAACCAATGGAAACTCAGTTAGACCTTGCTTTGGCATATTCTCCTGGGGTCGCGCATCCATGCCTAGAGATCCAAAAAAATCCAAACGATGCCGCCAAATACACGGCACGCGGAAATCTTGTGGGTGTGATTACTAACGGAACTGCTGTTCTCGGACTTGGCCCAATTGGGCCGCTGGCATCGAAGCCAGTGATGGAAGGAAAAGCCGTTCTTTTCAAAAAATTTGCCGGTGTGGATGTTTTTGACATTGAGTTAGATGAGCTGGATCCTGAAAAACTAGTTGATATTATTACGGCAATGGAGCCCACGTTCGGTGGTATCAACCTGGAAGATATCAAAGCTCCAGAATGCTTTATCGTTGAGAAGCTTTGCCGCGAGCGCATGAATATTCCGGTGTTCCATGATGATCAGCATGGAACCGCTATTTGCGTTGCCGCTGCAGTCTACAACGCATTGCGTGTGGTCGAGAAAGACATCAAGGATGTTCGGTTGGCCGCATGTGGTGCTGGTGCCGCCGCCCTTGCATGTCTTCGGTTATTGGTAAGCCTTGGCTTGCCTAAAGAGAATATTATCGTCAGCGATATTCACGGCGTCGTGTACGAAGGCCGTGAAATTGAAATGGACCCCTATAAATCAGATTTCGCCGTAAAAACCGATAAGCGAGTTTTGGCGGAAGCGGTTGACGGGGCAGATATTTTTCTAGGCTGTTCTGGCCCCGGCGCCCTTAGTCAAGACATGGTTTTGACAATGGCAGATAAGCCAATAATCCTGGCTCTTGCTAATCCAACACCGGAAATTTTACCTGAAGAAGTAAGAAGTGTCCGTCCTGATGCGATTATTGCCACGGGACGTTCAGATTATCCAAATCAGGTAAATAATGTTCTATGTTTTCCCTATCTTTTCCGGGGCGCTCTTGATGTTGGGGCAACTGAGATCAACGAAGCGATGAAAATTGCGGCGGTAAAGGCCATTGCGGATCTGGCTATGGCTGAGCAGTCCGATATCGTATCCAAAGCATACGGCGGTGCCCAACAGAGCTTCGGCCCTGACTATCTAATTCCGACACCGTTTGATCCACGCCTATATGTTGAAGTATCTTACGCTGTGGCGAAGGCTGCGACGGAAAGCGGTGTTGCCAGCCGGCCAGTGCCTGATCTTGATCTTTATCATGAGCAATTATCTAACTTCATCTACAGAACTCGTTTTGTTATGAAACCGTTGTTTGACAATGCACGGGCTGAGAAAATGCGCGTTGCGTATGCCGAAGGCGAGGACGAGCGCGTTTTGTCTGCAGTTCAGAGCATTGTAGATGATGGTATAGCGTCTCCCATCTTGGTTGGTCGCCGAAAAATTATTGAATTTCGGATCAAAAAAATTGGGCTCCGTTTGGAAGAAGGTCGCGATTTTGAAATTGTCGACCCAGAAGATGATCCCAGATACCGTGAATATTGGCAAACCTATCATGCCATTCGCGAGCGGGAGGGGGTAGACCCTGATACCGCGCGCTCACACGTTCGAACAAACACAACTATCATTGGGGCGCTAATGGTCCGTTTGGGACATGCTGACGCGCTGGTTTGCGGGACTTACGGAAAATACGCTAAGCATTTTGGTCGTGTCTCTGGAATTATCCCTTTGCGGGAAGGGGTGCGTCATGCCTCTGCTTTGCATCTTGTGATCATACAAGGACGCCCGTTATTCTTCTCTGATACACAAGTTCGCGAACAACATACTGCGGAGGAGCTTGCAGAGCTTACAATCTTGGCTGCAGACGAAGTTCGCCGGTTTGGCATTGAGCCAAAGGCGGCTCTGATTTCCCATTCAAACTTTGGCGCATCAGACATTCCATCTGCCATGCGGGCAAAAGAAGCTCTCGCGATTATTCGTGAATTGGCGCCGGAACTTGAAGTGGAAGGTGAAATGAAAGCCGATACCGCTTTGGTTCCCGAAATCCGCGAAAGCCTGTTTCCAAATTCTAAAATGAAGGGATCAGCCAACTTGTTAATCATGCCTGATCTTGACTCTGCAAATATCGGTTACAATATAGCTAAAAGCCTTGGAAACGGTATTGCTGTCGGACCAATCTTGATTGGCATGGAAAAATCCGTCCACATTACAGTGCCGTCGGTAACGGTTCGCGGGCTGGTTAATATTACTGCAATTGCGGCGGTTGATGCTCAGTGCCATAAGTCTGGCGCAATGATGCCCGGTCCTGTATCCCGTAAACGAAAAGACTAAAAGGCACAGGTCATGTTGGAAAGCCCGAAGTTCAACTCGTTGGAAGGCCGTTCTCGCGAGGACGAGGAGGCCATCTATGGGCTGAATGACCAAACCGTTCAGCAAATTCGAGAGTTTCTTGACGATAATAAAAATGATGAGATCCGGCAAAAAATAGGGGCGTTACACTCGGCCGACATCGCCGATTTAATCGAACATCTGAAGCCTAAACATCGCTCCAAGCTTTTGAATATTGCCGACGATCTTATTGAGCCGGAAGTCTATTCCGATCTTGATGATACCGTTCGTGAAGATCTTGTCGATGAGATGGAAACTGCGGAAATCGCGGAACTGGTCAATGAGCTTGAGCTTGATGATGCCATTGATGTTCTGGATGATCTGGAAAAAGACGAGCAACAAGACGTTCTAAAGGAACTGCCCGCTGAAAACCGGATGGTTATCGAAGAAGGCCTTTCTTACCATGAGGATACGGCCGGCCGGCTTATGCAGCGGGATCTGGTGGCAGTTCCAGACTATTGGGACATTGGTCAGACAATCGATTATTTAAGAGAAGCCGAGGGTTTGCCCGGTGACTTCTATGAGATCTTTGTCGTTGATCCAAGACACCATCCCATTGGAACGTTGCGGCTGGACCATGCCATGCGCAGTCGCCCGAACGTGCCCGTAAGCGATGTGATGCACCGAGAGCAAAAACTGATCCCTGTCAGCATGGACCAGGAAGAGGTTGCCTATTTATTCCAACAATATCGGCTGGCATCTGCTGCCGTGGTCAACGATAGCGGTGCCTTAATTGGCATGATTACCGTTGACGATATCGTTGATGTTATTAGCGAAGAAGCAGAAGAAGATATTTTGCGCCTTGGCGGTGTCTCTGAAGATGATTTATTTGGCTCAATTTTAGAGACAACGCGTACTCGTTTTACGTGGCTGCTGGTCAATTTGTTCACAGCTATATTGGCGTCTGTTGCTATTAGTCTTTTCGATGCCACCATGGAAAAAGTGATTGCGCTGGCTGTCTTGATGCCAATTGTCGCTAGCATGGGCGGGAATGCCGGCACTCAGACGTTGACTGTTGCCGTACGAGCTATTGCAACCCGCGAACTTACTGCGAGTAATATGTATGGGATCCTTCGAAAAGAAGCCATTGTGGCATTTTTGAACGGTTGCATGTTCGCCGTTTTGATAGGGCTTGTGTCATGGGCCTGGTTCGGTGACGGGGATATTGGGTGGGTGATTGCTCTTGCGATGGTCGTAAATATGGTGGTCGCAGGAATAGCCGGTATGGCAATTCCCATTACGTTGGAGCGATATGAAATCGACCCTGCAATTGCCTCTAGCGTATTCGTGACCACGATTACTGACATTATCGGGTTTGTCGCATTCCTTGGGATTGCCTCAATGGTTCTGCTTTAACGGGCCCATTCAAGATTTCGTAAGTCAGTTTTTTGCGGTTTCCATTTGTGACTGCTGGCGAACAATCTGAAGGATCGAACCAAATCATTTTCGACTTCCCCATACCAACACAGCCCAAAATTTCTCGAAATATTGACCGTATCTACTGAGAGAAGCCTAATGCCTGGTGTTGCCAGAATATCAGGTAACATACAAAATCCAAGACCTGCAGATACGAGGTTCAACGCTTTGTTGTCCTCATCGGTTCGAAAGACAATGCGCGGATTAACGCCGCCGCGGGCAAATGTCCGGGTGACTTCTGTTTCTGTCAGGCAATGACTGCGGTGAATAAAATCCTGCCGCTCCAACTGCTGCATGGTAACCGATGCGCGGCTAGCAAAGGGATGAGACGGTGCCATCGCCAATAGGCATTTGGTGGTGAATAGGCGCTCATATTCAATTTTTTGCGGATCGTCGGGCGGTGTTGAAATAGATACATCGATCCTCTTGTCTTCAAGCCAGCCTTCTAATTGCTTCGATGTGCCTTCTTTAAGGGCAATTTGTACCGACGGATGATTTTTCCGGTAATCTGCCAACAAGGTGGTTATTTGTTCAATCGGCAGGATGCGATGAAAGCCGACTTGTAGTCGCAATGAAGGTTTGTTCCCCAAGGCTTCCTGTTTGGCCGTATTACATTCATAAATCACAGTTCGGGCTCTGGGTAGGAAACGCAAACCCACCTCGGTGAGGGACGTCTCCTTTTTACTTCTGTTAAAAAGTTGGGCGCCCAGTTCTGTTTCCAGTTTTTTGATACCGGCCGATAAAGTCGGTTGGGTAACGAAAACCCGTTCTGCTGCACGTGAAAAGTTGCGTGTTTCGACGACGGCGAGGAAATAGCGAAGTTGATAAATATCCATAACATAGACAGTATCAATAGTTATGATTGAAATAAATGATTTTATCTATGTATCGGTTTTTTGTACTCTCTTTAACAATAATGGGAGAAACATATGCCGTCCTTTATCGGAAACCAATCATGAGCGAGTTTGACGCAAAAAACCCGAACTTTGATCAAGTGGTGCGAGATAGTTTCTCTCGCCAACCTTTTATGTCTTTTATCGGCGCCAAAATTGAAGACTTGCAGCCTGGTCGGTGCTCTTTATCAGTCGAGCGGCGCGCGGAACTTACTCAGCAACACGGTTTTTTCCACGGCGGACTTGTTGGATCCTTGCTGGATTCAGCTGCGGGATACGCGGCTTTTTCCCTATATCCAGAAAACAGCACGGTTCTAACCATCGATATGAAGGTGAATTTCCTAAATCCGGCGAGCGGCGGCGAATTGTTCGCGGTGGCTAATGTGGTGAATGTTGGGACGAAAATTTATCACTTGAAAGGCGATGTCTATTCCCAAAAAGATGGGAAGAAAACCCATTGTATGACAGGTGTCTTCACTATGATGTGCCTTCTGGGCATGTCTGACGCTCCTAATCTTGGCCGTGTAAAGGAAGAGGCATGACCACGAAGGAAATCGCAAACGAGACCAGCAATTTGGACGCAAAATTTGATGTTCCGAATTTTATGCACCATCTTGGTGTTGATGTGGTTTCTCTTGATGCTGGCTCATGCGAATTACAGCTGAGCTTTCAAGAAAATTTGTCTGTAACAAAGGACGTGTTTCATACTGGTGTTGTCGCCGCCATGCTTGATATGGCGGTCACAATGGCTGCAAAAAATGTGGCCCCGGATGGTGGCAAACTTGTTATTGCAGAACAGAAGTTGAACATATTTTCCCGGGCAAAAGGCAATCAGTTAATTGCCGTTGCTACCGTTGTGAAAGCGGGAAGAACGCTTACCGTGGTTGAGGCGAATATATACGTGATTAAGGGATCGACGCGAACTCAATGCGCATTGTCATTGGCGACGTTGATCACAGAGTAATAAACTTGGACGAGGAAAAGGATCTTCAATGTCTACTATTCATTACCCCAGCTTGAATTTTGATTTAGGTGAAACCGCCGACATGTTACGGGAATCCGTTGCTAGTTTTGCAGCAGCAGAGATCGCACCGCGAGCTGCTGAGATCGATGCAACAAATGAGTTTCCGGCTGATCTTTGGCAAAAAATGGGCGCACTGGGTTTGCTTGGTATGACTGTCGAAGAAGAATACGGCGGAACGGGCCTTGGCTATTTGGAGCATTGTATCGCGGTTGAAGAAATCAGCCGGGCATCAGCCTCTGTTGGTCTTTCATACGGTGCGCATTCAAATCTGTGCGTAAACCAAATCCGCCGCAATGGGTCCGAAGCCCAAAAGCAAAAGTACCTTGGAAAATTGATGTCAGGGGAACATGTTGGTGCCCTTGCTATGAGCGAGCCTGGTGCTGGATCAGACGTGGTTTCCATGCGTCTTAAAGCCGAGAAAAAAGGCGATCGCTATGTTCTGAATGGCAACAAATTCTGGATCACCAATGGTCCCGATGCTGATGTATTAGTCGTGTATGCAAAAACTGACCCTGAAGCCGGTCCGCGTGGCATTTCAGCCTTTATCATTGAAAAAGGTTTTAAAGGATTTTCAACGGCGCAAAAACTGGACAAACTAGGGATGCGTGGATCGAACACTTGTGAGCTAGTGTTTGAAGATTGTGAAGTTCCAGAAGAAAACATGCTGGGCCCTCTTAATGGCGGTGTTCGCATTCTGATGAGTGGCCTCGATTATGAGAGAGTTGTTTTATCCGCGGGCCCTCTTGGTATCATGGATGCCTGTATGGACGTGGTTATTCCCTATATCCATGAACGTGAACAGTTCGGCCAAGCCATTGGAACCTTCCAATTGATGCAAGGAAAAGTGGCTGACATGTATTCAACGATGAATGCCTGTAAAGCTTATGTTTATACTGTTGCAAAAGCGTGCGACCGCGGCGAGACAGCGCGTAAAGACGCGGCTGGCGTAATATTGTATGCTGCTGAAAAAGCCACATGGATGGCACTTGAAGCTATTCAGGCGCTTGGCGGCAATGGCTATATTAATGAGTTTCCGGCAGGTCGCTTGCTACGAGACGCAAAATTGTATGAAATTGGCGCAGGAACCAGTGAAATCAGACGGATGCTGATTGGTCGGGAACTGTTCAACGAAACATCATAATTTGATTTGGTGCGCGAGCATTAACAACTGATTTAAGATTTATGGAGAAAAATAATGAATGACGATCCTATTGTCATCGTAGGTATGGCTAGAACACCAATGGGCGGCTTTCAAGGCGACCTTGCGGACGTAAAAGCCCCAGTTCTGGGTGCTATCGCAATTGAAGGAGCGATGAAGAGCGCAGGCGTTAGCGGCAGTGATATTGACGAAGTTGTCATGGGCTGTGTATTGCCCGCGGGTATCGGCCAAGCGCCAGCCCGTCAGGCATCTTTTGGTGCCGGTATCCCGGACAGCGTTGGCTGCACAACAGTGAACAAAATGTGTGGCTCTGGTATGCGGGCTGCTATGTACGCCCATGACGCTATTGTTGCTGGAAGTGCCGATGTTATGGTTGCTGGTGGCTTTGAGAGCATGAGCAATGCGCCCTACATTCTTCCAAAAGTTCGGGACGGATTACGTCTGGGCCATGGTCAAGTGAAGGATCACATGTTCCTTGATGGCTTGGAAGATGCTTACGAAGAAGGCCGCTTAATGGGCTCTTTTGCAGAAGAAACTGCGGGTCTATATCAGTTCACTCGCGAAGCTCAAGACGCCTATGCGATTGAGTCTCTTGCGCGGGCGAAGAAAGCGACTGAAAACGGTAATTTTGCTGACGAGATTGTTCCCGTAACAATCAAAAGCCGCAAAGGCGATATTGTCATTGATAAAGATGAGCAACCGCTCAAAGGCAATCCCGATAAAATCCCGACACTGCGTCCTGCATTTGCAAAAGACGGCACTGTTACGGCGGCAAACGCATCTTCAATTTCTGATGGTGGTTCGGCCCTAATTCTGATGAAACAATCAGAAGCCGAAAAACGCGGACTGAAACCGATTGCCCGTTTCCTGGCGCATTCAACACACGCTCGCAAGCCGTCTGAATTTACTTTGGCGCCAATCGATGCAATTCGCAAAGTGATGGATAAAGTACAATGGACCAAAGACGACGTTGATCTGTTCGAAATCAACGAAGCCTTTGCCGTTGTTGCCATGGCAGCAATGAAAGATCTGGGACTTGACCACGATAAAGTTAATGTCCATGGCGGTGCATGTGCCCTTGGTCATCCCGTTGGATCGTCCGGTTCACGTATTGTTGTAACTTTGCTGAATGCGCTTAAACAGTACGGCAAAAAACGCGGCGTTGCGGCTTTGTGTATTGGCGGCGGCGAAGCAACAGCAATGGCTGTTGAACTCGTATAACGACCAGTAAAATTGTGCCAGACGGTAGGGATAGAAGATAATGATTTTGAACGAAGAACAGAACATGATCCGCGATATGGCGCGGGACTTTGCCACCAATCGTCTGGCACCTAATAGCGCGGCTTGGGAACAAGCAGGCGCTATTCCAAAAGACATATTTGATGAGATGGGCTCACTTGGCCTTATGGGAATGACAATCCCTGAAAATTATGGCGGCGCGGAAACAGATTTTATCTCTTATGCCCTTGCTTTGATGGAAATTGCTGGCGGCGATGGCGCTGTCTCGACTGTGATGAGTGTGAACAACTCTCCCTGTTGCGCAGCCATTTTGAAAGATGGAACTGAGGAGCAAAAACAAGAGCATTTAGTCCCTCTCGCCAAAGGTAAGATGATCGGTGCCTTTTGCCTGACTGAACCACAAGCGGGCTCTGATGCCTCTGCGCTTCGGACAAAAGCCGTGAAAGACGGCGATGATTATATTCTCAACGGCACAAAGCAGTTCATAACATCTGGAAAAATTGGGGGCGTCGCGCTGGTGTTTGCCGTGACCGATGCCGACGCAGGAAAACGCGGTATTAGCTGCTTTATCGTTCCAACGTCCGCCGATGGATATCGGGTTGCATCCATTGAAAACAAACTGGGACAGAAAGCATCAGACACCTGCCAAGTCGTTTTTGAAGATGTTCGGGTACCCGCATCATCAATGCTGGGTGCAGAAGGTGCTGGGTATCGTATAGCCCTTGCTAACTTGGAAACCGGCCGTATCGGTATTGGCGCGCAAAGTGTTGGTATGGCGACGGCAGCCTTAAACCACGCCATTGCCTATGCAAAAGAACGTGTCTCGTTTGACAAGCCAATTATCTCCCACCAAGCAGTCGGGTTCCGCCTAGCCGATATGGCAACAAAGGTAGAGGTTGCGCGGCAAATGGTATTGCATGCAGCAAGCTTGAAAGATGCAGGGATTCCCTGCCTGACAGAAGCGAGCATGGCGAAGTTGTTTGCATCTGAAATGGCTGAAGAAGTGTGTTCTGGCGCAATACAGACATTGGGCGGAAATGGCTTTATTTCAGATTACCCAGTTGAAAAAATCTACAGGGATGTTCGTGTTTGCCAAATTTATGAAGGTACATCGGACATTCAAAAAATGGTTATTGCCCGAAATCTTGCTGCATAAACGCTGTTTTGAAACAGACGGAAACTAACAACGTCTGAAATCATAAGGTCTAAAGTTATGAACGAGCCTATTGAGTTTTATTTGGAATTTGTATCTCCTTTCGCCTATATCGCCGCAAAAGAGATTGAAAAAGTGGGTGCAAAGCATGGCAGAGAAGTGATCTGGCGCCCAATTAGTCTTGGGCACATTTGGAAAGTACTTGGCGTGGTTGGACCCGCTTCTGTTCCGCAGAAGTTAAATTATATTATGATGGATTCTGCGCGTTCCGCGAAACTACTAGGCATTCCTATTGCAAAGCCTGCGGTCTTTCCGGTGGATGCAAAATTGGCGCGTTTGGTTTTTTATGCATTGAATAAAACCGATAAAGCTCTTGCGAAGAAATTTGCAGAGGGCGTTTGTGATTTGTTCTGGGGTCAAGGTAAGCAAATCACCATGCCTGAACATTTGGTGAATTTGGCACGCTCATTAGGACTTGATCTGGAATTTTTGGCCCGTGCGGCCGAAGATCAAGAGGCAAAGGCGGCAATGATAGAGGCAACCAAAGCTGCTGTTGAAAGCGGGGCTGTTGGCATGCCGTGGTTCAAAGTTGACGATCAAGTGTATTGGGGAGCTGACCGAATTTCTCAAATCGACCAATATCTTGAAGATAAGGCTGCAAACGGCTGATCATTAGGTTTCCGGCCCCATGACGGGACCGGAATTTAGTTAGGTTGCTTAAAACAAGAAGTAACCACCATCAATTAGGAAAGTATCGCCCGTATGATACGAGCTGGCATTGGACATAATATAGACCGCGATACCGCCGAAGTCTTCTGGGTTGCCCCAACGACCGGCCGGGATACGTGGTTTTACGTTGTCCGAAAATTTAGACCAGTTGAACATCGGCTCAGTCATAGCTGTTTCAATCCAACCGGGAAGGATGGAGTTCGCGGTGATACCTTTACCGGCAAATTCAACAGCAATGGCATTCATCATGGAAATCAATCCACCTTTGGTCGCCGCATAATGCTCGTTACGAGCCGCACCAGAGATAGCCGCAAGGCTTGCTGTTCCAACGAGGCGTCCACCCGGATCACCGGCTTTAGCGCGTTCGGCCATATGGCGAGCAGCTTCCTGCAACGTGTAAAAAGCACCGTCCATGTTGACGCCCATAACGCGTTGCCATTCAGCATCGTCGATATCCAAAAAAGAACGTCCATCAGACGTAACGCCAGCATTGGCGAAACAGCCATCGACACGGCCAAATCGAGACAGAGTTTCAGCAAAGCAGTCTTTAACTTGCTGGCCGTCGCCCACGTTACACGTCAATGCGTCAACTTTGGTGCCAAATGGTTTCAACTCTTCCAGGGCCGCAGCGTTCTTCGCTTCGTTCGTTCCCCATATACATACATCACCGCCAGCTTCGGCAATGGCTTTGCCCATACCAAGGCCAATTCCGCCGTTTCCACCAGTGATGAGAGCGACCTTACCTGTCAGGTCAAACGCTTTATAGGCCATTCGTGGCTCCTTTATTTTATTATTTCTGCGGATCGATGGGTAGCACAAAGCCGTCTCCGCGCCAAGGAATTGATGCCCAGATTAACCAATATGCCGATTAATCGGCGGGTTACATTTTTCATTTTTGCAAAAAGGAAATTTGCGTAAATGCCTGTTATTAAAAGCAATTTAAATACTAGAAGCGATGAGTTTAAAGCAAATTCTACGCATATGCAGGGACTTGTGGATGACTTACGTGAAAAAGTAGGAACCATCAAGAAAGGCGGGGGAGAGCGCGCCCGAGACAAGCATTTGTCTCGCGGAAAATTGCTGCCTCGTGAGAGAGTTCGGAAACTGTTAGATCCGGGATCACCATTTTTGGAACTGAGCCAAATGGCCGCTTGGGATATGTATACTGGCGATATTAGCTCCGCCGGTATCATTACAGGTATTGGGCGTGTTTCTGGCCGCGAATGTGTGATTGTCTGTAACGATGCCACTGTTAAGGGCGGGACATATTATCCCATGACAGTGAAAAAACATCTTCGGGCGCAGGAAATCGCCGAGCAGAATAACCTCCCTTGTATTTATTTGGTGGATAGCGGCGGGGCAAACCTTCCAAACCAACAGGATGTTTTTCCAGACCGGGATCATTTTGGCCGTATTTTCTATAATCAGGCAAACATGTCCGCCAAAGGCATTCCGCAAATCGCTGTGGTTATGGGATCATGTACTGCGGGCGGGGCTTATGTTCCTGCTATGTCAGACGAAAGTGTTATTGTTCGCAATCAGGGAACGATCTTTTTGGCTGGCCCGCCACTTGTAAAAGCTGCAACAGGCGAAATCGTCTCATCTGAAGATTTGGGCGGCGCTGATGTGCATTCCAGAACTTCAGGGGTTACCGATCACTATGCTGAAAATGATCATCACGCACTTGAAATCACACGTAACATTGTTGCCTCGTTAAACCGGCCAAAACCCATGCCGCTGGATATCAAAACACCTACAGATCCTTTATACGATCAAAAGGAACTGTTTGGCCTTATCCCGCAAGACACGCGGCAACCCTTTGACGTTCGCGAAGTAATAGCCCGTATCGTGGATGGGTCTGAATTTGATGAGTTTAAGAAACTTTATGGCACAACACTGGTTACAGGGTTTGCACATATTTATGGGTACCCTGTTGGGATTATTGCAAATAATGGTATTTTATTCTCTGAATCTGCGCAAAAAGGCGCTCATTTCATTGAGCTCTGCTGCCAGAGAAATATACCTTTGGTTTTCTTGCAAAATATCACGGGTTTCATGGTGGGGCAGAAATACGAAAGCGGCGGCATTGCCAAAAATGGCGCTAAACTTGTAACAGCTGTTGCAACTGCAAAAGTTCCCAAATTTACGATGATATTCGGAGGATCTTTCGGTGCCGGTAACTACGGGATGTGCGGCCGGGCTTATAGCCCTCGGATGCTCTGGATGTGGCCAAACTCTCGAATTTCGGTAATGGGCGGCGAACAAGCAGCTTCCGTTATGGCCACGGTTAAACGCGATGGCATGGAGTCTCGCGGGGAAAGTTGGAGTGTTGAGGACGAAACAGCATTCAAAACACCAATCCAAGAACAGTATGAAACAGAGGGGCACCCTTACTTTTCAAGTGCCCGTATTTGGGATGATGGTATTATTGACCCAACAGACAGCCGCCGGGTTTTAGGTTTGGCAATTTCCGCATCATTGAATGCACCAATTGAGGAGACCAAATTTGGTCTCTTCAGAATGTAGGGGAACAAGACATGAGTGAAGAATCTGCAGTATTACATTTCTCAAACGAAGGCATTGCAACGATTACGTTGAACCGCCCCGAAGTGCATAACGCTTTCGATGAAGAACTTATCGAACGTCTTGGTGATATGTTTGAAGATGTGGGGCATCAAGAAGGGGTTCGCGCCGTTATTGTGGCCGCCGCGGGTAAAAGCTATTGCGCAGGCGCTGATCTGAACTGGATGAAACGGGCTGCCGGTTTCACAGAAGAAGACAACCGTGAAGATGCGGTAGCACTTGGGCGAATGCTCAAAAATTTACAGAATATTCCAAAACCGACCATTGCACTGGTACAAGGTGCGGCCTATGGCGGCGGGCTTGGTCTAGTGGCGGCATGTGATATTGCCATTGGTGTTAAATCTGCAAAATTTTGTCTGTCGGAAGTGAAGTTAGGTCTGCTGCCTGCCGTTATTTCACCTTACGTGGTGGAGGCAATGGGCGTTCGGGCTTGCCGAAGATATTTCCAAACTGCGGAAGTGTTTAGCGCAGATGAGGCATATCGTTATGGATTACTGCATGAGTTGGTGGACGATGTTCATGAACTGGCAAAAGCCAGAGATGGAATTTTGAAACAAGTAATGGCGAATGCACCCGGTGCAATGGCTGATTCAAAAAATCTTGTCTATACGGTTGCCGGACTGCCCATCGATCAGGAACTGATCGGCGTTACTGCCAGCAGGATTGCAGCACGACGTAAAACGGACGAAGGCAAAGAAGGTATTTCAGCGTTTCTTGAAAAGCGCAAAGCCTCTTGGAATAAAACATAAATTAGGGTGGACTGTCTGGTGTTTGAGAAAATACTTATTGCAAATCGCGGTGAAATTGCTTGCCGCATCATCGATACTGCCCGCAAGCTGGGTGTAAAAACGGTTGCCGTTTATTCCGAGGCTGATGTCAATGCACGTCATGTGCAGATGGCTGATGAGGCGGTGCTATTAGGTCCTGCCGAAGTCGCAAAAAGCTACCTGAAAGCGGATAGCATTTTGGAAATCGCCAAAAAGACCGGGGCGCAAGCCGTTCATCCGGGATATGGGTTTTTATCTGAAAATGCAGATTTTGCTGATAAATGCGCTAAAGCAGGTGTGGCTTTTATTGGCCCCCCAGCGGACGCAATTCGGGCGATGGGATTAAAAGACGCTGCCAAAGCCATGATGGTTGAAGCCGGCGTTCCTGTCGTTCCGGGGTATCACGGCAAAGGGCAGGATGCTGATATGTTGGCGGTTGAAGCTGGCAAAATCGGCTATCCCGTTTTGATTAAAGCGGTTGCAGGCGGCGGCGGTAAGGGAATGCGCATGGTCGAAAATGCCGCAGATTTCGCCGACGCTCTTGCAGGTGCGCAGCGCGAGGGCGCAAGTGCCTTTGGCGATGACCGTGTGCTGATTGAAAAATTCCTCACCAAACCGCGTCATATCGAGATTCAGGTGTTTGCTGATAGTCATGGAAATGCTGTTCATTTATTTGAGCGTGACTGTTCGCTGCAGCGTCGCCATCAAAAGGTGATCGAAGAAGCGCCGGCCCCTGATATGCCAGAAACCATGCGAGCAGCTATGGGTGCTGCGGCAGTAGCTGCGGCAAAGGCCATCAAATATGAGGGTGCAGGGACTATTGAGTTTATTGCTGATGTGTCCAATGGCCTGAAAGATGATGAGTTCTATTTCATGGAAATGAACACGCGTCTTCAAGTGGAACATCCGGTCACTGAAATGATTACGGGACAGGATCTCGTTCAATGGCAATTGCTTGTGGCGGCGGGTGAAAAACTTCCGTTGGCACAGGAGCAACTATCAATTTCTGGTCATTCACTGGAAGTCCGCTTGTATGCAGAAGATCCTGATAACGATTTTCTGCCAGCAACAGGCCCGCTCCTGAGACTTCGCCCACCAGTAGAGGAAAACGGTGTTCGGGTTGACACGGGGGTTCGCGAGGGCGATGTGGTGAGCCCGTTTTATGATCCAATGATTGCAAAACTGATTGTCTGGGATGAAAACCGGGATGCAGCGCTTCGTAAATTGCAAACGGCACTTGGTGATTATCAAGTTGCAGGTCTTGTAACAAACTTGGAGTTCTTGAAAAATATTGCAGGACATGATGCGTTTGCGGCAAAAGACCTTGATACCGGATTTATTGAGCGGTTTAGAGACGATTTAATCCCTGAAAAACCACCGGTTACCCATAAGCATTTGGCGCTAGCAGTTCTTCATATGGAGCTTGCAGCCGAAAATCAAAATGCGGCGACCGCAGCGAAAAGCACAGACCCTCATTCTCCGTGGAATGATGTTACGGCGTGGCGACTAAACGATCGAGCCCATCACGATTACATGTTTGAGGGAAGCAACGACACCGAAATCTCAGTCAGTGTTTCCAATAGTGATGGACATTATTTGATCCAGATCGATCAAAGTGAAATCTCGGCGACTGTTAATTTGCTGGATGATGGATCAATCCGCGCATCACTTGATGGGCATATCGTCGGTGCAACCGTCGTGCAGGATGCTTCGCGCCTCGTGGTCATAACTGACGGTAAGCAAGTTGACCTTAATCTTGTTCGAAAAGATTACGACAATAGCGATGAAGACGGCGGGGAAGGCGTTACAGTGGCACCCATGCCTGGCAAAATCATTCAAGTGAACGTATCTGCTGGAGACAAAGTGACAAACGGAGATTCGCTCGTCGTAATGGAAGCCATGAAAATGGAACACACCCTGTCGGCGACAATAGACGGCATTGTTGCTGAAGTTTATTTCGAAGTTGGTGATCAAGTGGATGATGGAACTGTCCTGATTAAGTTGGAAACGGCTGAGGACGAGTGATGAATTACCCTTCAAACGTCCGAATTTTTGAAGTTGGAGCCCGTGATGGCCTTCAAAACGAAAAAAAAATGCTTCCAACATCGATCAAAATTGAATTGATTGAGAGACTGGTCGATGCGGGCGTAACAGCCATCGAGGCGGGCAGTTTTGTCTCGCCAAAATGGGTGCCGCAGATGGCTGATACTGCGGATATTATGGAAAATGTCTCTCGAAAACCCGGTGTCTCATATAGCGTGTTAACGCCGAATATGAAGGGATATCAAGGGGCTGTAGCAGGCAAGGCTGATGAAATTTTAATTTTCAGTGCTGCATCTGAAGCCTTCAACCAAAAAAATATAAACTGCTCAATCGCGGAGAGTCTAGAGCGGTTCGAACCCGTCGTGGCTGCGGCTAAAAAGGACGCTATTCGGTTTAAGGCGAGTGTCTCTTGCGCCCTTGGAAGCCCATTCGGTGAAGAGATTTTACCGTCTACGGTGGCGGATGTGTCAAAGAAGCTGTATGATATGGGCGCATATGAAATTTCTATTGCCGATACGATTGGCGTTGGAACACCAATACAAACCAATAAAGTGCTCCAAGCCGTTGCAGATGTTATCCCACTAGACGCTATTGGGGTGCATTTTCATGATACCTATGGACAAGGAACTGCGAACATATTAGCAGCCTTGCAAATGGGTGTAAGCAAAGTTGATAGCTCTGTTGCCGGTCTTGGTGGGTGTCCTTACGCCCCAGGTGCAACAGGTAATGTTGCAACGGAAGATGTCGTGTACATGCTAAATGGCATGGGAATTGATTGTGGTATTGATCTGGAAAAACTAGTCAAAACGGCTTGGTTTATTTCCGATCACCTTGGAAGGCCGCCTGTCTCTAGCGTTGCAAAAGCGCTTAAAGGCAAACTGGTCTAATTACGATTGAGAAAAGACGAAGACGTCAACAATGACAGTACATCTTATAAAAATATCCGTTGGTATTTCCAGCGTAGAACAACTTAGATCCACGCAGCAACGACGGCTGATCGCAGGACCCCTATGCAGTATTACAAAGCAACGCCCTAAGCGCGAAGTGGAGCTACTTGCTGGTGGATCCCTGTATTGGATCATAAAAGGACATATCGCAGTTCGGCAAAAAATCGTTGAGCTGGAACGCCTGTTTGATCACGAAGGTGAAAAATGTGGCATGATACTTGATTCAGAGCTCGTCGAGACTGAACTTTTCAAAAGAGGCCCACATCAAGGATGGCGGTATCTGGAAGCAGATGACGCCCCAAGAGACATAAGAGACATTGTCGTAGAAACCAATGAAGACGAAGAAACCGAAGGCGATATGTCACCCGAAATGGCGGCAGAGCTTCGCAACCTTGGGTTGCTCTAACTCTTACTTTAAGGCGAAGAGCTAGCCTAACAGAAGACTATCTTCTGAAAGTTCTTCGCCATGAGCCTTTTCAAACATTTGGATCAAGTCAGGCACTTCAAGTCCGGCTCGCGCATCCCCCTCAACATCCAGAACAACTTTACCGCCATGAAGCATGATCGTCCGGTCGCCATAATCTAGCGCCTGACGCATGGAATGGGTAACCATGAGCGTTGTGAGATTGTTTTCTGTTACGATATCCCGTGTGAGCTCCATGACAAAGGCCGCTATGCGAGGGTCCAGTGCGGATGTATGCTCATCCAGCATTAACAGGCTGGAGGGCTGCAATGACGCCATAAGAAGGCTCACAGCCTGTCGTTGACCGCCGGACAGTAGGCCCATTAGATCCCCAAGCCTGTTTTCGAGGCCGAGATCCAAGCGAGACAGTTTTTCTCGAAATTCATCCCGTACGTTTGATGAAATAGCTCGGCCAATGCCGCGGCGTCTGCCCCTTGAATAGGCCAATGACATATTTTCTTCGATCGTCAGGTTTTCACACGACCCAGCAAGAGGGTCTTGGAAAACACGGGCAATAAGGCCGCACCTTTTGGGCGCAGGCCAATTTCCAATATCTATATCATCAACAATGATCTGGCCGCTCTCGGGTGACACTTCACCGGATAACGCATTTTGCAGCGTAGATTTTCCAGATCCGTTCGATCCAATGACACAGACAAACTGCCCTTTGGGAACATTAAGGGATAGTCCGTTCAGCGCACGGGTCTCCATAACAGTACCCTTGTTGAACGTTACTTTTAGATCTTTAACGTCAATCATGATTTGGCACCTCGGCGGAACATTTTGGAAAACTTACTGCCGGGAAGAACGAGGGCAAGTGCAACCAATATAGCGGTTACAAGTTTCAAATCTTGGGCTTCTAGGCCGATAAAATCAGCATTAAGCGCAAGACTGACAGCGAGCCAATACAGGATAGATCCTAGAATGCAGGCAAGTGTTGCCTTGGCAATTGATTTGGGAGTGAGGAGTGCTTCTCCGCCAATGACAGAGGCGAGACCAATAACGATAACGCCGACGCCCATTGTCACATCAGCAGATCCTTGGCTTTGGGCGAAAATAGCGCCAGCAAAAGCCACAAGACCATTTGCCATGGCCATCCCGAGCAGGATCATTTTACCATCATAAATACCGTTCGCGCGGGCCATTTTTGAATTGGCTCCTGTGGCGCGCATGGCAAGTCCAATTTCTGATCCTAAAAACCAGTCAAGCAAGAGCTTAACAATTACGGCGAATACAAAGAAGATGACGGGCATCAGCATATAATTGCTGATGCCAAGATATTCGGCGAGTTTGGTAAAAGGAGTGAGGACAGTTTCTTCGGTTATTAAAGCAACGTTCGGCCGTCCCATAATGCGTAGATTTATGGAATAAAGGGCGATCATCGTCAAAATGCTAGCCAGCAAATGGAGGATTTTGAGTTTGACATTAAGCCAAGCTGTAACAAACCCAGCAAGACAGCCGCCCATTATGGCTATAAAGGTCGATAAAAACGGATTGTACCCTGCGACGATAAGAGCCGCCGAGATCGCCGCACCCATAGGGAATGAGCCATCAACGGTAAGATCTGGAAAGTCCAGGATCCGAAATGATATAAAAATACCAAGGGCGACCAAACCGTAGATAAATCCCAGTTCGATCGCCCCAAGGAATGCTATTAGGCTCAAAATATTACCCTAGATTACTTGATGACTTCTTTGGCGGAAGCGATAAGTGATGCAGGCAACACCAATCCCATTTTAGCAGCTGAAGCTGGGTTCACGAACAATTCCAAAATTGTTGGATATTCAACGGCGATATCACCTGGGTTTGCACCGTTTAGAATTTTTGCAACGATTTGACCTGTTTGGCGGCCAACATCATAGTAATTAAAGCCAAGAGCTGCTGCCGCGCCGCGTTTAACACTATCTGTGTCAGCCGCAAATACCGGAATTTGACCATCAATTCCCACTTTCACAACGGCTTCAAACGCAGATACGATAGTGTTATCTGTTGGCACGTAAATCACGTCAGCTTTGCCAACGAGGCTTCGGGCAGAAGATAAAACAGCACCACTGTTATTCGCGCCTGCTTTTACAATTTCAAGACCAAGTGCAGGGGCTTCTTTTTCCAGCATTTCAATAAGCGAAACAGAATTCGCTTCACCTGGGTTAAAGATAACGCCTACTTTTTTTGTATCGGGTTTTGCTTGTTTGATAAGTTCCAAGTGCTTGGCAATTGGTGACATATCAGATGTGCCCGTTACATTTCCGCCAGGTTTCTTAAGATTACTGACGAGTTTGGCGGCAATCGGATCGGTGACAGCGGTGAAAACCACGGCCTGTGATTTTGGCGCTTTTGCGACAATTGCCTGCGCTGATGGTGTGGAAATACCAACAATAACATCAGGCTCGGAGCCAATAAATTTGTTGGCAATTTGAACGGTTGTTGGAATGTCGCCCTGAGCTGTTTGATGCTGAATTTTTAAGTTCACACCTGATTTGAACCCAAGTTTCGCCAATTCGTCGACTAAACCCTTATGCACAGCATCCAGTGCCGGATGTTCGACAATGGCTGTTACGGCGACAAATTTGTCAGCAGCAAATGCTGTGTGCGATAAAATGACTGCCGAAGCAACCACAAGAGATGAAACTGTTGCCTTTAAAAGGCCGAGCGCTTTTTTCATAAGATAGTCCCCCAATAGAATGATGTTTCCGGCATTTTACTCAATAAATGCCTGCGGAAAAGCGGAATGTTGTGATTGGTCGTAGTTTATTCAGAATTCGCCTTAATCCAAACCGCGGTATCGTGGAATGCGGCTCCCCCATTGGGTTTAGCTGCATCGGCACCGACAAGTAGATTGATCCCAATTTTTTCGATGAAAAACTTACTTGGCCAAATTCCTTCAACAATTACGGTGCCGGGAAGAAGGCCATCAAAAATATCAACATGGATGAGGAGCGACCCTTGCTTATTTCCCATACGCACAACAGATTGGCTTTCGGCGCCAATTTTTTCGGCGTCGCTGCTATGGATCATCACTGTTGGCCTTTTCTCGCGCTTGAGAGAGGTTGCTGTCGCGGTGAAACTTGTGTTGAGGAAGTTTCGAGCGGGCGCTGTTACAAGGCGAAATGGATGCTCCGCTGTTGCATTATGAATGACGTCCCAATGATCGGGGAGGGATGGCATACCTGAGAAGTTTGATCCAATAAGTGACCAGTCAGGAGAGAAATGGAATTTCCCATCTGCATGACTAAAACCTTCTAGGTAATGGGCTTGTTCGAAGGGAACTTGTGCATCAATCCATTTGCTGTCTTCTAAGCTTTTCACATCTGACCATCCGGAAAGCTGCAAAGTTTCTTCGATTAGTTCTAGCGGTGACAATTCGAAGCCGGGGTGTTTTGCATCTAGTCGACTTGCAAGAGCGCATATGACTTCGTGGTTAGATCGGCATTCGCCAAGCGGTTCAATGACTTTTTTCCCAAGAGTAATATGGTTTTGGCCGCCTGCTTGATAGATGTCATCATGTTCAACAAATGTGGTTGCAGGTAAAATGATGTCAGCCATTTTGGCGGTTTCAGTCATAAATTGCTCATGGACACAGACGAACAAATCTTCTCGGGCAAATCCTTTGTGAACTAAACCAAGTTCTGGGGCAACGTCCATGGGGTTTGTGTTTTGAATAATCATGGCAGTGATGGGCGGGCCGTCGCCCAAATCTTGTTTGTCGCCGGTCAAAACGGGTCCAATTCTGGACTGATCTAACATGCGAACGGATGGATCCCGGACATCAAGCCCTTCAATAAGAGTTTTATCCCAATGAAAAATTTCACCGTTTGTGTGAAAGGCACCGCCGCCTTCATATTGCCAACACCCTGTAACAACTGAGATGCATTGGGCAGCATGCATATTTACAGCGCCATTCCGACTTCTAGAAAACCCATAACCAAGCCGGAAAAATGTTTTTGGTGTTTGACCAACTAAGCGAGCGAACTCATAAATCTCATCGACACTTAGCCCTGTAATTTCTGACGCCCATTCGGGCGTTTTGGATTGAAGGTGTTCTTCCAAAATTTGGTGATCTTTAGCGTATTTTTCCAAATAAGCCCGGTCGGCCATATCCTCTTTGAACAGGATATGCATAACCGCAACAGCCAGCGCGCCATCTGTCCCCGGACGTAACATCAGGTGCATGTCTGCGGCTAGCGCCGTTGCATTCCGATACGGATCAATCACCACAATCTTCGCGCCACGTTCTTTGCGGGCTTTAGTGGCATGTGTCATCACATTGATCTGGGTGTGCACCGCATTGGTGCCCCATATGACC
The DNA here is from genome assembly GCA_036960775.1 of Pseudomonas marincola. Classification (GTDB taxonomy): domain Bacteria; phylum Pseudomonadota; class Alphaproteobacteria; order Sneathiellales; family Sneathiellaceae; genus Sneathiella. Next base: position 73,050 of record JBALWO010000005.1, on the reverse strand, counting down.
ACCACATCAGATTTAGCGATCTCACGAGGGTCGGCTCCGCGGTAGGCGCCGGTTCCGGCTTTCCAGCCGCCCCAAGCAAGGTTGATGCAAATTGTAGACTCTTGCCCAGAATATCCTTTTACATGACGAAGGCGTTCAATTCCGTCGCGTTGCACGAGACCCATTGTGCCCGCATAGTAATAAGGCCAGATTGTTTCCGCGCCGAGTTTGGCTTCCCGGCTCTGAAATTCATGAGCGACTGTATCTAGCGCTTCGTCCCAAGAAATTTGTTCCCACTGACCAGCACCTTTTGCACCCACCCGCTTCATTGGATGGAGAATACGATCTGGATTATGGGTTCGTTCGGCATAGCGTGCAACTTTCGCACAGATAACGCCTGCCGTGTAGGTGTTGTCTCCGGCACCTCTTACGCGCCCAATTTGCTGGGGACCAAGCTTTTCAACTTCCAATGAACAGGTGGAAGGACAATCATGTGGGCAGGCCGTCGAAAATATTTCAATTTCAGGTGAAGTTTTCATGAGTTGTAAATTTGCTGTTCAGTAAAATAGAGAAAGGGATGAGTTATTTTGCTTAACGTTAGTGTTTTATATAACATGCAGCAAGATAACTTACGTACAGTTTTGATCCAAATTTTAGGGAAATGGCTGGAATTAGCGTTGATAGCAGGATATATGCAGGCGGTAATAGGGCGCGTGCAAAATTGGAATAGTAGAAGCATTGAAAAAGATTCTTAAAAGTAATGAGATGAAAGCTGTCATTAGCTTTGTCGCCGCCGGGTACATATGGCTGGTTCATAAAACCAATCGTTGGCAGAATCTGAATTCAGAAATTCCATTTGAAATGATGGCTAATGGAAAGCCATTTATCATGGCTTTCTGGCATGGCCGATTGCTTATGATATCAGCCGCTGTGCCATCGGGTGTAAAGTCTAATGTTTTAATTTCCCACCATGGTGATGGCGAAATTATAGCGCGTGCGGTAAAATATTGGGGCTTGGATAGTGTCAGGGGATCGAGCTCTAAAGGTGCAGTTCCTGCAATTAAGGAAATGCTTCGATCTATTAAGCGTGGTGAGTTAGCGCTCATTACACCAGATGGTCCGCGCGGGCCTAGAATGTCAGCGCAAGAGGGTGTCGTGCGAATTGCCGCGTTGTCGGGTGTTCCCGTGATACCAGTAAGCTATTCAACAACTCGGGCCAAATATTTGGAGAGTTGGGATCGGTTTTTGCTTGCAAAACCTTTTGGTAAGGGCGTTTTTGTTTGGGGTGATCCTATTAGCGTACCAAGACAAGATATTGATGGTGCACATCAACTCGCCAAAAAACAAATAGAAGACAGTTTGATAAACGTAACGCAGCAGTCTGATACATTTTGTGGACACCCTCCTATCGAGCCCGCATCAGATCCAAAAGCGCAAAATGCAGCGGTAAAGGGCACTTAATTAGTATGTATATGTTTTTCTATAATGGTTTTCTATCTCTTTCAGCCCCGTTTATTAAGGGGCATATAATGAAGAGATTAGACGCAGGGAAAGAAGATCCTGAACGTTATGAAGAACGTTTTGGTGAACCTTCTCGCATGCGCCCAGCCGGAGAACTTATTTGGATTCACGCAGCGTCTGTTGGAGAGTCTATATCAGCGTTGCCTTTGATTAAGGTTTTGCTCGCGGGGCAAAATGATCGAACAGTGCTCATTACTACAGGTTCGGTTACGTCCGCAAAAATTATGGCAGACCGCCTCCCAACGGGTGCGTTCCATCAATTCGTTCCTATCGATACGAAGGAAGCGGTTAATCGTTTCTTGGATTATTGGCAGCCACAAACTGCGATTTGGCTTGAGTCTGAAATTTGGCCAAATTTGATTTTTGAAACCTCCCGCCGCAAAATCCCAATGATGTTGTTAAACGCCCGCATGACGTCAGGATCCTTTGGGATGTGGCGGAAAACGGGTGGGTTGATCAAAAAACTGTTGAAAAAATTTGACTATATTCACGCACAATCGTCTTTGACCGCTGATAGGTTGGAATATTTTGGTGTGAAAAATATTGAAACCCTTGGGAATTTAAAATTCTGTTCACCGCCGCTTCCGTTTCAAAAAGAGCCCTTTAGGGCGCTAAAAGCGGCCACGGACAAACGTAAAGTGTGGTTGGCTGCGAGTACCCATAAAGGGGAAGAAGCTGTCGTCGCCCAAGCACATATCATTTTAAAGCAGCAGATTAAATCACTGCTGACGGTTATTGTTCCGCGTCACCCAGAACGGGCAGATGAAATTCAGGAAAAATTGACGAGTGCGGGTTTTAAGGTTGCACGCAGATCGCTGCGGCAAAAAATTACCGACGATACGGATTTTTATCTCGCCGATACAATTGGTGAACTGGGATTATTTTATCGCATATGTGATGTTGTTTTTATTGGCGGGTCGCTGGCCGATAAAGGAGGACAGAACCCCTTGGAAGCTGCACGTCTCAGCTGTGCTATTATGTTTGGACCGAACATGTCTAATTTTTCTGAAATAGTGAGAGATCTATTGGAAAATAAAGCAGCCCTGCAACTTAAAGATGGAACTGAGCTGGCAAAAGCGACATATGTACTTATGACCGAAATAAATGTACGCGCTGAACTGGCCTATAACGCTACGGAAGTTGTGAAAACAGGCGAGGCTCTTTTAGGACATATTGCGAAACAAGTTGAAAACAAGCTGGTGGGAAAAGATTAGGTGAAAGCTCCCAAATTTTGGAATAAAGACAGTACTTCAATGCTGCCATTGCTGTTGTCCCCTTTAAGCGCAATCTATGCGCAGGTGGATAAAATCAATCGAAGTAGACAAACAGAGACGACTGTCAATGTTCCTGTAATTTGTATTGGGAATATCGTAGCTGGCGGGGCTGGTAAAACACCTGTTGCCATTGCTGTGGGACAGTTTTTACTGGGATCTGGCTGGAAAGTGCATTTTCTCTCTCGGGGATACGGCGGCAATATCGAAGACCCAACTCGAGTGGTCCCGGATGTGCACACCTCGAAACAAGTCGGGGATGAGCCTTTACTACTCGCAACCGTCGCGCCGACTTGGGTTGCAAAAGATCGTGTTGCTGGAGCAAAAGCAGCTGTTAAATCTGGCGCTGAAATCATCATCATGGACGATGGGTTGCAAAACCCCTCCTTACATAAAGATTTCTCCATTATCGTGATCGATGGCGATTACGGCATGGGCAATGGAAAAATAATACCTGCAGGTCCGTTACGGGAGCCGCTTGAACAGGCAATGCAACGGTCAGATGCGGCGATCATAATTGGTGGCAGAGAAACAGATGCGCCAAAAGACGAATTCAGTATTCCTTTATTCGGCGCGAAAATCATTCCACACGAACTTCAAGCCGAATTAGTCGGGGAAAAAGTTGTTGCGTTTGCAGGTATCGGACGTCCCGAAAAATTTTTCAAAAGCTTGCGAGAAGCTGGTGCTGATGTTGTCGATGTTGTTGAGTTTCCTGATCATTATGCCTATGAGCAAGATGATGTGATGAAGTTGGTCGAAAAAGCAGCGCTGCTTGGAGCTGCATTAGTTACAACTAGGAAGGATTTTGTTCGTTTGTCCCCAGATGCGAAAATGATGACAACAGTATTTGATATAGATTTGGTTTTCGACAAGTCCAAAGGACTCCAAGAACTCTTGATAGATAGACTGGGGCGCCGCGAACATGCGTAAACCCGTCAGCCGTAGCCGCCAAATTCGTTATTGGTTTGAATGGGCTTTAGTTCGCGTGGCATTTTGGCTTTTCCGTGCCATTGGTCGCCGGAGATCCCTGGCCTTGGGGAGCTGGATTGGGCGGAAAATTGGCCCTAAACTATCAGCGCACAAAACCGCAGTTGAAAATATTCGCCTTGCTCTGCCTGAGCTCGATCAGCTTGAACAGGTTGGTGTCGTGGACAGAATGTGGAGTAATCTGGGGGCAAGTGCCGCAGAACTACCTTTTGTTGGAGATGAAAACGACGCTTCTGTAGAGGTTGTTGGAAAAGAGCATCTAGATGCTTATGTGAAATCTGGAAAACCAGGCATATTTGTTACCGCGCATTTTGGCCCTTGGGAGCAGACGTCGCTTGCCAGCTATTATATTAAAAAGAAACCCTGTGTCGTGTATCGGCCTGCAAACAATCCAATGGTTGAAGCGTTTTTTCAAAAAGAGAGAGCTGGTTCTGGATATAATTTCGTTCCCAAAGGAAAATCGGGCGCGCGCGCTATATTGAAAACACTCAAGGAAAACGGCTCAGTTGTTCTGTTGAACGATCAAAAACAAAACAATGGACTTCCTATACCGTTTTTTGGACGTGATGCAATGACTGCCACGGCAATTGCAGATTTCGCATGCCGCCAAGATTTAGCTGTATACCCGTTGCGAGCAGAGCGACTGGAGGATGGCAAAACCCGTCTCACAGTTTATGCACCGATGTATGCGGAAACCAGCGATGATCGCCAAAAAGACGTGATCCAATTTCTCACGAGAATTAACGTGATGTATGAAAGTTGGATCAGAGAACGTCCAGATCACTGGTTTTGGGTTCACAATCGCTGGTCTTAATTTCGAGTATTGCTGATTTAACCGGTTTTTATTATTTTATCCGGATTTTTCGCTGCCGTTATTCTTTCAAATGCAATTTGATCTGCAATTTCTTGTGTTGGCCGGTTTTCCATACTTGCGCGCTGGAATATTTTTGTGACCGTGTCGTGAATGCTGGCCACTTCATTCATGGCAGTTGATCGGTTAAAATTAGCCCCTTCATGACTGATTAGAATAATACCACCTGCATTAATGGCGTAATCGGGCGCATACAGGATGTTCCGATCCATTAACACCTGTCCATGCCGTTCTTCTGCAAGCTGATTGTTTGCGGCTCCAGCAATGACATTTGTTTTCAGGTCAGGAATAGTAATGTCATTGAGTACAGCCCCTAAAGCACAAGGTGCGAGAATATCAACGTCCTGACTTAGGATTTGATCAGGCGTAACTGCCGTGGCTCCCAATTCCTGAACGGCCTTTTCAACGGACTTGTCATAGATATCAGTGACGATCAGTTTAGCGCCAGCCTCATTCAAGTGCTGACACAAGCCGTAACCCACGTTGCCAAGGCCTTGAACAGCGACAGTGAGGCCAGACAAGGTCTCTACGTTCAAGCGGTACCTTGCTGCAGCTAAAACACCGTTGTAGACGCCCCATGCAGTGGCAGGAGAGGGATCGCCTGCGCCGCCTTCGGATATACCTGCGATATGCGGCGTTGTCCTTCTGGCGGCTTCCAGATCAGGAACAGACGTCCCGACGTCTTCTGCTGCGATATAGCTGCCGTTTAACCGATCAACGGCCCGGCCAAAGGCTTCAAAGAGTGCTTCGGACTTATCAGTTCGAGAGTTTCCGATAATTACGGATTTACCACCGCCAAGATTGAGGCCAGCTAGCGCGGATTTATATGTCATTCCGCGTGACAATCGGAGCACGTCGGTTAAAGCCTCGTCTTCGTTTGCATAATTCCACATACGTGTTCCGCCAAGGGCAGGCCCAAGGGTCGTATCATGAATAGCAATAATGGCTTTTAGCCCTGTTTCTGGATCCCGAAAAAACAGAACGGTTTCGTGGTCATCAAAAGCGTTCGAACTAAATACAGTCATAAATTTTCTCCCATTCAATAATGAATTTTTCGCATTTGGCGCAAAAATCAACATTTTTGATTGGGTTTCGAACAATTCGCAGGAAGATTACGTCTTTGTGTTACACGAAGAAAGATGGTGAGTAATTGCCATAATTTCACGTAATATCAGAACTTACTGATTTTTCGATTTCCTGGAAGCCATCCAAAGAACTGCGATTCAGTTGCGCTGGTTTGATGGTAAAAGCGCGCAAACATATTTAGCGATGCTCAAACTGGAAGTAAGGCCAGGGCTCTCCATTCCAAATAAATTGACCAAACCGGGTAGCCCGTGGTGACTTCGGTCCGAGATCAAAAAATCCTTAACGCCGTTGCTCGCGTTTTGGAGCTTTGGCCGAATACCTGTATAGGCGGGGATTAATACATCATCTGGCAGCTGCGGGTAATATTTACGGATCGCTTCGTAAAATGCATCGTCGCGGTCAGCATCCATTTCATAATCTATCGTGTCTACCCATTCTTGATCCGGGCCAAAACGAATTTGCCCTGCCATATCCAGAGTGACATGGATGCCAAGGCTTGCCGTGTTTGGAACGGGGTATATTAAATGCGCAAAAGGAGAGGGGGCGTTCATTGTAAAATAACTGCCCTTAGCCAGAAACCGCGTGGGAACAAATTGCGGCGCAAGGTCTGCAATTTCCCCCGCAACAGTTTGAGCGCCGAGGCCCGCTGCATTTATCAAATGCTTGCATTTGATTTCATTTCCATTGCTGTTCACACGAAAACCATTTTCAATTGCCCCTGCGCCGTCAAATGGCGCGTTGTAGGCAATGAAGTTACCGGAACTTTCGATTTCGCCAACCAAAGACAACATATATTGATGAGTATCAATGATACCGGTGGAGGGAGAGAGAAGCGCGCCACTGCAATTGAGTGCGGGCTCCATAGTGTGTGCTTCTTGGGCAGTTAAAAAAGATAAGTCGTGAACTCCATTGTTCTCAGCCTTGTGTTTAATGCTGTCCAGAATATGCAGCTCATCTTTGTCGGTGGCGACGATCAGTTTTCCAATACGGGCATGGGGCACAGAATAGTCGGTGCAATATTTATATAAAAGGGCCTTACCCTCCACGCAGAATTTGGCCTTCAAGCTATCTTTAGCGTAGTAAATACCCGCATGGATGACTTCTGAATTGCGGGAGGATGTTTCTTCGCCAAAATGGCTGTTCTTTTCTAGGACGAGAACGTCTTTACCAGCGACGGACAACTCGCGAGCAATGGCAAGACCAATGACGCCAGCGCCAATAACTATATTTTCAACATCAAATGACATGCCCTTTTGTTAGCAGGTATAATCGATGGGTCAAGTCTACAGAGAGGGCTTAGTCACGAAATAGTGAATTTGGTTTTAGTTTCTTATCGCCTCGATCAGTGTATTTCTTTCATATGTATAAAGCGGAAAATCTAATTATTGCCCTTGTCTTTGCCTTCTCTGTGCAAGGAAGCAATCTTGCCTTTGCTGATCCAGAAAATTGGAAACACGAATGGCCGAAAACCGATTTCTCAAAAACGTCGGTTGATTATAATGAGATTCTGTCTGGTGGTCCTCCCAAGGATGGCATTCCGGCGATCGATAACCCATCGTTTATCTCTCTTGATAAAGCTGATCACATAAAAGATACCGAACCTGTCATCGGGGTGGTGATTGATGGGCAGGCTAAAGCTTATCCATTGCAGGTTTTGATGTGGCATGAAATTGTCAATGACACACTTGGTGGGGTTCCGATCACTGTTACCTTTTGCCCCCTTTGTAATGCATCAATCGTATTCGATAGGCGGTTTAAAACTAAAAATAATGAAGACATTATTCTTGATTTTGGGACAACGGGGAAACTTCGGCGATCGGATCTCGTCATGTATGACAGGCAAAGTGAAAGCTGGTGGCAACAATTCACAGGGAATGCAATCGTTGGGGAACTCACAGGTCGCTCTCTCAAAATGTTGCCTGCACGCATAGAATCTTTTATTCGTTTCAAGACCCGAAACCCCGAAGGCCAAGTTCTTATTCCTAACAATCAGAATGAACGTGCCTATGGTCTCAACCCATACAAAGGCTACGATAGTCTTTCAACGCCGTACTTATATGGCGGAGAACTACCAAAGAATATTTCTCCCTTGGCCAGGGTGATTACCAGTGAGGGGCAAACGTGGTCGCTAGATTATCTTCGTGCTGAAAGACAGATTAAAGCCGATAACGGGCTGATTATTGAATGGGAAAAAGGTCAAAATTCGGCGCTGGATGCGGCAGTAATCGGGGACGGAGTCGATATTGGTAATGTTATCGCTTACAGAATGGTGGCGAGTGAGAAGACAGATGTTTTATATAGCGTTGATTTCGCTTTTGCCCATTTTGCGTTCAAGCCTGAAATTCCCATTATTACAAAGTAAGGCCATTGATGTTGGTCATTTGGATTTTATGCCAAAATTTATTACTGTCACGGACAGTAATTTAAATTTGTGATTTTGTTTTTCCATACAATTTTAACCATAATATCTAGCTTGTCAGACAGGCAATGCTGGTTTAACTGTTGGTGTACGGTGAAATCTCTCAGATTGAACTGTCATTGGGGCAAGATATCTAAAAAGAAAACGTGGAGTGAACAGTGTCGATTACAGCTGAGGAAGCAAAGCCGGAAAGCAATGCGCAAGCCACGCGTGCACATATTATTGTTCTGGGGAATGCAAAGGGCGGATCAGGTAAATCAACAACATGTATGCATGTTGTCGTTTCCCTTCTTTCCATGGGATATAAAGTTGGCGTAATTGACTTAGACGGTAAGCAAAAAACACTTGGACGGTATATTGAAAACCGGCAGGCGTTTGCTGATACCAAAGAACTCAATCTTCCAATGCCGTCTTTAAGTATTATCGAGCCTAGTAATAAGAAAAACATGGACGAGGCGCAAAGCGATGAACGGACGCGCTTTGTAAACGCCCTTCAGGATCAAGTTTACGTGAATGATTTTGTTGTAGTCGATTGCCCAGGTGCAGATAGTTTTATCGCAAAATTAGGCCATTCTTTTGCCGACACCTTGCTAACCCCAATGAACGATAGTTTTATTGATCTTGATTTGCTGGCAAAAGTGGATCCAACTACTTTCGACGTCGAACGCCCGAGTTGGTACAGCGAAATGGTCTGGGAGCAGCGCAAACGCCGCGCACTTATCGATAAACATCAAATCGACTGGATTGTGATGCGAAATCGCCTTTCCCATACAGACGCTCACAACAAGCGCAACATTGAACAAATTTTGGCAAAACTATCGTCTCGTATTTCGTTTCGGCCAGCCGCTGGTTTTGGCGAGCGTGTCATCTTTCGCGAACTGTTTCTAAAGGGACTAACTGTCCTAGATTTGAAAACGAAGGGCGTTGGCGTGAAAATGTCCATGAGCCATGTGGCTGCCCGTCAAGAAATACGGCAACTTATAAAAACGCTCAAGTTGCCTGGTGTTGATGACCGGTTGGATCGAATTTAGTTACGGGCATGAATCAGCCTTATTTCATCTTAAAATCCACGTATTTGGCGTGTTGAAAGAACGCTCCTGTATCTTTTTTTAATAAGCGTGACGGTTGTCACTTGCGTAAAAACCTTCTGATTTCAATATATTAAATATTGTTTTATCTAATATATAGATAAATCTTTCCCAGATTTAACCTGTATATCTTATATTAACATTTGCTGTGTATATATAATGTTCATAGGTAAAAGCCAACAGATTTAGAGTATAGTTTAGTAAATCTTTGGCGGTCACAATTCAAAAGGAGGAGCGTATGTTGAGCTTTATTAAGTATCATCTTTCAGATTGCAGTGTTTTACGCATGCGCTCTGTCATTTCTATTGGACTTTCAGTGCTAGTATTTGCGGCGATGATGGTTTCATTTCAAGTGACAGAGGTAAACGCCCAAAACGCATGTTTTGAGCGCGCAGCACTTATCAAGCACTTGAACGGCAAATTTGATGAAGCACCTGTTGCCGCTGGGTTAGCTGCTAATGGCAGTGTTCTAGAGGTTTTTACAAGCCCGGACGGTGTAACCTGGACGATCGTATTGACCCAGCCTGACGGCGCAACATGCGTTATGGCATCGGGCGAGTCCTGGATGGGTATGCCACTTCCAAAAAAAGGCAAAGTCAGCTAACTCTGATTTTATTAAGATGAAACCGGCCTCTATTTGGACGCCGGTTTTTTATTATCTAGAACTCAGGGAATTCAATTCCAGCGGCTTTTAGATTTGCCTGCATATCTGCTTTAACCAATTCCATAGCAGCAGCGTCTGGTGCCTCGCAGCGACCCACCAGTACAGCTTGAGTGTTAGAAGCTCTGAGGAGCCACCAGCCGCCAGCGACAGTCACTCTGACGCCATCAATGTCGGAAAACTCAGCCCCTTGTGCGCGAAGTAGGTCTTGGGTTCTAGAAACCGCATCAAATTTTTCTGCATCAGGGCAGGCAAATCGCATTTCAGGAGTGTTGATGGCAGAGGGAAGAGCATCAAACATTTCATCAAGAGTTTTTGTTGATTTGCCAAGTAAATTGAGAAGGCGAAGGCCAACATATATGGCATCATCATAGCCGTAGAAATGATCGTTGTAGAAAATATGCCCACTCATCTCACCGGCGAGCGGTGCTGACAGTTCGGCCATTTTTGTTTTAATCAGTGAATGGCCGGTTTTCCACATAACTGCATTGCCGCCCAGATTTTCGATCTCATCAAAAAGCATCTTGCTCGCTTTAACATCAGCGATAATAGATGCACCGGGTTGCTTCTCTAATATTTCACGGGACAATATGGCGAGGAGTTGGTCACCCCAAATTATATTCCCCCGGCTATCAACAACACCGATACGATCTCCGTCGCCGTCAAACGCAATCCCAACGTCGGCTTCGATCCCTTTTACCGCTTGAATAAGATCTGCCAAATTTTCAGCAACGGTAGGGTCGGGATGGTGGTTTGGGAAAGTACTATCAATTTCATCATATAACAGGACGTGGCGGCCCGTAAGTTTACTGGCAACACGGCGCATGGCATCACCCGTAACGCCGTTACCGCAATCCCAAACAACAACCTGATCTTTTGTACTGGTATAATCTTCTAGCAGGCGGGCAACATATTTCTCCATCATCGGATGATCCGAAATAGCGCCTGTCCCTATTGTGAAATCGCCAGCTTCACAGCGGGAACCCATTGCTTGAATATCCTGCCCAAAGAAGGGCTTGCTGTTCATTATCATCTTGAAGCCATTATGATCAGGCGGGTTGTGAGATCCTGTAATCATGATGCCATTGCCGGTACCGCGCTCGTACGTGGAAAAATACAGCATGGGACTTGGCCCCATTCCGATGCGGATAACATCAACACCGGTTGATGCAAGACCACTGATAAGTGCTTGTTCCAAATCTGGCGAAGTCGCCCGTCCGTCGTACCCAACAGTTACTGTTTTGTCGCCATTTTCAAGCATCAATGTACCGAAGGCTCGTCCGATCGCAGCCGCGTCATTTGCGAAGAGTGTATCGCCAACAATACCGCGAATATCATATTCTCGCAAAATGCTCGGATGAAATTTGTGACTTAACTCAGACATCGAACGGGGCTCCTATTAGCTGTTCGGTTTGTTCGCGCGAGAGCGTCCAACGCAATGATAAAAGAAGCCATGGGTTTCCATGTCTTCAGGCTCATAAATATTTCGAAGGTCGATCATCACAGGTGTTTTCATCTGTTCTTTAACGCGGTCGAGATCGAGGGCACGGAATTCATTCCACTCCGTAACAATGACGACGGCATCCGCATCTTCTAGGGTCTCATAAGCACTGTCGCAGAAAGTTGTCTCTTTCAATAATCTACGCGCGTCCTCCATGCCTTCGGGGTCATACGCATGAATGGTCGCGCCTCCTTCGATTAGGGCTGGGATGATATCCAAGCTGGGGCTTTCCCGCATGTCATCTGTGTTGGGTTTAAAGGTCAGACCAAGGACCGATATTTTCTTACCAACGACACTGCCACCGCAGGCAGAGATAACTTTGCGTGCCATTTGAAGTTTTCGTTTTTCGTTAATATCAATGACGGCCTCTACGATACGGACCGGAGCGCCTTTCTGGACAGACGTCTGAAATAACGCTCGAGTATCTTTTGGGAAGCAAGAACCGCCAAAGCCCGGACCTGCGTGCAAAAACTTTTGTCCAATACGTCCATCCAAACCAATGCCTTTTGCAACATCATGGACATCAGCTCCGACCTTCTCACATAAATCAGCCATTTCATTGATGAAGGTGATTTTCGTCGCAAGGAAAGCGTTGCCGGCATATTTGATGAGCTCGGCACTCTCGATTGATGTAAAAAGGATCGGTGTTTGAATAAGAGATAACGGACGGTAAATTGCTTCCATGACTTTTTGTGCTTTTGCCGACTGAGTGCCAACAATAACGCGGTCAGGGCGCATGAAATCTTCGATCGCGGCGCCTTCTCTCAAAAATTCAGGGTTTGACGCAACATCAAATAAATCAGGTGAACAGATACTTGCAATTTTTGCAGCGACTTCCCGTCCTGTGCCCACCGGCACCGTGGATTTAGTAACGACAACGGTGTAGGAGCTGATAGCAGCTGCAATCTCGGCGGCAGCTTCCATGACGTAGGTTAAATCGGCTTGTCCATCTATTTGGCGGCTGGGGGTGCCCACGCCAATAAAGACAGCTTCTGCGCCATCGATTGCGGATTTTATGTCAGTTTGAAAGGATAATCGGCCTGCCTGAACATTCTTTGAAACCATCAGATCTAGTCCGGGTTCAAAAATAGGGATGCCGCCACTGTTTAACTTAGCAATTTTTGTGGCGTCATTATCAACACATACCACTTCATGGCCAAATTCAGACAGACACGCGCCAGAGACCAATCCCACATAACCAGTGCCAATCACTGCAATCCGCATACCAATGTTTTCCTATATTATTTATGCTTAAAGGTCGGCCGCCATTTTGCGGATAAAGTCGGCAACTTCTCTGCTCATATCGCTGCGCTGAAGAGCAAAAGCGATATTGGCCTGTAGAAACCCAATTTTATCGCCGCAGTCGAACCGCGTTCCGTCAAAGCGCAACCCATAAAAAGGGCTCGTGTTGAGGAGCGAGGAAAGGGCGTCAGTGAGTTGGATTTCATTGCCAGCTCCGCGCGCCTGATTTTCCAGCAAGCCAAAAACCGCAGGCTCTAGGATATAACGGCCAATGACGGCAAGGTCGGAGGGCGCATCTTGCGGATCCGGTTTCTCTACAAGGTCTTTTATTTCGACTTTCTTGCCATCATCAAAACCCGGTTTTACGATACCGTAGCGGGATGTATGTTCGTGTGGGACTTCCATGGCAGCAAGGATATTTCCGCCGCCAAGCTCGTCTCGGACATCGATCATTTGTTTTAGACAGGGCTTCTCACTCAAGATCAGATCGTCGGCCAAAATAACAGCGAAGGGCTCATCCCCCACATAATTTTTAGCGCACCAAACGGCATGTCCAAGGCCAAGCGGTTCGTGTTGGCGAATGTAGGCGACGGATCCTGTTTGCGGGAGATGTTCTGCTAAAGTTTCAAGGGCATCGATTTTGCCGCGCTCTTCCAAAACTTTTTCAAGCTCAAAAGATCTGTCAAAATGATCTTCAATGGTGACTTTGCCGCGGCCTGTTACGAAAATAAACTCTTCAATTCCAGCGGCTCGCGCTTCGTCCACGGCATACTGAATAAGCGGTTTGTCCACTACAGGTAGCATTTCCTTGGGCATAGCTTTAGTCGCAGGTAGAAAACGTGTCCCCAATCCTCCGACTGGAAAAACCGCCTTACGTACTTTTTGTAGCATTTAACCACCCCTCAACTCATGTAGAACCCATTTTATTGCATTGGTGTTAGTCCCATGCAAGGGCTGTTTTATTCTGATTTCATTAGGATATCTTTAGCGAGATTAATTTTTGCGGCCATATAGGCAGAGCCGTCGTGATCGGGATGAAATTTTTTGATCAATCGTCTGTGGGCGTTTTTAATCTCTGGCAAGGTAGCGCCGGGCTTAAGCTCAAGGATCTCATAAGCTTCTGCCACGCTCAATCCTGATGGATTTGATCGCTGATTTTGTCGCTGACCTTGGCCCTGGTCTGTGTTTTGGTCTTCAGACCCCATATCATCATCTGGGAAGTTTCGGAGAATATAGGTTTCTAAAATCGAGACACTCTGAGCATCCCGATAAAGCTCCCCATGTAACGTTTGCAGTTCGTCCCGCGACAAATGAGATAATCTTTTACCGTCAAACTCACCTTTCAAAATTAGGGCGTCCATATCACCGCTATCATGATCCAATTGTGCATGAAGCCAGCTGGTTTTGACATCTGACGTTTGGCCTTCACTTGGGCTGGAACTGCTGAAGAATGGTTTGTTCCGGAAAAAGAACAGTGCGAGAAAAACAAGGCCTGAGGCTAATTGAATGCGCCCCGTCAAGCCAAAGAATAACGCGCCGCCACCCAGACTGATCATGGCCGCAATGCGAATGGCTTTTACAATTTTTTCGGGTCGGGCAGTGGCAAGGGCATTGCCCCCAATAATAAGGGCGAGCAACAGTGCAATTCCGACAATGAAATATCCAAGCATATTTTTGTTATTACTTTATCTGGCGAGCCAAAAGTAACGTTTCCCCGCCCATTTTGTTTCCGTACTTCTTTAAAGCCTTTTGCCCGCCTACGGCATATATAGCAACCGCTTTTAAGAGGGTCTTGAGAGTAGACGCACTGTTTGTATCAAATCTGAAGAAGGCACCCCCACTTAATTTTGTCATTTGACGAAAACAATTTTCGGCTGTTGGGTCACGGCCTTCTTGAAATATGAATGCAGGAATTCCCTGAACGCCCATTTGTCCGGCTAGATGGCACAATGCGTCAGCGCTCTCTTCCATACAGTCGCCCACATACACAAGGGCGTTTACGGGTTTGTCAGATGCTTGTTTAAGGGTGTGACTTAATACCTTTTCAATTTGAGTGTGACCACCAAGACAGCTTACGCGGGACATGGGCCCGGTAAGTGATTTGCTGTTTGTTGTCCAAGGTGTCGCTTGAAATTCATTAAATCCGCGAAAAAACGCAATTTGTAATGAAAGTGTCCCTATTGTCGATGTTTCATCAAACATTTCTCGTTGAATATGGCAGGCGTTATCCCAAGTGGGTTGCCGGCTGGCAGTTGCATCTATTGCAAAAATTAGTCGGCCAGAGGCAGACCCTGACGCCGTTTTTGGCGTGAGGCGGACTTTGTTGAGAAACGCCTCCACATCACTGCCAGAGGCTTCATCATTCTGTTTGTCCAGATTTTTTGCCATTTTGGTCGCCCGATTTATTTGGTGTATTTATAGAAGGTAAGCATATTTGTGTCGGAATTCAATTTTTGACACTGACTGAATGCTTCCATCGGATTATAGTTGCCTTCAAATAAACCATAAAAACTAATTTTCTGAGCTACATTTATGAATTTGAAACCTCGTATTTCGTCGTATCGCGAAGTCCTCCTCCTCGCGTGGCCGGTGATTTTGTCTAATTTGTCAGTCCCACTTCTTGGGGCGGTGGATACCGCTGTTATTGGACACTTACCAAATCCTGCATTTCTTGGAGCGGTTGCTATTGGTGCAATGATATTCAGTTTTTTATATTGGGGCTTTAGCTTTCTTCGCATGGGAACCACTGGATTTATCTCCCAAGCGAGCGGCGCAGGGGATGTGGACGAAATTAGGGCGATCGTTGCTCGAGCCCTAATTTTGGGCGGCATTGCTGCAACTGCAATATTGCTATTTCATAGCCCGATAATTTCAATAGCAACCCAATTTATAGAAACCACTGACGCTGTTAAAGCAGGGGCAACGGAATATTTTAACTATCGGATTTGGGGCGCACCAGCAGCTCTTGCCAATTATTGCCTGCTGGGTATCTTTATTGGCCTTGGGAATACACGAGCGGCCTTAATTACTCAGGTTTCCATGAATGCGATGAATATCATTTTGGATCTGATTTTTGTCCTCGGCCTTGATATGGATGTTGCAGGAGTGGCACTTGCTACGGCAATTTCAGAATATTTAGCGGTTGCTATCGGCGGATTTCTGGTTTGGCGAGAACTGGCGAAACTTGGCGGGAAATGGCGTAAAGATGAGATCTTGTCCTTTAGCAAAATGAAGCAATTGCTATCGATAAACCGGGATATTTTTGTACGAACGGTCACTATTATTTTTGCGTTTGCATATTTCACAGCGAGCGCCGCAAAACAGGGTGAGGAAACCTTGGCTGCTGTGGCGGTAGCAATGAACTTTATGCATTTCATGTCATTTGGACTTGATGGGTTTGCTCATGCCGCAGAAAGCATGGTGGGCAAAGCTATCGGTGCCCGGCAGGCAGATCGCTTAAATGAAGTTGTCAGTGCCAGTACAGTTTTGGCTGTTGCCGTGTCACTTCTATACGCCGCCATTTATTGGCTTTTTGGCGAAAGTATTGTGAATACACTTACCAGCATTGAGCCTGTTCGAGAAATTGCCTACAGCTATTTACCGTGGTTGACTGTGATGCCACTTTTTGCGGTGTGGTCATTTCAGCTTGATGGCATTTTCGTTGGTGCCATGCGGGCAAAAGAGATGCGGAATGGCATGTTGATCTCGTTTGGCGTCTATTATCTATGCATTCAGCTCTTGCAAGAAAAATGGGGCGCGGATGGTTTATGGATTTCGATGATCATTTTCATGATTGCACGAGGGGTAACCCTGGCGGTGGTTTATCCTCGAGTGAAGAAATTGGCCATGACTTAGGTGGCGCGTTTTCTTTTTGCCCATAGGCGATCAAATGCTGGATATATCATGGGGACAAAGGCAATGATAATCGCAATTCGGATCACATGCATGATGGATACGAAGGCCACATCTATCCCAAGGGCAAGGGCCACAAGAGACATCTCGGCAAGACCGCCGGGAGATAGGGCTAGAACCAACCCCGGTATGCTTATGCCAACATAGTCAGACGCCAAGAATGAAAATCCAGTTGCGAGTGCGATCATCAACCCAGTTGATCCGCAGCTCAACAATATGATTTTGTTGATTTCTTTCAGTGAGGTGCCGAGGAACCGAAGCCCGATGGAAGTACCGATGACAAGTTGTGCGGCATAGACAATGATCATGGGGGGCTTAACATCTGTAACCCCGGTTAGCTCAAATATGGCGGCAACTAAGAGAGGCCCCATGAGGTGATGGGCAGGGAATTTAAGTTTGTAGCCCAACCAATATCCAGAAACAGCTGCCAGTGCTAGCCAACCATAACCTCCCAATTCTTCCCACTCTCCAAATAAGGTTACAGTTTCAACGGTGCTTTGAATGGAAACGCCATAACGATAAACCAGCGGCACTGTCATAACCAATATCAGGACGCGGGCGGCATGGATTAAGGCTATGCTTCTGCCGTCGCCACCTTTTGCTTCACCCACTTCATACATGACGTTAAATCCGCCGGGGGCCGCGGAAAAATAGGCAGTAATGCGGTCAAATTTGCCAATTTTTCGAAAGAATATATACGCAAGTAGCATGGACACAACGATATTGAGCAAGAGCAATAGGAGGCCGTTCGTCCATTGCATTAGATTACCAAGAGTTTCAGGTGAAAAGCTACTGCCAAGCATGACACCCAAAACGGCAGTCATGGCTTTACGTAATGTGGGATTAACAGATAGTTTTGCGCCGCGCACCGCGAACACGGTTGTCAGACACATGGAGCCCATCATCCAGGCAAGGGGAAGGTCCAGAAGAAAAAAGGCTAACCCGCCAAAGCTTCCAATTATCAGTGATTTTAAAGATGTGTTCATGGGTCAGGCTAATACAGTTTGTTTTCGTAGGAATGCTCCAACCCTTTGTCAGAGCTTTCAGCATCAAGGCCTGCAATTTGATCAGCAAGTATGGTGCCTAATGTTGGGAAGTCTTTTTGAGCAATTTTCTGAGTTTCACCCCAGAGATCTGATCTTATAATGGCTTTACCGCAATGCATGTAGACTTCACGAACATTGACAGAGAAAACAGATTTGGGGAGTTTTCCTTTTTCTTTAAATCGGGCAAGTAGCGCCGGATCAACACTGATTCGACAGGTCCCGTTTACGCGTAAAGTTTCGCGAATTCCGGGAATGAAAAATATCAGGCCGATTTCTGGATTGTGAATAATGTTACGAAGACTGTCGGCGATGTTATTGCCAATGCGATCTGGGATAAGAACTGTCTGTTTGTCTTGCACCTGTACAAATCCCGCGACATCCCCTTTAGGAGACGCATCGGCATGGCCATCCACGTCAGACGTTGCCATGACCAAAAAAGGAGACAACGAAATGAAGTGCTCGCAGTGATGATCAAGGCTTGGTAGGATTTTTTCCAGCGTCTTGGTCTTTGGCTGTCCATAAACAGCTCTCAAGTCGTCTTCGGTTTTTATCAACATGATTGATCTCAGTTCGAAAAGGTGGTTTCGCCGTGGTATTTGAAGGGCTGAGAGATAGCCTTCATGGCTTGAATTCGTTGATCTCTGATGTTTTTGTTTTTTATATTTTCTAAAACGAACTCTTCGACGGAAAGCGGAAGAGACAATTTCTTGATGGCCAATTCTTGCAGAGTTTGCTGATTTTGTCTTGGGAAATTTCCATTTGCCTGAAGCGGAATATCTGCGAGGGCAATGGGAGTGCCATTGTCTACAAGGTGACCATGCAGGCTGATATATGCGAACGCACTGTCTAATGGCGCATGTCGTTTTGAGCGAATTGAAATGTTTTCCAGTTTTGAGAATTTGTAATTCACCCCCAAAGCTTCGCTTTCATGCATTTTCTCAAGCTGGTTTTGCGTGAGCCATGTCATATGGCACGAAGTTGTAACGCCAGAGTAGGGTACTAAGGTTGCTGGAATGGCGCCGTAACCTGCAATATGGGCGGAATAACAACAGAGAAAGTCATCAAGCTCGATGGCTGTGGCGATGATAGGTTCATCTGAATTTGGGAATTTTCGGGCCAATTGTGATGGAGCGCCGTTTGAGCCGCAGGCAATAACCGGTGTGAGGTTAGTTGTATCAACGGGGGCTATTAATTCTGTGACAGTCTCGCCGCGTATGATGAAGGAATAATCTGGACGTTGGTACGGATAACCTAGCGCCAATTCTAGCGCTTGTTTTAGTTTTGGTTCGATCAGGTTTTCCTTTCAGGAGAGAGCCGCCCTTAGATCGCTCAAGGAAACCGGCTTCGTCAAACTAATAATGTCGGGAAGCCCTTTTGCGCCGCCAAGGTCTTCTGCAAGTTCTATATAGCGCGGATTATATCCCGTAACGATAATGATTTTCGCTGTGCATTTTTTATTAGCCAACCAGCCAATTAACTCGACACCATCGATTTCGGGCATAACCATATCCAAAACGATGTTTGTCGGAGGGGTCTCATCATAGGATGACATGAAATCAGAGGCTTTATCTGTAATGACGACGTCAAACCCGAGATCAACAGCAACTTCACTAACAAACTCGCCAAAGGCCCGTTCATCATCCACAATTAAAAGGCGCTTTGCCGTAGCGAGAGGTTCTGTCCCATTTAAGACAGGGACGTCTTTCGTTGTCGTCATGCCAGATTTCCGCTCTATCGCTTGGTTTACTGAATAATACTCTCCGAATAACTTACTTAGTAAATTTATTGTAGGTTTTTCTTATGTAGAAAAGAATAAGAAAATTGAAGAAGTTCAAAAAGTACGATTTTTAATGGCGGTTGAAAATCGCACTTAATTGTATTTAGACGGGCTTAGCTAACAAGGTGCATGCCGCCGTCTACCATGATCAATTCACCTGTAATAAGGCTTGTACCTTCAACAAAGCACATTACAGCATCTGCAATATCTTCAGGCTGCGCGATTTTGGCCAGTGGAACTTTCTTGGTCATAGCATGTTTGTTTTTGTCGTAATTTTCTTCGCCCCAACCTTCGCGGAGCCACCGCGTCTCAATCATTCCGGGGCATATAGCATTCACGGTTACTTCGGGGCCCATTGACCGGGCGAGTGCCTTCGTCATGGAGTTTAATCCCCCTTTTGATGCGATGTAGGCGAGGGAAGATCCGTGGCCATGTGTGCCAGCGACGGAGGAAATCATTACAATTCGTCCGCGACCGGATGCTTTTAAATGAGGCGCGCAGGCTCTCGTCATTTGGAACGGGCCGATGGTGTTGACGGCGTAGATGGTTTGGAAATCTTCTGCGCTCAAACCTTCCATATCACTATGTTCGACGAATTTTGTCCGGCCAGCGTTGTTGACGAGCGCATCAATGCGCCCCCATTTTTTGACCGCAGCATTTGCCATGGCACGGCAGTCTTCATCTTTTGAGACATCCCCTTGAAAGAGCAGGGCTTGCGTTCCAATGTCTTCAACTTGCTTTGCTGTTTCTTCGGCTTCTTTAAGGCTTTTGGTATAGTTGACGACGACATTATAGCCCTTGTTTGCCAATGCGATGGCGATGGCGGCTCCAGTTCCAGTGGCTGAACCTGTGACGATAGCGACTTTATTTTCTGATGGCATGATTATCCCTGCTTTTTGTTGTTTTTCTCATATTTTGAATAACAGTAGCCAAAAGTCACGGGCAATAGCAACGAAAAGAAAAAAGGTTTTTCTTGATAAATAGCAGTTGAAGATGTACGGCCTTGCGTTAAGAAATCTACGTTGAACACATATGGATAAGGGCTGAACATGGAAATCGATTTTTCAAAAGAAGTAGCGGCTGCACTGAAAACTGGGAAACCAATTGTGGCGCTGGAATCGACTATTATTAGTCATGGATTTCCCTATCCACAAAATGTTGAGTTAGCTGAGGAAATGGAAGCCGTTATTCGAGCTAAAGGCGCGGAACCAGCGACAATCGCCATAATTAAAGGCCGGATTAAATGCGGTTTATCTGAAGATGAGCTGTTGCATCTTGCAAAATCTGGTGATGTGGCCAAATGTTCAGTTCGGGATCTGCCGGTTATCATTGCGTCTGGTAAAACGGGTGCAACAACAGTTGCCTCAACTGCATTTATCGCGGCAAAGGCGGGGATAAAGGTTTTTGCGACCGGCGGTATTGGCGGTGTCCACAAAGCTGAAGAGGGCGCGAACGGATTTGATATTTCGGCTGACTTGCTGGAATTATCCCGAACCCCGGTTGTTGTTGTTGCAGCAGGCGCCAAGTCAATTTTAGACCTTCCTGCGACCCTTGAAGTTTTGGAAAGTTATAGTGTTCCGGTTATTGGATATGGCACAGATGAATTTCCGGCATTTCATAGCCGTTCAAGCGGCCTATCATTGCCCGCTTCCACTAGCGATATGACGGAATTGGCAGCGATGGTTGATCAACATTTTGACCTTGAGCTCGCGTCTGGGATGTTGATTTGTAATCCTGTGCCGGAAGATGCTGCCATGAGCAATAAGGAAGTTGACGCGCTGGTTAAAGTCGCGAGCGCAGAAGCTGTAAAGGCTGGCGTAAAAGGGGCCGGTTTAACGCCCTATATATTAGGAGCCCTAAACCGGCTTTCAAGTGGTAAGACAAGTGAAGTTAATCTAGCACTTGCTCTTAACAACGGACGCGTTGCCGCTGAATTGGCAGCTCAATTATCTCGCTGACGTGGGAAAGGCTTTCTTTGCGATCAGAATGCCTGTGACCATGGCAACAACAAATACAGCGACCTGCGGACTGGCATAAGCAAGTGAGCTAATTGCTGGTCCGGGGCATAAACCGCCAATTCCCCATCCAAGCCCAAAAAGCCCCGCGCCGATGACAAGCCGTCGATCAATATTTGAGGCTGTTGGTAAATGGAATTTCTCGCCAAATAACGGGTGAGGGCGTTTCAATATAAAATGAAACGAGACCACAGTTACCGCGACACCGCCGCCCATTACAAATGCGAGGCTTGGATCCCAATTACCAGTGATGTCGAGAAAGCCAATAACTTTGCTTGGGCTCAACATGCCAGAGAGCGCCAGACCAAATCCGAAAATTGTGCCAGAGAGCACAGAAATAATATTAAACATGGATCTATGCTCCTGTAATTGTACGAATAACAAAGACGGTAACAACGGCAACAACCATAAAGCTCATTGTTGCCGTTAAAGCGCGCGTGGATAGCCGGCCAAGACCGCATATACCGTGCCCGCTAGTGCAGCCAGAACCGATACTTGTACCAATGCCAACCAATAGCCCACCGACGATAAGTGCCCCGTAATGCATCTCATCTGTAAACCCGTAAGGATTGATGTCTATGTAGGAGATGTCACCTCCAACAATTGGGAAAAGGACAGCGCCACCAACAAGGCCGAGTAAAAACAGCACTCGCCACCCTTTCTCGGGTGCGGATGGCGGGATTAGACCCGCGATAATGCCGCTAATGCCAGCAACGCGGCCACCAGCAAGCAAGATGGTCGCAGATAAACCAAGAACAAGCCCGCCAGCTAGGGATAGAAACGGGGTAAAATTTTCCATTTAGATACTCCACTCAGGATCATTTAATAGAGGATTGCCTTTACTCGAGAGATGTTTAAAGGCGTCATGGGTGCTTAGGAAAACTGTGTCGTCTTCCCTGTTTTTGAAAAAATGACTTTCAGCGAGCCGATCCATAACGGGACCTTTTACCTCTGCGAAATGAAGTTCCACATTCGCGTCCCGCAGTTCATCGTGCAGCATTTCAAGCGTATGAAGAGCGCTTCCATCAATGGCGTTAATGGCACTGCAAATAAAGAGGACGTCTGTAATTTCTGAATTTGCAGCAACTTCGTTTAAGACAAAATTCTCAAGGTAGGATGCGTTGGCGAAAAACAGGCTCTCATCAATTCGAAGCGCAAGTAAATGGGGATATGTTTTTACTTTATGCCGCAGGACATTTCGAAAATGTTGAGTGTCAGCTACTTGGCCGACAATGGCAATATGGGGCCTGCTGCTGCGCCAAAAATGAAGACCCAATGACAATAGAATGCCAATGGTCAGACCTTTTTCAATGCCGAGGAAAAGAACCGCAATAAATGTGACACCTTCAGAAAGACCATCGGCCTTATCGTAGGTGAGGTTTTTGATGAACCCTTTAACGTCAACCAGATCCAAAATGGCAACCAGAATAATGGCAGCCAATACCGTTTTTGGCACATAGTAAAAAAGCGGGGTGAAGAAGGCGAGGGTTAGACCAATGATCCCCGCGGTAATTATAGCCGCCACTTGCGTGTTTGCTCCGGCTGAAAAATTCACTACAGAGCGGCTGAAACCGCCGCAAACAGGACTGCCACCAGTGAAGCCAGATCCGAGATTTGCAAAACCTAGTCCCCACGCCTCTTGATTAACATCTAGTTTTTGTCGGCGCTTGCTCGCGAGCACTTTGGCGATTGCAACACTTTCAACATAACTGATTAAGGTGATAAGCAAGGCTGACGGCGCCAGTTGTTGAATAACCGCAAAATCGAAGCCCGGGACTTGAAGGCTTGGAATTCCCTCAGGGATAACACCGATGACCTGAACCGCGTTGGTGTGGTCTAGATCAAATATCATGACAAGGCTTGTCATAAGGATAAGGACAAGCAGAGGGCCTGTCTTAGATAACCCAACAGCTAACGGAGCAAGGAAAGGAATGCTGGCGAGGAGTGTTCCCAGAAATTTACGCGCAAGATAGAGCAGTGTGATGCTTGCCGCCCCTAAGGAAAGCGTGATGCCGTTTAGCCTCGCCCCTATCTCACTGATGAAATCGGAAGACAGAAAATCAGTGAACAGCAACCTTTGATCAAATCCAGCGAAAGGCGTTAGTTGGCTGAAGGCGATCATAATTGCCGCAGCACTTGTAAAGCCTGCCATTACGGGATGGCTTAAAAATTCCGTCAAAAAACCTAATCGCAAGGCAGCAATTACAAGGAAACATAACCCTATCATTAGGGATAGAATAATGGCGGACGCCAAATATTCGGCGGTTCCCTGGACTGCAATTGTTGATAGCGCGTAGGCCACCATCAAGGAGGCAACTGCCACCGGACCCACGGCAAGCGTTCGGCTACTTCCAAACAGCGCATATAAGATTGGTGGCGCAATGCTGGCATACAACCCAATTTCCGGAGGAAGACCGGCGAGAGCGGAATAGGCCATCGCTTGCGGGATCAGAAGTATTGCCGTGATTATACCAGCGGCTAGGTCACCGCTAAAGGTTTTGCGTTGATAGACCTTCAACCATTCCGTTGCAGGAAGCAGGCGATTTAACGTTATGCCGATCATTTACTCATCCTTACAATAAAGGTCGTATAAAACAGCAATAACGCATTTTGCTTCTTCCCCATTTAGGGAATAGAAAATCGTCTGCCCTTGCCGCCGCGTGGCAACTAACCCATCTTTACGTAAAAGGGCTAACTGCTGGGAAACAGAGGAGGGGCGCATCTGCAGTGTCTCGGCTAGTTCGTTGACGGAACGTTCGTCTTCACCGATTTGGCAGAGCAGCATGAGCCGAGTTTCACTGGACAGCGCTTTCATCAGTGTGCTTGCCCGGGCAGCTGAGTTTTGCAAGATATTTATATTCATACTTGTATATCTACATATATATAGATATATAGTCAAACCATATTATGAATTTACATCCATTTGTGAGGGTCCCAATGAAACCTGAAATCAAGGCTTTCTTCCACAAGCCAACTTATACCATTACATATGTCGTATCAGATCCTGTCAGCGGACAATGTGCGGTGATCGATAGCGTGCTAGATTTTGATGCCAAGTCTGGCAGAGCGACTACAGAGGCTGCAGATGACTTAATTTCATATGTGAAAGGTAAATCACTTTCGGTGGCGTGGATCTTGGAAACTCACGTCCACGCGGATCATCTGAGTGCGGCGCCCTACCTTCAGGAAGAGTTGGGGGGAGTGGTCTGCATCGGGAATAATGTCGGTGCAGTTCAGAAGGTTTTTAAAGATGTTTTTAATGCAGGGGATGACATGTCCACTGACGGGTCGCAATTTGGCAAGTTGCTAAACGATGGCGATATATTGGACATCGGTGACGTGACGATTGAGGCGCTATCGACGCCAGGACATACGCCCGCATGTTTAAGTTATGTTGTTGGTGATAATGTTTTTGTAGGTGACACACTCTTTATGCCTGATTACGGGACTGCAAGATGTGATTTCCCGGGCGGCGATGCGGCGAGCTTGTATGCGTCAATTAAACGAATTCTCTCAATGGCCGATGAGACGCGGCTTTATATGTGCCATGATTATGGACCCAATGGCCGAGATTATTGCTGGGAGACGACGGTGGGCGAGCAACGGAAACTCAATATTCATATTAATGATGATGTGACTGAGGATGCGTTCGTTGCAATGAGGAGCGGGCGCGATAAAGAACTGGATATGCCTGTTCTTATTATACCGGCTGTCCAAGTTAATATGAGAGCAGGGAATTTCCCTGAGGCCGATGACAACGGCGTCTCATACTTAAAGATACCAATCAACACGCTTTAGGCAAAGCTGGCTAGGGCCTAGTTTTGGGCAACTCGCAACAGATTACCTGTTTCAGGAGTAACGATGAAGCAGGTGATGGATTGCCGTTGTAGGTTCCGGCAAAGTGTCCGAGCCTCGGCTTCTTTAAAGCCAATCATTTGGGCGCGATAAATCGGCGTCCCTTTTTGCGTGACTTGATAGATGTTATATTTCTTGCCAGTCATCAAGCCATTTGACCGACTGGCAGCCAGATTTAATTGGTCTCTGGCTTTGCCTGGCCGGGAAAAGGCGCCAACTTGAATGCCCCATGTTTTGTGTGTGGGACGCAAGGGAGCCAAAATAGCCGGAGAGGCCTTCGGTGTCGGTGTCGCAATCGATGCCGCTTGAACCACAGGCGAGGCGCTATGAGACGAGCCAAGTGCGATTTTGGCGGGCTTACGGTTTGGTCTTGGGATAACAAACGGGCGGATATTATCCATTTGATCAAAACCGTTATCCAGTAATTTCTTCATGTGGCGATCGCGGCTTTTTGCAGATTGGCCGCCGAATACGACGCCGATCAAACGATTGCTTCCCCGTTTGGCAGATGCAACTAAGTTAAAGCCGGATGCCCGAATGTAACCTGTCTTAATGCCGTCTGCGCCCGAATATTTTCCAAGTAGATTATTATGGTTTTTATATTTTTTCCCGCGGTAGTTAAAACTCTGCATTGCCATAAGCTGGTAAAACTGAGGGAAGTCGTGGATCATCGCCGCACCAAGGAGGGCCATGTCACGTGCTGTACTTTTTTGGCGTCTGTTTGGAAGGCCGCTGGCGTTCCGAAAACTTGTCCGGCTCATGCCAAGCTTGCGAGCGCGGCTCGTCATTTTCTGTGCAAACGCAGCTTCAGTTGGTGCCATAGCTTCAGCAAGAACAGTGGCAGCGTCGTTGGCAGATTTCGTGATCAGCCCAAACATCGCGTCTTTAACTGTAATTGTTCCGCCTTTTTTGAGACCCAATTTTGTAGGGGCTTGACCCGCAGCTCGTGCAGAAACACGAAGTTTCTTGCCGAGAGTTAGGCGCCCAGTACTGAGGGCTTCAAATGTCATGTATAGCGTCATGATCTTTGTTAAGGAGGCGGGGTATAATTTTTTGTCGGCGTTTCTTGAAAATAGAATTTGCCCTGTCCGGCTATCCATCACAACAGAGGCGTATCTCGCTGAACTTTCTGAAGAATAAAGCGTCGAAATGAAAAATGTTGTCATGAAAATGGCGGTCAGAATGCCGCCTCTGCCAATAAGGGAGAGTATTCTTTTAGCAAAGGACGTCTTGTTTTTTTCGAATTTGTGGTTTGTTTTCAATGTATTATCCACAAGAATACTCGATTCCGATTGCAAAAAAAGAAGACGCGGGTCACTAAAGATAACCTGCCTGAATTTAGAGTGTAAAAAAACCAACGAATCATGTCCAACAAATTCGAACAATTCTTTGATTCTATTGCAAAAAATATAAACGCATCCAATTCAAACGGCGATTTATATTAGAGTACACGCTTGTTGTTAATTTAATATGACTGAGTTGAGGAAAAGCTCGGTGGATCTAATGAACTATCCTGTCATATTGACTAAAAAAATGTTAGCAGTATGCGAAGAAATATTTCCTAAAATGTAGGGTGCAATTAGTTTTTTCTGAAATTTGATAATAATTTCAATGAGTTAGTGTTATTATTATAATAATTGTGCAGTGCACAATAAACGTTGACAAAGTAGTTTTTATGCATATATTTAGCTCATTGTTGCAGTGCAGCATTATTTTGGAATACTATTCATGAGGTTCATTATGACGAACACTAAAACCAAAACAGCCAAGCAAGCCAAAAACGATACTGCAAATGCTGCAAAAGAATTCGAAGGCCTAGTAACGGCAAACACTAAAACTCTGCAAGATGCATTTATGTCAGGTGCAGAGGTTGCTGAAAACGCATTTAAAACAAGCACTGATGCGTTTCGGTCTTCATATGAAAAAGCTATTAAAGACAGCAAGTCTCAAGTTGAGAAAGCAACAAAGTCTTTTGGCGACGTTCCTATGTTTGATAACGACAGCACAGAGCAGCTGATGAAAGTTAGTACTGAAGTCGCTGAAAAAGGCGAAAAAATTGGCGCTGAAATTATTGAATTTGGTTCTGAAAGCGTAAACGCTTACTTCACAGCAGCGAAGTCAGTTGCTGAAGCTGATGACGCTCAAAAAGCTTTCGAGCTTCAATCAGAATATGCCCGCACGTCTGTAGAAACTTTCATTAGCGAAACTACAAAATTGAACTCTATGTTCGTTGAAGCTTCAAAAGCACTGATGGAGCCATTCGGTTCTCAGTATGCAACAAGCATGGATAAATTTCTAAA
This sequence comes from Pseudomonas marincola, assembly GCA_036960775.1. Taxonomy (GTDB): domain Bacteria; phylum Pseudomonadota; class Alphaproteobacteria; order Sneathiellales; family Sneathiellaceae; genus Sneathiella. The sequence goes on along the minus strand of JBALWO010000005.1, from coordinate 45,519 downwards.
TCGTGCATAGTATGATTTGAGTAGTACACCAAAGTAGTTTTTAAGAGGCCTGGACTTAATTGTCCGGGCCTTTTTTATTTGGTGGGATCATAATTGGCCTCTATTGGGCGGGGAAGTGTTTGGCTGATTTTCTTTAGGGCTCTGATTTTGATACCCACCGTCACATTTTTTCATTTTTTTCTAAAAAACAACAACGTTGTTTATCATTTTTTTTGAATTTCCTGTTATGATCTCTACTTATGTAACTGTGGGGAAAAAATCCCATTAAAAATAATTCGACGTATTTGTTGAATGTGAAAAGTGGTTCTTTGAATAACATGACCAGCGGAAATGATAAAAAAAGTGGCGATGGCGACTCCGAAACGGGTGTTGGAGTAGCGACTAAGACCAAAACGAAAAAACCATCTTTGTGGCGTGTAGTCTTGTTAAACGACGATTATACACCCATGGAGTTTGTTGTTCACATCCTGCAATCCTACTTTGGAATGGATGAACAGACTGCCGCGCAAGTAATGATGCATGTTCATCAAAAAGGGGTGGGCGTTTGCGGCGTATTTACCTATGAAGTCGCTGAAACCAAAGTCGCGGAAGTTATTGAGTACGCGCGCGGTAATCAGCACCCTCTACAGTGTACAATGGAGAAAGAATAGTGCCCGGATTTTCAAATGCGCTTGAAGAAAGCCTACACCGTGCCATGGCATTGGCGACATCGCGCCGCCATGAATTCGCAATGCTTGAACACTTACTTTATTCCCTAACCGAAGATCAGGATGCAGCATCTGTGATGCGGGCCTGCAATGTGGATCTCGAAGTCCTCAGACGAGACCTCGATGAATTCATAACGGACGAATTGGACGATTTGGTCATGGATCGCTTCGTTGAAGCCCGGCCAACGCTCTCGTTTCAAAGAGTTGTCCAACGCGCGTTGATTAACGTGGAAAGTTCTGGCCGGGAAGAAGTGACGGGCGCCAATGTGCTTGTGGCTATTTTCTCTGAGCGAGAAAGTCACGCGGCCTATTATCTGCAAAAGCAGGAAATGACGCGTCTGGATGCCATTAATTATATTAGTCATGGATTGGCTAAAACCCCTGGAAAAGACATACCGCGTGTCATTCGCGGAGTAGACGGCGCTTTCAAATCTGACGCAGAAGAAGGTCATGAGGAAGAAACTGGTGGTGCATCAACAGCATCTGAAGCTCTTGACGCCTATTGTGTGAATTTGAATGAGAAAGCTGCGAAGGGTAAAATCGATCCGCTCATCGGCCGTCAGGACGAAGTTGATCGGACAATCCAAATCCTATGCCGCCGCTCTAAAAATAATCCTCTCTTCGTTGGAGATCCGGGCGTTGGTAAAACCGCCATTGCAGAAGGTCTTGCAAAACGGATTGTTGACGGTGACGTTCCTGAAGTTCTTCTAGCCGGTGTTATCTATTCACTAGACATGGGAACGCTTCTTGCTGGAACCCGTTATCGCGGTGATTTTGAAGAACGCCTAAAGGCAGTCATGACAGAACTTGAAGGCATGGATAATGCTGTTCTGTTTATTGATGAAATCCATACGATCATTGGTGCCGGTGCCACGAGTGGCGGGGCGATGGATGCATCAAACCTATTAAAACCAGCTTTGGCAAGTGGTGCCATCCGTTGTATGGGATCAACCACATACAAAGAGTTCCGCAGTCATTTTGAAAAAGATCGGGCATTGCTGCGCCGGTTCCAAAAAATTGACGTGAACGAGCCAAGTATTCCCGACAGTATTAAAATACTGAAAGGTCTAAAACCTTATTATGAAGAGCATCACAAGGTTCGTTATACCGCCGATGCTATTAAGGCCGCAGTTGAGCTTGCCGCAAGATACATCAATGACCGGAAATTGCCTGATAAGGCCATCGACGTTATTGATGAGGTTGGTGCGGCTCAGATGTTGAAGCCAGAAAGCCGCCGTAAGAAAACAATCGGCGTCAAAGATGTTGAAGAAGTGGTTGCCAAGATTGCGCGCATACCACAAAAAACAGTTAGTAAAGAAGATACAGAAGATTTAAGAAAACTCGATGTTGATCTGAAGCGTGTTGTTTTTGGCCAAGAACCTGCCATTGAAGCTTTGTCCAGTGCTATCAAACTTGCCCGTGCCGGTTTGCGTGAGCCAGAAAAACCAATTGGAAATTACCTGTTCTCAGGGCCGACGGGTGTTGGTAAAACAGAAGTTGCAAAACAGTTGGCATCTATCCTTGGTGTTGAATTGGTTCGCTTCGATATGTCTGAGTATATGGAGCGGCATACAATTAGCCGTCTTATCGGTGCCCCTCCTGGATATGTTGGGTATGATCAAGGTGGTCTGCTCACCGATGCCATCGATCAACAACCGCATGCGGTTTTGTTGTTGGATGAAATCGAAAAAGCGCATCCGGATTTGTTCAATATTCTGTTGCAGGTCATGGATCATGGCAAGCTGACCGATCATAACGGTAAGCATGTGGATTTCAGAAACGTTGTTCTGATTATGACAACGAATGCTGGCGCACAGGAAATGAGCCAAAAAGCCATTGGTTTTGGCAGTGATGTTCGCGAAGGCGAAGACGAAGAAGCCATCAAGCGTTTGTTTACGCCTGAGTTTAGAAACAGACTTGATGCAGTTGTGCCGTTCGGCCCGCTGCCAGTTGAAGTGGTTTCTCGCGTTGTTGAAAAGTTCATCTTGCAGTTGGAGACACAACTTCAGGATCGTAATGTGACTTTGTCTCTTAATGATGCTGCCGCGTCTTGGTTGTCTGAAAAAGGGTATGACCGTCTAAACGGTGCGCGCCCTCTTGCAAGGGTTATTCAGGAGCATATTAAGAAGCCACTATCTGAAGAACTTCTGTTCGGTAAACTCGCAAAAGGCGGCCATGTTGCTATCGGCTTTAAAAATGGTGCTTTGAATTTCACTATTGAGAGTGCCGAAGAAATTAGCGACCGAGAGAAAGTCGACCGAGATAAAAAAGGTAAATCTAAAGATGTCAAAAAAGACATTGAAGAAGCCTAATTGATAAATAAAAAGAGCCCCGATTAAGGGGCTCTTTTTTTTGATCTAAACTGGGGTGTTATTTTTGTCCGATGACACGGCGTCCCTGATTGATGTCTTTCAAAAACTCAATGCCTTCATCGGCAATGGCGTAACCAACCATGTCTTCACCTTCATTGCTGATTTCATCCATATCGATCCAATGCGCGTAAAGCGGACGGGTTCTGTCAGTAATAATTCCGGCATTCAAAAGCGTTTTGACCAGCACGCGGAAAATATTAGTGGACTCTTTTAAGGCTTCCCGGCGATCTTTATCAGTGTAAACCTCGCGGCAAGCATCACGAACCCATTCCCAATCAAGGCCAAACTGCTTGTAAATAACTTGTTTTTGGCGAATATTCATCAAGTTGAACAGGACAGTTTCAAAGCAGCGCGCTGCCCAGTCTTCCACTTTGTTATGTTCTTCTGGGGTTAAGCTTGGAATAGTTTTGTCAGCCCAGATTTTACCAAATTTATGATGGAAGGCCTCATCCGTCATGACGAGTTGTGTCAGGCGTTTCAGGAGAGGGTCATGAGTTTGTTTATGGAAGCTTGCAAAGGCTCCCATTGCAAGACCTTCAATCAACATCTGCATACCGACGAGTTTTTTATAAACTTCTTCTGCGCCGACGAGTTCTTTAAGCAATCCACCGAGGCCTTCGCCCACTGGATAAGGGCTTCCCCAGCGAACTTGAATGTAGCGACTAAATGCGGTTACATGACGGGCTTCTTCGCGAGTTTGGTTCGACGCATATTCTTGAGCACCGGGATCAAGCAAGATATGGCAAAGGCTTGCACTTAGCGAAAGGGCACCTTGTTCACCGTGCAAAATTCCCGACAGGCTCCAGCGAACACTTTCATTGGCGAGATGGATCTGTTGTCCTTCATCCAATTTGTCGGCAACAGCACTATGCAATTCAGGAATAGTTTCCCGCGGCATAATAAATTCTTTTTTAATGTCGAATGGGGAGCTGAAATCAAGGTAAGCTGGATCTAATGGATCCCAGAAATGATCGTGGGTCGCGGAGATTATTTTGTCAAATGCGTCTGTTCTGTTGCTATATCGACTTGGATCCAGCATTGCCGGAAAATCGTCAGAGGCAACGGCATTATAGATCGGATCTTGTGTAATTTGCTCACTCATAAAGCTTATCTCTCTCCCAAAAGTTCTTTTTGCTTTTTGTCTTACCCTTTACGTTAACGTAAACGTTAAATCGACGTTACACTAATGTTAGATGCTATACAATAATTAGCTTTGAGAAATAAAACGTCAAATGATGAAGAGATTATTGTGATTTTTTGAAGGGTGATAAGCCTTCCAAATAGCTGATTTCCGCTTCCATTTCCGAGGTTTCGGCTTTTAGAAAATCTGCAACGGCGCGATGAAATCCAGGATCCTGCATCCAATGAGCTGAATAAGTTTTAGTGGGTAAATATCCGCGAGCGAGTTTGTGAGGACCTTGAGCGCCAGCTTCAACGCGGTTTATGCCATGTTCAATTGCATAATCAATCGCCCGGTAGTAGCAGGTTTCGAAATGCAAAAACCTGTGATCCTCAATGCATCCCCAGTAGCGACCATAAAGGCAATCTGAACTTATCAAATTTAGGGCGCCGGCAATATAACGGCCCTCTCTTTTGACCATGAAAAGAAGGGTGCTCTCTGGCATGCTCTCACACAGTAAGTCAAAAAAGGCACGAGTGAGATACGGGGTTCCCCATTTGCGGCTTCCTGTATCCATGTAGAATTCAAAGAAGGCATCCCAATGCTCTGATGTGATTTGAGCGCCTTTTAAAACCTCAATTTCCAAACCGGGAGCATTGGCGCCACGTCGTTCTTTTCGGATTGCTTTTCGTTTTCTCGATGATAATTGATCTAGAAAATCGTCAAATGTTTTGTAATCATTATTGAGCCAGTGAAATTGTTCACCCGTTCTAATGAGATATTCACTCTCTTCCAGTAGTTCCAAATCTTCGGGCGGTAAAAAGGTGATGTGTGCTGACGATAGTCCGTATTTAACACCAACCTCTTGAACGGCCTTCGCAAGCATAGTTTTGCGTTCTTGTTGCTTCTCATGGGGAGGGCTTAAAAAACGGGGGCCTGTTACAGGAGAGAAGGGAACAGACAGTTGCAGTTTGGGGTAGTAGCGACCGCCAGCTTGCTCATAGGCGTTTGCCCAACTGTGATCAAAAACATACTCACCTTGGGAATGTCCTTTAAGATACATGGGGGCCGCGCCGACGATAACGCCGTCTTCTTCTAGGATTAGATGTTGTGGCATCCATCCTGTTTCAGCCGTCGTGGACCCGCTTTTTTCAAGAGCATGTAGGAATTCAAATTTTACAAAAGGGTGATCGGTTTCAAGGCACGCGTTCCAGCTGTCTGCCGAAACTTCATCAATGCTTTTTAGGAGACGAACACTGTAACTATCTGACATAGGAATTTATTCCAGTTTTACCGATCAACGCTTCTGGATGAGGTCCAGGGGCAGTTTTTCAAAAATAATATTGTCCGCATATTGTTTGGCTGTTGCTAAATCGGCGGTGCTATCCACGGTCCAAGCCAGAAGCACCATTCCGGGTTTTACCGCGCGTTGCACCGAACTTTGTGCGATATGTTTAATATCATACCCGATGTAATGTGGCCTGCTAAATCTATTGAGAAGCATGTGACGGATGATCATCTTTTTCTGAAAAGGTAAATGATCTGGGGTCGATTTCGTTGCCAGTTGGCCTCGAAGGATATGGGGTGCAATTTTTCGAAATTCAATCAATACAAACGGATCAAAGCTTTGGATTGCGAAAGGCCCTGAATAGGTTTCGAGTGTCTTCCAAATCGCGTGGACGAGCGTCTTCCGATTTTTCGGGGACGTCGCTTTGATCTCTATAACTAACGGCACCCGTCCGTCCACCAGTTCCAATGCCGTGGATAAAAGCGGAATAGTATCCTTAAAGCCCGATAGCTTGAGTGATTGAAGTTCTGCCGCGGTGACATCGGCCAAATGGCGGGGATCGCCTGCAACTCTTTGCAGCGTTGCATCATGAAACACAACCGGATGTCCATCGCTTGATAAATGGACATCAAACTCGATGGCAACATCTGCATCAATAGCGTTTTGAAAGGACGATAGCGAGTTCTCAGCTATGCCGTCTTTCAGATCATGTAATCCTCGGTGTGCAATAGGCTGGCTCGTAAGCCAGCCTGGTATTTGCGCGTTAGCTGATTTCGAATATGGCATCAATTTCAACAGCAACATTCATTGGAAGTGCATTAGTTCCCACTGCGAAGCGGGCGTGACGGCCTTTATCTGCGAGGACTTCAACCATAAGATCAGATGCGCCATTGATCACTTTCGGCTGTTCACCAAATCCGTCGACACAGTTCACAAATCCGCCAAGTTTGACACAGCGCACAACACGATCCAAATCGCCACCGCAAGCAGCTTTGACTTGAGCGAGGATGTTTAACGCGCAAATCCGTGCGCATTTAGCGGCATCCTCTGTAATGAAATCGACACCAACTTTACCGATATACTGCAATTTACCATCTACGAAAGGAACTTGCCCGGACACAAAAACCTGATTACCTGAAATCGTGTAAGGCACATAGTTTGCCGCAGGGGCTGCTGCCTCAGGTATTGTAATGCCAAGTTCTGCTAGACGAGCGTCGATTGTTCCAGCCATAAAATGTCTCCCTAAAATCTTATATAATCAGCCTCCGGGGCGTCCGCCGCCGCCGGAAGTAATTCGGATGCCTACATTCTTCGTTTGAACATAGTTTTGCAAGGCCTCTTGTCCTTTTTCTCGTCCGTAGCCTGATCTTTTTGTGCCACCGAACGGAGTTTCGATGCCGCCTGCAAACCATTCATTGACGAAAATTTGTCCAGCAATCAACTGATCAGCTGCCCAGTGAGCCATGGCAAGGTCTTTTGTGTAGACGCCTGCGCAAAGACCATAATCGGTACCATTGGCAAGAGAGATCGCTTCTTCAATGTTATCATAAGTGAGAACAGATAAAACCGGACCAAAGACTTCTTCGTTGGCAATTGCCATATCTTTGGTAACGCCTGCGAAAATTGTGGGTTCAATAAAGTGCCCAGCAAGTTTTTCAGATTTACGTCCACCAGAGACAGCCTCGGCCCCGGACTGAATAGCCGTTTTGCACATTCCTTCGATTTTTTCTGCCTGCGCGCCAGATATAACCGGCGTAATATCGTTTCCATCAATGCCGGGACCAACAGAGAGGCCATTTGCTCTCGCTGCAAGTTTTTCAACGATTTCATCCCGCAGGCGTGTCGGTACGATGAGCCGGGACTGAGCAGAGCAGACTTGCCCTGCATTGGAAAAAATACCGCTGGCACTGGAGTTGATAACTTGATCAACATCGGCATCATCGAAGACGACACCGGCAGATTTTCCGCCAAGTTCCATGATGCAAGGCAGAACCCGTTCGGCCGCCGCTCGTAAAATGGATTGGCCTGTTTTTAAAGATCCTGTGAAAACGATGTGATCAACGTCGCTGTGGGATACCAATGATGCGCCGCAATCATGACCATAGCCACAGATAATATTCACAGCGCCTTTAGGGACGCCGGCACGGTCGCAGGCTTCTGCAATGAAATAAGTCGATAAGGGAGAGAGTTCAGGAGATTTAAGAACGACAGTATTTGCAGTTGCAAGTGCGCAGGCAACAGAGCGAGCTGCAATTTGTAGGGGGAAATTCCAAGGCACAATTTGGGCAGATACACCAAACGGGGAGGGGATTGTGTAATCTATGTAATCGGCGCCAAGCGGGATCATACGGCCTTCGAGTTTGTCAGCGAGACCAGCGTAATAGGTGAAGTAACGTGCAGCTGCCAAAGCTTCGTTCTTACCGCCGGTGAGTGTCTTTCCGTTATCAAGGCACTCAGCAAGCGCAATTTCATCAGCCATTTCCGTTATGTGGCGGGCAATTTCGAACATCAATACACCGCGGTTAGTCGGCCGCATGTTGTAGAGTTCGCGAGAATTGAAACATTTGCGCGCAGCCGCGACTGCCATATCAACGTCTTGCTCCGTTGCACGAGCAACCTCAGCAAGCGGTTGAGCCGTTGCAGGGTTCTCCACAACGATGCTATCGCCGCTTAGGCTATCCACCCACTGGCCATCAATATAGTTTTTCCAATATTTTTTCAGCTCTTGCGCCATGATTATCCTGCCTTGCCTCACAATAAAGTGAGGTCACCATTTTTTCTAATTTATGGTATATTATCTCAGATAATGATAAGATTAAGCAATAGAGATTGTTTATAATCAAACAATTATTTTATTTTACTTTATTTGGCGCAAGCCCTTCTAATTTGATATTATCGTCTTATATGCAAACAAGGCGCCCTGCATCGAATTCTTCAATATTTCTGAAAGCCGTTTTATGGAACATACTGATATCAGTACTATTTCGAGCTATTCACATTTTCCCTCAGATAGCAAGGAAGAGGAATTGTTCGCGTGGTTGATTGATGCAGGGATGCAGCGCATTAGTGTAGAAGACTTGCTCTTACGCTTATGTGAACGCCTAGAAGCTATCGGTGTTAATTTAATTCGGGGGAATATTGCCCTAACCACGTTGCACCCACAGGTGAGCGCGTTCATGTATACGTGGAAAACTGGTGAAGGTATTGTGACGAACACGTCACTGCTTCATAGCGAAGATCCAGGAGAAGGTTGGTTTTCAAGCCCTTTTCATTACATGCTTGGAAATAGCATCAAATTCATGCATCGAAAGCTTGAAACAGACGATAGTCTAGATTTTCCGGTGCTGGTGGATTTTAAAGAGCAAGGGCTAACCGACTGGTTTGGTCAAATTTTTGACTTTGGTTGGGGCGCACGAGATCATAAACGCGATGTGGATTTTGGACTGATCACATCTTGGGCTTCAGGCCGAGAGGGCGGGTTTACAGAACGTGATTTTGGTATTTTACGGCGCGCAGTTCCATTATTTGCTTTGGCTGTAAAAGGAATTTCATCCTTCGAGGTCGCGGGTACTGTTCTGGAAACCTATGTGGGCCGGGAAACGGCTCGTGAAGTCATGTCCGGTCAAATCGTCCGCGGCAAGGCACGCAGTATAAACGCAGTTTTACTGTTTGCTGACTTGAAAGGTTTTACCACGTTGACCGATGCAATTCGGCCAGAAGACATCGTTTCAACCCTTGATCAATATTTGGAACGAATGGCCGATCCGGTTACTGATTTTGGCGGTGAGGTTTTGAAGTTTATGGGGGATGGGATGCTTGCAACATTTTCCCTTGAAGACGGAAGTGAAGCGGATATCTGTAAAACGGCTCTTATGGCGACCCAGAAAATGATGTCAGGTATCGCGGCTTTGAATGTGATCCGGGAGGAGAAGGGTGAGCCGACCATGGGGCTTGATGTTGCCCTTCACGTGGGTGAAGTCATGTACGGTAACGTAGGATCTTCTAGCCGATTGGATTTCACTGTTGTGGGTTCTGCTGTTAATGAAGTAAGCCGCATGGAAAGCCTTTGTGATGCCCTGTCGACAAATGTTATTTTGTCCGGTGAGTTTGCAAAGCACGCAGTTCATTGCCAGCAGCATTTTGAAACAGCAGGCCTCCATTCACTGCGGGGCGTTCGCACGCCTAAGCAACTTTTCAAACTGAAGGTTTGTAGTGAGTATTTGGATAAGCAAGAACCTATGGCATCAACCGGCTGAAGTCATTCTGCGGAATTTTTTATCTTCATACATGGCGTTGTCGGCAGATTTTAGAATGTTGCCGTAACTGCTGTTCTCATCGTAGAGGGCAAGACCCATGCTGGTCGATAACTTAACGGTTGTCCGTTTTAGCTTTACTTCCGTGTTACAGATAATGTCCCGAATTTCATTGGCACGGTTGAGGCCGTATGTGGTGTCCGCTTTTTCAAGAACAAAAACAAATTCATCACCGCCCATTCGGGCAACAAAATCGGTCTCACGCAAGTTATCTATTAAGAGTTTTGACAGTGTTTTAAGAACAGTGTCTCCCGCGTCATGACCGTGTGTGTCATTGATTACTTTGAAATTATCAAGATCAAGGAACGCGAGTACGCCCATATCGCCATATCTGCGGGCTGAGGATAGTGTTCTATCTAGATGCGTCTTTAGGGCGCGCCTATTACTAAGGCCCGTAAGTTCATCTGTTGTGGAAAGATCTTCTAGTTCGCGAATTCGCATTTGCTGTTCTGCAATATGTTGCTCAGCACTTGCCGCATAGGCAAGAACACGGTCAACTAAGTTCCAGTTAAGCTCTTTACTGTCGTCTTCTTCGATCTGGTTTTGGTCTTTCAGACGGGAAGCTAAATCTTCCAAGTAAGGAGTAATATCGCTATCCATAGAAAGCGATCCGGCTGATTGAGCAGAACTTGTTGCGAATAAAGATCCTGACATATACATACTCCTTGATGGTATGGACGGCTTCGCTGTCCAGTGTGATCAAATGTTAAGCGGTTTCACGCTGTAGACCCTGAATATGCAATCGATGTGCCATATCTCGGTTTCCTTAATACTCGTATAAAAACAACAGCTTGACCGTTGTTTAAGGTTATTTGATTGAGAAGATTATTTTTCCTCCCGGTAATTTTTTCCGCTTTTACAGAAAAATAGTCCCCTTTTAATTCAGCCCTTTATTTTTTCTTCTAAGCGCCAATATTGTGTTTATAGTAAAATGAGCTAATTGCAGGGCTGGACCGCCAGTTCTCTCAAGGCAATATCATCAGGGACAATTTCTATGCATTTGAACACATCACTTTTGCGCAAATTTTTATTTGTGGTGCCTCTCGTCTTTTCAGGCGAACAGGTTTTCGCGCAAACAGCATCATTAGCATCTCATCAAGCGGTGTATAATTTGACGTTGGCTGATGTTGCGGACGGCGGTGGTATCGAAAGTGTTCGTGGCCGTATATTCATGGATGTCGACAATACATGTTCAGGACATGTGGTTACCCAAAGAATGTTGCTTGAGCTTACCAATGAGAGCGGCGGTAATACAGTTTCTGATTTCAAACTGTCAACGTGGGAAGATTTGTCGGGTAACCTGATGCGATTTACAGTGCTTAACAGCCTGAACGGCCGAATTGTTGAAAAATCAGACGGCGTTGCAACCCTGCAAAGTGCTGAGGGTGAGGTTGTTTTTAAGGATGAAAGTAGCGCTCCGTTGACCCTACCAAAAGGGGTCATGTTTCCAACCACCCATACGAAAACCATTGTAAAAGCGGCGCTTGATGGCAAAAACCTTGTGGCGGCCAAAATTTATGATGGAAGCGGGCGCGATGGCTTGCAAGACAGTCTAACTGTTATCGGAAAACCCGGAAAATCGGGACTTGAAATTCTGGCAGAAACCGAAATGAAAGATATGGCATCTTGGCCTGTCCAACTCTCTTTCTTTGATCTCGAAAAACAAACAAGCGAACCATCGTATGAAGTAAGTTTACGAATACATGAAAACGGCGTAGGAACTAATCTTTTGCTCAAGTATCGAGATTTTTCGCTAAACGGCACATTGGTCGATTTAAAGCTTAAAGAAGCAGCAGACTGTAAGTAGATTTTTTGCAGATTAATTTCGGGGGAAATATGCAATCGTTTTTAACCTGTGACATCACAAGATCAAAAGTACTTTCACGAATATTATTGAACAAAGTTTTTGGGCTTCTGACCCTAGGGTTCTATCGATTTTGGGGGAAAACACATTTAAGACGGCTGATTTGGCAATCTGTCGGCATAAATGGGGATCGGCTTACCTATCACGGAACTGCGAAGGAACTTTTTGTCGGGTTTCTTCTAGCTCTTCTTGTTATGACGGTGCTTTTAGGTGTGATTGGCGGGGTGCTTAAATTCGCAACAATTTCCGCGCCAGAACTCATCGGCGTAGAACAGCTTTTTAATATCGTCTTTCTTGCTGCGTTTTGGCAATTTGCAAGATATCGGCTGTGGCGGTATCGGCTCAGCCGGACATCATATCGAACCGTTAGGTTTTTCCAAAAAGGCAGCGCATTAGCTTACACAGGAAAAGTGATGTTATGGGGAATTATCAGCGTGATCACGTTGGGCTGGGCTTATCCAAAAATGCGCGCAGTTCAAGCAGATTACCAACTCAACAATATGGCGTTTGGAAACCAAACGTTTGAGTATCGAGGCGAGACAAAAGCATTTTATTCTATTTACTGGCCTCTCATACTATTCCTGAATGTAGTGTTCTTAGGTGGTAATATTTTGAACTTTGCGACTGATATTTTTACAGATATAGCCGCTGTTGAAACAACCGTGAAAATAGACAGCCCAGATGCAGCCAGATACCTTATAGGGTTTTTGATATTGCTGTTCGCAGTTGCCGGGATTTTATATGTTTCTGCCAAGGTCAAAGAGTTTAACTACAAGGTTGGTCAAACCAAGTTTTTACATGCAAATTTTGCCGCAAATATTGCTGTCCTAAATGTCCTGAAAATAGGCTCCTTGATGGGGATAATAAATATCCTGTTTCTCGTGATGATTTTTGTCTTAGCCTATGTTGGTTTTGTTGGAGGTGTTGAGGCCATTCAGGTATATTTGGTGATCGGATTTATTGGCTACTTCCTATTGGTTGATGCCATTAAATACCTGTTTCTGTTTATTCCAATGTTGAAGTTAGCTTGTCGTTCGATCGCAATAGATAACGTCGACGTTTTTGGCGAAGTCGCCGCCTCAACTCACGAAGCACCAAGCTACGGCGAAGGAATAGCCGATGCCTTGGATGTGGGAGCGTTTTAATGGCCTATTTCAAAGGTGAATATTTCGATGGCAAAAGTTCGCGCTCAGAAGATGTAGATGTCCAGTTGACATCACAAAGTCTTTTGCTTCGCAGCACCAATAACAGTCCTATTGGAGAGTGGGAATTGGATCGACTACGGGATGAGTATTCACCTGCAGTTGAGGGCGCTATTCTCCTGTCATTGGCGGCTGATAATCCAGCGAGATTGAAAATTACAGATCCTGATGCTCTGTTCGAGCTGAGAACTAGATGCCCGAAGTTGACGCAGAAACGAAAAGCAGAGAAGCGGGAGTGGCCAAAGCTAGTCGCGGCGGCTGCAGGAACTTTGGTGGTTGTGGCGGGGCTTGTCTATTACGGCATGCCGGTAATTGCCAGCGCTGTTGCTGAGATCATCCCCGAGACCACACGGCAAAATCTTGGGCAAGCCGTCGAAGAACGCATTTTGACGCAGGTGACAAAATCCAATAAAAATAAAAATGCTGTTTGTTCTTCAGTGACTGCAGATCTCGCATTAAGCCGGGTGATCTCGCAATTCTCAAACGGTGAACCGGCGTCAGTTTTGGTGGTTAAAAGTAAAATTGCCAACGCTTTTGCACTTCCAGGCGGCCGCATAATAATATTCTCCGGCCTGATTGATAAAGCGGCCAATGCCAACGCACTGGTTGGGGTTTTGGCTCATGAGTTTGCTCATGTGGAAGCAAGGCACCCAACAAGTTTGCTAGTTGCAAATCTAGGAATGGCTGCAGTTCTCTCCATTGTGCTTGGGGATGTTACCGGCGGGACATTGATCGCGGGCGCTGGCCAAATGGCGCTGGGAGCATCTTACAGTCGTGATTTCGAACGGGCGGCAGATCAGCGAGCTATCGAATTTATGCGACAGAATAATTATGATGTTGCTCCGCTAATACCACTGCTCAAAAAAATTCAAAAGAGTGTCCCAGAAAAAAGCGTTCTGTCCTTTATGGTCTCTCATCCAGATATTGATAGCCGAGTGGAAACCTTAAAAGCCGCCGGGGTAACAGGAACTGAACAAGCGTTTACTGAAAGAGAATGGCAAGAAATAAAGGTAATGTGCACGAAGAGTGTTTGAGGCTAGGCAGTTTAAGTTTTGTGTTTGGGAAGCCCGCGGCCTTTTCCGATGATTTTGTCACCGAACTTTGAACGGACTTTATCAATGGCATTTTCAATTTCTTTGATTTTGCCATTGTCTCGTCCCAAAAGGTCAGGAACATCCGCATCTTGCAAATCTCCAAAACTGCTAATGCCCACACCAATTAATCGAAATTTTTTACCGGGCCCAATTTTTCGGAGCATCGGCGTTACTTCGTTATAAAGCGTCTCGGCAAGTTGGGTTGGTTTCGAAAGTGTATGACTGCGATTTATTGTCTTAAAATCGGATGTTTTGAGTTTAAGAGTAATGGTCTTTCCCGCTTTTCCTGATTTTTTTAGGCGGCTAGAAACTTTTTCACAAAGTGGCCATAACCGGGCTTGTAGGACATCAAAATCACCAATATCAACATTGAAGGTTGTCTCGTTTGAGACACTCTTTGCTTTTGCATTGGCCTTCACAACTCTTTGATCTAATCCTCGAGAAAAATAGAAAAGCCGGCTTCCCATAGTTCCGTAACGCGATATCAGATCGCTTTCATCGCGATGCTGCAGCTGCCCTATGGTCGTTATTCCTTCACTAGAGAGTTTATTGTTTAACGCTTTTCCAACGCCCCAAATATCACTTACAGGTCTTGGTGCCAGGAAGCTACGGGCTTCCTTTTGTCCAATAACAGAAAATCCATTTGGTTTATCAAGGTCGGATGCAAGCTTGGCCAAAGATTTATTATAGCTCAACCCCACAGATACAGTGATACCAATAGTCTTTTCAATGGTGGCGGCAAGCCAAGCCATGGATTCAGCAGGCGTCCGGCCGTGAAGCTTTTCTGTGCCTGAGAGATCCAAGAAAGCCTCGTCTAGAGACAGAGGTTCAATAGCCGGTGTTAGTTTTTGAAAGAGTGTATGTATTTGCTTGCTGGCAGTTGAGTATGCTTCCATTCGCGGTGTTACAATAACGCCTTCAGGGCAGAGTTTCTTGGCCTTGAACAAGGGCATGGCCGATCGAACGCCAGACATGCGGGCGATGTAGCAGCACGTACTAACGACACTTCGGGCGCCATCATAGGCGACAATTACTGCTTTGCTGTAAAGGTCCGGATTGTCGCGTTTTTCCACCGCAGCATAAAACGCATCACAATCCATATGGGCAAGTGATAGGTCTGCAAGCTCATCATGGTGAACAAGTTTTGGTGAGCTGCAATTGGGACATCTCGTTCTGGGAGCCGGGGCAGTGGTTGCTGAAGCTCCCTTCCAAAATTTAAGGCAATTTCGGCAGAGGACACTCATGAAGGCCAAAGCCACGCGGCACCGCGAACGCCTGACGAGTCTCCATATTTTGCCGGCACGAGGCGTGTTTCAATACCATCTGAAAAAGCATATTCCTGCCAAAGAACAGGTACATTTTCATAGATGCTGCTGATGTTTGACAGACCGCCGCCGCACACAATGACGTCTGGATCCAAAACATTGATCACAGCGGCTAAGGCTTTGGCGAGACGACGCTCAAAACTCGCCAAAGTTCGTTCTGCCGCGGCATCCCCTGCAGTCGCAAGGGAGACTATTTCTTCTGCTGTGGGACCGTTCGCGCCAACAGAATTGTGCGATCGGCTAACGCCTGATCCTGAAAGAAAGGTCTCAATACATCCCTTTTTGCCGCAATAACAACTGGGACCGGGGCGTTCATTTTGGTTTGCCCATGGCAGAGGTGTATGGCCCCACTCACCGGCGATGCCGTTCGATCCCTCAAGGACTTTACCGTCTATTACAATGCCACCACCAACACCGGTTCCCAAAATAATACCAAAAACATTGGCAATTCCTTTTGCGGCACCGTCAGTTGCTTCCGACAGAGTGAAGCAATTGGCATCATTGGCTGTCTTAACGGGTCGCCCAATTAGCTGTTGTAAATCTTTCTCAAGAGGATTTCCGATAAGTTCTGTTGTATTGGCATTTTTAACCAAGCCAGTTTTAGCAGAAATCGTACCGGGAATGCCAATGCCGATTGTGCCTTCACTCGCGGTGTCTTTGTCAGCTTCTGCGACCAGATTTTTTATGTTTTGTAGGATGTCATTATACGATCCACGAGGCGTTTTGGTGCGTTTTTCGAAAACCTTTCGCCCAGTTTCAGAAAGAGCAATAATCTCGGTTTTTGTACCGCCAAGGTCAATGCCATATCTCATGGGGATTATCCTTTATCAATGACGTCCAGAATATGGTCGTATAATTCCGGCCAGCTATCTAACCTTGCCGTACTGTGCTCTGCAGGTTCCAAAAGCTTAGCAAGTCTGGCGTCAGCAATGTAATGAAGTCTGTGAACTTGTGTCGCATGCTTGAAAACAGAGCTATGATTAGTCGGAATATCGTCAATAAAGAAAGCAGGCTTTGACAGGTTCCGCGATAAGTAATTAACCACTCTGCCTTTGGGGCCGACATTGGCAATCAGCGGGAAATCCATGCCGCTTTTTACCAAACTTTCGCGGCGCTTTGCCGCAAACTTAGGCGGAACATTACTCAAAACGACAACTTGCGCGGTTTCGCTCAATTTTTGAAGATGCTCGGCGGCGCCCTCCACAGGGGGAAGACGGTGAGCATATTCATCGAAAAACTGCTCCAGAAGTCCCGGAATTTTTTCCGCTTCAACTGGATTTTTATCAGATTTTTGCCTAATATTTCCGTGAAGTGCAAAAGACGCCCAATCAAAGAACATTTCCTGTTCTTCTAGGAATATCTCTAAGCCTTGCATAAACCCGAACAAAACTTCGTCGGCATCCGTAATGATTAGCGGACGGTCAATTTGGATCGTAATAGCATCAAGTTGCGGGATCACATCTTCGTGGATACCGATTGTCATGGGAACGTAAACTCCTGATACGCACCGGGGAAAAACGGGCGAATTTGTTGCAGTAAGGTCGGGTCAATTTCACATTCTGTGCAAAAATCCACGAGTATGTTTTCGTGGGATAACAAAAAGTCTATTATCCCAGCGAGAATATCAGGTGAATTTGGTGCCTGGCGAAGGTCATCGGAAGACAAACCGGTGTCGCCTAACAGCCAGGAAATTCGTTTTTCGTCCGAAAGTAAGTAAGTTACAGCCTGAAGGGCGATTATATCAGCAAGTTCTTGATTCATGGTATATTTTATTAATCTTGCAAGGTTACGGTAAGGGAATATTAATCATATATCTATTTATTGTGTGTTGATATTACCATTTTTCGTTTGATCTGAGAGTATTTCTTTTTGTTTTGGTCTGTTGTTTGTGCCAAATTCTGAAATACTGATGGAATAGGGCTAGAGTAATGAGTGTGTCACTAAATAAAAATAGGGCGACGTAGGTTATGAACTCAGAACTAAAGAAAAAAGTGCTGATCGTTGAAGATAACGAATTAAACATGAAGCTGTTCCGCGACTTGTTGGAGGCTCATGGGTATGACACGTTGCAAACTAAGGACGGCATGGAAGCGCTTTCTTTAGCACGTGAGCACAAACCAGATTTGATTTTGATGGATATCCAGCTTCCTGAAGTTTCAGGCTTGGAAGTTACCAAGTGGATTAAAGAAGATGAAAACCTCAAATCAATCCCTGTCGTTGCGGTGACTGCATTTGCAATGAAGGGTGATGAAGAAAAAATTCGTGAAGGTGGCTGCGAAGCCTATGTCGCGAAGCCTATTTCCGTTGAGAATTTTATTAGAACCGTTAAAGAGTTTTTAGAATAATCAAATGTCAGCTCGTATCCTAGTAGTCGATGATGTGATTCCTAACGTAAAAATTCTGGAAGCTAAGCTTTCAGTAGAATATTACGATGTTATTACTGCGTATAATGGTCTTGACGCTCTAGAGCTCGCGACAGAAAAATCCCCTGATCTTATTCTGCTGGATGTGATGATGCCGCAGATGGACGGCTTTGAAGTTTGCCGCAGATTAAAGAAGGATCCGGCGACGGCGCATATCCCAGTGATTATGGTGACGGCATTAAGCGAGACGGCGGATCGTGTTCAAGGCCTTGAAGCCGGAGCAGATGATTTCCTCACCAAGCCTGTAAATGATGTCGCCCTATTTGCCCGCGTTAAATCATTGTTGCGCCTTAAAATGATGATGGATGAATTTAGATTACGCGAGGCCACTAGCTTTGATTTGGGGGTTATCAATCCTAATGAAGATGTGGGTGAGAACATACTTCGAGGGCGCATTCTGGCCATCGACGACAATGAATTTTCCAGTCGCCAATTGCAGCAGATATTTGCTGATGAATACGACGTTACTATCGAAAGTGATATGGAAGAGGCGCAAGTTTTAGCACGCGGCGGAGATTTTGATCTCGCTGTTGTCAGCCTTGGAATCACAGCGTTCGACCCTTTGCGCTTTTGTTCTAGAATTAGAACTTTTGAAGAAACGCGCCAATTACCGCTTCTCACCCTTGTCGATGAAGCTGATACCGCAAGACTGGTTAAGGGGCTTGAGCTTGGGGTCAATGATTATGTGATGCGCCCTATTGATAAAAATGAATTGATTGTCAGAACGCGGACGCAAGTGCTGCGTAAGCAGTATCAAGATCGATTGCGTCACAATTACCATCGAAGTATGGAATTGGCCGTTACGGACGGCCTTACGGGGCTTTATAATCGACGCTACATGACAAATCACTTGGCGACCCTGCAGCAATCACCGAATCCTGAGTTTAAACCGGTTTCTTTACTGATTATGGATATCGATTTCTTTAAGCGTGTAAATGACACCCATGGTCATGATGTTGGGGATGAAGTTCTAAAACAATTTTCCAGCCGCATGAGTAAAAGTGTCCGCGGGATCGATCTTGCCTGCCGGTATGGCGGGGAGGAATTCGTTGTCCTTATGCCAGATACGGATCTAGCTGTTGCAACAGGAGTTGCTGAACGGTTGCGCCGGGAAGTTGCTGATTTCCCCTTCAGGGTGCCAAAATCAGATCTGGAGCTAGAGATTTCCTGTTCAATCGGTGTGGCCATGTCAGGGACCGATGAAAATGGTGATAGCCTGCTGAAGCGAGCAGATGAAGCTCTATACCAAGCCAAAAGGGACGGCCGGAATAGGGTCGTAACAGCAACCGCTCTTCAATAGTTTTAGAACACCAAATAAGAAAAAAAAGCCTGCTTGATTTAAGTGGGCTTTTTTTGTGTGCACTAACGACAAAACCCCGGCAAATGCCAGGGTTCGTCAAACCAGAATTAACTAACCGTTCCGCCTAAGCAGAAAATCAGTTATTTGATTTTCGTTTCTTTAAAATCAACATGCTTGCGCACAACTGGGTCATACTTACGCATAACCATTTTCTCTGTCAGTGTGCGCGGGTTTTTCTTAGTTACGTAATAAAACCCAGTACCAGCAGTGCTGACAAGTTTGATTTTCAACGTTGTAGGCTTCGCCATGCCAGTAACTCCGTCTTTCGCCTGCTTCATTGCAGGAGAATTGATAATTGAAGCCCGAAAAATACGGATTTACTCAGCGAAGTCAAGCACAACACGTATTTTTTTCGGGTTTTTTTTACGCCTGATTAACAGCGGCCCTTTTAGAGGTTTGCCAAATGGCGATACAAACGAACAAGAAGCAGATAATTGCAAATACAAACGGCATCCCGTGAGGCTCATAGATCTCCATAGCAAGCCCGCCAGCGGCAGGTCCAATAAGACTTCCAACCCCCCAAAGGACGCCAGCTGCAGCGTTGGCTGTGACCAGTTCTGCTCCCTTAAATTTTTCGCCCATTAGAACGAGCGCTAGGGTGTATGTTCCCACAACTGCCCCGCCCCAGATCACTAACATTGGCCACAGAAGAAAAGGGGTACTAATCAACAGAGGCAGAAGAAGCGATCCGATTAGCCCTAATATACCGCAAACGAGAATCACTTTCTCTCGCCCAACATTGTCAGCCAGCCAGCCAATAGGCATTTGAAGAAGAATGTTACCGCCCAGAAGTAGGCTCGTCATCAAAACGGCTGTTCCCGCTGTCATTCCACTTTTGACGCCGTATATGGGAAGCAATGTCAAAACTGTTCCATCGAAAAAGGCGACAAGCAAAGCAGCTGCGCAAATCAGTGGTGCTAACTTAATAAACGAGAAAACTGAGAACCGACTGTGCCCAGACATAATTGGGTAATTGTCCCCTGAAGAAAAAAAGAATAACCCAGCTGAAGCAACGATCATTGACGCGACAATAAAGGGGAGTTGGCCTTCTGATCCAAGGACATTGATTAAAACCGGTCCTAACGCGAAACCGCACGTGAGGAACGCAACGTATATCCCAATGGTACGCCCTCGGGTTTCTTCGTTTGCAACTTGATTGATCCAAGTTTCGCTAATTAGGAACAGGATGGACATTCCCGTACCGATGCCGAGGCGCAATAAAAACCAGACATACAGGTTTTCAGTAAAGGCTAATGCTAAAATGGAGCCACTACACAGAATTAAAGCTGTCCATAGCATTTTACTTGCCCCAAATACGCTCGCAAGTTTGGGAACGAAAGGCGTGGCGAACAAAAATGCAAGGGCAGGGAACGCGCCCATATAGCCAATGATGTCACTGCCAAAGCCGCGCCGCTCCAGCGCCAGCGACACCAATGGAATGGAGAGGCTGAGGGAGAGACCCATGACGGTTACGGCTGCAATTATGGTGACGATGGTGCGTGTGTTGTTTTGGGGTGTTTGTGTCAATGAGGATGCCAACGAATGAGGGATTTACCATTTAGGTATGTGAAGATTGGGATCACATTAGGCTCATTCGTAGGGTTTGATAAGCGTTTTTCAACTTCGCCCACAACAAACTCAGTCACATCGACCAAAGGCATCTGAAGTGCGTCTTCAACGGAGAACCATTGTAACTCGATAAGTTCTCCAGATCCGGCCAATGTTCCGTGGGCATGCTTTGCATCAATCATGAGAAAACGTGTGTTGAAGCGGATAGGGTTATGCGACGGAGTGGTTGCCCGAGCAATATAGTGAAGGTTGGATAAGTCCGGATACAACTGACCGTCTCTCAGATCTCCAATGATAAGTCCTGTTTCCTCATAGGTTTCTCTAACGGCTGCTGTCGCAACCGCGTGAGACATGGCTCCAGGAGAGGATAAATACTTTGAGACATCTTCGGTAAGCGGGGCTTTACATTCTGACGAAAAGTCGGCGGTATCAACACGTCCGCCTGGAAAAACGAAAACATCGGGTAAGAACTTATGCCCTTTTGCGCGCTTTCCCATTAGCAGGAAAATTTGCTCTCCCCGTTTTTCATACAACACAAGGCTTGACGCGTTGCGCGGTCTAACTGGCCGTACTGGCTCTGATGCCGCGCTCATTCTGTTGTGAAAACGCGTTTGCCAGCGACCATTTTGAACAATTTTACGGGAGTTTCAGCACTTGGTGCTGGTTTATCCATCAGATACTCATGGACCTGACCCAGAATATATTCCGTGATCAAGGGGATATCTAACTCTTTAGCTTCATCGATTGTCACCCATTTCATGTCGATCAGCTCGTCCGAGCCGATCAGATCGCCCGAGATGTCATTTCCATCTAGAACAAAAAATCGAGTGTTAAACCGTTTTTTTCGCATAGGGGGCGTAACCGCGCGGGCAAGATAATCCAGCCGTGAGAGGTCGGGTCCGCACGTGATTGTTCCAAAATCGTTCCAAACTTTGGTTTTAGATTTTCTTGGTCGATCATAATCAGCAGAAATCCGAAGACCCGTTTCTTCAAACGTTTCTCTGATAGCGGCTGTTGCAAGGGCTCTTGCGCGGGCAGGAGTGCATCCACCGCGGCAAAGACGGGTCATGACGTCATCCCGTAAGTCTTTTGCGGGAATAACCCGCGAGTCGCCCGCATCTACGCGCCCACCGGGAAAGACGTAGGTGTTTGGCATAAAGCTATGCCGCGCACTCCGCTCACCCATCAGAATTTCAATTCTGGAGCCAACGTTTCTGTAAATAACAACGGTGGAGGCGTCTTTGGGACGGGGTGCCTTTGTATCGGATACTCGATCTTCCGCGACAGTTCTTTTTTTGTTGTTTTCCATGTTGCAGGATCCTTTAATTTTCCCTCAACATGCCTTTTAAGTGCTTCTAAGTCCAGCGTTTGTACTGCCGATTTGCGAGCAAATCAGGAAACTAGTCGATTTGCTGCGCGCTGTAACCGTCTTTATCATCGTTAAAACCATGCATCTTGCGAGACCATTGAACAGCAATAAGTGCCCCTTTAATATGGGGAAGAATAACGAGAGCACCAATAAAGGCTGCGGGTATCCAGATTGTCAGATGAACCCATGTTTCAGGGCTATAAATTTTCTCAACCGTTAGCATTCCCGATACGATAAAATGCAGGACAATCATCATAGTGAAATAGGGCGGGGCATCATCCGCGCGTTGGTGATGCAGCTCCAGGCCACAATCGGCGCAGGAGTGATTAACTTTGATATAGCCGTCAAAAATTTTCCCCGTACCGCACTGGGGACATTTTTTTGCCAAACCTCTAAAAAAGGCGCTTGCCATAGGTCGTTCCTTATTCATCACAGTAGACTATCATGTGGAGTGTTATGAATAAGATAACAGGTGAGCAGAAAGTGTCTGTACCTAATCGACCAATGCGACACTGTGCCGCAAGGTCGATTGATTTAGCTCATTGCATGTTGGCTATTCTTTTTCTCGGCGCGTCGCAGCTTTTTTCTTGGCGACGGCTTTGGGGGTGGTTTTCTTCTTATGCTTCTTGTTCTTTTTGGGGTTTACCCCTTGCGCATTTTTAGAGGAACGCGCCCGCCGATGTTTGGAATTTTTAGCTTTAAACGCATTGTTGTCATTTCCATCTTCCACAGAAACAACCATGCTTCCGGTTGCAATGTTAACCTCTTGCAAGCGGACCATAAGACGGTCTGAGAGGCGGAAGGTTACACCTGTCCGTTCGCCCACCAGTTTGTGGCGATCTTGATCGAAGACAAAAAAGTCATGCCCAAGTGTTGAGATGGGGATCAACGCATCTGCGCCGGTTCCCTCTAACGCGACAAATAGTCCAACGCGGGTAACACCGGTAACTTTCGCCTCGAAAATCTTGTCGATTTGGTTCGCCAAAAAGATTGCGGTAAAGCGGTCCATTGTTTGGCGTTCGGCAATCATCGCTCTGCGTTCAAGTTTGGAGATTTGCTCCCCAATTTCAACGAAGCTATCTTCTTCGTGAGCGGCGAGGCCATCTTTTCCAAATCCCATTGCGGAAATAAGGCTCCGATGAACGAGCAAGTCAGCATACCGGCGGATTGGCGATGTGAAATGGCCGTAGTTTTTAAGGTTCAGGCCAAAATGATGACGGTTATCCGGGCTGTAGACCGCTTGAGATTGTGATCTCAAAACTAGTGTACTTACCAATTCACGGTCGGTTTCGGTCTCTGCTTGCGCTAAAATCCGGTTGAATGTTTCGGTTTTTAAGATCTGGCCCTTAGCAAAACTAATATCCATTTCGTTTAAAACTTCACGAAGACCTTCAAGTTTTTCGCGGGCAGGTTCTTCATGGACACGGAACATGCAAGGCCGGCGTTTTTGAATAAGCGTCTCTGCTGCACAAACGTTGGCTTGGATCATAAACTCTTCGATCATCATATGAGCATCGAAGCGAACTTTCCGTGTGACCGATTTTATAAAACCGTCGGCGGTCAGTTCGATTTTACGTTCTGGTAATTCCAAATTCAGAGGTTGTCGTTTTTCACGCGCTATTTTTAAGGCCGTGTAGGCTGCAAAAAGCGGTTTGACGACCGAATGAACCAGTGGTTCGGTCTTTTCGTCTGGATAGCCTTTATAGGCATCCTGAGCTTGTCTGTAGGTCAGTGAAGCACATGAATTGATAAGCGCCCGCATGAACTTATGTTCAATTTTGTTGCCCTGATGATCAAAGCGCATTTGCACAGCCATAACTGGGCGATCAACATTCTCATGCAAAGAGCATAAATCACTTGAGAGTTCGTGCGGTAGCATAGGAACCACGCGATCAGCGAAGTATACGGAATTTCCGCGCTCTAGAGCGCTTCTATCAAGTTCCGAGCCTGATGTAACGTAGTGGGACACATCGGCGATTGCCACGATGACTTGCCACCCACCAGAGTTATCTGGATCTTCATCTGGAGCCGCCCAAACAGCATCATCACGGTCCCGCGCATCAGCAGGGTCAATGGTGACAATGGGCAAATGACGAAGGTCTGTACGGTTTGCCAGTTCAACTGGTTTCGCGGCCAAAGCTTCTTTGGTGACAGCCTCGTCAAACTCGTGCGGAATACCGTGTGTGTGGATCGCGATCAGGCTGATGGAGCGAGAATCTCCAAGTCCACCGAGGCGTTCGGTGACTTTTCCCTCTTGCAGGCCTGCGTGGCGTCCCGGGATTATTTCACAAAGAACAACTTCTCCGGTTTGCGCACCTTTGGAGTACTCATCCAGAATGATAACTTCTTTTTTGTTTTTTCTGTCTGTTGGTTGGACGCGTCCGTTCGTTCCTGTTTTGGTGTAAACACCAAGAACTGGGCCTTCAGCAGCGCGAAGATGCCGTATAACACGGCCATCATAGCTTCCGTCCGCCTGCCTGGAAAGCTTCGCAAGTAAACGATCTCCCACACCTGGCGCCGGAGCGGTGCCGCCAGCATTTGCTCCGCTTACGTAAATAACAGGAGCTGGGGCTTCTTCTTCCCAGCGAAGAGGTTTGGCAAGAACTTCGCCGTTCTTGTCAATTTTTGTGACTTCAATAACCGCAACACTTGGCAGGGTTCCCGCAGGATTAAGGGATCGTTTATGCCCTTGCTCCAGAACGCCATCAGACAGTAATTCTTTAAGGATCTGTTTCAGGTAAATTCGATCGCTGCCTCTAACGTTAAAGGCCTTGGCAATTTCTCTTTTGCCAACGGATCCGTCGCTCTTCTCAATAAATTCCCGGACTTGTTCCTTGGTTGGAAGAATCGACGGATGTTCAATTTTACGTGTCACTTTACCTATTTCTACGGATTTGATCCGCGATTACTTATTCCTCAGAGGGAGCTGCTTTTTTTGCTGCCGGTTTTTTTTTGGCAGCTGTTTTCTTCTTCGCGGCTGGCTTTTTCTTTGCAGCTGCCTTCTTAGGAGCTGCTTTCTTCTTCGCTGTTTTGGGCTTCTTGCCGCTTTTCTCTGCGCGTTCGGCCAACAGTTGGACTGCTTCTTCCAATGTGATTGTCATTGGATCAGATGCTTTTGGAATTGTCGCATTGATCCCGCCATGTGTGACGTAGGGACCATATCGGCCTGATTTCACATTGATATCAGCTTCATCCAACGGATGTGGTCCCACAACACGTAGCGGTGCTGCGGCAGTTCCGGCGCCGCGTGTTTTTGATGCTGCCAGTAATTCCACAGCGCGGTTCATACCAACTGTGAGCACTTCCATGCCACTTGTCAGTTTTCCGTATTTTTTGTCACATTCAACATAAGGGCCATAACGTCCCAAGTTTGCTGTGATCATAGTCCCTGATTCAGGATGCAAGCCGACTTCACGGGGCAAAGATATAAGCTGGAGAGCAATTTCAAAGTCCACCTCTTCGAGCGGCATATCTTTTGGAATTGAAACGCGTTTGGGTTTTTTCTTCGGCTCCGGCTCGCCCAATTGAAGGTAAGGACCATAAGGGCCTTTCCGAAGGGTGATCATAAGCTCGCTTTTAGGCTCGATACCAAGTTCTTTCGGACCTTCATCGGCAGCAGCGGCGTTCGCCTCTTCCTCTGTTGCGCCCAATTGACGGGTATAACGACACTCAGGATAATCTGAGCAACCAACGAATGCGCCGAAACGGCCAGTTTTTAGACTTAGGCGGCCTTCAGCACATTTTGGGCAGGATCTTGGATCTTTTCCATCTTCAGTCGCCGGAAAGATATGAGGTCCGAGAGCTTTGTTCAGCTCTTCCAGAACATCCGTAACCCTAAGTTCGGCAGTTCCTTCAACAGAAACGGTAAAGTCATTCCAGAAATCACGCAAAACCTGTTTCCACTCAACTTTAGCATCTGAAATGTCATCAAGCCGCTCTTCAAGTTGCGCCGTGAAATCATATTCCACATAGCGGGTGAAGAAAGAGGACAAGAAGGCTGTTACCAGTTGGCCTTTGTCTTCTGGCATGAAGCGTTTTTGTTCAATTCTGACGTAATCACGATCTTGAAGAACGGAAATGATCGATGCATAGGTTGATGGACGGCCAATGCCAAGTTCTTCGAGTTTCTTCACAAGGCTCGCTTCGCTGTAACGAGGAGCAGGCTCAGTGAAATGTTGATCTTCGCGCACAATTTCTGTGCCCATGTTTTCGCCTTCAGATACCGCCGGCAGACGTTTACCGTCTTTATCTTCAGCGGCGTCGTCTTTACCTTCTTCGTATAGTTTCAAGAAACCTGCGAAGCTGATAACACTGCCAGTGGAGCGCATTGTCTGGCCAGCACCGTCAGAGAAATCAATGGTCGTCCGCTCAAGACGAGCGCTTTCCATCTGACTAGCTATGGTCCGCTTCCAAACAAGTTCATAAAGACGCAAATGTTCTTGATCCAGATATTTTGCCACCATGGCAGGTGTCCGGGTCAAATCCGTTGGACGGATCGCTTCATGGGCCTCTTGCGCATTCTTAGATTTGGTTTTGTATTCTCGCGGATCGCTTGGAACAAATTCAGGTCCATACTCAGATGCGATAACTTCACGGCAAGATTCCACGGCTTCTGCGGCGAGGGTAACACCATCTGTCCGCATATATGTGATCAAACCTGTGGTTTCACCGCCGATATCAAAGCCTTCATACAGTTTTTGCGCTGTCATCATGGTCCGCTTGGCACCGTATCCAAGTTTCCGAGAGGCTTCTTGTTGTAGCGTTGATGTTGTAAATGGCGGAGATGGGTTACGGCGTGTTGGCTTTTGACTGACAGAGGCAACCGTGAATGCGCCCGCACGGACTTTTTCTGCAGCGGCTTTTGTGACATCTGCATTGGGCAGCGAGAATTTATCAAGCTTGTTGCCGTCCACATAAGTCAGACGAGCTGTGATGTCACTGCCTTTGGCTGTTTTAAAATCAGCGTCAATTGTCCAGTATTCTTCTGGAACAAACGCTCCAATTTCCAAGTCCCGCTCGCAAATCAGGCGAAGTGCAACGGATTGCACACGGCCGGCTGATTTCGCGCCCGGCAGTTTCCGCCACAAGACTGGGGAGAGCGTAAAGCCCACAAGGTAGTCGAGTGCGCGCCGTGCTTGCTGGGCGTTCACAAGGTTCATATCCAGTTCGCGTGGATTTGCGATACCGTCTAGAACAGCTTTCTTTGTAATTTCGTTAAAGACAACGCGGCTAACCTTCGCGTCTTTAATTTTCTTTTTCTCTTCCATGACCTTCAGGACGTGCCAGGCAATGGCTTCACCTTCACGGTCCGGGTCAGTTGCGAGATACAGATTTTCAGCGCCCTCAAGCGCATCGGCTATAGCCTTAATGTGCTTAGCTGATTTTGAATCTTGTTGGTAATCCATGGCAAAGTCTTCGTCGGGTTTAACCGAGCCATCTTTAGAGGGTAGATCTCTAATGTGACCATACGAAGCGAGGACGATATAATTCGGCCCCAAATACTTATTGATGGTTTTTGCTTTCGCTGGTGATTCAACGACGACGACATTCATAAGGACACCACAGGTTTAATCTGATTTCAGTTCGGACTAACGGAATACTTGCCATATATAGAGAGGCTACCCTGTCAAGGAAACCCTGTTACCGAAATGGCGTTCTATTCTGCCTGCTAGTTCCAATTCAAGTAAAATCGTCATTACCACAGATGGAGGTGCCAAAGATAGTCTCACTAATTCATCAATATTTACGGCAACCGGGCTCAATAACGATAAAATATTAGGCCGGGCTTCATTAAGCAAGTCCGTATCTATTGGTGTGGGGTGCCGTAGGGGGAGCATGGGTTGGTCAGGCTCCTGCAAGGGGCGTAACCTTACACTTCGGAGTTCATCTAGGATTTCAGCGGCAGATTCCACCAAAGCTGCGCCATTGCGGATCAGATTGTTTGTGCCTTTCGCCCTTGGATCAAGGGGCGATCCGGGAACGGCAAACACATCCCGTCCTTGTTCAGCTGCCATTCTAGCTGTAATTAATGATCCCGATTTTGGGGTTGCTTCCATGACGAGGATGCCAAGTGATAATCCAGAAATAATTCTATTTCGTCTGGGAAAATGTCTGGCTTGGGGCTGGGTGCCAAAAGATTGTTCGGCAACGATGCATCCTTGTTCGGCAATTAAATTTTGCAGCTCCCGATTCTCACGAGGATAGGCAACATCAACGCCGCCGCCGACAACACCGATAGTGCCAGTCTGTAATGATGCCGTATGAGCGGCACTATCTATGCCGCGGGCAAGACCAGATACGATAACAATATTCTTCGCCCCGAGATCTGCTGAAAATCGCTGGGTTAGTTTTTGGGCAACCGCAGATGCATTTCGAGAACCTACTACGCCGATGCATTCCTTTTGCAGTAGGTTTATGTGTCCCATGACACTTATAACGGGCGGAGGGTCGTGAATTTCCCGAAGAAGCGGTGAGTATTGAGGCTCGCAGGCTGCGATAAGCTGCCCGCCAGCTGACATCAGCTGGTCCATCTCTTGTTGAGCGGAGGATTTGGCAAATATTCTAATTGGTTTTTTTGCGCCGCCCTTCCTTGCAAGCTCTGGTATTTCGGCAAGGGCTTGGGATGCAGATCCAAATCGGCGCAACAACTGAAAGAATGTAATGGGGCCAACATTTTCAGAGCGAATAAGCTGAAGCCAACTTATTTTTTCAGAAAATGATATCTCGGTGACACTATTCATGAGTGAATAGTGTCAAATAGATTTTAACGCGTCAATTGAAAAAGGTTTTTATAATACACGTAATCGGTTAAAGGCGATTTTACTTTTTGCCGATCCGTGGTTCCGTTCCTTTTAGAATTCGGCCGATATTTTCGTGATGTCTGATGAAAATCAGGATCGCCATAAATGCACTAAGTTCAATGCGCTGGGGATCTCCAAAATACACATCTTCAAACAAAGCCGTTTGCATCAGGCCGTAGACATAAAGGGGGGACAAAGCCGCCGCAACGAGGGCTGCGAGGGATGACATGCGAAGTGTGATCGCTACCAACAGCCATGTTAGCGCGACCGCAATTCCAGCAGGCCATGAGATGGCAAGCATGACACCGATGAAAGTCGCAACGCCTTTGCCGCCTTTAAACTTTAACCAGAGAGGGAAAAGATGGCCGAGGAAAGCGCCACCGCCCGCAAGGACTGCATAGTCCTGGGTCAGGAAATGATTGGCTAGGAGCACAACAATAGCCCCTTTACCGCCATCAAGTAAAAGTGTGGCGAGGGCTAGCATCTTATTGCCAGTTCGAAGAACATTTGTGGCGCCGATGTTACCGGATCCAATTTTCCGAACATCTCCAAGCCCCGCAAGGCGTGTTAGAACAAGACCAAAAGGAATAGATCCGATCAGATATCCAATGA
Organism: Pseudomonas marincola; assembly: GCA_036960775.1. Classification (GTDB taxonomy): domain Bacteria; phylum Pseudomonadota; class Alphaproteobacteria; order Sneathiellales; family Sneathiellaceae; genus Sneathiella. Next base: position 16,101 of record JBALWO010000005.1, on the reverse strand, counting down.
CCGCAGCCGCTAAAAACGGCCACGTATAGCTTAAATCCCCGATCGGATCTGGCATTATTAACTTCCCTGTAACTCAAACACGGTTTTACCGCGCACCATTGTTTTTAAAACGCGCCCTTGAAGCAGATGCCCGTCAAACGCTGTATTTTTCGATTTTGACTTTAATTCAGAACCAACAACTTGCCACGGTTTTCCAAGATCAAACAAGCAAAGATCTGCAGGTTTTCCGGATTTAAGGGCGCCGCAATCGAGACCAAGCAACTTGGCAGGTGCAACTGTCATTGTCCGCAACAGTGCTAAAAGATCCATTTCCTGATTGTGGTACAGGCGTAGGCTCACTGGCAGCATCGTCTCTAACCCAATGACACCCGGTTTGGCTTGGGCGAACGGTAAACGTTTGCTATCAGCGCTTTGCGGTAGATGTTGGGATGAAATGACATCGATAGTGCCGTCTTTCAAGCCTTCCACAACTGCCATACGGTCTTCCTCCACCCGAAGGGGCGGCGAGACACGGGCAAATGTTCTGTATTCACCAACTTCCATATCGTTGAGCGCGTGATAATGCGGTGCTGTTCCGGCAGTTACCGAAATCTGTTGGTCTTTTGCTCTACGAATAGAATCTAGGGCATCGGCTGTACTTAGATGGGCGGCATGCCATTTTGCACCCGTCATTGCCACAAGCCGGATATCACGTTCTACCAAAATGGCTTCTGCACATGCGGGAATGGATTTAAGACCCATAAATGTGGCCATACGCCCACCCGCCATAACACCGTTTCCCGCGAGATTTGGCTCTTCGGCGTGAACGATAATGGGTTTTCCAAACATGGTGGAATAACTTAAGGCCCTTCGCATCATGTTGATGTCGCCTATTGCCTTTTGGCCATCACTGAAGGCGACGACCCCGGCATCCGCCATCAAACCAAGCTCCGCCATTTCGGTGCCTTCCATACCCTTTGTCAGGGCACCGGTAATGCAGATGTTGACGGGGCAGGTTTGCAAGGCGCGTCTTGTGATCATTTCAACCAATGAAGGATCATCGATCACAGGTTCAGTTGCTGGAAACGCATTTATCGTGGTTACACCGCCAGCAGCAGCGGCAAGACCCGCAGTTGCCATAGTTTCCCGGTGTTCTTTACCCGGTTCGCACAAATAGGCGTGAGCATCGACAAGGCCGGGGGATAGGCAATGGCCACCGCAATCTTCGGAGGTTGCCCCTTCGGGAGTGTTTTCGGCATTGATATGCTTTCCCCAATCAAGAATGAGACCATCTTGAATTAAAAGGCCGCCAATTGTGTCTGTATCGGTTGCAGGGTCAAGTAATCGGGCGTTCAGTAATGCGTGGGTTTTACCGGTCATGAACGTGCCTCCCGTGTGAGCAAATCAAGGCAGGCCATTCGAATGGCGACGCCCATTTCGACTTGTTCCGATATGGCACTAATATTTAAATCATCTGCAATTTCTGAATCAATCTCTACGCCCCGGTTCATGGGACCGGGATGCATGATCAAAGCATCAGGCTTGGCAACAGATAATTTTTGTTTGTCCAACCCGAAGTAATGAAAATATTCACGGATGGACGGGACAAAGGCACCTTGCATTCGTTCGGTTTGGAGGCGAAGCATCATGACGATATCGGCGTCCTTCAATCCTTCCTCCATGGTATGATAGACTTCTACACCCAATGCTTTGGCGTTGGACGGTATCAATGTCGTGGGGCCGACAATTCGAACTCGTGCACCCATGATATTCAGAAGGGCAATGTTTGAGCGGGCGACGCGGCTATGTTGAATATCGCCGCAAATGGCGACGGTCAAACCGGCGAGCTTACCTTTGCGATTTCGAATGGTGAGGGCATCAAGCAAGGCTTGTGTTGGATGCTCGTGGCTTCCATCACCGGCATTGATAACCGCGCAGTCAACTTTTTGAGCCAACAAGTGCGGTGCGCCCGAATCTGAATGACGGATAACCAACACATCTGGATGCATGGCATTCAGGGTCATGGCCGTATCGATGAGGGTTTCGCCCTTTTTAACAGAACTGGATCCGACCGACATATTGATAACGTCAGCGCCAAGCCTTTTTCCTGCAAGCTCAAACGACGTAAGTGTTCGTGTTGAGTTTTCAAAAAATAGATTGATTTGGGTCCGGCCATGCAACAGAGATGACTTCTTGTCGCCTGCTCGGGACTTGCTCACATAGCCTTCTGCTACATTCAATAGTAAATCGATATCGTTGGCACTGAGGCTAGCGATATCCAGAAGATGCCGATGGGCAAAGTTTGTTTGATGAGTATATGTCATTAAAGGCGCATTATATACTGCTGAACCATAATGAGGGCAAGCTTGTCTTTTTTATAATTTTTTTCTGTTTTGAGTATTTTGTGATGAAGCCCGCATATCTGACTAAAAATAAATTTTCAAATAACCAAAATAATACCGATTTGATTTTAATCAATGTTTCAACCTGTTCGTAAATTCATACCTGTCAGCCAACAGAGAAGATCTGCAATAGTTGTTGTTTATCAAGTTAGTAATGTAAGGAATTGTATAGTGTTAAGGTTGGCCGAGATTGTAGAACCAAAAAAAACAACACGATATTTTCAATCAAATTTAAACGACAATAAGACCGCACATAGTAAAAATGATGAAAGTTTGTTTCGCTCTCTTGCCGACATGTCACCTGATGGCGTTGTCGTTCAATGCGACGATGTCATTGTGTATGCAAATCAGGCGGCGGCCCAATTTCTCAAATACGAAAAAGGAAGCCAGCTATGCGGACATAGTCTTTTTGAGTTTTTTGCACCCGAGTTCCAGACTATTGCTGAACTCCGTATGAGCGGTGTTATCGACGAACGTCTTAGCCTCCCATTTCTAGAGTATTCACTGATCGACAAGAATGGAACCACCGTAAATGCCGAATTATGTAGCCAACCCGTTTTCTGGAAGGGAGAATTGGCTGCACAAACCTTACTGAAAGATCTTACGGCCAAGAATTTCAAAGATGATATTTTCAAAACACTAAGTCGCGCTGTGGAGCAAAGCCCCAACGCGATTGTCATAACTGATCCGCTCGGTGTAATTGAATATGTGAATCCCCATTTCGAAGATCGTTTTGGGTATACCTCACCTGAAATATGCGATCAGGAATTTCAAATTTTTGTGGAACATGTGCAACCCAAAAGCAGTCTTAAAGAAATGGTCGCAGCGTGCAGGGAAAATAGAAGTTGGCGTGGAGACTTGAAGATAAAAACAAAGAGTGATTCTACTAGATGGAAACAAGTTTCAGTTTCTCCTGTTCAAGGAAAAGACGAAAACATAAGTCATTTTATATGCATTATGCAGGATATCACCGAGCGAAAGGCCGCTGAGGTGAAGTTGAAAACAGCGTTGGAGATTGCAAAAAAAGCCAATAAAGCAAAATCCAGTTTTCTTGCCAACATGAGCCATGAATTTAGGACACCACTGAACGCAATAATTGGATTTAACTCCATATTGGCCAAAGGGCCTGAAAATTTGGCTCAACAAAACCTCCGTGAATACGCTTCATATGCGCTTGAAGGTGGAGAACATTTACTGTCTCTCGTTAACGACTTGCTTGATTTGTCTAAGATTGAAGCCAAAAAAATCGAATTGCAGGAAGAAATTTTTCCAGACTCCAATGTAGTTGAGAATGTTTGTCGGATGGTCGCCAGTCGAGCGGTGGATAATAATTGTACAGTTAAGACAAAAATAGACGACGATTTTTATCTTCACGCAGATATGAGGCGGGTACGACAAATATTGTTAAATGTGACCTATAATGCAGTGAAATTTTCGGCAAGAGGCATCGTTACAATTGAAGCAAAAAAACAAAATGGTGGTGTTATCCGTATATGTGATACTGGCGTCGGAATGACGGAAAAAGGGGTGGCGTTGGCACTATCAGCCTTTGGACAGTCAGAAAAAAATAGTTATGCCAAGGAGTACGATGGCGCTGGGCTTGGTTTACCAATTTCGGTCAAATTGGCGGAACTTCACGGCGGGACCTTGAAAATTGAAAGTGAGTTTGGCGTTGGAACAGTTGTCTCAATTTCATTTCCTGAAAGTCGGCTGAGGCCAAAAGAGATATGGACCTAAAGCGAATCTAGTGCGCCCTGAAGAATGAAGGCCGCCGCCATTTTATCGACGACTTCGGCCCGGCGCTTTCTAGATGCATCGGCCTCAAGAAGTGTGCGAGTAACAGCAACCGTCGATAATCTCTCATCCCAAAAGCTTGCTGGGACGTCAAAAAATTCTTCGAGATTCTTTTGAAGTTGCCGGCAAGACTGACATCTGGGGCCTTCTGTTCCATCCATATTGAGCGGTAAACCAATAATAAAGCCGCCAATATTATATTTTTCGATCAGCTCACCAATAATTGCAACATCATCTTTGAATTTTTTTCGCTTGATCGTCATCAACGGTGTCGCCACTTTTAGCGATGTATCGGACAAAGCAAGGCCAATTGTCTTGGTTCCAGGATCAAATCCTAGCAGGCGCTGATCGAGGGCGATAAAATGTTTCAGATAGCTGGGGTTGCCGAGGAGCATTGGTTGCGCTAATTTGCGGCCATTGTCGGTTTGGCCATTTGTTTAGTGTTAAAATAGATTTCTGGGCCGACTATCCAGATTTAGCTTCTTATTATAGCAAAGGGTGACAAATGTCGCTTGATAAAGCCACTGTGGCAAAAGTAGCCAACTTGGCGCGTATTCGGGTTGAAGAAAAAGACTTGGATTCGCTTGCCAATGAACTAAACGCAATCTTGGGCTGGGTTGAACAACTCAGTGAGGTTGATACTGAAAATGTTGCACCCATGACGTCCGTTGCAGACATGCAGCATCGCTGGCGCGCAGATGAAATCACTGACGGCGGATACCAACAAGATGTTATCGCCAATGCACCTTCTACCGAAGAAGGCTTCTTTGCCGTACCGAAGGTGATCGAATAATGAGTGATTTAACAAAATTAACAATCGCAGAAGCGCGCGATGGTCTGAAAGCTTCTAAGTTTTCAGCCCGCGAACTTACCGCAGCACACATCACCGCCATGGAGAGTGCTAAAGGTTTGAACGCGTTTATCACCGAAACGCTTGAAAAAGCCGTTGAAGGTGCTACCCGCTCTGATGACCGATTGGCAAAAGGCGAAGCCGGCAACATGGAAGGTATTCCTATTGCCGTCAAAGACCTGTTTTGCACCAAAGGAACGTTGACGACTGCGGCATCACATATTCTGGATGGTTTTACACCTGAGTATGAAAGCACAGTTACAGCAAATTTGTGGGCTGAAGGCGCAGTGATGCTGGGCAAAGCGAACTTGGACGAGTTTGCTATGGGATCTTCAAACGAAACGAGCTATTACGGTAACGTTGTTAATCCTTGGCGCCGCACAACCGATGATCAGCCTTTGGTTCCAGGTGGTTCCTCTGGTGGATCAGCAACGTCAGTTGCAGCAAACATTGCAATGGGCGCCACAGGTACTGATACAGGCGGCTCCATTCGCCAGCCTGCAGCCTTCACTGGTATCGTTGGAATGAAGCCTACATACGGTCGGTGTTCTCGGTGGGGAACTGTTGCCTTTGCATCCAGTCTCGATCAAGCGGGCACTATGACCCGTACGGTTCGGGATACAGCAATTATGCTGGAAACTATGGCCGGGTTTGATCCCAAAGACGGCACAAGCGTTGATATGGAAGTTCCAAACTTCGAAGCGGCCCTTACGGGTGATATTCGCGGCCTTAAAGTGGGTATTCCAAAAGAATACCGTCTTGATGGCATGTCTGAAGAAATCGCAGCACTTTGGGAGCAAGGTGTTGATTGGTTGAAATCAGCCGGTGCAGAAATCGTTGAAATAAGCCTGCCGCATACAAAATATGCATTGCCTGCTTACTATATTATTGCGCCTGCTGAGGCTTCAAGCAACTTGGCACGTTATGATGGTGTTCGGTATGGTTTGCGCGTTGAAGGTCAAAATCTCGACGACATGTATTCACGCACACGCGGTGAGGGGTTTGGCGAAGAAGTCCAACGCCGTATCTTGATCGGCACCTACGCGCTTTCAGCTGGATATTACGATGCCTATTATTTGAAAGCTCAAAAAGTGCGGGCTCGCATCGCTGAAGATTTCAAAGAAGCCTATAAATTGGTGGATACAATCCTCACACCAACGGCGCCAAGTGCGGCGTTTGCCTTTGGTGAAAAAGGCGATGACCCTTTGGAAATGTACCTCAACGATGTCTTCACAGTTCCCGCCAGTTTGGCAGGGTTGCCGGGTATCTCAATTCCAGCAGGCTTGTCTTCGGATGGTTTACCGCTAGGGCTACAATTGCTTGGACGTCCGTTTGATGAAGAAACAGTAATTCGAACAGCAGGTGTTTTGGAAGAAGCCGCTAACTTTACGGCGAAACCAACCACTTGGTGGAGGGCATAAAATGGGAATGATTATTCAAGGCGCGACGGGTGACTGGGAAGTTGTCATTGGACTGGAAGTTCATGCGCAGGTCAGCTCAAACGCCAAACTGTTTTCAGGATCTGCCACTGCGTATGGCGCAGAGCAAAATACGCAGGTTTCCTTCGTTGATGCGGCTATGCCAGGCATGCTCCCCGTTATCAACCGGGTAGCGGTCGAGCAGGCTGTGAAAACAGGTCTTGGCTTGAAAGCTAAAATCAATAATTTTTCCGTTTTCGATCGGAAGAACTATTTTTATGCTGATTTGCCGCAAGGCTACCAGATCAGTCAATTCCTGCAGCCTATCGTTGGCGAGGGAATTCTGACCATCGATCTTAAAGATGGCGTTACGCGCGAGATTGGAATTACTCGCCTGCATCTAGAACAAGATGCCGGTAAAAGTATTCATGATCAGCACCCAAGTATGACCCTCGTTGATTTGAACCGCTCTGGCGTTGCTTTGATGGAAATCGTATCAGAACCTGATATGCGTTCCCCTGAAGAAGCTGCGGCATACGTTAAAAAATTGCGGAGTATCTTGCGTTACCTTGGAACTTGCGATGGTAACATGGACGAAGGCTCTATGCGGGCTGACGTAAATGTTTCTGTTCGTCGTCCGGGCGATGAGCTTGGGACGCGCTGCGAGATGAAAAACATCAACTCTGTTCGGTTTATTCAGGCATCGATTGTCTATGAAGCCAATCGCCAAGTGGATATCCTCGAAGAGGGTGGAACCATTGCTCAAGAAACACGTCTTTATGATAGTGTTAAAGGGGAAACCCGGTCCATGCGATCCAAGGAAGAAGCGCATGATTATCGTTACTTCCCAGATCCGGATTTGTTGCCGCTTGAGTTCGATGATGCATTTGTTAATGCCATTAAAGCTGATTTGCCTGAGCTGCCTGACGCAAAAAAAGATCGTTTTATCAGTGAAATGGGTATTAGCCCATACGATGCTGGTGTGTTGGTTGCTGAAAAAGAAGTCGCTGATTTCTTTGAGCTTGTTGCAAAAGGCCGTGATGCCAAACTGTCTGCTAACTGGGTAACCGGTGAATTTTTCGGTAACTTGAAAAGAACTGGTAATACACTTGCGACATCACCAATTAGCGCAGATGCGTTGGGTGAGGTTGTTGATCTAGTCAAAGACGGCACGATTTCAAACAGGATTGCGAAAGAAGTGTTCGAAGAAATGTTCGACACAGGTAAATCTGCAAGTGCAATCGTTGACGAAAAAGGCCTGAAACAGGTTTCTGATACAGGTGCGATCGAAGTGGCCATTGACGAAGTCATTGCAGCTAATCCAGAAAAACTTGCTGAATATAGAGGCGGAAAAGACAAGTTGCTTGGCTTCTTTATGGGCCAAGTTATGAAAAATACTGGCGGTAAAGCAAACCCCGGTATTGTGAATAAACTTCTCAAGCCAAAATTGGACGGATAGGTATTTTCGACTAATAAACAAAAAAAAGCGGAGATTTTTTCACCGCTTTTTTTTGTTTGAAACCTAATTTTTCAGAATCTACTGATATGAAATCACAGCCCAGATCAACATAACGATCGGAAACGTAAAGATAACGACGGTATCTTTTAGCGTTGCAAATTTGTAGGGCATTGAATTTAAATGACTTCTCTGCATGTGAAAATATCGCTCTCGTGAAATTCCCTGAAAAGGGTCTGTAGGGCATTTGTCTTGAAGGAGTTATAGCGGATGGCTCATCCTCAAACCGTTGATCCCAATCAAGTGCGACGAATTGCCTCAAATATTTAGGAAATAAAATTTAACCTAAATTAAACCGTTCCAAGATATTTTCAGTTTTATGCAACTAGTCAGAGTACGGGGGGGCGTGATGAAAAGTTCGGATTTAAATGAAGATAGACGAGCATTGATCATTGCCGGGGGAATGATACTAGCGAGTTTTCTGTTTTTGGCTTTTTTGGCATTAGCGCCAAGTCGGAATGGGGATGATGTTGCTGCTGTGTTTTCACCCAAAATGTCGTTGACTGAGATTACAAATGCTGTCTCGGCTCTCCCGTTTAGATTTGTGCGAACTGGTTTTTTGAACTCGATTGTTGTGCTTCGGCCAACAGGGGATGCCCCGCTGGAGTTACTGAAAGACGCTGGTGCACTCATCATCGTAAACGCATACGCAAACGGGGGATGCACATTTTTCACCCGAAAAACCAAAGCCTAAGGTGTAGAAGATGAACGCTCTTTTTGAATTAAGACAGTCTGTCGCAAACAAATTGTTACTTTTACTTTGGGGGCATGTTCCCTTAATCGCAGTTTCGGGACTATATATTGGCGGGGACTGGATTACAGCAACGATTGGGGCCGCTGTTTTTGCCGCTGTTGCGACGGGTTTGTTCCTGAAAGACAGTGCCGCGCTCGCCTATAGATATGCCTTTGCAGTTTCTTATATCGTGCAAGTCGGACTGCTGGTTTATGTTTTTTCAGGGCATCCGTGGCAAATTGATATTCATATGTATTTCTTTGCTTCGCTGGCGATTATTGCAGTGATGTGTTGTTGGAAGACAATTATCGTTGCGACGGCAGCCATTGCAGTCCATCACCTTGCGCTTAATTTCTTACTGCCAGCAGCAGTATTCCCAGAAGGCGCAGACTTCTTTAGAGTTGTCCTCCACGCGGTTGTTGTTGTCTTTGAAGCTGCGTTGCTAGCATGGCTTACCTTCAAACTTGTTGATGCTTTTGAGGATTCTGCGGATGCAGTTTCTGAGGCCAAGGATGCCACGAAAACAGCTGATGTTGAAAAACAACGAGCTGTTGAGGCCACTGAAGAAGCCAAACGTTCAGAAGCCCATATATCTGAACTGAAAGCGGAAGCGGACAGATTAAATGAAGAGAAAATTCAGACCGCTGAAAAAGAAAACGATCGGCGCCAGCAAGATCGTCAAATGATTGCTACTGAATTTGAAGAAAAAGTTGGCAATATCCTGCAGAAAGTGGCTCAGAATTCCCAAGCAATGTCAGGAATGGCGTCTAACTTGAAGAACATCTCGGGAAATGTTTCTGATAAAGTGAGTAAAACTTCTGGTGTCGCTGAGAATATGACAGTGAGTGTTCAAACTGTCAGTTCAGCGACAGATGAATTAAGTTCCTCAATTCAAGAAATATCTTCACAGGTTAATCTGTCTAATCAAGTGGCTGGTGCAGCGTCAAACCGGGCGACAGAAACAGCGAAAACAATGGAGCAGCTTAAAGATGCTGCGCATCAAATTAGCGAAGTTGTCAGTCTGATTAGTGACATCGCAGAGCAAACTAACTTGCTTGCTCTCAATGCAACCATTGAGGCCGCGAGAGCTGGCGAGGCGGGTAAAGGGTTTGCTGTCGTAGCATCAGAAGTGAAAAACCTTGCTACCCAAACAGCAAAAGCGACAGAAGATATTACGACACAGATTTCAGGTATTCAGCAGGTAAGTGAACAAGCTGCTGGCGAGATCGAAGCAATTTTGGCGACTATCAATGAGATCAATTCAACGACCGCCTCTGTTGCAGCTGCAGTGGAAGAGCAATCAGTGGCGACTAACGAAATATCTGTAAGTACTAGAAGTGCGTATGATGGAACCGTGCATTTGAAAGGTGATGTTGCAAATATTGAACAGTTTGCGCAGCAATCTTCAGAAGCTTCTGAACAAGTGTTAATCGCCGTTACGGAAATGGTGAGTGACACGGATAAAGTTCTGACAGAAGTTACAGGGTTCTTGAAAAAATTTAGAGCATAGATCCAATACAGACTGGCGCAAAGCATTTGGCTTAGCCGTGAATTGCGCCAGTCGGTTTCTATATTAATATCATTTCCAGCCTGTAGGGCGGTTTGTTTTTCACTAGAACCAATTCCAGATCATGTTGTGTTGGCGTCGATTTCCTATAACTGACCCCCCAAGATGTCACCTCTATCCTGCAAATAATTCCATTATATTTAAGTCCGATTTCATAACCGGATGAAGGCCCACTGCATTCGCAGCGGTGGTATTCAAAGGGAAGAAGAATATCTGGGGGAGGGGATTTCCAACTAATTCCATCTGTTTTTAATTCCTCATATTCCAAGTTTTCGCCTTCGATTGCACTGATCAGCAAAATATCAACGTTTAACGCCATACTGTTTCCCTTCGCTTCTGGGAAAAGACGCACCGGAAATCGGGACTGTGATCAAATTTCAGAGATTGCGTTGCCACAGCATGGATTTGTCTGCTAAGGCTTGATCTATGCATTGGATAGACGAAGGCTTGATTTTATCAGCCAAAAAATTTGGTGAAAATAGTGTCATCCTACATGCCTTAACCAAGGACCATGGTCGGCACGCAGGTCTTGTTCGCGGCGGCAGTGGGAAACGGCTTCGCGGAATCTTACAGCCGGGAAATCACATTGGCCTCCGATGGCAAAGCCGATTAAGTGATCATCTTGGTAACTACTCGGTGGAGGCAAAAAGCTCCATGGGAGCGATGTTATTTGATCAGCCGCTAAACTTGGTCGCAGCGTCATCAGCTTTGTCCTTACTTGAGAAAGTTCTCCCAGAACGAGAGGTACATCGAGGGTTATTCGATGCAACATTTCTGTTAATGGCCAACCTTTCTGAGGAAATTGAGCATTGGGGTCCGCTTTTTGTTCGCTGGGAACTTGGGTTGCTTACTGAATTGGGTTATGGGCTTGATTTAAGCGAGTGTGCGGCAACGGGACTTAAAGAAGATCTCATTTATGTATCGCCAAAATCGGGCTGTGCGGTAAGCCGGGGAGCGGGGGAGCCCTATCGGGCCAGATTGCTTTCGTTACCTGAGTTTTTGTTGCCAGGAACCGGTGAGGGGAATGACAATCGTCAACTATCCCATATCGCAGCCGGTTTGCAGCTAACTGGATATTTTATCCACAAAAATCTATTGCCGCATTATGGTAAGGAAAGCCTGCCCGCGCGGGAGCGTTTCGTTAGCGCGTTAGAACTTAGGGCTAGATCAGAGGCGTAAATTTTTGGCTATTTCAAATTTATCCACTCTGAGGGGGATTTTTTTATCCTCACTCTGCTTTCTGATGATATACAGAAAGAATGAGTGAACAGTCTTTGATAAAATCCGGTGAAGTCCTACCAACATCACTGAAGGACGCCATAAGCGAGCGATATCTTGCTTATGCGATGTCGACGATTATGTCCCGTTCCCTGCCTGACGTCAGGGACGGACTAAAGCCGGTTCATCGGCGCCTATTATATGCAATGCGCATGCTGAAACTGGACCCTGCGTCCGGTTACAAGAAATGTGCACGTGTCGTTGGCGACGTGATCGGTAAGTATCATCCCCATGGTGACCAATCCGTCTATGACGCCCTCGTCCGGCTAGCGCAGGATTTTGCGCAGCGATATACGTTGGTTGATGGCCAAGGGAACTTTGGTAACATCGACGGTGATAATGCGGCTGCCATGCGGTATACAGAATCGCGCATGACAATCTTTGCGGAATTACTCCTGAAAGATCTTGATAAGGACGCGGTCGATTTTCGCCCCACCTATGACGGTGAAGAGAGCGAACCTATAGTTTTGCCGGCGGCATTCCCAAACCTGCTTGCCAACGGATCCACCGGTATCGCGGTTGGTATGGCAACATCTATTCCGCCGCACAATGCGACTGAGCTTTGTAATGCGCTTCTCTATCTTGTGAAATATTACACAGAAGATGAAGAGAAACTCAAAGAGTTGGCCGAGAAGCCAAAATCTCGAATTGATAAATTGCTCGAATTCATTCCAGGGCCCGATTTCCCAACAGGTGGAGAGCTTGTTGAAAAACCGGAAAATATTCGGGAAGCGTACCTCACGGGCCGTGGCGGATTTCGTCAACGGGCTCGCTGGGAAGTAGAGCCGGGCCCACGCGGTACCTATCAGATCGTGGTCACTGAAATTCCCTACCAAGTTCAAAAAGGGAAACTGATTGAACGCATTGCGGAACTTATTCAGGCCAAAAAATTTCCGCTACTTGGTGATGTTCGCGACGAGTCTGCTGAAGATATTCGTTTGGTTATTGAGCCAAAAAGCAAGAACGTTGATCCTGAAATGCTCATGCAGGGTTTGTTCAGGTTTACAGACCTCGAGAACCGGTTCTCATTGAATATGAACGTCCTGGATGCCACCCAAACACCACGGGTTATGAGCATTCAAGAGGTCCTAGAAGAATTTCTGAAACACAGATTTGTTGTGTTAAGACGCCGATCTCTCTTCCGTCTTGGGAAGATTGAAAATCGACTGGAAGTGCTCGAAGGTTATCTGATTGTATTCCTTAATTTGGATGAAGTAATCCGGATTATTCGAGAAGAAGATCATCCAAAACAACAGATGATGGAAACCTTTACGCTGACCGAAGTTCAGGCCGAAGCTGTTTTGAACATGCGCCTGCGGTCACTTCGTAAACTTGAAGAAATGGAACTTCGCACAGAACATACAAAACTAACCGAAGAAAAAGTCGGCCTAGAAGCTTTGCTTGAAAGTGAAATTCTTCAAAAAGAAGCGATCACAGGGGAACTTAAAGACCTGAAGAAAACGTTGAAAGGTGTTCCTGAGGTTTCTAACCGCCGGACAACGATCGGCGAAGCCAAAGAACTTGCAGAAATCCCTTTAGAAGCGATGATTGAAAAAGAACCGATCACCGTAATTTGCTCTGAAAAGGGTTGGGTCCGCGCGATAAAAGGCCATGTGGTCGAAACCGGTGAAGAAAAATATAAAGACGGTGATAAAGCGAGCTTCTGGATCACGGCAGAAACCACAGATAAATTGGTTCTGTTCGGCACAAATGGCCGTTTCTACACAATCGGCTGCGATGGCATATCACGTGGACGTGGTCATGGCGAGCCAATCCGTCTAATGATAGATCTTGGGAATGACCAAGAGATCGTCTCCTTGTTTGTCCATAAACCGGGCCGAAAACTGCTCATTGCATCTACGGATGGACGTGGATTTATTGTGGATGAAGATGGCGTTATTGCACAAACTCGAAATGGCAAGCAGACGCTAAATGTCTCGGGAGATAATGAAGCTGCGTTCTGTGAAGAACTAAACGGGAATTCCGTCGCTGTCGTTGGTGATAATCGTAAATTGAACTGTTTTGCTCTTGATGAAATATCTGAAATGACTCGCGGTCGCGGCGTTACCCTACAACGCTTTAAAGACGGTGGTCTTTCTGATATTACGACATTTAATAAAGAGACCGGTTTGACTTGGAAGTCTGGGGAACGGACACGAACGGAAACCGAATTAACCGGATGGTTTACGCGCCGGGGGAATGCTGGAAGATTGGCACCGCGCGGCTTTAGCCGGAATAACAAATTTAAATAAAAATATGAAGGGGCACCCATGAACACCTTGTATGAGGCGTTTTGTAAAACGGCTGAAATTTACCCTGAACATGCTTTTTTATGTGTGCCTCCTCTCAAAAAACGAAACTACTATCCAGATGGGATAGAATTTACGTACAGGCAGGTTGCGGATCAAGTTGACCGTATCATGCAAACCTATACCAATGCGGGATATGGATTTGGACAGCGCGTTGGTTTTTTGTTTGAAAATAGACCTGAATATGTCTTCCATTTAATTGCGCTTAATGCACTTGGAATTTCTTGTGTTCCTATAAATCCGGATTATCGCCACGAAGAAATGCTGTATCAGATGAGTCATTCTGATGCCGATCTTGTTGTGACGCTTGATGACCGATTTGAAGATATTAAAGCTGTTGCCGAAGCTCGCGAACGCCCGCTTCGGGTTGTCTCTGATAAAGATTTTTTTGAAAATTTGCCATCACCTGAAAACACACCTGCCACTGGGACAGCGGGTTTGATGACAGAGGCAAGCCTTCTTTATACTTCTGGAACAACGGGGCGTCCAAAGGGCTGCATTCTCAACAATGATTATCATTTGATCGCTGCTAACTGGTACGCGGATATGAGCGGATTAATCCAGATCCGCCCAGGCAAAGAACGCCTGTATAACCCTTTGCCGCTGTTTCATATGAACGCAGCAATTGTCTCGCTCGGCTGTATGCTCGTCACAGGCGGATGTTTGATTATTCCTGACCGTTTCCACCCGTCAGGTTGGTGGCAGGATGTCAATGAGGCCAAGGCAACAATTATTCATTATTTAGGCGTTGTTCCGCCGATGTTGTTAAATCAACCTGATAACGAATTAGAACGATCACATTCTGTACGGTTTGGTATCGGTGGCGGCGTTGATCCAGATTTACATGGCGTCTTTGAAGACCGTTATGGATTTCCATTATACGAAGTTTGGGGAATGACAGAAACCGGCCGTATCTTCAATGTAAACTCAGAACCGCGTCAAATAGATACGCGTGCATTTGGGCGACCATATGGTGATTTTGAAGCAAAAATTGCGGATGAAAACGGCCGCGAACTTCCACGAGGCGAACAAGGAGAACTCCTTGTGCGAGCCGCCGGTGATAATCCACGCAAAGGTTTCTTTGCAGGATATCTAAATAACGAAGATGCGACCGAAGAAGCATGGGACGGAGGCTGGTTCCATACTGGTGATACAGTGGTTCAAGATGAAACCGGGATGTTGTATTTCGTCGATCGTAAGAAAAACATCATTCGGCGATCTGGTGAAAACATAGCGGCAGCCGAAGTCGAAGCTGCAATGCAAGCACATGACGCCATTGCACAAATAGCTGTCATCGCGGCACCTGATGACATCCGCGAGGAAGAAGTCATGGCCTGCATCGTGTTGATGGATGGGTATGAGAATACTCAAGAGCTTGCGGGGGAACTGTTTGAGTTTGCTTTTGCCAAGCTGGCATATTTCAAACCACCAGGATGGGTTTTGTTTGTGGATAGCCTACCAACAACAAGCACACAGAAAATTCAGAAAGCACAAATCTTTGGCGCGGATGTCAATCCAACGGAAACTCCCGGAATATATGATTTTAGAAAATTGAAGAAGAAACAAAGGGCAATCGCTGTCTAATTATTTCTTCATAATTACCTATAAAAAAAGCCGCTGGAATGACCAGCGGCTTTTTTGTTTTTATATCAACTCCGTCAATTGGCGGGGAGCAGATCTGGTAGGAACGTTGTGATCGCTGGGAAAAACCAAAGAAGCGACAGACCAATTACTTGAATAATCACAAAAGGAATAACCCCTTTATAGATATCCATTGTTGTCACTTCCGGAGGCGCAACGCCGCGAAGGTAGAACAACGCAAACCCGAACGGAGGAGTGATGAACGATGTTTGTAGATTAACCGCAATCAGGATCGTGATCCACGCTGGATGCATAAGGTTGGGATCCGCAGCGTAAATGACGGGTCCAACGATTGGGATAACAATGAAAATAATTTCAATGAAATCGAGCACGAACCCTAAGAAGAACAAAACGATCATTACGACGATCAACAGAGTGCGTGGATCATCAAATGATTGCAGGAACACTTGAATGTAATGCTCACCACCAAAAGACCTGATTGTTAGGCTCAAGAACAGGGATGCAATGAGGATGACGAACACCATCGACGTGACTTTGGTCGTCTCATTGAGGATGCCTGACATGATCTTTTCGCGCATCAAAATCCAGCAGGAGTAAATCAAACCAAATAGAGCAACATGATAGGAAATCACCGCAGTGAGAATGCCCATCTT
>JBALWO010000060.1:3599-18932 GCA_036960775.1 Pseudomonas marincola | reverse complement strand
CAAGGTCTGTGACCAATTGGGCCGCATGACTTAAGAAGCGATCAGAGGAGACGCCCTTCCATGTATCATCAGAGGGCGGGAAATGGGTGCCTATATCACCTGCACCAATGGCTCCAAGGACGGCATCCGTCAAGGCGTGAAGGGCGACATCTGCGTCTGAATGCCCCTTCAACCCCTTATTATAGGGAATGTTGACGCCACCTAGCCACATATCGCTATGGACATCAAAGCTGTGAACATCAAAGCCGAGGCCCGTTCGAATATCAGTGAGTGCGTTTGCACGGATCATTTCAATATCTTCAAATGTTGTTATTTTTTTGTTTTCAAGGGAGCCCATAACCCAAAATACAGGAATTCCAACGCGTTCAGCCAAGGCAATATCGTCGGTAACTTCGATTTTTTTTAATGTCCGGTGTGCCGCGAGGATTGCATTGAAGTCGAAGCATTGAGGGGTTTGCGCTGCCACGATGTTGTTCCTGTCTAATGTGGTTTCCACCACACCGTCATTAACCCGCTTAAGAGTGTCAATAGTGGGGAGGGCTGGTAAGACGGCATCATGGGTGTTTAAAGCCTGTAGGCAGCGGTCGATGACCTCGCTACCTACAAAAGGTCTGGCGGCATCGTGAATGAGTACTTTTGATGGATTTTGGTCGGCAATAGCCTCTAGCCCCGCATGAACACTTTGTTGGCGCGTTTCTCCGCCCGCTATCCACGGAAGGATATCAAGCCCTTTTATGGATTGTTCATATAGATCAACATCATCGGGATTGATGATAACCTGAATTTTATCTACAGCTGGATGCTGCGTAAATGCCATTACGGATTTACGAAGGACCGTTTCCGACCCCAAAGACATATATTGCTTTGGGTAGTCAAGTCCGGTTCGGCTTCCGCTTCCCGCGGCAACTATGAGGGCGATTACTGTCATCACGTGACAGTAAGGGGGGGAGCGGCAGGGTTCAATAAAAATACGAATAAGGGTGGTTATTACTGTTGCACTGCAGCAATCTATTGAGTAAACTGCACAAAAGTTAGCCATTAATAAGTTTGCACAAAAAATGACCATTAGTATCGGTGACATAACTCTGGACATGCCAGTATTGCTCGCGCCCATGGCGGGGATAACGGATCTGCCGTTTCGCAGGATCGTCTCTCGTTTTGGTGCAGGTCTAGTGTTTTCAGAGATGGTTGCCAGTAAAGCTATGGTGCAAGAGACCAGAAGATCCCTGCGAATTGTCAAAACAGATGCACAGGATGATCATATCATGGCAGTGCAGCTTGCAGGTTGTGATCCTGACATTATGGCAGAAGCCGCGCGGCTGAACGAAGATATGGGCGCGCGAATTATAGATATCAATATGGGCTGCCCGGTTAAGAAGGTGACTTCTGGACAGGCCGGATCCAGCTTGATGAAAGATTTGGATCATGCCGGTAAGATATTACGGGCAACAGTTGATGCTGTGCAAATTCCCGTCACTTTAAAAATGCGAACAGGTTGGGATGATGACAGTCGCAATGCGCCAGAGCTCGCCAAAATAGCAGAAGATGCAGGCATTAAAATGCTGACAGTCCATGGCCGAACCCGCTGCCAGTTTTTTAAAGGTGACGCGGATTGGTCCTTTATACGGAAAGTAAAAGAAGCGGTTAGTCTTCCCGTGATTGCAAATGGCGATATCCAAACTGTTGAGAATGCCAAAAGCGCATTGGAGCAATCAGGTGCCGATGGTGTGATGGTTGGACGCGGGGCTTATGGTCGTCCTTGGTTTGTCTCGCAAGTGGCGCGCTACTTGAAAGATGGAACGGTTGAGCCTGATCCAGATTTTGAACAGCAAAAAGAAATTGTTCTTGAGCATTATCAAGGTCTTATTGATCTTTATGGGGAACGCGCTGGAACACGTGTCGCCCGTAAACACCTGAGCTGGTATTCAGAACGTATAGAGGGCGGTAAAGATTTCCGGCGCCGAATTATTCGGATGGATGACTGGCAGCAAGTTAGAGAAGAAATTAAAAACTTCTATGAAACCCGCCCTGATCAACAAGGGGCTGCGTAAAATGAGCGAGACTATGCCAAACCCGTTGAATATTTTGTCTGTCTTACCAGATCCGATCATTGTTGTGGATGAGCGCGGGTATATTCCCTACGCCAACCCAGCGGGAGAGGAATTCTTTTCATCGTCCGTAAATATCTTGAAAAAAACCAATATTGATAAATTAGCACCGTTTGGAAGCCCGCTTTTATCATTGATTGATCAAGTCCGTAGAAGTAACGACCGAGTTTCTGAATATGGTGTGGATCTTGGGACGCCGAAAACGGGGATGAAAAACGTAAACATTCAAGTTTCGTCTTTGCTTGATGACAATATGGTCGTGGTTCAAATCGAAGAACGCAGCATGGCGTCAAAAATGGATCGGCAACTAACCCACCGCGGCGCAGCGAGATCAGTAACTGCCATGGCGGCCATGTTGGCCCATGAAGTTAAAAACCCCCTTTCAGGTATTCGCGGGTCTGCGCAACTCCTTGAAATGAACGCATCTGATGCAGATCGGTCGCTCACGCAGCTCATTTGTGATGAGACTGATCGGATTTGCGCGCTTGTTGATCGTATGGAGGCCTTCTCTGATGACCGTCCTATTGAGAGAGATGCGGTCAACATCCATGAAGTGCTGGAGCATGTGCGCCTAATTGCCCAAAATGGCTTTGGGTGGAACGTAAAGTTTATGGAGCATTATGACCCCTCACTGCCCTATGTTTACGGAAACCGAGATCAATTGGTTCAAGTCTTACTCAATCTTATTAAAAACGCATCAGAAGCGGTGCCGTCCAATGGCGGTGAAATCGTATTGACCACTGCCTACCGTCCAGGTGTTCGCTTAGCTGTTCCCGGAAATTCGGCGCGTGTGCAGTTACCGTTAGAAGTCGGCGTGCGGGATAATGGCCCCGGTATTCCTGATGAGCTACTGCCTCATATCTTTGATCCATTTGTCACAACAAAAACTGGCGGCAGCGGTCTTGGGCTTGCTCTGGTTGCTAAAATTGTCGGGGATCATGGCGGAATTATTGAATATGACAACGGAACTACCGGTGGACACTTTCTAATTCGCTTACCCGTTTATCACGTACCTAAATCGAAAGAAGACTGAAAATGGTTGGAACTATCCTGGTAGCCGATGACGATCATGGTATCCGGACCGTGCTGGAACAAGCACTCTCTCGCGCCAACTATACAGTTAGGTCCACTGGTAATGCCGCGACCCTTTACAATTGGGTTTTGGAAGGCGCTGGTGATCTCGTTCTAACCGATGTGGTTATGCCCGATGAAAACGGTCTTGATTTGCTACCCCGGCTTAAAAAAATACGACCTGAGTTACCTGTAATTGTCATGAGCGCGCAAAACACCTTATTGACCGCCATTAAAGCCACAGAGCGCGGGGCATATGACTATTTGCCAAAACCCTTTGATCTGAAGGAGTTATTACAAGTTGTGGAACGGGCGCTTTCGAAGCCCAAAAATGTTCGCAAAAACACGCTTGCAGATCAAGACGAAGAAGAAAGTAAAATCCCCCTCATTGGGCGTTCCCCTGCCATGCAGGAAATCTACCGTGTGCTAGCCCGTTTAATGGGAACCGACCTAACGGTCATGATTACCGGTGAAAGCGGTACGGGTAAGGAGCTGGTTGCGCGGGCGCTTCATGAATATGGTAAGCGTAAAGCAGGCCCCTTTATTCCCATAAATATGGCTGCTATTCCAAAAGAGCTAATTGAGTCGGAATTGTTTGGTCATGAAAAAGGTGCCTTTACAGGCGCTGACGCACGGGCCGTTGGCCGGTTTGAGCAGGCACAAGGTGGAACGCTGTTCTTAGATGAAATTGGGGATATGCCACTTGAAGCACAAACGCGGCTTTTACGGGTTCTCCAACAAGGGGAATACACGACCGTCGGCGGCCGAACACCATTGAAAACCGATGTGCGAATTATTGCCGCTACTAACCGTGATTTAAGACAATTCGTTCGGCAAGGCCTGTTCAGGGAAGATCTGTTCTACCGTCTGAACGTGGTCCCACTACGCCTGCCGCCTTTGCGCGAGCGCACTGAAGACGTTCCTGATTTGGTACGGCATTTTCTGAACATTGCACAGCAAGAAGGGTTGCCCGTAAAAAGCATTGATACGGAAGCCCTTGATGTTCTGAAAAAATATAAATGGCCGGGGAATGTGAGGGAGCTGGAAAATCTAGTTCAACGACTTGTCGCGCTGTATTCAGAAGAAGTTATTGATGCAAATGTCGTTGCTATGGAGTTGCAGCCGACGATGAGCTCGCCAGGTGTTGAGGCGGTCCCAGAGGATGAGAATTTCAGCGCCGCAATCGAGCGGCATATTTCGAAATATTTTGCAGCCCACCCCGGAAGCTTACCGCCCTCTGGTCTCTATGAAAGGATTCTCCGAGAGCTCGAGCGCCCTTTGATCACTCTGTCGCTGGATGCCACCAACGGAAATCAGATAAGAACCGCAGAATTGTTGGGGCTCAATCGAAATACTTTACGAAAAAAGATCAGAGAGCTTGATATTCAGGTTGTTCGCGGCATAAAGTGATGCTTAAATGCCACATTGTGGCGGATAGGACTAACGCTTGTGATCGGGGATTAAAAATTAGCGATCTGAATTTATTACCAATTCACTTAAATCAAGTGATTGTGTGATGGGAAAACCTCAGAAAAGGCAGAAGCCTGTTTCGATGATCACGCGCTGGTCTCGAAAAATTGGGTTAGGGCCTAAGAGCTCCTTGGCAGTTGCCCTGCTGGCGATCACTAGTGGCATCGCTACTTATGGCTCCTTAACTGGTAATGATGCGGAAATTACCCGCGCGCTTGTTATTGTTGATCTCGTAATTTTGGTGGTGTTGGCGGGGATTGTTAGTCAGCGCCTTATCCGCATGTGGCGACGCCAGAAAATTGGAACAGCTGGCAGCAATATGCACCGGCGCGTTGTTCGCCTTTTCATGCTGATTGCCGTAGCGCCAGCCTTAATGGTTGCAATGTTTTCGGCCTTGTTTTTTAACATTTATTTTCAAAAGCACTTTTCAGATCCAGTGAATATGGCTGTGTCCGAAAGCCTCGCAGTTGCCGATTCCTATATCAAAGAACATATCCAAAATATCCGAGCTGATGTTTTAGGGATTGCTGCAGATATTAATCGCATATCTCCTCAAGTGGTTCAAAATCCAAAAATATTTAGCAGATTTCTAACGGATCAAGTTGCTGCCCGAAACCTTAGCGAAGCTGTCGTCATTCGCGGAACAAAGACCGTTGTCGCTCAGTCGAGTTTGAGCTTTCTCGTGGAATTCGATCAACTCTCACCAGAGGTTTTTGACCGCGCAGCGGGCAGTGAAGTTATTATCGTGGCGAATGATGCTGATGACCGGGTGAGGGCGCTGGTGCGGATCGACCGACTGCTCGATGGATACCTATTTGTCAGCCGATACATTGATCCACGTGTTCTGGAGCATATGGAACGAACACGGCAAGCAACGGCCGACTATAACCGTCTAAAAGAAGAAGGGTTTGGGATCCAAATCCAGTTCGCAGCCATTTTTATTATTATCTCACTAATGGTGGTCTTAGCGGCAGTTTGGTTTGCATTGGCAATTTCTTCGCGCCTTGTCCGCCCCATCGAAGGTCTCGTGAACGCGGCTGAAAGGGTTCGAGATGGTGATTTAGAGACTAAAGTTGATGAAGACGCCGCCTATGATGAAATGGCGCTGCTAAGTCGGGCTTTTAACAGCATGACAGATGAACTTTCTTCGCAAAGAGAAGAGCTAGAAGCCACCAACCTACAACTTGATGATCGCCGCCGTTTTACCGAGACAGTGCTTTCTGGTGTATCTGCGGGTGTTGTGGGACTTGATAAGAATGGAATAGTGACACTTCCAAACAGGACGGCAGGTACTCTCTTAGGGATAGATCCAGACCATATGATGGGTCAACCACTAGAACTGATAGCGCCGCAATTGATGGATTTGTTGAGAGAAGTTCAGGAACGTCCGTCAAGAATTGCACAAGCCCAGGTTCATCTTCAGACAACGCCAACCCATCGACATCTTCTCGTCCGGTTAGCGGCAGAAATATCATCGGCCGGGGTTGAAGGTTTCGTTGTAACACTTGATGAAATCACAGAGTTGGTTTCTGCCCAAAGAATGGCAGCATGGGGTGATATTGCACGGCGTATTGCCCATGAAATCAAAAACCCATTAACACCCATCCAGCTGGCAGCCGAACGGCTTAAGCGGAAATACTCTAAAGAAATTACCAGTGATATTGATACGTTTAACAAATGTACGGATACAATCATTCGGCAAGTTGGCGATATTGGGCAGATGGTGGATGAATTTTCTTCGTTTGCCCGCATGCCCGCTCCTGATTTTAGAGCATCCATATTGACCCGGGTGTTGGAAGAAGCTGTTTTTCTCCAAAAAATGGCGCACTCCGAAATTGAATATGCCATCGATACAGATTTGACACAGGAACTTTGCCAAATCGACACCCCGCAAGTCACCCGTGTGTTCACAAACCTTCTTCAAAATGCCGCAGATTCCATTGGTGGAAGAGATGGCGATCTTGCTAAACTGGAACCGGGAAAAATTGAAATTTCGGCTATAGAAAATGAAACTCAGGTGATTGTTCAAATCACTGATAACGGCCGTGGCCTGCCAGACGAAAATCGAAGCAGATTAACGGAACCCTACGTCACTCACCGAGAAAAAGGGACCGGATTAGGTCTCGCAATTGTTAATAAAATCATGGAAGAACATGGTGGAAACCTCGCGCTTATGGACGCTGAAAGCGGCTCTGGCGCGACTGTGCAGGTCACATTCTACAAACTTGAAACGCACGCAGCAGCAGGGAACGAATAATCATGTCCGCGGACATTTTAATAGTTGACGATGAAGCCGACATTCGCGAATTAATCGCAGGTATACTCGAAGATGAAGGGTATGAAACCAGAGAAGCTGGTAACAGCGATGAATGTCTAGCCGCCATTTCAAATCGGCGTCCAAGCCTGGTTATTCTGGATATTTGGCTAAGGGGTAGTCAGCTTGATGGAATTGAAATTCTTCAGGAAATACGTAAAAAATCTGCAGATCTCCCTGTTATAATGATTTCGGGCCACGGTAATATTGAAACCGCTGTAAACACCATTAAAATCGGGGCTTATGACTTTATCGAGAAACCTTTTAAGGCCGACCGATTAATGCAAGTTGTTGAACGGGCTCTTGAAAAATCCCGCCTTAGGCGAGAGATAGAAGAACTTCGATATAAAGGCGGAGAGGGCGCTCCCGATCTCATAGGCCGGTCAAACGTCATGCAAACGCTGGAACAGTCAATTCAAAGAGTGGCGCCGACTAATAGCCGCATTATGATCACCGGTCCTTCAGGTTCCGGTAAAGAAGTTGTCGCGCGAAAAATTCATGAAAATTCTCTTCGCGCAAATGGGCCTTTTGTGGTTCTGAATGCAGCCACTCTTGCGCCAGAATTGCTGGAAATTCAGCTTTTCGGTGTTGAAGAAGGTCATTTGAATTCAACAAAAGGCGCTCGCCGCGGGCTGCTTGAGCAGGCCCACAGCGGAACTATCTTCTTGGACGAAATCGCTGATATGCCAATTGAAACTCAGGGAAAAATTCTCCGGGTTCTCGTGGATCAATCTTTTCAGCGAGTGGGTGGAAGTGACAAAGTCAAAGTAGATGCTCGCATTATTTCATCCTCCAGTCAGGATTTGAAACTGGCTATGGAACAGGGGCGGTTTCGAGAAGATTTATACCACCGCTTAAGTGTTGTTCCGTTGACATTAAATTCACTTAGAGAACGCCCAGAAGATATTGCACCCTTAGCGCGGCATTTCATTGAACGGTTTTCGAAAAGTGCGGGTCTTCCTACTCGGAAAATCGGTGAGGACGCCATTGCAACATTGCAAGCTTCAAGTTGGCCTGGAAATGTTAGGCAGCTGAAAAATGTCATTGAACAAATTATGATTTTGGAAACTGGAGATCGTAATAGTGTGATTTCTGCTGAAATGATACCATCGGAAGCCGGTGCTTCCAATTCAATGATGTCTGGTAAAACTGATCAGACTGAAATCATGACGTTATCGCTCCGAGATGCGCGTGAGCGGTTTGAAAAAGAATATTTGGAAGCTCAAGTTAATAGATTTGCCGGGAATATCTCGCGGACAGCATCATTTGTTGGTATGGAACGTTCAGCTTTGCATAGAAAACTGAAATCATTGGGTATACATAACAATGACAAAGGTAAGGAAGCAGAGTAATTTCACTCAAACTGATTTGGATGGGGCGACTAAAGTATGAGAGTCATTATATGCGGCGCCGGTCAAGTGGGCTCCAATATCGCACGGCAGCTCGCCCGTGAGGGCAACGAAGTTACCGTCATCGATCAAAATGTTGACCTTATCCGCAAAATTGGGGACGAGCTTGACGTTAGAGGTATGGTCGGACACGCGGCACATCCAGAGGTACTTGAAGAAGCTGGGGCTGCAGAAGCAGATATGCTTATTGCCGTAACCTATAGCGATGAAGTGAATATGATCGCCTGTCAGGTCGCCCATTCTTTATTTGACGTCCCCAAGAAAATTGCACGTATCCGTTCTCAAGAATATTTGAAACCAATGTGGTCTGACTTATATAGCCGGGATCATCTGCCCATTGACGTGATCATTTCCCCAGAAGTTGAGGTTGCGCACGCCATTAGCCGGCGTTTGAAAGTGCCGGGTGCATTTGACATGGTCTCGTTTGGTGATGGCAAGGTTCAGGTCATTGGTGTTCGTCTCGATGAAAGCTGCCCGATTGTAAATACGCCATTGCGCCAGCTTACAGAACTTTTCCCAGATTTGAATATTGTTGTGGTCGGTATCATGCGGGCTGGAAAAATGGTTGTTCCAACCAGCAATGATCAAATGTTTCCAGGCGACGAAGTGTATTTTACAGCTGATGCTAGCCATGTTCGCCGCGCCATGCCGTTATTTGGGCATGAAGAGCAAGAGGCAAGAAGTGTGGTCATTATTGGCGGCGGCAATATAGGCCTGCACTTGGCGCATATTATTGAACAGGATATGAAAAACATTTCCTTGAAGATAATAGAGGCAAATAGAAAGCGCGCTGAATTTATTCAAGAGCAATTGGATCAGACAATTGTTCTTGCCGGTGATGCCCTTGATCCAGAAATTTTGGCGGAAGCAAACGTTGCAAAAGCGGAGACTGTGGTCGCGCTGACCAATGATGATGAAGTGAATATCTTGTCATCATTGCTTGCCAAAGGGCAGGGCGGTGAAAGCTCTATCACGTTGATTAATAATCCTGTTTTCACTGGTCTAATGACCAGTCTTGGTGTGGATTGTGTTGTTGATCCACGGGCAACAACTGTATCTGAAATCTTGCGTCATATTAGGCGCGGTAAAATTCGAGGTCTTCATTCTTTTCAAGATGGTGCGGCAGAAGTTGTTGAGGGTGAAGCCCTTGAAACATCAAAACTTGTTGGTAAAGAACTGCGCAGTGTGAAATTACCACAAGGGACAATTATCGGCGCTATCTTGCGGGGCGAAGACGTTATTATTCCGCGGGGAAGTACCATAATTAAACCCAAAGATAGGGTGGTTATTTTTGCACTTCGAAATGCAGTTCGCAAAGTCGAAGAGATGTTCTCTGTCAGCCTAGAATTCTTTTAAGCCATGAATTTTGGCCCCGTAATGACAATTCTGGGATGGTCGCTATCATTGCTTTCTGCATTGATGCTAATTCCCTGCCTTTTCGCTTTGGATGAGTTGAGCAATGATACCGCTGCGGCATTTTTTGTCTCCTTTATCGTCACTTTGTTTGTCGGCGGAGGCCTTGTGTTTGCAAGTCGGGGAGAGGCCGCCACGCTTGAGCGGAAGGAGACCTATCTAGTCGCTGTTCTCGTTTGGGTGGTCATTCCCGTTTTTGCGGCTCTTCCCTTTTATTTTGGTAATGCGGTAACCAGCCCCGTTGATGCCTATTTCGAAGCTATTTCGGGGTTTACGACTAACGGTGCCTCTGTATTGAGAGATCTGGAGGGACAGCCTAGAGCCGTGATTTTATGGCGGGCATTGACCCAATGGTTTGGCGGCTTTGCACTGATCATTTTGATCTCAATTTTGGCGACGGCCATTAGTGTTCCCGGCAGCAGTCCTCTTAGCCGCGCTCTTGCCAAAAGTACGCGGCGTAGAATGTCTCGCCGTGTCCGTTATGCCGTTTTATCCATATTGGGGATCTACGCTATATTGACGGGCATTTGCATTGTCTTGCTATGGTTCTCTGGCCTTTCAGCATTCAACGCCATCTGCTACGGGTTTAGCACGCTTTCAACCGGCGGGTTTACCGTATCAGATAGCGGCCATGAGCTCTTTGAAAACCGGTTTACAGAGCTGGTTCTGATCATCTTCATGTTTGCGGGCGCCATCAATTTTGCACTTCATTGGGCTTTCTTTAACGGTAACCGTAAAGCCTATTTTGAAAACCCCGAATACAGATATTTGATATATGTGTTTCTGTTCATCTCGGTTGTGATGACAATTATGATGAAGTTTGAAACAAACATTCCGCTAATTGACAGCATCCGCTACAGCATTTTTAATTCAGTCTCGTTTCTGACGACCACGGGTTATTCAATGAGCCCGATATCTGAGTCTGGCGAATTCTACTGGCCTGTGGGAACGCTGTTTTTGCTGTTTATCGCAATGACAATTGGGGGATCCACAGGATCAACCGCGGGCGGTATCAAATTGATGCGCATTGCAATGCTTATGAAACTGGTTTTGGCAGAAGTCAAAAGCTTGAGTTTTCCAAGCGCTGTTATTGTCATGAAATATGCAAAAGATAAAATTACTAAGGACGATATACTGTCCGTCTGGGCTTTCTTTGCGTTCTATATCTTTAGTTTGTTGCTGATAGCTTTGGGTCTTAGCTTGTTTGGGCTGGATATGCAGGCAGCATTGGCAGTCGCGACGGCAAATCTGGCAAACGCGGGCTCTGGAATAAATGTGACAATGCTCGGATTTAATTTGGGTGGAATACCGGTTTATTCTTATTCTGATTTGCCTGACGGGGCGAAAATACTATTATGCTTTACAATGCTACTCGGACGGCTTGAATTTTTTGCCGTTCTTGCGCTCTTTAACCCCGCGCTTTGGCGCCGTTGATACAAGGTTTAAAAATATGTCTCGAATTGCCTATGTAAATGGCCAATATGTTCCCCACATTGATGCATCTGTTCATGTGGAGGATCGAGGCTATCAGTTTGCTGACGGCGTCTATGAAGTTATTCCTGTTGTTGGAAATAAATTAATCGGCGAAGGGGGGCATTTAGATAGATTACAGCGCAGTCTGGGTGAATTAAAAATCACAGAGCCCATGAAACGCGATCCGCTTAAACTCGTAATGCGTGAAGTGTTGAGGCGCAATGGGGTGGTAAACGGATTGATCTATTTGCAAATCACCCGCGGCGTTGCACCTAGAGACCATGCATTCCCGTTAGATGCTGCGTCTTCGTTAGTTATGACTGCGAAAAAGACATCTCTTGAAAAATCTGAGAAAAAAGCAGAGATCGGTGTGAGTGTAATAACTGTGCCTGATATCCGCTGGGGGCGCTGTGACATCAAATCAGTAGCATTGCTTCCAAACATCCTCGCGAAACAGGAAGCGGCGGATCAGGGCGCTTATGAAGCTTTCCAATATGATGAAGACGGATTTGTCACTGAGGGAACATCCACAAACGCATGGATTATTGATCAGGATGGGACATTGATAACTCGGCCTGAAAGCAATTCAATTTTGTCTGGTATTACACGGGCTGATTTATTAGCGTTGTTGGAAACTGAAAACATCAAAGTTGAGCTTAGAGCCTTCACAGTTGAAGAATTGCACAATGCTCGAGAGGTCTTTTTGACCAGTTCTTCGGCCTATGTTCAACCCGTAGTCGAAGTTGATGGAAAAGTGATTGGAAATGGAAAGCCCGGAAGTATTTCAGCAAATCTTAGGGAAATCTTCAAGAATTATATGAATAATTAATGCGTACTAATAGTGGGATTTAAACTAGAAACAGTTTGTTTTAAGCGAAAGTTCCTTTATTTTGGTGATTACTCTGAAAAGGCTTGTATTTTTCCGACTACAACTTTATCTGAGTAGAACTTTTTTGCCATAATAAAAAAGTTATATTTAATAATTTGAAATCTAGCTGTAAAAGTTGGAAGTTAATTTCAATAACAAGAAAGAGACTGCTAAATGGCCTCTGAAAAATCACAAAACGTTCAAGACGTGTTCTTGAACAAGGTCCGTAAAGATAATGTTCCAGTAACCATCTTCTTGGTAAATGGTGTTAAATTATCGGGTGCTATCAGTGCCTATGATAATTTTTGTGTTACGCTTCGCCGTGATAAACAAGATCAATTGGTTTACAAACATGCCATTTCTACGGTCATGCCGACAAACCCAATTCAGCTCTATGATCCATCAGCGGAATAACTTCGGTTTTTCTGAATAGGATTTAGATAGTCTCATGGATAATGAAGACGAACGTGGGTCCCCACGTTCCGGTGACAAGGCGCTTGTCTTGCACCCATTTTTGAAAAGAAGCGCGCCGAAGAGTAGCCGCGACCCGAACGCATGCCTCGCTGAGGCTATTTCGTTGACGGCAGCTATTAACCTGGATGTTATTCATTCAGAGACGGTTTCTCTTTCAGCACCGAAGCCCGGTACGCTTTTTGGCGAAGGGAAGTTGTCGGATTATGCTGATTTCATTAAAGCCAATGAAATTGCCGTCGTTGTCATCGACGGCCCGGTGTCTCCTGTACAGCAGCGGAATATTGAACGCCGCATTCATTGTAAAGTCGTTGATCGCACTGGATTAATTCTTGAAATCTTTGGCGATCGGGCTCAAACGAAAGAGGGCGTGCTTCAAGTTGAGCTTGCTCATCTATCCTACCAGAGAACACGGCTGGTCCGTTCGTGGACCCATTTGGAGCGTCAACGGGGCGGCGCAGGCTTCCTCGGAGGACCCGGCGAGTCTCAGTTGGAAATTGACCGTCGATTAATCGATGATCGGATCGTCAAATTAAAGCGCCAGCTTGAAACTGTTGTCCGAACGCGTGATCTTCATCGCTCAAAACGTAAAAAAGTACCATACCCTATCGTTGCGCTTGTTGGGTACACCAACGCTGGTAAATCAACTTTGTTTAACCGTCTGACTAATTCTGACGTTTTTGCACAAGACTTACTGTTTGCCACCCTAGATCCTACCATGCGCAAAATCGACTTACCTGGCGGCCAAACGGTTATTTTGTCCGATACTGTAGGATTTATTTCTGATCTTCCGACGGAATTAATTGCTGCATTCCGCGCCACATTGGAAGAAGTGTTAGAAGCGGATTTGGTCGTACATGTTCGCGATATTACCCATGCTGACACGGACGCTCAAAAACAGGACGTCTTTGGGGTCTTACAACGCCTTGGTATTGATACGGGTGATGACGGTTTATATCTTGAGGTTTTGAATAAACTCGATTTGGTGGCAGCCGAAGACCGTGATGCCATTCTAAACGAATGCGATCGACGGGAAGATCTCGTTGGCATGTCTGCGGTCACCGGCGAGGGGGTCGAAGAGTTTCTCGCCCTTGTTGAAACTCAGATTACCAGCAAACAGAAACTACTTTCTGTGCAAATTCCCACGGAAGACGGGGCTTCATTATCATGGATTTACCGAAACGGTACAGTGCTTAGCAGAAGTGATACGGAAGATTTCGTGACGTTAGAAGTGAAGTTCTCTACAGAAAACCTTGGCCGAGTTATCAAAATGCCGGTAACCATTTTATAAGCTAGCTTGAAGGTTTTCCTTCAAGTTTAGCTTGGTTCCAAAGCGCATCCATTTCTTCTAGTGAACTTGTTTCCGGTTTTTTGCCGATGTCACTTAAGGCCTTTTCAACATATTGAAACCGGCTAGTAAATTTACGATTGGTTTTTGCAAGGCTGACTTCAGGGTCTACACCCAAATGCCGTCCAAGATTAATCACTGAGAACAACAAATCTCCGAATTCATCCTGCACATTTTCGGTTGGCGAATTATTGTCGACTTCAAATTTGAATTCCGCCAATTCTTCACTGATTTTATCAAATACAGGTTCTGTGTCGGGCCAATCAAATCCCACTCTTGCAGCCCTTTTTTGCAGTTTTGAAGCGCGTGTTAAAGCGGGAAGGGTTTTGGCCACACCGTCCAAAGCAGAATGCGGAAGATCACTGTTTCCAGATCCGGCGGCTTTTGCGGCCCTTTCAGCAGCTTTGGTTTCTTCCCACGCGACAACCTGCGCATCAGCATCTTCGATATTTTTTGATCCAAACACATGGGGATGACGGTGGATCATTTTAGCGTTGATTGCCTCAATCACATTATGAAAGTTGAACGATCCATCTTCTTTCGCCATTTGGGCATAAAAGACCACCTGAAACATAAGATCACCCAGCTCTGACTTCAGCTCTTCCATATCGCCATCAGTGATGGCCTCCACCACCTCATAGGCCTCTTCAATGGTATGGGGGGCTATGGTTTCAAACGACTGTTCTATGTCCCATGGGCATCCTGTTTTCGGATCACGCAAACGCTCCATAATTTCGAGAAGCTGGTCCATGGGGGAAATGTTGTCAGATGTTGTCACGTTGCAGGCCTTTTGATGAAAAACGAATAGATGAGCGCAAGTGTACTTAGACTTTGCCCCTTGGCAAGACATGAAGATTTCTCATCTCAAATAAACTGATCACAAATTCAATAAAGAACCGTCTAACGGTCATGTTTTGTATCGCCTAAAGTTTAAGGGAGCCAATTAAAATGAGTTTTGGATTAAATGGGAAATTTATTGAAAATCCGTTACGATTTTTGGAACGAAATTTGATTGTAAACTCAGCACTTGAGCCCTTTATCGCCCAAAGAATTTTCGTTAGAAGACGAGAACTTACGTTTGTAAAAAGACGAATTGAAGGGCGGAAGGCAAAGGCAGTGTTCGTTGAGGGCGACGGGCAATTGCCAGCTAGAAAATTTGGTGTGGTGGAGCTTAACCGATATTGCCTGGAGGAAAATCCAAACGCTGTCATAAGGCGTCGCCGAAAATCACATCCCTTGCAGTCTACCTATTTGGGATACAACCCAAGAGGTGTTGCCACTGTCCATTTAGATAATGAATCTGATTTTATGTTTAATCACTCTCTAACGGGATGCACATTAGCAATTGCCAAGGATGAGCAGGGGACAAGTGTGATGCATATCGCCGA
>JBALWO010000060.1:0-3499 GCA_036960775.1 Pseudomonas marincola | reverse complement strand
AAAAATGTAGAATTTTCAATCCCATTTACGTGAAACTCGCGCTAAAATGACACATGGATGAATTCGACGAGCCAGAAAAGAAAATACGAAAGCCGCGCCCTTTGAAAGAAGTGACGCCAAAGCGTATCCGTGGGCAAGCGCTCCGATATCTTGACCGCTTCGCAACCACCACACCAAAATTAAGCCGGCACCTGTATAACAAAAACCGGAAAGCTATCGAGTTTTTTGAATTGGACGAACATTCAGTAATGCAGATTATTGAGACCGAGATCGAAAAACTTGTGAGTGCGGGGATCATGGATGATCAGCAATATGC
This sequence comes from Pseudomonas marincola, assembly GCA_036960775.1. Taxonomy (GTDB): domain Bacteria; phylum Pseudomonadota; class Alphaproteobacteria; order Sneathiellales; family Sneathiellaceae; genus Sneathiella. The sequence continues at coordinate 3,183 of JBALWO010000060.1, read as the reverse complement.
TGACAGCAAGGCTAGATCCATGGCCCGTCAGGGAAAATCCAAACGACAAATCGTGGGTAAGTTAATTACCTTTGGTCTTGAAGATAGCCACACCGATCATGCCATAACTGAGCTTGAAGAGGTGCAGGGGCACACGGATGAACTTGGGGCAGCCAAATACATAAAGAAGCGCCGGTTCGGACCGTACAAAGACCCAGAGACCCAAGTCGACCGACATCAGAAAGAGTTACTGACGCTTGTGAGAAATGGCTTTGATTTTTCTTTGGGTGAGAGATTACTTAAGTTTGGAAATATCGAAGATATTGAAGATATTATATATGGAAAACAATAAGTTATAGCTATAATATAAAGTTGAATCACAGCTAATTTTTGAGGAAAAAATGACAAAAACAATACTCATAACTGGTGCCAATCGTGGAATTGGTTTGCAGCTTGTACAAGCCTATTTGGGATTAGGTAACCACTCAATTATCGCCTGTTGCAGAACCCCAAACGACGCGACTGATCTGAAAGCATTACAGGTAAAAAGCGGCACCAAAATCACTATCGAACAATTGGACGTGGCTGATGCTAATTCTGTTCACGCCTTGGGTGCGCGCCTATCCGGTCAAAAAATTGATATCTTGCTGAATAATGCAGGTATTATGGGCGGGCGCGAAAGTGCTGTGGACGTCGATTTTGATCAATGGAACGATGCTTTCCAAGTGAACACGGTTGCTCCTATGCGGATGGTGCATGCGGTTCTTGAAAACCTAAAACTATCAGATGACGCCAAGATCATGACGATCTCCAGTCAAATGGGCGCCCTCAGTCTGGATCAAAGCGGATCCTGCGCTTACCGCTCAACAAAAGCGGCGTTAAACAAATCCATGCAAGTTCTCGCCATTGACCTTCGCCCATTCAACGTAACGGTCGCGGTTATCCATCCAGGCTGGGTACAAACGGACATGGGCGGCGCTGCGGCTGACATCACACCCTTGCAAAGTGCCGCCGGCATTGCATCGGTCATAACAGGCATGCCAGCATCAGATAAATGCACGTTCTACAAATGGAACGGCGATATTCATTCATGGTAGTGCAAGCCGGTGTTGGCGTAAATCCACCAGAACAAATTCAATCAGATTGAATTGTAATAGCTGGCACAAATTTTTGGCTTTCGAAAACTGAAGTAAACTGTTCTTATACAGCCAATAATTAATTGTCGGAATTTACCGATGCGGGCGCGCGAAAATAAAGACGGAGTTAAATGTATGAGTGATACATCTACATACGAGCCACCTAAGGTTTGGAAATGGAATAGTGAAAATGGCGGGAAATTCGCCAATATCAACAAACCAACAGCTGGTGCAACCCACGAAAAAGAATTGCCTGTGGGAAAACACCCCTTCCAGCTTCACTCGTTGGCGACCCCAAATGGTGTGAAGGTCACTATCATGTTGGAAGAGCTGCTAGCGGCGGGTCACACGGGTGCAGAATACGATGCGTACCTGATTAATATCGGTGAAGGCGAGCAGTTTGGCAGCGGTTTTGTAGATATTAACCCAAATTCAAAAATTCCGGCCCTTGTTGATCAAAGCACTGACAAACCAACACGTGTTTTTGAATCAGGTTCAATCCTTTTGTATCTTGCTGAGAAATTTGGGGCGTTCTTGCCAACAGATCCAGCAGCCCGCACTGAATGTCTGTCATGGTTATTCTGGCAAATGGGCAGCGCACCCTATTTGGGCGGCGGTTTTGGTCATTTTTATGCCTATGCACCGGTCAAAATTGAATATTGCATCGACCGTTTTGCAATGGAAGTGAAACGTCAACTTGATGTCCTCGATCAACATTTAGCGACTAACAAATATATGTGCGGTGATGAGTACACGATCGCAGATATGGCCATTTGGCCTTGGTATGGCGCCCTTGTTGAAAACAAGGTGTATGAAGCTGGTGAGTTTTTGGATGTGAAATCATATAAAAATATGGTTCGCTGGACAAAAGAAATTGGCGAACGCAAAGCTGTACAACGGGGCCGTATGGTCAATCGCGCGTTTGGTCCAGAAGAGCAGCAACTTCGCGAGCGTCATGACGCCAGTGATTTTGAGACGAAGACACAGGATAAAATCGGCGAAAAAGAGTAGTCGATTTTAACTTTAAAATTCTGAAGGCTTTGTGGTGTGCAGGAATGTATGGCGCGAAGCCTTTTTCGGTTTAGGGCTATATTTTCCTTATGGCGCCGCGGAACCAAAGACATTTTCTTTAATGTCTTGCAAATGCCGGTTCATGGCTTCCGCAGCAGCAACTGGGTTACCGGTTTTTATGGCGTCAAATATGTCCTTGTGGCCCTGTAACGAGATTTCTCGGCGCTTAGCCACAAGAAGATGTTCAGAGCGGGATGGGGCGATGGCATTGCGTAAATTTATCACCATGGTTGCCAATATCTGATTACCTGTCGCAACGGCAAGTTCCAGATGAAATCTGTCATCAATTTCACGGTGACGTTTATCGGTTTCGCAGTCTGCTTGTAGCTCAATTAAAGAGGCGAGCTCGTTGATGTTATCAGCTGTTGCATTCCGTGCAGCCTCTGCGGCGATTTGTGGTTCCAGCATTTCACGGAACTGAAAAATATCGGCTAATTGATCTCGCTCCGTCTGAACGCAATCAAGTAATTGTTGTTTCAGGCTAGCAGCACTGGTGGAAGAAATATAATTTCCACTGCCACGTTTTGATGCAAGAATTCCCTTTTCCTGCAATACCTTAATGGCTTCTCTTAAAGTATGACGAGAGATGTTGAAGGCTTCAGAAAGCTTGCGTTCAGAGGGGAGAAAGTCACCAGGCTTCAGATCACTGCGTTCAATATATGCTCGCAGTTTCGATGCCGCTTCATGATAGACAGGTTGCGATGTCTCATACCCACTGTCCGTATTCTCACCCATATATTTTTCCGTTCAAGTCAGCTTTTCTTTACCACTAGCAAAAGCATAATAAGGACTTGCGTACTGAAAAATCCAATGGAAATTTCACTAAAGCCTTTATCCATGGAAATATAGATTAGAAACGGCAGAATTAAGGACAGAATAAGAAGAAAACTGTTGTTTGAAAGTTGTTTAAATATGGTCATGTGAGAGCACCATCGATTAACAGAATACCCAACAATCCAAACCCCAAGATTAGAACCAGATATATACCCCATTTCAA
>JBALWO010000004.1:0-110868 GCA_036960775.1 Pseudomonas marincola | reverse complement strand
ATAAAAAAGAAGACCGCCCTTACGGAACGGTCTTCAATTTGTATTCTTTAGAGTAGGCAATTCTTGGCGAAATCTGCCGCTTCGTTCGCGGTCCAATTTGCCTTGTCCTTACCCTTCATGTCTTCGCACCATTCTTTACTGCCAACTTCCGGAGAGCAAGCTCCCAAAAAGAGTGATAAAGACGCTACGGACAGAACAGATAAAAATACCTTAGTGGTCTTTTTCATTTAAAACTCACCTTTCATCAAATATGGAGAGGCGAACCTCTCCACACTAGATAAATTTATTTGCTTTCAACAGTAACCGTCGCGCGACGGTTAGACTGGTTTTTAACACCGTCTTTAGTTGGAACGCTCAAGCGATCTTCACCATAGCTCCGCAAAATTACATTTTTCGGATCAAGACCGTTGTCCACTGCAAAATTCGTAACCGCTTCTGTCCGAAGTTCAGAAAGAGCTGCATTGTATTCAGCAGAACCAGAAGAATCTGTATAGCCAGCGATTGTTACGCGAGGGCGCTTAAAGTTCGCAACATAAGCTGTCGCTTCTTTAATTTTACCTTCAGATCCAGCCAACATAGTTGTGCTGTCGAAATTGAAGAGAACTTCCCAAGTCTTAGCTTCTGCCATCATTGGTTTTGGAGCAGGAGCAGGCGCCGGAGCTGGTGCTGCTTTTGCAACCATTGTCATTTTGTCCACATCGTTCATCGCTGCGATAAACGCATCACGGCAAGCTGCGATATGTGCAGGTTGGAAGTTTTCTTCCTGTTCCTGAACCCAGCAATCAAAGCTGGTTTGCGCACGAGCAAGTTGCGTCGTGGCTTTATCTTTTCCTGTACCGTTAAGTGCAGCAACAAGACGTCCATGTGCGCCAGTCATTACAGCAACACGATCAGCCGGAATTTGCCATTCACCTGGATTGTATGGGCCAACATCGTCGCCAGACGCTGCTGTCATCGCTTTGACGGCAAATCTGTCAGCATCGGTGTAATCGCCTTCACCATATTCGCCTTTAGATAGGGCAATATAGTCATTATAAAGCGCCTGACTGAACGCAGAACCTGAAGCGCTCATCATTTCGGCTTCACCTAGTTTTCCGCCACAAGCTGCAAGCGTAACAGACGCTACACCAAGAACAGCAAAAGTAATTACTTTTTTCATATCTCTCCCCTAATTTTGAGCAAGAAAAACTCAAACAGAGCTTAAGCCATTTTTGTTTAATTTCATTATGAATAACAAAGCCGGCAGGTTAGCAACACAACATTTTATTTAGTTTACTACTAATACCAAGTTTACAACGTTTATCAGCAAAGTAAGTTAGCAGAATTAAAAATCAACGAACAGTGATAAAAATATTGCATTTAGAACACACCCATACCCCTAAAAGTGCATTTCGGCTACCAAAAGCAATCACGAGTAAACAATAACTCATCTAAATTGTTGATCCATCGAGACTACACATTACAATTTCTGCAACCGAATCGGATCTAATTGAGCGCCTCCCACTTGACGATCCGCATCTGCCCGTTACATTTGCTACAGATTATAAATCAGCCCCTATGATTTCACCTGCTCTCCTATTTGATAAAGGCAGTTCCAGTGTCTAACCCAACCAAACCGTCAGACCATGAGCATCATCATAACCATGATGGACACGACCATCACCATCACGGACATCATGATCATGTGCCGGAGGTAACCGAGGATAGCGAGCGCCGTATTTTTTGGGTCATGTGGCTAACTGGCGGCTACATGATCTTGCAGGTTATTGGCGGACTTTTCTCAGGATCCTTGGCACTTATCGCAGACTCGGGACATATGTTGTCCGACACTGCGGCCCTAGGCTTGGCATGGTTTGGGTTTCGGTTAAGCAAAAAACCCGCGGATGGAAAACGGACCTACGGCTACCACCGGTTTCAAATTCTCGCAGCCTTTACCAACGGATTGACCCTTTTCTTTATAGCTGCATGGATAACCATCGAGGCGATTAACCGACTTTTCAGCCCAGCAGAAGTCCTCAGCACACCCATGCTGGTCGTTGCTATAGTCGGCCTTCTTGTCAATATTATAGGGTTCTTGGTTCTGCACCGGGGGGATAGCCACAATGTTAATATGCAAGGAGCGTTACTCCATGTTCTCGGTGATCTGCTGGGCTCTGTTGCGGCCATAGCCGCTGCCCTCATTATTATGTTCACTGGCTGGACAGCGGCCGACCCAATTTTGTCTATGCTGGTTGCCTGCATTGTCCTTAAAAGCGGATATGGGATTATTAAGAGATCTGGCCACATCCTATTAGAGGGCACACCTGACCATTTGGATCTGGAACTTGTGAAATCCAAACTCACCGAGAAGTTTCCTCAAATTCTGGATGCACATCATATACATGGATGGTCCCTAACCGCAGAGAAAACCATCGTTACTGTACATGTGAGAATTGACGAAGCGACGCCGATCCAGCCGCTTCTGGATGAAATTAACGCTTACCTCCAAGATGAATTTGAAGTTGGCCATGCGACAGTACAATTTGAATATGAAAATTGTGTCGGCTCGTAATCCTATTTCAAGATCGGGCGCGCAGCGAAAGCCCCACCGCCGTATCGGCCCCAGGGGCCAGAACTCTGAACAACAACCCACTTCAAAGGGTATCGGCTCTTTTGGATATATTCTTTTTTACCTTTGCGGATAACAGTCGCTATCAACTGCCCTTTTGCCAATTTTTTTTCTAGGTTGCAGCGAAACGCCGTCGCCGGAAATAAGTAATGAGCTGGAACACGGCCCCTTATCCGGTGCCGTTTCAAGGGTCGGTTCATTTCTGAAAGATAGCAATCCCCTGAAAACACTTGACCAGGATCGCCTGTCACAACCAGCTCTGTCATCTGCGCCGAGGCAGTTATGGCCGACGTTGTCCAAAGCATGGTTGACGCGAAAACGCCAAATTTGATCAATAAATTAAAGACATTCATTCGTCATTTATATCAAACAAAGGTTAAAAACACAAAAAGCCCAGCCATTTTCAGGCTGGGCTTTTTTGATAACAGAAAATTCTTTAGGACATATCTGGCAAATCCATATCCAGAATAGTCATATGAAAAGCGAATGAAACTTCACCTTCATCTTCATCCCGATAAACAACACCAAGAAACTCCTCACCAATGAGAACTTCAGCAGTTCCGTCAGAAGGGCGGCGTTCTTTTACCAGAAACTCTTCATTTTCAAATTTTTCACGCAAATAGCGCTGTACCCGGAGGGATTCTGTACGTGTCATGTGATCGGCACCAATTATTTAGAGTAACTCAAGACTATCAGCAATAGGGCCTTTTAGACCGCGCCGAACAACGCAGCGCACCCGAGCATCAACGCCAAACTTTTCCATGTCCACTTCAGAACGTTCCAGCATTTTAATATGCAAGAAAACTTCCTTGCCGCCACCATCAGGAGCCACAAAGCCATATTTGTGTTCAGGAACAAACGTTGTAACAACGCCTTCAATTTCCTGAGCCACTCCAACTGGAGCAGCAACTTCACCATCTTCAGGCTCATGCAGAGCAACGACCTGCGGGCCGCGATCGCCATCAGCTAAATCGCAAACAATCCGCATACCTTCCGCCAACTCAGTGTAGGAAGTATCTTGCAAGATAGAGATATGGACAAAGGCATCCGGGGAGCCATCATCGGGAGAGACAAAACCAAAACCTTTGGCCTCATCGAAAAATTTTACAGTAGCCGCAATTTTCTTGCGGGCAGCTTTTTGCGGTTTGCGATCGTTCATCCAGCGTGGACCTCATTTTTTCAATAGCCTCTTGCAATACAGAAATTAGTCAGAAACCTCAAACAATTCCGACATATTTTTCCTTATTTCGCTAATTTCGTCAAAAAAGCACGATAATTGGACACATATCAGCCGATTTTAAGATTTTCAGCCTTGCGCGAGATGCTGTTTTGAATCAATCGAACGATTTCCGGCCGCGTCCCCACAACTCCAGCGTAATAGACAATTGCGCCGTCATCTCCAGCCCGTGCTTCAAGAGTTTCCGCAATAGCGTTTGGCACATCATCTCCGCCATGGGGGCCGTCGGCTGCAAATAAACCAAGACAAACAACATCTGCCTTGGTTTCCAGAAGCCTGTTTAACTCGTCACCGATAGAGGGAGCTTCTTCTAAAAACGCGGTGGAGATTGAGTGAAAGTTAGTCGTCTGACGAAGGATTTGGGCTTGAAGTTGCGCCGCATCGGCCGATGCCGCACTTTTACTTGACCCATGTGCGACTAAAATCAGAGAGACCTCCGCAGTATTTTTACCGATTTTCACACTGGCCTCACGCGCCATTGCCTCCAGTATGGTGGACAGTTCCGGATCAACCCCCAACGCATCGCATTGATAAATTGATCTATTCGATTCATGGCGTTCGAATTCTTCCAAATTAAAGAGAGATGGAATTTTCTCTTGGACGAAGAACCCATCGCTCATGAAAAACGGCAATATGAAAACTTCACCTTCTGGCAACACGGGAAGCGTCGCACCCTCAGTCAAAAAATAGGTGAGCACATTACCAAAACGGTTGCTTTGCCGCAGGGTGAGAGCGTGGGCCAGAACTGCGTCTTCAGCTTCCTTGGAGGAAGAGGAGCCGTGACCGATTATAAGTAGGGAAGGTCTAGTTGGTTTCATTGGTCCATAATATTCAACAAAGCTGAGGCCGTAAATGCTCAAAAAAATATTTAGTTTACCCAACGTAACGTACTGATCTTGCGCGAATACACCCTAAATACGAGATCAATATAGATACTTTTATCGGATAACATGAAATCGTTCAAAAAGTCCTGCTCAAATATTACGCATTTATTAACATCCCTGTTGAATTCAACAAAAAACCATGCTTTAGTCCCCGGCAAGCAACAAAAAAATAACAAAATTTTCAGGGAGTAGAATTAAATGTTTAAAAAAACACTCTTATCTGTTGCGGCAGTCTCTACTGTAGCCGGATTTGCCTTTGGCGCATCTGCTGCAGAGATGGTTGACGGACCTAAAGTTAAGTGGAACTTGTCAGTTTGGGGTAAACCCCGCGCATTTACTGCTGGTATCGAAACATTACGCGATATTGCAGACGAACGCACTGGCGGTAAATTTAAGATCAAAATCCATTATGGTGGTGCTCTTTCAAAATCTAGAGAAAACCTAGATGGCATTAAACTTGGCGCCTTCCAAATGGCCATGTTCTGCTCGCCATACCATCCAGGGAAGAACCCAACGTTGACGGGTCTTGACCTTCCGTTCCTTCCTTTCCCGAACCTTACCGTTCAGGCAAGAGTGCATGATGCTTATTACCAGCATCCAGCTGTTGTAAAAGATTTAGCGCGTTGGGATGCATATTTGCTGATGAGCTCTCTTCTTCCTCAGTATGAATTTACAGGCGTTGGCAAGCCACCTCTTACTTTGGCTGACTGGAAAGGCAAACGTGTTCGTGCGCTTGGCGGTATCGGTAAGGCCATGATTAAACTTGGTGCTATCCCAACAACTGTTGTTGCAGCAGAGACATATACGGCTCTTGAACGCGGCACTGTAGAGGCTGCATCCTTCCCGTTCACATATGCCCATGTTGCCTACAAACTTACTGAAGTTGGAAAATGGTATACTTCGAACATGTCACCAGGCGCTGTAAACTGTCCTGTTGTTGTTAATGTTCCTGCATGGAAAAAACTTCCGAAACAGTACCAAGATCTTCTCAAAGAAGCCAAAGTACCAGCTTATGATGCTTTGATTTCTGCATATGAGACCGCTGATGCCAAAAACCTTCCAATGATGAAGGAAAAAGGCCTGATTGCGATCAAATATTCAGATGCTGAACTTGCTGCGTTCCGTAAAGCTGGCGCAAAACCAGTATGGGATGATTGGCTCGCAGATATGGCAAGCAAAAACCTGCCCGGTCAGGAATTGCTTGATTTGATCATGTCCACAGCTAAGCAATAATTTCGATCGAGCAACAAGGGCCGGTACGCAGTTAGAGCGTACCGGCCCTTTTTAATGCAGCCAAAAGCTGAAATAACAATAACAAAAAACAACAGCTATATTTAAATAAGGGTAAGCGAATGATACCTAAAACGGCTCCATCAACCGACCGCCCCTCTAGGGCTTTAGCCGCGTTTGATCGTTGGTACTCTCGGATCGAGGATGTTCTAAACGGGTTTTCCGCAATCGCGATTTTCTCCGTAATGTTACTCGGCGTCTCTCAAGTCTTTGGGCGTAAGTTTTTTAACATGCCCGTCCCCGGCTACATTGATTTCATTGAACAAAGCATGGTCGTCTTCGCTTTTTTTGGCATCTCCTATTGCCAACGCCTTGGGGGTCATGTGCGCATGGACCTACTCATGTCGAAATTCAAAGGCCGTATGCTTTACTTCTTTGAGACGTTGGCAACAATAATTGGATTGTTGGTTATCACTATTCTTATTCAGAAAAGCTGGCTTCACTTTATGCGGGCATGGGAATATGGCGATTCCACGATGGATATTGGGCTTCCAATTTGGCCGGCAAAATTAGTCATTCCATTTGCTTTTTGTATCTTGTGGGTTCGTTTCTCCATTCAAGCTGTTGGATTTATTAGACTAACGCTAAATCCAAACGCAAGCATCATTGGTGTTCCCGTCATTGAAGATGTACAAGATCAAGCGCGTAATGAGATCGCAGATGCACTTGGCCAAGAAGCCGCTGCGAACGCAAAATTCGATGAAAATTATAATAAGAAATCCAAATCAACTGGAGGAGATGCATAATGGAACTAGATCCTCTATTAGCCGGCTTGATCGGAATGGGCGCCTTGGTTTTCATGGTGTTTTTAGGCGTTCGTGTGTACATTGCGGCAACTGTTGTGGGCATGATTGGCATCGTCTCGATCATTGGTTGGGACGCTGGGACAGGCATTGTCGGCACAATCCCACATTCGAAATCAACGCTGTATTCATTAAGCGTTCTTCCCATGTTTATCCTAATCGGGTATCTGGCTTTTCATGCAGGCATTACAACAGCTGCATTTGACGCTGCGAAAAAATGGGTTGGCTGGGTTCCAGGCGGGCTAGCTGTTGCAACAGTATTTGCTGCTGCAGGTTTTGCCGCCGTATCTGGCGCCAGTACAGCAACAGCCGCTGTATTCAGTCGAGTCGCAATTCCTGAAATGTTGAATGCAGGATATGATCGACGATTAGCTGCTGGCGTTGTGGCCGCAGGCGGAACACTTGCATCACTTATCCCGCCAAGTGCCATACTGGTGATCTACGCGATTATCGTGGAACAGTCCGTTGGCGCATTACTCCTCGCAGGTTTTATTCCAGGCATCATATCTGCTTTGATTTATGCGCTCATCATTATGATCCGCGCCCATTTGAACCCTGCACTTGGTCCCTCCGTCCGTGGTTATACGCACATGGACAGGATTAAATCCCTCCCCGGTACGTTCCCAATTATTGCCGTTATTGGAATTATCTTTAGTGCCATATACGGCGGCTGGGCAACACCGACTGAAGCTGGGGCGCTGGGAGCTTTCGTGGTGTTTATTATTGCGCTTTTCCATGGCATGAAAGCAAAGGCACTAAAAGACGCTCTTTTCGAAACAGCTAAACTAACAGTGATGATTTTCTCCATCATTTGGGGCGTTTTGGTATTTGTTCGTTTTCTGGGCTTCTCTGGTCTCCCTGAAGCTTTCGCCGAATGGATCTTGGGCCTTCCATTCCCACCAACAGTCATCATCGTACTTATCCTATGCGGTTATGCCGTTCTTGGGATGTTTATGGATGCCATTGGAATGCTTCTTTTGACATTACCAGTTGTCTACCCTGCCGTTATCGGTCTTGGATACGATCCTATCTGGTTTGGTATTATTGTTGTGAAGATGGTGGAAATCTGCCTGATTACGCCACCTATTGGTTTGAACTGTTATGTGGTCAACGGAGTCAGGCCGGATATACCTCTGATGGACGTGTTCCGAGGGATCGGCCCTTTCTTCATCGCTGATGTCCTGACGATTGCTCTATTCATTGCATTCCCGATTTTGATTTTATGGCTTCCGCAGCAAATGTTGAATTAGCCACACGGCCAATCAACGAACACATCCAAAAAAAAGCCCGCGACGTTCGCGGGCTTTTTTCGTATATCAAGATTAATTACGTAAAAATGAACAAAGTGGCTATGCTGCTCTTGAATTTACACTCGATTTCGTGCATCCTCACGATCATAAAAAGCAATAATAAAAAGGTAGTGAGATGGACTTTTCTTTAACTGAAGAGCAAGAAGCAATTCGTGACAATGTGGCCGCCCTTTGCGCCAAGTTTGATGACGAATATTGGCATGATCGTGACAGAACCGGTGAGTTCCCCCATGATTTCCATCGGGCAATGGCCGATGCCGGATGGCTTGGCATCACAATGCCAGAAGAATATGGCGGCTCAAACCTTGGCGTAACTGAAGCAGCACTGATGATGCATGAGGTTGCTAAATCTTCCGGCGGTATGTCTGCCGCATCTGCAATCCATATCAATATATTCGGACCCCATCCAATCGTTCTGTTCGGCACAGATGAGCAAAAGCAGCGGTGGCTTCCCCCTCTTGTTAATGGAGATGTGAAAACCAGCTTCGGTGTCACCGAGCCAAATTCAGGATTGAACACATCCGCCCTTCAGACAAAAGCTGTCAAAAAGGGAAAACACTATATCGCCAACGGCCAGAAGATGTGGACAACCACAGCTCAAGAAGCCCATAAAATTATGCTGCTCGTGCGGACAACCCCCATTGAAGAGTGCAAAAAACCAACGGATGGTTTGTCCTTGTTCTATACAGACTTGGATCACGACTATTGCGATGTTCGCCTCATTGAGAAAATGGGCCGTAAATGCGTTGATTCAAACGAAGTTTTCATCAATGACTTACCCATCCCAGAGGAAGATTTGGTTGGCGAAGAAGGTAAAGGTTTTTACTACCTCCTCCACAGCTTAAACCCAGAACGCATCCTCATTGGCGCCGAAGCCACAGGCATTGGCATGAATGCCCTTGCACGTGCGACAAAATACGCAAACGACCGGGAAGTTTTTGGGCGCCCTATCGGGAAAAACCAATCCATCCAACATCCGCTTGCAGAAAGCTGGATGGAGCTTGAGGCAGCCATGCTCATGGCGATGAAGGGTGCATATCTTTACGACTCAGGTCAGGATTGCGGAACTTACGCCAACGGTGCCAAATATATGGGCGGAGAAGCTGGATTTAAAGCTTGCCAGCAGGCTGTACTGACGCACGGCGGTGTCGGTTATGCGAAAGAGTTCACGGTTGAACGTCTGATGCGAGAGGTCATGATTTGCCGAATTGCACCGATCAGCCCGCAACTCATCCTCTGCTATATTGCTGAAAGGGCTTTGGGTCTCCCCAAATCCTATTAATAACATCATTTTAGGGCTCTCGATGAAAATCAAAAAGACTGAGCCTTTATCTGAAATATACGCAACGGACCAAGCAGTTTTGCTGTTGGTCCGTTGCGATCCAAGCCTTCGATTATAATTCCACAGAACAGTTGAGCGGGTAGCCGTCGAATGCGGCAAAGGGAGATATAAGTGCATATTCGAGATTTTGCGATTTCACATCCGGAAAAAGCCGCCGTCATCATGGCCACTACTGGCAAGACTATCACTTATAAAGAGCTCGACGAGCGATCTAACAAGCTTGCACAATACTTTCGAAGCATGGGCCTGCAAATTGGTGATCACATTGCATTCCTTCTCGAAAATAATGACAAATTCCACGAAGTTTGCTGGGGTGCCCAGCGTGCGGGCCTATATTTTACCGCCATCTCCTCTCGCTTATCTCCAGACGAGGCCGCCTATATTGTCAATGACTGCGGAGCCGAGTTATTTATCACCTCACATGGCAAAAAAGACATTGCAGAAGGGATCGCATCAAACCTCCCGCATGTAAAAACCAAGCTTATGATGAACGGTACCGTACAAGGTTACGCGTCTTACGAAGAGACTATTGAGCCTTTTCCAAGCGCCCCACTTGCAGATGAATGTGAAGGCGCTGATATGCTGTATTCTTCTGGAACTACAGGTAAACCCAAGGGCGTTAAACCAACGGAGGTTGGCCTTCCCATAGATACCGAAGACAATTTGTATAACGTGCTACAGAACCTCTATGGCTTTGATAGCGATGTCACTTACCTGTCCCCTGCACCGCTCTATCATGCGGCGCCGCTTCGGTATAATATGCGCGTCCAGCGTTTTGGCGGTACCTGCGTCGTTATGGAAAATTTTGACGCTGAAGATTACCTGCGCCTCGTTGAAAAATTTAAAATCACTCACAGCCAACTTGTTCCGACAATGTTTATCCGCATGTTGAAATTACCAGATACTGTGCGACTTAAATATGATGTCAGTTCACTTCGTCTTGCGATCCATGCGGCAGCTCCTTGCCCACTGGAAGTGAAAAAACAAATGTTTAGCTGGTGGGGTCCCATTTTACATGAATATTACGGCGGCACTGAAGGAAATGGCTACTGCACGACCGGCCCTGAAGAATGGTTGGCACACCCCGGAACCGTCGGAAAAGCCGTTATTGGTAATCTGCATATAGTCGGTGACGCAGGAGACGAACTGCCTGTTGGTGAAACCGGCACGATCTACTTCTCAGACAGTAAAGATTTCGTCTACCACAATGACCCAGAACGCACCGCTGAGAGCTATAACGACAAAGGCTGGAGCACTCTTGGTGATGTTGGCTACATGGATCAGGAAGGCTATCTATACCTTACGGACCGGAAAAGCTTCATGATCATTTCTGGAGGCGTGAATATCTACCCCCAAGAAATCGAAGACCTGCTTATTTCTCACCCAAAGATATACGATGTCGCTGTTTTCGGTGTTCCCAACGACGACTTTGGTGAAGAAGTAAAAGCTGTCGTGCAACCCGTAGATATGGCCTTAGCTAGCAGTGCGTTTGCTGACGAAATCATGAAATTTTGTAAAGATAATATCAGCCGCGTCAAATGCCCTAAATCCGTCGAATTTATGGCCGAACTCCCCCGGCATCCAACAGGTAAGCTGTACAAAAGGTTACTTCGGGATAAATACTGGGAAGGCCGCGAAAGCCGCATAGTCTAGAGATTAGGCGGTACGAAATGTTGCCGTACCGCCAATTTTTCTCGGATAATGTTTTTGTTAAGAAGCCATTTTTTTCTGTTCTTCAAACAGGGACATATTTTCCAATGTTTGAAGAGCCGCGCCCGCCGCTTCCCGTCCTTTGAGGACGAAATGATCTCTATAAAAATCCATATGTGCTGGCACTTCTTGGAAGTTATGAGGCGTTAAAACGACCGACAGAACAGGAATACCGCTGTCCAGCTGGACACGCATCATGCCCTCCAGAACTGTCGCTGCAACAAAATCGTGACGATAAATCCCACCGTCAACAATCAATCCCGTTGCCATAATCAGATCATATGACCCGGTGGCGGCAATTTTCTGAGCGAGCAGAGGAACTTCCAGGCTTCCCGGGACATCAAAAACAATAATATTATCTCGATTTATGCCAGCCGTTACCAATTCATCGGAGAAGGATGTTGTCGCTTGCGAGACAATATCAATATGCCAGTTGGCTTGAATAACAGCTATTTTGCGAGATGAGCTTTTGACCTGAGAAAGGACACTGGTCGTTTTTTGTTTATTTTTCATAATTTTATGTGCCTTGTTTTCAAATAACATCAAAAACTCAAGGCAAGAACGAAAAGCCGCGCACGGGCGGATACACCCATTGCAGCTCACGTTATGTTCTCTTCCATCCGGACTATGACCGTCGGCCTTGGAATCTCACCAAATCTGCTGACCTTGCATTTCTACAAGCGCTCGCGGGCTTAAACACCTTTGTTCTTACCGCCGGTAGGGACTTGCACCCTGCCCTGAGAACATTGGGTCCAGTTTTCTAGACGCAATATTAAGATGATAATTTCACAGCTTGGCCTGTGATGCAATAGTCCGACTTAGAAAATTAGGAAAGAGCTTTACGTAAATCCGCAAGGCTAATGGGTTTGGTGTAACTTTGCACAGAAGACAACCCTTTTGCGCTGCCGATGGTTTTGGCAAAATCCACATAATGGGGATTATAGCCCGTAACAACCATAATTCGGGCGGAGCAGCCTTCTTCGGCCAACCAATTCACCAATTCAATCCCTTCGACACCGGGCATTACCATATCAAGGATAATCACGGTTGGATCGAACTCTTTGAAAGTTTGCTTAAAAGTATCAGCCTGATCGGTTACACGAACTTCAAAGCCCATGCCTTCAGCAACCTGCCTGACAAAATCTGCAAACATTTTTTCGTCGTCAATTATTAGTGCGCGCTTTTCACTCATGACTTATCAAGTTATCTTTTCTAACACTAAATAAAAATCACTATTTCCCTAAGGTCACAGTCCATGTTCAACGAAGATTTCACAAAATTGGTTAAAGAAGCAATTCTATACAATCAGCTCGAACGTTATTTTTCGCCTAAAGGAGGTACCTTTGACAAGCTAAATAATCATTTTGAGCTTCAACCAATCGTTATAGAGATCGAAAATGACATTGTGTCCGCAGGAGGATTAAAGCTTTCTCATGCCCAAAGACGCATGCTGATGCTTCTTGTTGCGTTATGGGACGGGCAGGAAGCCGATCGAATTTTTAACGAAGGGCTCGGCAGTCTGGGGAAACTTATTCATTCAATGGACGCAAATAATCGCGATCTCGTGGCTGACCTTGTTGTCACTTATCCCGGTTGGGGTCGCTAATTTACCACAAAACATTTCCTTTTTGCGCGCGAAACCGAATCATAAAGGATTAGAGAGCAATTCACTTTAAGAGTATTCTTAAGATACCACTTGTATGTTTGATGATCAGATGGCGCACGATATTTTGGAAATAAGGACATAATTTCGATATGATGGACTGGAACAGATTACTGTCGACTAAGCGCTTCGGGCAATCAAATACCGAGCCTATTTCTACGTCACGCAGCCCGTTTCATAAAGACCAGGATCGCATCGTATTCTCCTCCGCATTTCGGCGCCTGCAAGACAAAACACAAGTTCACTCGCTCACAGAAAGCGACTATGTTCGAACGCGCCTTACCCACTCCATGGAGGTTGCCTCTGTCGGCAGATCTCTGGGCGCTAACGCCGGCCAAATGGTCATGGACCGGCATTTAAAAAAAGGGGACTTCAGCGCCGCTGAATTTGGTCACATTGTCTCAGCTGCCTGTCTCGCTCATGATATTGGCAATCCGCCTTTCGGTCATTTTGGCGAAGATACGATCCGGCACTGGTTCAAGACAGGCCCCATGGCTGAGAACTTACTCTCGCCGCTATCTCCGAGCCAGCAAATGGACTTTCTGAACTTTGAAGGCAACGCCCAGGGGTTTCGAGTTCTTACTAAACTCCAGAACTGGCGCAATAATGGGGGATTAAGATTAACCCACGCCACCCTCGGTACATTTATGAAATACCCCCGCACTTCGCTTACCACACAACCTGTTGAAGGTGATCAAGGCGGCAAAAAGTTCGGAATTATGCAATCTGAAATTGAAGACTTTCAGACAGTCGCAACAGACCTTGGTCTCATTCAACGAAATCATGAAAATTATTGGTGCAGGCACCCTCTTGCCTATCTTGTGGAAGCTGCTGATGACATTTGTTATTCTGTTGTCGACATTGAAGATGGCTTCAAACTTGGACGCCTCGAATTTGCTGAAACCGAAGATTTAATGCTTCGTATGCTCGGTAAGCCTCCCCAAAGGTATGCTGAATTCACAGAGAATTCAGAAAAAATATCATACTTGCGGGCGAAATGTATTGGTCAGTTAATTGGCGAAACATCCATTATTTTTGCAGATAATGAGCGCCAAATTCTTGAAGGTACCTATAAAGGTGATCTCCTGCGTCACTCAAGGAATGCTCCGTATTTAAAGGAGATTGAGGACCTTTGTCGGAAACACATATTTAAACATACCGAACGCATTCAGGCCGAGCTTAGAGGGTCTGAAATCCTCACAACCATGCTCGATGTTTTCTTCACTGCCAATCAAGAGTGGGAACAGCATCGCCAAGATGGCACCGAACCTTCACCGAGATCTCAGGTTGTCATGAACCTATTTCCAGGGGCCGTTGAAACTGAAAAACCCCTCTATGACTGGTTGCTGGATATCACTGATTTTGTATCTGGAATGACCGATTCCTTCGCCGTCCGACAATTTCAAGATTTAAAAGGGATCGCCTAAAACGCTCTCTTCCCTTAATTTGACGTGATTTAGATTAGGGAGATAGGTCCGCGAGGCTTGTTAACGGATTTTTTATCCGCACACTTTATATTAGCATTAAACTAACATAAAGATGAGCCGGACGGGCGTAAATGAGATATCAGACAACCCATAGTCCCAGAAAAATTGTAACTCTTCTGCCAGACATGGCGTTAAGTGATCGCCTTGAGACCGCCCATGATGTTGCAAGAGATTATGCCGCTGGGACGTTAAATTCTGAAGACCATAAGTCGGCAGAAAATCTCATCAAACTACTGATCAATGATGTGGATACAGATGTCAGATTAGCCGTCTCCAATCACCTACAGACTTGTCTGCATTTAACCCGAGATATCGCCTTTCAGCTCGCAATGGATTCTGACCAAATTGCCCTTCCCATATTAAGAACATCCTCTGCACTCGATGAATGGGATTTGGTGGAGATTTTATCCTGCACTAACGAAAATAAACGTACCGCAATAGCGGCCCGTAAAAATCTTTCCCTTATAGCCACAAACTACATCGCCCAATATTCCACAGTGGGGATCGCCAAAATTTGCCTTAAAAACCCAAGCGCCATCATTTCGAACGAGAGTTTCAATCACATCTTTCGCCGACATTTCGCGCATCCAGAAATTTGTGAACTCATTACTAATCGCTTGGATCTACCCGAAGAAATTCTCGTTCAGCTCTACCAAAATGTGTCCAACCTACAGAAAGAATATCTTCTAAAGGAGAAAGGTGTCCCTCATATCATTGCGGACCAAATGCTTGATAATGAAAAGGAGCAAACATTAGCCAACCTGTTACTTGAAAGGCCAAGTTTGGCAGAAAAACATAAGGCGGCTGTCCAATTAAACGGAGATGGAAGATTGACTTCCACTCTTCTGTTAAGAGCTCTTATTCTGGGGGACTGTCTTTTTTTTGCGGAAGGTTTGTCTCAAAAATCCAGTACATCTGTAAAACGTATTCTGTCATTATTTGACGAACCTAACAACGTCGGCCTGAAGAATCTTTTGATGAAGGCAGCCGTTCCCTCTTACTTAAAAACCGCGTTCAACATCACCATCGATGAGGTACGAGAAATTGGGATCCAAAGAGGGAATTCTTTCTCTTCCAAAAATCAAACTAAAGTACTAAATCGGATCTCAAAATATTATCATTTTGAGCCCAATTTGACTGTAGAAAAATCTATGGAAAAACTCCTAGAACGGTGACAAATCGATATTTTTGACCCATTTTAGAAACAAATTTCATAAACTCAATTTTTACATTTATCTTCTAAGTGTTTGATATTATTTGTATTTTTAGACATCAGGTAAATTGGTTTATTTTCTAGTATACCTCCCGCATAAGAATACGTTACCGTTCAAGCACAACTATAAATGATATATATATCATAAGAACTAAACCAATTATGTATGTAAACGGTAAAATATGCGTATTCTAATTGCTGACAAACATGACCTGTTTCGGCAAGGACTAAAAGTCACATTGCACGAATGTTTCGGCTCCTCTCTGATTTCAAGTGAAGCAAATAGTTTTGCAGACATGAAAGTTCTCATGACGGGTCAAAGATTTGACTTGATTATTACAGGTACGAATATTCTGACGGACCTCAAACAAAGCACACTTCGTAACATATGGTACGGACAAACCCAAACACCCGTGCTTGCAGCAATTGATGACGCTAAATCCAATACCTTGAAAAAAGTCAATGAATACAAAGTCAATGGCTTCATTTTCAAGTCAGCGAATAAAGCAGAATATAAGCAAGCCTTCCAAACTCTCGTCAACGGAGGAAACCTTCCGTTTCCCAGTGATCTTCGGAAAATTGACTCTTCTGAAATATTGACGTCCTCCCGTAATCTCGCTCTGACAAACCGCCAGAACGAAGTCCTCTCACTGATGTCGCAAGGCCAAAGCAATAGAGATATTGCGGCAAATCTGACTTTATCAGAAGGCACCGTAAAGGTTCACGTCACGGCTATTTTCAAAGCCCTTGGCGTAAAGAGCAGAACACAAGCAGTGTTACTATCCCAAGAAAGTAAGACTTCACAATCAGAACGTGTAGTCAAAACTTCACCATAGACAAGGCCAGATCAACCGGCCAAACTACCCTCAAAAATAGGGAACGTGAACATGACAATAACAATTGACTACTACGCAGGGATTGCATCGCCTTGGACATATTTGGGCCACGAGAGAATTTGCAACCTTGCCAAAAAATACCAAGCTGAGCTAATTTTTAAACCCGTCGATTTTGGAATTGTATTTGATGCAACGGGTGGCCTGCCACTTCCAAAACGATCCATCCAGCGCCAAAATTACCGACTGCAAGAAATGAAGCGCTGGCGCGACGAGCTTTCTCTTCCGTTGACGTTAAAGCCTGAATTTCTTCCGATCCCGAATACCGAAGCCGCCCTTATGGTGATTGCGGCAGGTAACATGGGAGACGACAACCTAAAACTTGCCGGTGCATTCCTAACCGCTGTTTGGGCGAACGAAGTTGACATTACGACACCAGAAAAGCTTGCTGAAACAGCCAGCGCCGCCGGCTTTGATGGCCAAAGGCTTCTCAAAGAATGCAGCTCAAGTGAGCTTAAAAGTCAGTATAAATCCTATGCAACTGAAGCCATTGACAGAGGTGTTTTTGGGGCGCCCAGCTATGTGATCGGGGATGATATTTTTTGGGGTCAAGACAGATTACATTTTGTTGAAAAAAAATTAAAAGAAAGCAGCAACAATGACACTTGATCCACAAGCCAAATGGGTACTTGATATCGCCATTGAAGCAAAGGTAACTTTGCTCGAAGACATGAGTGCAAAAGAAGCCAAGGCAGCTTATGAAGAACGCGCTCAAAAACTATGCATAAAAGATGTCCCCATTGGGAAGTCTGATGATTTTTCTATCGACGGACCTAACGGTGAAATCCCGCTTCGCCTCTACACACCCATAGACGCCAAAGATAATTTGCCCGTGGTCGTGTTTTGCCATGGCGGTGGCTGGGTAATCGGTAGCCGAGACAGCCACGACAGTCTGTGCCGTCAAATTGCGAACCAGGGCCAATTTCTCGTCCTTTCTGTTGACTACCGCATGGGCCCAGAGGCTCCTTTTCCAGCAGCCCCGCTTGATGGCTTCGCAGCTTACAAATGGGCTTGCCAAAACATCGGGGAATTTGGCGGTAACGCATCCAAGATTGCGGTGGCTGGCGACAGTGCCGGCGGTAATTTAAGTGCTGTTATCTGCCTTATGGCGCGCGCAGAGAATATCCAAGCTCCCTGTTTTCAGTGGCTAATATATCCAGCCACAAACATGCACATGGACACATCTTCACATAGGGACTTCGCAGATGGATATTTCTTAACCAATAACTTAATGACTTGGTTCCAAGGCCACTACCTGAAAAGTGATGTTGATAAAGATGACTGGCGCGCCTCTCCGCTACTCGCAGAGGATTTATCAAATTTACCGCCAGCCCTTATCCAAACCGCGGGCTTTGATCCCCTAAAGGAAGAAGGTGTTGCGTATGCAAATGCTCTCACCGCTGCGGGCGGAACGATCACCCATACGGATTACCCGGGAATGATCCATGGCTTTATAAACATCGGCGGCGTTATTGACGCGGCAAAGGTTGCCACTCAAGAAGGCGTTGACGCTCTCAAGATCGCATTTACCTAATTATCCGGTAAGTTACCTCAAAAAAAAGAGCCCCGTTTGGGGCTCTTTTTCATAGTCACGACGATGACGGGACGTTAGCGCCATCCCACACGATCAAATATTTTTACAGCTTCGACTTGTTGCTCCGCAACCTTATCAAGGCCAATGGCATCGAACTTATGCTCTCCCCAACTTGCCACAGTACCGTCAAGCTCTACGCCCGCTTTCACTGGATACTCATAGTTTGAAGAAGCATAGAATTTTTGCGCTTTATCGCTGGACAGAAATTCAATCAGTTTGATTGCATTTTCCTTGTTTTTCGACGCTTTGGTAACAGCCACGCCAGAGATATTCACGTGGGCACCGCGATCGTTCTGGTTTGGCCAGAACATGGCGACTTTTTTAGCGGCATCGGTTTGGGATGCATCTTTTGAATTTTGCATTTTGCCGTAATAATATGTGTTACCGATTGCGATATCACATTCACCGGCCGCTGCAGCTTTAATCTGATCTCTATCGCCGCCTTGCGGTTTACGGGCTAAGTTTTCTTTGATGCCCGCTGCCCATTTTTCAGCAGCAGGACTGCCAAGATGCGCAATCATCGCGGCAAGCATGGATTGGTTATAAACATTTGTTGAAGATCTAACACAAATGCGGCCTTTCCATTTTGGATCTGCCAGATCTTCATAAGATGACAAGTCAGAGGCTTTCACTCGATCTTTTGCAAAAAAGACAACACGGCTTCGAACCGTAAGGCCAAACCAGAATCCTGCAGGATCCCGATACTGACTTGGAATATTGTCTGAAATTTTGTCAGACGAAATAGCCTGTAGAACACCTGCTTGTTTGTGCGACATTAACCGGCTGATATCCACAGTAAGGATGGCGTCCGCAGGACTATTCATTCCCTCAGACTTCAAC
Organism: Pseudomonas marincola; assembly: GCA_036960775.1. Classification (GTDB taxonomy): domain Bacteria; phylum Pseudomonadota; class Alphaproteobacteria; order Sneathiellales; family Sneathiellaceae; genus Sneathiella. Next base: position 91,994 of record JBALWO010000004.1, on the reverse strand, counting down.
CGCTGCAACATTCCCTTTTTAGCAAAAACAACATTTACTTTGATGCCAGTATCTTTTTCAAACTCATTCAGTATGGGACGGATCAATTTTTCTTGCCGGTAAGAATATAAATTCACTTCCTTGGCAAAAGCAGATGTTACCGCAGTCAAACCAGTCAGTGCCGCAGATGCAGCCAAAACAGTTGCGAAGATACGCATTTTAATTTCTTTCAATGTTGCGAATGATTATCAATTACATTCTCTATACGCCCTCTATTTTCAGAAAGCAACTGATTATGATAATCGTTCGCAATAAACACTGCCGCATTGATCCTGGTCAATTTACCCATATTACCGAAAAATTTGAGGAGGTCTGATCCTTCAAGATCAACGCTGATAAGCGTGTCGCTATCTACTTAACCTTTCTCTTTTTTTAAGGTCTCAGTTGGCAATTCTGCCGTCTGCCCATCTTCCTGAGCGGCTTTTGGTACAAGCACATGGACCTCTTCACCAAGGACCTTGTTAATGGATCGCAGTAAATCGCCCCGATCAAACGGCTTGGTGATACAGTCATTCATTCCCGCATCAAAATAGCTTTGCCTTTGCCCCTCCATGGCATCTGCGGTTAAAGCGATAATGGGGATCGACGAATTGTCCGATTTCATCTTGCGGATAAGTCTGGTCGCTTCTGGTCCACTCATTTCAGGCATTCGGACGTCCATGAGGATTAAGTCAAAATCTTCATTTTTGAGAGCATTTACAGCGTTCAGACCATTATCCACGATTTTATATGTATGCCCGTGTGTTTCGATAACATTTGAAATGATCATTTGATTAATCTCATTATCTTCGGCCACCAAAATTTTTAAAGATCTTTCACTCTTATATTCCAATGTCTCGACGACAATACTCTCTCTCTCTACAGGGGCCAGAGCTGGAACGTAGGGCACAGTAAACTCAAACCGGCTCCCCTCTCCAAGAACGCTTGAAACATTGATTTCACCACCGCAGAGCTCTGTCAGTTTTTTACAAATGCTCAACCCCAATCCAGTTCCGTGATATTTTCGGGAGATGGAAGCGTCAGCTTGGCTAAAGTCTGTAAATATTGCCCCCATCGTTTCGTCAGTCATGCCAATACCGTCATCTTCGATAGAAAAATGCAGTATTTCTTGACCTGAAGCACTGGTCTTCAATTCCGCAGAGAGCCGAATATTACCTTCATGCGTAAACTTGACCGCATTTCCAACCAAATTCACCAGAATTTGCTTTAACCGAGTAGGATCGGCATTAACATCATGAGGTAGATCGTCCGCCATTTTAATCTCAATGCTCACCATGCCAGCTTTTCTAAGCTTCGCTTCAAACAAGCGAATGACACTCTGCATAAGGGAAGGCAGATGGAAATCCAACATCTCCAACTCCATTTTACCGGCATCCATTTTTGACATATCGAGAATGTCATTAATGATACTCAGTAAAGAATGGGTCGCCTCTTTAATATGGCGAACTTTCTCAAGGCTTTCCTTTGATAGGTTATCTTCAATTAACATGTCTGCAAACCCAATTACGCCTGCGATAGGCGTCCGGATTTCGTGACTCATTGAGGCCAAAAACTCACTCTTCACATGATTTGCATGTTCTGCTTTTTCTTTTTGAACGCTTAATTCTTTAGTCCGTTCAAGAATGTTAATTTCCAAGGAATCGTTTGTTTCGTGCAGCTGATTGAGAGATTTTTTCAACTTCCGTTCTGCCTTCCTTAGAGGAGAAACGTTTTGGACGATTCCGGTGACAATTTCAGGGATGCCCTGATCATTTTCCTCCAAGTCGGCATAACAAATGACATCAAGCACATTGCCATCAACATGAAGTAACCGGTATTCCGTCGTAAAAGGCCTCCCTAGGGCAATACTTTCTTCTTGTTCCTTTATCACTTCATCGCGATCGTCAGGATGAATGCAATTTTTAAAAGTCTCGTAACTGGGGGGTGTCGTTTGGGTCAATCCATATATTTGAAATAAATGCGGAGACCACTCTTCCTCTCCCGTTATCAGATTTAAACTCCAATACCCTATTTTCGCGACCTCTTGAGCACGGGTCAGACTGTTTTGATAGTTCTCAAGTTTCTCTGATAGGGATTTTGTTTGTGATATTTTGTCCTGCAATGATGTTGCCGTGCTCTCAACCCGATCAATCATATTGTTGAAAGTTGTTGCCAAGTCTTGAAACTCAGTTGGTCCTGAAACAAGAGCTCGTTTGTTAAATGACTGATCATTGCCAATGTCATTTGCGGTTTTTATGAGTGCCCTAATCGGTGCCGCAACAGTCCGAATAGTCATCACAGTTGCCGCGAGCAAGATCAAAATGGAGATAGCTGAAGTCACGACAAATATTTGCGAAGACTGATCACTCAATGCAAGTGCAACTTCCTTTCGGGATCCTGCAATAACTTCAAGATTTTCATATTTCCCCGTGATGCTGCTTTCAATGAGCCAATCCGTCTTCAATTCATTGATGCTAGCGTCCCCCTCTAGATTAATCGAAGGGATTGACGAAAATAACACCTTGTGGCTTGGGTGACTAATAATCGCCATGAGCTCTGTCATGGACGGCAAATTCAAAATATCGCGCAACCCCTTGGGTGGATATACGGCAACGACAGCGCCTTCAGTTAAATCGTGGTATTTTACAGGGACTGCAATCATCAGCCCTTCCTCGTCTATGGATAAATAGTCGGCCCCACCCATAACAGTGGATAGCCATTTGTCAGTTTTCTTAAAACCACCTTGAGTACCTTTGCTACTTTTCGCAATTATTCGGCCCTTATAATCGGTCAACAAGATAGTCCCGTTTTGCGAGTCCGATAGGTACAGAGACTGAAAAAACGTTGGTAAATACCCTTGCCTGCTCTCCGTATCAATAATCCCATTTACAACAATATCATTTTCGGCAACGGCCTGAACGGATTGAATTAGTAAATCGATCCGCAATGTCAGAATTTCGGTGGACTGAGATACCTGTCTTGAAAGTTGGGCTTTCACATCATCAACGATTTTCTCGCGAACTAATAACGCAGAGGTAATGGAGGCGATTGCCATTACGATCGCCGCAGGTAAAAGAACGCTTAAATTCAAAAACTTGAAAAGCGATCTGGATTTTACCGTTGTAGGTTTATGTAAACCTACGCCACTCATTCATCACCCTCCACAGGAACAATTGCACCCGCATTGTTAAAGCGAGCGAGAGAAAAATCGGTGATGTCCAAGGCATCATGACGGCTCTTGGTGAACGGCGGATCATATTTCCGGATTAGTCCATCGTATCTACCCAGATTTTCCAGAGCAGTCCGAATATCAGAGCGCTCGGTTACACCCGCCTGCTTTATCGCCCTGGAAAGCAAATGAACAATGTCATAGGCATGGGCGCTTCCCACAGGTGCGACAATATCTTCAATTTTATTTGTTGTTGAAAATTTTTGAAAATACTTCTGGGTAAACTTTGCAACCACCTTTTTTTCAGTCGGCTTAAAAAAGGAATATGTTTGCAAAAAAGAAAGTTCTAGATCTGGAAATTTCTGACCAACGAGTGCGACAAAATCACCGCCCGTAATTCCCCAATGAGATATGATCGGAAGTCTTTGTTCAATGGGTAAAGCAAGCATTGATTTGACAACTGCCGCACCCTCTTTCGCGTTGGCGACGAGCAAAATTACATCACAATTCTTTTCCGCAAACTGCTGGAACGGCGCCGAAAATGTTTTCACGCCCCAATTAAACCATTGGGTATCGCCTATTTTGAGGGTTAATTTTTTTGCCGCTTGATCGAAACCCTTTTTGTTGGATCTCCCCCAACCGGTGTTTTCAAGAAGCAAACAGGGGGACGAGTGCTTGTCCAATTGAGCTTGTTTGAGCAAAAATTCAGCTGCAAACTCATCACGAACAGAAACTCGAAAAACATAATTGGGATCGTATTTATTGCGAACCACAGGTGTTCCTGCCGCCCAAGCACCTAGATAGACAATTTTTTCCTGATGAATAATTTCAAGTTCTGCCATGGCAACCGGCGTGTGCAATCCCCCAATAATCGCGACCAAATCTGCAATCTCTGCCAGCTCAATGATATTATCTTTACCGCGAGCTGGGTTTCCTCTGTGATCACGAGTGACCAGCTCAAGCGGCCGACCAAGGACACCGCCAGCAGCGTTAATCTCATCAATGGCAATGAGGGCTCCCCGTTGAATTGAAAGTCCCGACAGGGCAGCACCGGATGACATATCCGCATCTAGCCCAATATATATAGGGCTGGCTTCTGCGGTAATTTCAAAAGTGGGCGCGAGCAACAATCCCCCCAAAAGAAATAGTGATATCCGTGAGCATAAATTTATCATAGAAACTCCATTAAAATGAGGTACTAACTAATTTACGCAACACACTAATTTATCATGGTGTTTATCTCATATAAGAGTATTGAAACAGTTAACACCACGTCAGGTGGAGAGGCCTTTTGGCAAAAACTTCTTAAAACTATCTAATTTGACCGAAGAATATCCTGTGCCATGGGCCAACATTGTTCTAATTTTGGCGAAATCATCCGCCAGCGGAATTTTCTGAAACTCTGCAGTGCTGATGATCATGTTTAAGATAGATTGTGGAACAACAGCGAAACCGGTTCCCGCAGCTACGCACGCAAATATGGCCAAATATGAGCTGACCGACAGTACATTTCCGGGCGACACATTTGCATCCTTTAGCCAACCTTCGAGGTATGATCGGTATGCACAACCTTGCTCAAAAGCGATGAGTGTTTTCCCATCCAACGCTTCGAACCCTGTGATTTTTGGATAAGATGCTGGTGCAATTAGGACCAGATTTTCCACAAAAACCGGCTGGGTTTGAATGTTTTGCCCAACCACTGGCTCGGCTATGAACGCAACTTCAATTTCGCCCTTGGCCAATCGTTGCATCAATGCACCTGCGGTTCCCGTTTGCAGCTCAATCTCCACGTCAGGATAGGATGCCGAATAATGCGCAAGAATTTCTGGAAGGCGGGCGGCGGCAGTGCTTTCCATTGCCCCAATCCGGAAAACACCTTTGGGCGAATTTTCTCCGAGTGCTTCTTTAGCCTCAAGACTGAGATCAATTAACTTATTGGCATACGATAAGAGTAACTCCCCATCAGAGGTCAGAGTAAGTTTCCGATTTTGCCTGTAAAACAATTGCTTACCGACTTGGATTTCCAGCTGTTTGATGCGTGTACTAATATTACTTTGCACACGGTTTAACTTCACAGCCGCCTTAGACACACTGCCCTCAGCGACGACAGTTTGAAATATTTCAAGGGCTCGCAGATCCATAACACTCATAATACATCTCATTTTATGATATTAATTATCTATATATTTCATTTTTATTAATATATATTACCCACTAGTCTAGCGTCAACAGTTTTGGAAATCATATTTTGGGAAACGACAATGGCTGATCTGAAAGACCTATGCGGTGTAGAAAATACAGTTTTTCAAGCGGGAATGGGTGGTATCGCAGGGCCTGAATTGGCCGCATCCGTCAGTAACGCTGGGGGTCTTGGTCATTTGGGGGGCATTCGTATGGCCGCCAAAGACATCAAAAACTGGATTCAACAAACCAAAAGCCTTACCGATGCGCCGTTTGGGATAAATCTAGTGCCCATGGGTCCGGGACCAGATGGGTTCGATGCTCAACTTTCTGTGGTTTTCGCAGAAAAACCTAAAGTTCTTTCCCTATTTTGGGGTGATTTTTCTGCTGTTATACCGCGTGCGAAGGCCGCAGGTATCACGACAATGGTTCAGGTTGGATCTGTCGCCGCCGCTAAACAGGCTGCAAAAGACGGCGCAGATATTATCATCGCGCAAGGCGTTGAAGCGGGCGGCCATGTGGCGGGTAACATTGGATTAATGGCGTTGGTTCCAGCCATCATCAAAGAAGTCGGCGAAATCCCGGTTTTGGCCGCAGGCGGCATTGCATCACCTGAGGCAGTTAAGGCTGCCAGAAGCCTAGGGGCTCGCGGTGTATGGGTGGGAACCAGTTTTGTCGCATCGAACGAGGCATTGGCCCATGATATTTACAAGCAACGACTGATAGATGCTAGCACCGATGACACTCATCATGGCCATTTTTACTCTTACGGCTGGCCCGTGGGAACTCCCTACCGGGTGATCCTTCCCACCGAAAAGGGTCCTCTTCAATTTATCTCCGGCGGCGCGCGGCGCGGCGATAGTGCGCGCAAAGCAAAAGGCATCAAAGTCTATGCGGGGCAAGGAGTTGGGGAGATCAGTCAGATACGTCCGGCTGCAGATATTTTGGCAAGCCTTAGTGCTGATATTTGAAAAACAAAGAAGTGTAGTGGGCGAAAACCTATCCGCCCACTATGTATCTATTTTTTAACTTTAAGCCGCAATCGCAGCATTAGCAGTGATAAAATCACGGCCCAAGTCATGAGCAACCGCGCTATTGGTCAAGCGCCCTGCGTGAACATTCAAGCCTTCAAGCAAGTAAGGATCATCAGCAAGAGCTTGCTTGTACCCTTTGTTTGCCAGCGCTATTGTGAACGGCAAAGTGGCATTATTTAGGGCAAACGTTGATGTCCGTGCGACACCGCCTGGCATATTGGCAACACAGTAATGCACAACGCCATCCACATTGAACGTTGGTTCAAGATGGGTTGTTGCTTTTGATGTCTCGAAACAGCCGCCCTGATCAATGGCCACGTCAACAACGACAGAGCCATTTTTCATTCTCGCCAAATGAGCCCGCTTCACGAGTTTTGGTGCTGCTGCACCTGGAATAAGAACCGCGCCGATCACGAGATCTGCTCTGGTTACATATTCATCAACAGTATCTGTGTTTGAATAAATTGTTTTAAGCTGCGGCCCGTACAAACCATCAAGCTCGCCAAGACGGCCCAATGAATTATCCAGAACCGTCACGTTAGCGCCCATGCCCATGGCCATGCGCGCTGCATTAATCCCAACGACACCGCCGCCCAGCACAACAACTTCAGCAGCCGGAACGCCCGGAACGCCGCCAAGTAACACACCCTCACCGCCTTGACGCATTTCAAGACAATGCGCGCCAGCTTGGATAGACATGCGGCCTGCAACTTCACTCATTGGAGCGAGCAACGGCAATCCACCACGTGGGCTAGTTACTGTTTCATATGCAATTGCTGTACATCCTGAATCAAGCAACGCTTTTGCCTGATCTGGATCTGGGGCCAAATGCAGGTATGTGAACAGCACTTGTCCTTCCCGCAGCATTTTACATTCGTGGGGTTGAGGCTCTTTAACTTTGACGATCATGTCAGCGTTACTGAAGATTTCTGCCGCAGTGTCAATAATCTTTGCACCAGCGCTAATGTAGTCGTCATTAGTCAGGCCAATTTTCAAGCCGCCATCTTTTTGAACCAAAACTTCATGGCCGTTTGAGACAGCTTCCCGAACAGCACCTGGGGTCATACCAATGCGCGATTCAAGGGTTTTAATTTCTGCGGGAACACCAATTAACATAATACTTATCTCCTGAATATAAAGGGCCGGTTAGGCTATTTCGCCAAGAACCGTGCGAATGGTGTCAAAGATTTGGTCCACATGCTTTTTCTCAGCAATTAGCGGCGGAGAAAGGGCAATAATGTCGCCAGTTGTCCGAATTAGAAGGCCTTTTTCGTAGCATTTCAAGAACGCATCGAACGCGCGGGCCGTTGGTTTTCCGGGGATCGGCGCAAGTTCAATTGCACCAATTAAACCCAAGTTTCGAAGATCGATGACATTTGGACAATCCTTTAAGGAATGAAGTCCATCTTCCCAATAAGGAGCCAGGTCATTTGCCCGATCGAACAAGCCTTCTTCTTGATAAATATCCAAGGTTGCAAGACCGGCGGCAGCGGCTACCGGGTGGCCTGAATATGTAAATCCGTGGAAAAGTTCAATGGTGTTCTCTGGGGCATCCATAAAGGTATCATAGATGTCTTTAGAGCTAACCACTGCGCCCATAGGGATCGCGCCACTTGTTAGGCCTTTTGCCAGTGTAATCATGTCAGGCTGTACGCCGAAATAATCAGTGGCAAATGCAGATCCAAGACGACCGAAGCCTGTGATCACCTCATCAAAAATTAACAGAATGCCATGCTTGTCGCAAATTTTGCGAAGGCGCTGCAAATACCCTTTTGGCGGTAGAATTACGCCAGTTGATCCGGCAACAGGCTCAACAATCACCGCAGCGATGGTTGATGCATCATGCAAAGTAACAATGCGCTCCAACTCATCTGCAAGCTCGGTCCCGTATTCCGGGATCCCGCGAGAGAATGAATTCTGTTCGGGTAAATGTGTGTGGGGCATATGGTCAACACCGGCGAGCAATGTGCCAAAGTGTTTGCGGTTTGAGACAATACCGCCCACTGAAATGCCGCCAAATCCAACGCCGTGGTAGCCCCGTTCGCGTCCGATAAGCCGTGTTCTGGAACCTTCGCCGCGCGCCCGGTGATAGGCAAGGGCAATTTTAAGAGCTGTATCAACACTTTCAGACCCTGAATTTGTAAAGAAAACATGATCCAAACCATTTGGCATCATCGCAGATAAACGCGCGGCCAGTTCAAAGGCTTTTGGATGTCCCATTTGGAAGGCAGGCGCGTAATCCATCTCGCCGATTTGCTTGCTTACTGCTTCAACGATTTGCGGGCGTCCGTGCCCTGCGTTACAGCACCATAATCCGGCAGTACCATCTAGAATTTGTTGACCTTCAGCATTGGTGTAATGCATGTCTTTCGCACTCACCAACATCCGAGGATTGGACTTAAATTGACGATTTGCCGTGAACGGCATCCAGAATGCATCCAGATTATTTGCAGCAGTATTAGACATTTTTGCCTCCCGGTTAAACTTGTTGAAAAGACGTTATCAAGTTAAGAAAACTAGACAAGCAAAAAAATTATGCCTTATTTTCTGCGATTTACGCTTTCATTCACTGTTTACTGTGTTTAAAATTCTAAACAATAATTTTGAATCAAGAGAATTTAATTATGGATATAGATGTCGGCGCGCGCCTCAGTGCTCTTCGGGCTCAACATGGATTTTCCCAACGTGAACTCGCCAAACGCGCAGGGGTCACAAACGGGACCATTTCCATGATCGAACAGAACCGGACCAGTCCGTCTATTGGGTCCCTTAAAAAGGTGCTCGATGGCTTTCCTATTGCCTTGGCTGAATTTTTTGCGAATGACTTTTCGTCAACGCGGAAAATTTTCTTTGAAGAGGCTGATCTCACTCGTATTTCAGAAGGAAAAATTCAATACAAACAGATCGGTCGGGACTTAACGGGAAAGGCTTTGCAAGTGTTACACGAAACCTACAACCCCGGTGCCGATACAGGTCGCAATATGCTTGTACACCAGGGCGAAGAAGCCGGTGTTCTCGTCCAAGGTAAATTAGAGGTGACGGTGGGGGCAGAGCGGCGGGTTTTAAATGTAGGGGATGCCTTTTATTTTGAAAGCCATCAACCCCACCGTTTTCGCTGCATAGGAAATGTAGCCGCTATTGTTGTCTCCGCCTGCACACCCCCAAGTTTCTAAGGGCGGTGGTTGACGCCAATGGCATCTTCCACTGAATTGAAACCGTTCTTGGCAAGCAGTGCTGCAAGGCCTATAGCCATTTTATGCGCCAGATAAGGCCCTTCATAAACCATAGCAGAATAAAACTGCACTAAGGACGCACCAGCCTTGATCCGCTCAAACGCGTCTTCAGCAGATGCTATTCCGCCAACACCCACCAACGGAATTTTACCGCCTGTAAGCACGTACATTTCAGAAATTAATTTCAATGATAGCGGTTTCAGTGGTGCCCCGCTAAGGCCACCCATCTCATCTATTTGCTTAGATTTCAAGCTATCGGGGCGAGTGATCGTTGTATTACTAATGATCAGTCCATCAAGACCGGTAGATAAGGAGACTTCAGCAATATCGCTTTTATCTTCATCGGTAAGATCAGGTGCGATTTTCAAAAGAAGCGGGATATTACGTTTTTCTTCTTCGTCCAAATTGGCTCGCGCGTCCATTACCCGGCCCAGCAAGTCTTCGAGTTCGCCCTTGCCCTGCAACGCCCGAAGCCCTGGGGTGTTTGGGGATGAAATATTCACCGTGATGTAATCTGCAAGTGGTGCCAGGGCCTTAAGGCCAGTAACATAATCTCCAATACGATCTTCGCTATCTTTATTGGCACCAAGATTGGCTCCAACAATACCAGTGCGTCTCGGTGCATTGAAATTATTTACAGCAGCATCCAACCCTTTGTTGTTAAAACCCAAACGGTTAATTACCGCAGCATCTTTTTTAAGGCGGAAAACTCTTGGTTTTGGATTCCCAATTTGCGGTTTTGGGGTAACACTGCCCGCCTCGACAAAACCAAAGCCAAGCCCTAGCAGGGCGTCTAAAACATCGCCGTTTTTATCATACCCAGCGGATAACCCGATGGGGTTTGGAAACGACAACCCAAATCGCGAGATCGCGAGCGAGGGACTGACATCTGCAGGCTTGAGGGGCATAAAGCCGCTTTTGAGACCAATTAATGACAGAGTGTGTGCTTTTTCAGGATCGATCAGGAACAGCGCCGGTGATATCGCTTTATAGAACCCACCCATCAAATTTCATCCAGTTTCGGAAAAATGTGAAGACCGTCAGTTCCCAAAGGCAGCGGGACAACTCTCGCAACCCATTCCGGTTTTAGATCTTCATATAGATGCGGAAACAAAATGCCGCCCCGTGCCGGTTCCCAAACGAGCTTGTCAGTTAACCGCTCTGAATCAATAATCAAAAGCAGCAAGTTTTCTTCACCTGTTCGATGCTTTGCGGCACTGCCTTCAATGGTTTCAGATGTAGACATGTGGATATACCCATCGGCTTGATCCATGGAAGTTCCGGGATAAGAGCCCTTTTTCACAGCGTCTGCCCATGCGTCTTTATCTGCCATATGATATATTGCGGTCATGTCACCCTCATCTGTCCTTGAATTTCCCGAGAACTTACCCGACTTACACCGAATTGAACAGCCTTGAACACGGAGAGGTTCAATCATATCCTCACTGATGTTTGACTTGCCTTGCACTGCCAGCGATATATCTGATAAGTGGGTAGACAAGTATTTTCATTTGTAACAATCAGGAAGTCAGCATCATGGCAGGTGTCTATTTTTATAATGGTGAATGGTACGACGAAAACCCTCGTTTAATTGGGCCAGGGGATCATGCGTTCTGGATGTCTTCATCCGTATTTGATGGCGCCCGTTCTTACCAAGGAATGGCACCGGATCTTGATCTTCACTGCGAGCGCCTTGGACGGTCTGCACTGGCACTCGGTATGACGCCAACGCTTGAAAGCGGTGAAATTCTGGAGCTGTGTAAAACGGCTATCAAAAAACTACCCAAAGAATCTGAGCTTTATATTCGTCCCATGTATTTTGCCCGCGGCGGCTTCATCGATCCCGATCCAGACAGCACTGACTTCGTACTGGCAGTCTATGATAGCCCCATGCCAGACGCCGATGGATTTTCTGCTCATTTCTCAGAACTGCGGAGACCCGCAAGTGATATGGCACCGACAAATGCAAAAGCATCCTGCCTATATCCAAATTCTGGACGCGCCATTGCAGAGGCCCGGAAATTGGGCTTCGATAATGCCATTATGTTAGATGCAAATAATAATATTGCTGAGTTTGCCACATCAAACATCTGGACTGTTAAAGACGGTGTGGCCTTCACACCCGCGCCAACAGGATGTTTCCTTGCAGGTATCACCCGCGCACGTGTAATGAGCCTTGCTGAAGCCGCAGGTATTGAAGTTTCTGAAACTTACATGAGCGTCCAAGATATCATGGATGCGGATGAAGTCTTCAACAGCGGTAACTTTGGTAAAGTTATGCCTGTAACCCGCGTAGAACAAAAAGAACTCCAGCCCGGCCCTGTCGCGGCCAAGCTTAGAGAAATGTACATGGACTTTTCGAAATCCAGCCAGATTTTCTAACAATTTCTCATCAAAAGAGCTCTTGTTTCAAGAGCTCTTTTGATTTTGGGCTGTCTCAGCCCAGATCACATCTTTCACCCCGATTAGTTTCGCAAAACGGATGAGCTCCGCGTCTAGCTTTTCTGTCCGGCTCTCTGACCATTTCACACCGGGTTCCTGCCAAAATTTTTCAACCCGCAAATATCCCGCTTTTCGGTCCGCCTTAATTTCAATACGGCCGACGAAACGCTCGCCTTCCAAAATTGGGTAAACGTAATATCCCCATTTTCTTTTGGCAGCGGGGACAAATATCTCGATTTTATAATCAAAACCAAACAGCCGTAGAAGTCGTATCCGGTCCCGAATAGCTGGATCAAACGGATTTATAATCCTCAACCGTGATGTCACAGTTGGTAATGCCTCTAGCCGTTCCTCCATATCAGCCGGAGCGAGCGCTTCAATCCAGCTTCCGTCTGCACTTTGGATTTCAACATCCATCAATTCCCCAGAACTTCGCGCTGCCCAGCTTTTAACTTCTTTCATATCGGCGGCATCCCAAAACCTTTGGATCTCCCCGATGGACGCAAAACCAAGGCGATCAATTGCCGCCGAACACAGCCAATTAATTTGATCCATATCTGAATGATTTTGCGCATAGATGTTTTCAGGCACCACACGTTCAGTTAGGTCATAGAATTTTTTGAAATTCTCTCTGTGGGATGTGGCGAGGCCGCCTGAATACCACATGTGATCAAGGGCGAGTTTATGGGGCGGGCGGGCCCACATTTTCTTCGTCCCCGTGATCTTGGTGTCAAATGCATGGGTGGAGAGCGGGCCTTCTTCTGTAATGCGGGCCATTACATTTTCTCGAATATCGCTGCGCTGACCGTCTTTATAGTAGTTTGACTTGTTAAGCCGCTTCTCCATGCGTTTAAATTGACGACGCCACATGGGATAGAACTCCATGGGCAGGATTGAGGCATCATGGGTGAAATGTTCGAACAGAAGCCTATCTTTTGCATAAAGGTCGCCCAGCATCGGCTCTCGGTAATTTTGATTGCGGCTCCATAAAATATGATGGTGCGCTCGCGTCACATTACGAATTGTATCGATCTGTACAAAACCAAGGTTTTTTATAACGCTCAAAAGATCCAACGCGCCCGTTGGTGTTTGGGCAAGCCCATGGGAGTTCAGCCACAGCTTGCGCGCCTGGCGGTTTTCAATTTTTAAAGTCATATGCAAAGACTAAAAGCAGATTAACCACTTCGCAAGACAGTTCCGTGTAATGACCGCCACAAATAATAAACCCCGCCGCAAGGCAGGGTTTATTACTGTTGATTTATGTAGAGTTTGTTTTATTCGGCAGCTAAATCTTCACCTGCCAAAACCCTGTCGATGAGAACAATTGTCTCTTTAACGCCGTACAGAGCAATAAATGTGCCCATTCGCGGACCTTGCGATTGTCCCAGCAGCGTCTCATACAATGCCTTGAACCAATCCCGTAGATTTTCAAAATTGTTATCATTTCCCACTTGGAAAACCATGTTCTGAATATCGCCTGTTTCAGCATTTTCATCGGCTGTTTTCAGCAATTCAACAAGCTGCTTCATTGCGGTCGCTTCTTGATCGTTGGGCAATCTGTAGTTTTTCGCAGGTTTTACAAAATCATGGTAATAGCTAATGGCATAACCAACGAGCTTGTCTAGTCCCGGATGGTCTTCTGGTGTCGCGCCATCAGCATAGCGCGTGATGAAGGACCACAACACAGACGGGTCTTGCGCATTTGCCACGGCAGCCAAGTTTAGAAGCATCCCAAATGAAATTGGCATGTTGGCTTCTGGTGGGTTGCCGTTGTGAAGATGCCAAACAGGATTACCAAACTGCTGTTTTGGCTCCAAAGTCGGATATTTGGACAAGAATGTGTAATATTCATCCACAGCCTTTGGAATGACATCAAAATGCAGCCGTTTGGCTTTTTTCGGGTTCTGGTACATGTACAAGGACAGGCTTTCAGGTGACGCATATGTCAGCCATTCCTCGATGGTAATCCCATTCCCTTTGGATTTGGAGATTTTCTTGCCGTCCTGATCAAGGAACAATTCGTAGTTGAAGCCTTCAGGTGGCTTCTTTCCCAGGATGCGAACGATTTTGCTCGACAATGTTACACTATCGATCAGATCTTTACCCGCCATCTCATAGTCAACTTCCAGCGCATGCCAACGCATGGCCCAGTCAACTTTCCACTGCAATTTACAATGACCACCGGTTACGGGAAGAGTTACGTCTTCGCCGGTTTCAGGGTCTTTATAAGTAATCGTTGCAGCGTCTACATCACGGGCAATGATTGGAACCTGCAAAACTTTACCTGTGCGCGGACAGATGGGTAGGAACGGCGAATAGGTTGCCTGACGTTCGGGGCCCAATGTTGGCAAAATAACGTTGATCACTTGATCATATTTTTGCAAAACCAGTTTTAGGGTTTCGTCAAACTCGCCCGATTTATACGCTTCCGTAGAAGATTTAAATTCGTATTTAAAGCCGAACTGATCCAGAAATGCCACCAGACGCGCATTGTTATGCGCACCAAAACTGTCATGGGTGCCAAAGGGATCAGGCACATCTGTTAGGGGCTTATCAAGATTTGCCGTCAGCAAGTCTGCATTTGGAATATTTGCAGGGACTTTACGAAGTCCGTCCATATCGTCAGAGAAAGCAATCAGGCGTGCTGGAATATCCGACAGAAGTGAAAATGCATGCATAACCCATGAGGTCCGCGCAACTTCACCAAATGTCCCAAGATGCGGCAGACCAGAAGGACCATAACCTGTTTCGAACAGAACATACCCTTTTGCTGGTACCTCATTCGCATAGCGATCCGCAAGTTTCTTCGCCTCAGCAAACGCCCAGGAGTTACTTGACAATGCGACTTCAGCATCCGTTGACATTTTTTACTCTCCATATTTGTGATCGGCGGAATTTAAGCGTACAAAGTGATTGCGTCAACGATAGGAAACAATTTTAAATCACTGATATGTTAGAAAACCAACCAGAACAGGAAATTTCCAGCCTCGGCGGAGAAATAAGATTGCCCGATGCGCCGGTTTTGGTGGTCACGGGCGACAGAACTGTCTGGTTATCTTCTGACGGAGAGATTGACGAAGAATCAATTGAAGTTGCCCGAATAAAAGTAAACCAAGCTCCAGTACTTCTTGTTCATCGCTTATCTGTGGCAAGGAAACTTGGGATCAATCCTTTTACGGCCTTTGATGTTCTGGAGTTATTTGCGTTCACCTATCCGGCGAGGCACTGCCTGCCAACACCGCGCGGCATTGCCAAAGCGCTCCGCCTTGAAATAACAGACACGGCTGAAGATCAAGCACTTACCTTGTATGAAGCCATAACCCAAATGCTCGGTCATTTAGGCAAACTGCCCGCAGATGAGAGAAAACAAGCCTCGCGAATAGCCATGAGTATGGGCAGAAGCGGCTGGAACTGGGGACCGTCTGTTTTAGCAGCGCTAGGTCTTGCTGATGGCCTTGGCCCGCTTGGTGGTATGGATGTTTGGAAAAAACTTTCCGACTGGCCTGACTTTGCGCCAGAGCCACCGGCTGATGATGAAGCGGTCAGCGAGCAAGAAGCCCGCCTTCGCTTGAAAGAGCTGCTTCATAAAGATGCCGAAGCGCGCCCCCAACAATCTGATTTCAGCGCGTTCGCCTCAAAAGCTTTTCTCCCAAGAGATCGTGAAGATAGCCCTAATGTTGTTTTGGCAGAGGCCGGAACAGGAACGGGCAAAACTCTTGGCTACATAGCACCGGCAAGTTTATGGGCGGAAAAGAACGGCGCAGCCGTTTGGATTTCTACCTATACCAAGAATTTGCAACGGCAAATTGACGAAGAGTTAGATAATCTATTTCCGGACAAGGCCGAAAAAGAAAGCAAAGTTGTCATTCGCAAGGGCCGCGAAAACTACGTCTGTCTTTTGAATTTCGAAGAAGCCTTGCAAGGCGGCGCAGCCCGGCCCGGTGATAAAATCGTCCTTGGTATTGTTGCGCGATGGATCATGGCCTCCCGTGATGGTGATATGGGCGGGGACTTTCCCAACTGGTTGTTGGAGCTGGTTGGGGCAAACCGCATTATGCGGCTCGCTGATCGTCGCGGCGAATGCATCTATTCCGCCTGCCCTCATTACCGAAAATGCTTTATCGAGAAATCCACACGCAAAGCCCGGAAGGCCGAGATTGTTATCGCAAATCATGCGCTTGTTATGATTAACGCGGCCTCGCGCCCAGATGATCCGCATTTGCCCAAACGCCATGTCTTCGATGAAGGACACCATCTTTTCAACGCGGCCGATAATGCTTTTTCAGCTCATTTAACAGGTCTTGAAGGCAGCGAGCTTAGACGGTGGGTGTCAGGTAGCGACACAGCTCGTAAAGGCCGGATGCGCGGACTTGAGAAACGCATTTCAGATTTACTCGGCGACGATGAAGTCGGCCTAAAAGCTCTGCAGCAAGCCATCCATGCCAGTCATTCGCTGCCCACAGAAGGATGGTTAAAGCGGCTCGACGATGGTCTTCCCTCTGGTCCGATGGAAGAATTTTTGCATCTGGTAAAGATGCAAGTTTTGGCACGTTGCGGCTCTCCTGATAGCCCGTATTCTGTGGAGTGCCCCGCAACAGAATTCGTGCCCGACCTTGAAAAGGCCGCCAATAAGCTTGAAAAATCGCTGAACGAACTCGCGACCCCATTGATGGCATTAGCAAAAGCATTAATCGCCAAGTTAGAAGATGAAGCCGAGGAACTGGATACGGCAACTCGGCAACGCATTGAAGCCGCCGTTCAGGGGTTGTCGCGGAGAAGTGCCATGATGATCAAACCGTGGCAGGGAATTTTGAAAGACCTGCAACAGCCTACACCTGAGGTGTTTGTGGACTGGCTCGCCATTGAAAGAACAGCGGGCCGAGAGCTGGACCTGGGATATTATCGCAGCTGGATTGATCCGACGAAACCCTTTGCTGAAGTTCTTTTGAAACCCTCTCATGGGGCTGTGATTACATCGGCAACGTTGCGAGATCAATCTGACGATGACCAAGATTGGCAAAGTGCGGATATGAGAACCGGTGCTGGACATCTTATTTTACCGCCTAGCCGAACCATGCTCCCCTCCCCGTTTAATTTTAAAGACCAAACACGTGTGATTGTCGTAACCGACGTGAGGCGCGATCATTTGAAAGAAGTTGCCAGCGCTTATCGCGAATTGTTTCTGGCGGCGGGCGGCGGTGGCATTGGTCTCTTCACCGCTATATGGCGGTTGAGGGAAGTTCACAAAAACATTGCAGAACCCTTGTCCAAAGCAGGCATCGATTTGTTTGCCCAGCATCAAGATGCCATGGACACCTCAACTTTGGTTGATATCTTCCGCGAAGAAGAAGATTCAGTCCTTCTTGGAACTGATGCGGTCCGTGATGGTGTTGATGTTCCCGGCCGCTCTCTTCGGTTAATCGTGTTTGATCGTGTGCCATGGCCGCGCCCTGATCTGAAACATAAAGCCCGGAAGAAAGAATTTGGGGGCAGTCGCTACGACGATATGCTCACCCGGCTCAAACTTAAACAGGCCTACGGACGGCTGCTTCGGCGGGAGACAGATTTTGGTATTTTTGTTATGCTCGACAGCATGATGCCAACCCGGCTAACCACCGCTTTCCCGCCCGATGTCGTGGTTGAGAGGATGGGCCTGAAAGATGCCATCGCCCTTACTCGTAACTTCATCGCGGAAAAAGAAGCCACTTATAAGAAAATTTCATTGGATAAAGGCAGCTGATCCCCATATCCTGTACAGACACGATTAATTAACAGGAGAATACAGTTCATGTCCCTTACCCTTCACACCGCTTTGATCTCAACCATGGTGATGGTTTCCGCGGCTGACGGAGATATGACAGATCGCGAATTCAAAACAATTGGTGAAATTGTCAAAACCCTACCTGTATTTTCTGAATATAATGAAGAGCATCTGCTGGCTGACGCTGAAAGCGCCATGCAACTTCTTGGCGGCATTGAGGGGCTATCCAACATTGCCATCAAAATTAAAGCCGTTTTGCCTAAAAAACTTCATGACACAGCCTATGCATTGGCTTGCGATATTGCCGTCTGTGATGGTCAGCTTAGCCAAGAAGAGTTGAGATTGCTCGAAGTCCTACGTCATGGATTGGATGTAGACAGGCTAACAGCAGCTGCTATCGAAAGAGGCTCTGCAATTAGATTTGTTCGCCTTTAGATAATATTCTGTTGGTAAACCCTCTAATTTTATAATATTATCCTCATTAAGTTAAACCTAATGGGGGAGGGGCAATGACCACTCTACAGGGGAATACCGTCGGATTTATAGGTCTTGACGTTATGGGTAAGCGCATGGCGCAGCGAATTAAAGACGCTGGAGCAATGACTTACGCCTATAATGAGCAACCTGCGATGCGCTATGAAATTGCCCGTTCCGGCATTAATTTATGTGCATCGCCTTCAGAAATCGCCAG
This sequence comes from Pseudomonas marincola, assembly GCA_036960775.1. GTDB lineage: Bacteria > Pseudomonadota > Alphaproteobacteria > Sneathiellales > Sneathiellaceae > Sneathiella. The sequence goes on along the minus strand of JBALWO010000004.1, from coordinate 73,465 downwards.
CAAAACAGCCGGTCAAATGATCATTTTAATGCTTCGTAACGACGAAGACATGGATGAGATTATGCAAGGCCAGGCTTCATTGATGGAGCAATTGGCCGCCGGCACTCTGATAATTGATATGGGACAAACGTCGATTGTAGATACAAATCGGTACGCAACTCTTGCGCGCAGCAAGGGCGCTAGATGGTTGGATGCTCCGGTTTATGGTGCTGATCTTCCCCCCAATAGCGGTGAAATTGAAATCATCGCTGGTGGACGAGACGAAGATTACAAACGTGCCTTCCCTATTTTCCAATGCCTTGCCCAGAAAATTAGTCACGCCGGTGATATTGGTTCAGGACAAGCCCAGATCCTAACTTTGCAAAACTAACCCGCCACTTTGTCAACGGTGGATAAACGCCTTTACTGCGGCGCAACCTGCGGCCCAATTTCCCTCTTCCGTTAAACCAGATGATTTTCGCGGCTTAAAGCTATGATCTCCATCCACCATCCAATTTAACTTGATCGCTGGTGATAACTCATACGAGGAGACGGCCGCACGGTTCCCCATTGTATCTCTATCCCCCTGAACAATAAGCGTGGGTGTTTTGATATCAATCAGATGATCCGTTCTTGGCTTATCCTGTTTCCCCGCCGCATAAAATGGATACCCAAGACACACCAAGGCACCCACAGCACATTCATCCGCGATGCGAGATGCCATACGACCGCCCATGGATTTTCCCCCGATAATCAAATTCTCAGCGGGACCAAAATCTGCAATAACCTGCCGCCAACAATCCAATAATTTAGGCTGCCGATCAGGTGGCCGGCGACCACCTTGTTCCCGTCTGATTTGCATATAGGGAAATTCAAACCGGATCACATGACAATTAGCCGATCCCAAATTCTCGGCATAATAATCCATAAAGGGACTGTCCATGGCTGCTCCAGCCCCATGTGCGAGGATCATTTTCGTCTGGCAATCACTGTTACCATTTTCTAAATAATTCACGAGGCACCCAATCCTTTTCCCTGCGCACAAATAGTTGATTCCGGTGCGGCTGCAAAATCTATATAGTATATTTCATGATGGAATTTATTTTAAAGAACGAACCCACTATCCGTATGTTTTTCTTTTTCACAGCGCTAATTTCTGTGGGCCTATGGGAGATATTGCGTCCAAGGCGCCCGTTGCTCATCTCCAAAACTTGGCGATGGGCAAATAATCTGGGGCTCACTTTCATCAATTCCTTCATTTTGAGACTATTATTTCCAATATTAGCGGTGGGCCTCGCAGCCCTTGCTACGGAAAATGGCTGGGGATTGCTGAACATCGTTTCTTTGCCAATCTGGGCATCAGTGATAATCGCCATCGTTCTCCAAGATCTCGTCATTTATGGGCAACATGTTCTTTTTCACCATGTTCCAATTTTTTGGCGGCTGCATAAAATGCATCACGCTGATTTGGATTATGATGTAACCACAGGCGCTCGTTTCCATCCCGTTGAAATTTGTCTTTCCATGGGGATTAAACTGGGTGTCGTTGCTTTGCTCGGGCCCCCTGTCATCGCCGTCATTTTGTTTGAAATAATTTTGAGCACCATGGCAATGTTCAATCATGCAAATGCGTCCCTACCCGCGCCCATAGATCGCGCCCTTCGGATGCTTATTGTGACACCGGACATGCACCGCGTTCACCACTCTATCGAGCGTCCCGAATTTAATCGCAATTTTGGGTTTAACTTATCGATCTGGGATAAAATTTTCGGAACCTATAAAAAGGAGCCTGATTTGGGTCAAACCGGTATGAATATTGGATTATCGCAATATAAGAAGTCAGAAAAACAAAGTATTCTGTGGATGATACTTTTACCGTACCGACCTTAACGAAAATCTGAAGTGTCCAAATCAATGTCCATATATTTGGCGTAATTTAGTCGGTAATTTCGCAGACTGTCTTCAACTTCGCTCGCCGAATTTTCGATCATCTCAGCACAAAGATGTAAAGAGCCCGCCAAATGCTTTGAGGGCACTTCAGCACACAACTTACATATTTGCTGAAGACCGTCCTTCATGTCATTTACGTGCCCCAAATCATCTTGCAATTTCACCAACAAGGCATAACCTTCATCAACACTTTCCTTCGTCATTAAAGACGCGAAAAAGCGCAGATAATAACGAGCCGTTTTCACGAATTTTCGAATTTTGTGCAGCTCCTTCGCTGAACTCTCTTCAAGTGAAGCGCTTTTCAAAATCAACTTGGTCTTCCCGTCATCCAATGCCCGTAAAACAAAGACAGATACATCTTCGGCAAGGGATATTTTGGAAACCTCATCCAAACTTGGATGCCAGTCGCTTTTTACCCAGTCGCCGAAATCTTGGATCAGTTCCGAAAATCTCACTCCTGCGATTTCAGTCTGAATTTTTTTATATTCGGCATCGCGTTTAATTTCTGCATGGTGGCGAAGCAGATCATATTCGCCCTGCCATTTTGGATGCCCGCAGTCAGCCTTCAGCATACCACGCAAAAGGACATCCATATCTCGAGCTGCCCCAAACAGTTTTCCGAAATGCTTAAATTCGCGACTGAACTTCTTTCGTGTCGCTGCAGGAATGATCCCCTGAAAGAGCTTCAGCGCCACCCGGCTGCGGCGCATACCGATGCGAATTTGCATCAATGCAGCGTCATCCTGATTTGCATGAAAGCGATCGTAATTCACATGCAGATGCGCAGCGCTTTCTTCAAAAATCAATTTGGCGGCATCTTCAACGTTGGACACGCCAGATAAATCGAGAGGGGGCAATTTGTAAATGGTCATGCTGCCTTCTAATAGCTTAAAATCATGTGTATCATTTACGATCCACTTCAACTCTTCTATGCTTGCATTCCTTTGAAAATACAGCAATCGGTAGAAATGACAAAAAATAATAAAAATCTAGCCGACTGGATCGGCAATAGCGAAAAACGAAGCGAAGTTATCCATCAACAATCACTAGACGGATTTGCCGCTTTGTTAGATCAAGATGCACCCGCCTCATCGTTTGTTCCCGCAGGTGGGCACTGGATGTATTTCCTGTCAACAGACAAACAATCAAACCTTGCCGAAGACGGCCATAGTTATAAAGGCAGTTTTCTGCCCCCTGTGGATCTTCCGCGCCGCATGTGGGCCGGCGGACGATTGACGTTTGACCGACCGATTAAGGCCGGTGACGCCATCGAAAAAATATCAACCGTTAAGTCCGTGGCCGAAAAAGCGGGTCGGACTGGGAATTTGGTATTCGTAACAGTAGAACATGATCTCTTTGGCGATGGTGGCCGCTATATCCATGAAGAACATGACATTGTTTACCGAGAGGCAGCAAATCCAAACGCGGCGGCGACGCAACCGGCGCAAGCGCCAAGTGACGCTGTGTGGGAAGAAGTCATAAAACCCGACCCGGTCATGTTGTTCCGCTATTCAGCGCTAACCTATAACGGCCATCGTATTCATTATGATAGAGATTACGTTACAGACGTTGAAGGATATCCGGGTTTGATCGTACATGGCCCATTAATCGGAACCCTGCTCATGAAACTTGCCATTGATAATATGGGTGGCAAGAGCCTCAAAAAATTCGAGTTCAGGAACTCCAGCCCGATTTTTGACACGGCCAGCTTCACTATTTGCGGGAAAAAAATTGACGATACGCGCTGTGAAGTATGGGCGAAGGGCCCCAATGGCGAACTCGCTGTTATGGCAACTGCTCAGTTCTAAAAAAAAGGGAGGCACGTTGCCTCCCCTTCTTAATTTTCAGGATCATTCAAAGATCACTTAGTCGTGCTTCATCTTAGTTTTACCGTGCGACATGCTGCCCATAGCGCCCGCTTTTTTCACCGATACAGTGACATCCACGTCGCCTGCTTTTTCAAATGACAAAGTCACCGGAAAAGTTGTTCCTTCAGGTAGTGCCGCACTCAAGCCCAAGAACATGACGTGATACCCACCAGGTTTCATCATAATCTTTTCACCCGCTTTTATGGCAATACCTTCTTTGAGTTGCGTCATCTTCATCACGCCCTCAACCATTTTTGTGGTGTGGATTTCAACCCGCTTGGCAATATCAGAACTGGCTGAAACCAACCGATCATCATGGCCTGACATATTACTTAATGTCATGAAGGCACCTGCAATTTTTGCAGTCGCACCACGCGCCCGCGCCCAAGCGTCATCAACCATGATTTTCTTGTGCAGGCCTTGGCTATCTGCAGAGACACTGGATATGCCCGTGCCCAATAGACAAAAACCAACGAGAGCCGAAACCACAATTTTCTGTGTAAATTTAATCATCTTCATATCTTTCACTTAAAGGACGTCTTTAATTTTTTCGATGATTTCTTCAGGTGATGTTCCATAGGAGAATACCGTAGATAGAGTTCCGTCTTTGTCCATCAGGTAGGTGAATGACGTATGATCCACCAAATAAAACTCGGGATCATCCTTTTCATTCACAGTCTGACCATAAGCTCGGAAAGCTTTCTTCACGCCGTTAATCTGGGCTTCTGTTCCCGTAAGCCCGACAATAGACGGATCGAAAGCCTGAACAAATTCATCCATGACTTCAACGGTATCTCTTTTAGGATCAACCGTAATAAAAACCGGCACAATTTCTTTTGCCGCGTCTCCAAGACCTTGGACAACATTTACAAATACATTCATTTCTGTCGGGCAAACATCAGGACAAAAAGTATATCCAAAGAAAACCAACATCAGTTTTCCCTTAAAGTCCTTTTCCGTCACCACCTGACCCTTATTGTTTGTGAGGGTAAATTCACCGCCAATTTGCGGCGCACCAACAATAGTGCCAGATCGATTTTTAGAATTTGATCCGAACATGGCGTCCGAAATCACAAAACCCGCGACAACAACCCCAAACAAAACGAGGCCTGCAACAGCATATGCAAAAAATTTGTTCATATTTTCACCGTAAACATCACCGGCCGAAACCGGATTTTAAAATGAGATCAACCCCTCCAAACAAGGCGGATTAATCCTATATTCTAACTTCTTGAAATGTTTAGGTAAGCGGCGGCGCTCGGGTTGCGGGCCTTTGCCACAGCAATCGACTGGCTGCTAGAACGGCAATATCTTCAAGCGGTTCGGCCCGAAGAACCTGCAAATTCAACGGATCTGTTACGGCGTCCAGCACAAAGGCTTGGTTTTCTTTACCAAACCAACAAAGCGGGCAGTCCGCACAGGCAGGACAGGCTTTGCCCTCCGCTGTGAAATTGACCCCATCACCCTGCACCCGAACCAATTCAACACCGTTTTGAGTGCAAATCTCCAGAACTTCTGATGCTTCTGCTGACGCGATCAAACCATGAGTAATGGGCACCAACAGATTAAGAAATATAGCAAGCAATGCAGCAATAGCGGCGCTTTTCACGCGTAAACTTACAAGACCATATCTGTGAGAGGGACGTATCATATGAGGAAACTATGTCAGCGCGCAGATTTCATCAAGAAAAATAAAATTGCGACCTGTATCCATATTTGCTTAAATCTCTAAGAGCTCCTAATATACGCACCACACCGGGCGGTTGGAACTGTTAATTAATCCAATGAGAATGATTGACTACAAACAATTGTCCGAATAATGTAGGGCCACAAAAAAACACAGAATAATAAAACAACAATCCCAAAAATGGGATCCAACTGGGGTAATCTGACAGCGATATGAGTGTATTTTTCGCAAAACGGTTCATGACACTTCTTGCGACATTATTTGGCGCGTCAATTGTTATTTTTATCGTGATGGAAATTCTGCCAGGGGACCCGGCACTAGTTATTCTAGGGGTTGAGGCAACTGACGAAGCGATTGCGCTACTGACCACAGAGCTGGGGTTGGATCGCCCTGCGCTTGAGCGTTATTTTGACTGGATATTTGGCATATTGCAAGGTGATCTGGGCAATAGTTATGCCTATAAAGTTCCTGTTTGGGAGCTTGTGGAAGGCGCTTTGAAAATCACCGTGCCGCTGGCAATTTTGTCTATGATTTTGAGCGTATCTCTCGCCCTTGTCGTTGGATTATACGCGGCAGCAAATCACAATAAGGCCAGCGACATTTCGCTTATGGGTATTAGCCAATTGGGAATTTCTATTCCAAATTTCTGGCTTGCGGTTCTCTTAATCTTATATTTTGCAGTTAATTTGCGTTGGTTTCCTGCGGGCGGCTTTCCCGGTTGGGACGAAGGTTTTTGGGTTTGTATAAAAGCCTTAATCTTACCTGCTGTTGCACTTGCAACAGTCCAAGGGGCGATCCTTGCAAGAATCACCCGGTCTTCGGTACTTGAAGTTTTCCGAGAAGATTTCGTAAGAACCGCCCGCGCGAAAGGGCTTAGTCAACGCTCTACGCTTTGGCTTCATGTGTTGCGAAATTCCATGATCCCTGTGATCACAGTCATGGGTTTGCAATTTGCAAATTTGCTGGCAGGAACCGTTATTGTTGAGAATGTCTTCCACATGCCAGGACTTGGCTCAACCGTTCTCAAAGCCATTAACAATCGGGACACTATTGTTGTTGAAAATGTTGTCCTTATGTTGGCAGCCATGGTTGTGGTTACCAACTTTATTGTCGATATTCTTTATGCGGTCATTGACCCGCGTTTGAAGGCCCACGATATATGAGTAGTTCGTCTTCACAATCATTCTTCGCCCTTTGCCTGCGCAGCAGAAGCTTTATGGTTGGCGGCTCAATCACAGCGTTTTTGCTTCTTTGTGCCGTCATATCAGTGTTTTGGACGCCCGGTGAAGTCTATGATATTTCCATAGCCACTCGGTTCTTACCAGTCTCTGCGCAGCATTGGCTTGGAACTGATCAGTTTGGCCGTGATATCCTATCCCTACTAATGTCTGGGACGCAAAACTCCATCACGGTTGGTGTTGTCGCTGTCTCTATTGGGTTATTTGCTGGTGTTGGCCTTGGCCTTCTGGCTTCTGCCCGACGTGGCTGGACCGAAGAGCTGATAATGCGTTTCAGTGATTTCTCCTTCGCATTTCCAGCGATTTTGTCTGCCATCATGATCACCGCAATATTGGGCCCTGGCGGCGTAAATTCCATTATCGCCATTGGCATTTATAACGTGCCTGTTTTTGCCCGCCTAACCCGCGGATCAGCCAACGCCATCTGGACCCGCGAATATGTCATGGCGGCGAGAGCTTCTGGAAAAGGCAAATTCCGCATTACCATAGAACATATCCTTCCCAATATTCTGTCGATCTTGATTGTTCAGGCGACCATCCAGTTTGCCATCGCAATTTTGGCCGAAGCTGCTCTCTCATACCTTGGATTGGGAACTCAGCCTCCGCATCCATCGTGGGGCAGAATGCTCAATGAAGCGCAAACACTGATGTTCTTCCAACCTATGCAAGCTGTCTATCCCGGTGGTGCTATTGCCCTTGCCGTATTTGGCCTCAACCTATTGGGGGACGGTCTGCGTGATGTCCTTGATCCTCGACTGAGCAGGAAACGTTAAAATGGCATTGCTGGATGTAGAAAACCTCGATGTATCTCTCTCAACTGCAATGGGTCCTGCCCGTGCGGTTCGGGGTTTGAACATTACCCTTGAGAAGGGCGAAACCCTAGGAATTGTTGGCGAAAGTGGCTGCGGTAAATCAATGACCGCCCTCGCCCTTATGGGATTACTTCCTGACAATGGAACAACTGAAGGCGTCATCGCCCTGCAAGGGGAAGATTTGCTGCTAAAATCTGAAAAAGAAATGTGCAAAATTCGCGGTAATCGAATGGCCATGATTTTTCAAGAACCCATGACGTCGTTGAACCCGGTTCATACTGTGGGCCGCCAAATTATGGAGCCCTTGCGCCTTCATCGAGGGTTGAGCAAATCCGAGGCGTTTAAAGAAACAATTGGATTGATGGAGCGGGTTGGAATTCCAAACCCATCGGAGCGTGTTCATAACTATCCGCATCAGCTCTCTGGTGGCCAGCGACAACGGGTCATGATTGCCCTCGCTCTTTCTTGCTCTCCAGACATATTGATTGCCGATGAGCCAACAACTGCATTGGATGTCACCATTCAGGATCAAATCCTGGAACTTATTCAAAATCTAGTCAATGAAGAAGGCATGGCGCTGATCCTCATTTCCCACGATTTAGGGGTTATTGCGGAAAACACTGAAAAGGTTGCTGTGATGTACGGCGGAGCGGTTGTCGAAAGTGGCCCAACAGACCAGATATTCGGTAATTTGGCTCACCCCTATACACAAGGCTTATTCGCTGCCATGCCAAAACTCGGCATGGGGCGTAACGGTCGCCTCACAACAATTCCAGGCACAGTTCCAGATTTAATAAATTTACCCGTCGGTTGCACGTTCACCGATCGCTGCCCCCTTGCAACGGACGAGTGCGGAACTACGGCGCCATCAATTTCCACTGTCGAAGCGGGACATAAAGTCACCTGCCACCATATTGATCAAGCCATCAATGGCCGCGGCGAAGGGTTATACAAATGAGCAAAACTGTCCTGAAAGTCTCTAAATTGGTCAGGCATTATCCGCTGCCAAAAGAGAGCTTGTTTGCTGACCCAAAATTCGTTTATGCCCTGAACGGCGTTAGCTTTGAGATCAAAGAGGGTAAGAGCTTTGGTATTGTCGGTGAAAGTGGCTGCGGCAAATCCACTTTAGCCCGCAACGTTATGGCGTTAGAGCCCACAGATTCAGGCTCCGTTCAAATCTTGGGCGAAGAAGTTGTTGGTAAAACCTTCAATGAATTGCGCCCCTTGCGCCAGCATTTTCAAATGGTGTTTCAAGACCCCTATGGCTCGCTCGATCCTCATCACACAGTGGGCCGAATTGTCGCTGAACCGCTGGCGGCTCTTGGCAAATTACCGTCGCATGAGAAAACAGAACGCGTAGCAGAAGTGCTCTCATCTGTGGGGCTTAAGCCAACAGATGTTGACAAATACCCCCACGAGTTTTCAGGCGGACAGCGTCAGCGCATAGCCATCGCACGAGCATTGATCACCAAACCAAAACTGATTGTGGCAGACGAGCCAGTCTCAGCCCTTGACGTATCTGTACAGGCTCAAGTTCTCAACCTTTTACGGGATTTGCAAGACAGCTTTGGTGTCACCTATATGTTCATCAGTCATGATTTGGCTGTTGTGGAATACTTGTGCGATGAAGTCGCTGTTATGTATTTGGGATCTATCGTGGAAAAAGGACGAACCGAAGATCTGTTTGCCTCCCCGGCTCATCCCTACACTGGTATCCTGCTTGACGCCGTTCCAAAACCAGCGGCCGGTAAAAAGCGCAAACGAATTCAGTTAAGTGGTTCGGTCACAGGTCAAACTGAAAAACGGAGTGGTTGCGCCTTCCGGGACCGGTGCCCCATGGTTGATGATCGCTGCAAGCGCGAAACGCCGACACTCAGAGAAGTGGCACCGGATCATTTCGCGGCCTGCCATTATTCTAAGAAAATGATGGAAAACGGCCTTCACAAACCGTCTTAATCCTGATCTTTCTCAGTGAAATCAAGCGACGCTGAATTTAGACAATATCTGAGACCAGTGGGGGCTGGGCCATCTGGGAACACATGCCCCAAATGTGCATCACACCGATTACAAATAACTTCGGTTCGCCGCATAAAGAAACTTCTGTCGGAAACTTCGCCAACTGTTTGATCGTTAAGCGGCTTAAAAAAGCTCGGCCAGCCGGTTCCTGAATCAAATTTGGTATCCGATCCGAACAAAGACTCGCCGCAGCAAATGCAGTTATAAACACCCTGCTTTTTATTACTGTCGTACTGTCCGCTAAACGCCCGCTCAGTTCCTTTTTTTCGCGTTACCTTATATTGCTCAGGGCTCAGCTGCGCTTTCCATTCTGCGTCCGTTTTTGATATTTTGTCCATCACCAAGCTCCCGCCTATTTAATAATCCCACTCCCCCCATATATAGAGGGTTCGCGATCCATTGGTATCACAATACTTGACGTATTCGTGCATTTGCGAGAAAATAAATTATTAAGAAGTGGATCGGCCAATGAGCGAAGTTGTTGAGCTAAGCAATCATCTGTTAAGCCAGTCAGGGCGGAGCATAAACGCGCCTAAAACTCCACCACCCGTGTTCTTCAACAGAAAAGAACTAGGTCAAATTCTACAAGTCTACGGTCAAATGGTCGCCAAGTCAGAATGGCGCGATTACGCCATTGGGCAAACTAAAACCACCTGCAGCTTTGCTATCTTCCATAGAACTACTGATAAACCTGTTTATCGAATTTACAAAGAACCCCGCCTTGCAAATAAACAAGGGGCATATTCAGTCCTCAATCACACTGGTCTCACTTTGAAACGCGGTCAAGAATTGGAACAAGTGCTTAAGGTATTTGATAAAAAGCGCCTACAATCAGTCGATTAAGCAGTTAGAGCAGCACTTTTGGCCATCTGCATCAAAGATAGATCAGACTGAACAGGTTTCCGGAAATCCAACCGTTCCTGAATAAGTGTAATCGCGGAGCCATATTCCTTGGTCTGCAACAAACTTTGTATCCAAACCTGCTCAAACAAATCACGTTGCGCGTGACTACCACCTATGGACTGTAATTTTTTACGGGCCGGTTCTAGTAGTTTGGTGCAGCTGAGGAAATCACCTTTGGCATAAGCTGCGAATGCGTGTGCCGCAGGTATAGCAACATCTTTCCATGCTGACCGGGTCAAGGTTGGAGATTCTATGGCCATTCTCTGCATGTCTGATAGCAATGCTGCCAATGCGTCTTTTCTATCAGATCTTGCAAGTGCAAAAACATAATGCATATCGATAAACGGCTGATCGTTTACGAACGTTCGAGCCGCAACAAAATCTGCCACATCCTCCCACCGATCACCAACATCCACACCGGCAATTTCAAAGCGCCACAAAATGGAAATCGCGTTAACCTGATCCTGACTGTAGGTTTTATCTCGGCCCCAAATACGGGCGTCATAAAGATCAAGAGCTAGAGAAAACTCTTCCCGCTCCAGATGGAACAATGCCAAGTGCCACCAATTGTGGGTATACATGAAAGAATTACAGCCCGCCCATTGATCAGAGAGACCGTTCATCCATTTGATGCCTTCATCATGCCGCCCTTGGGTAATCATCACATGGGCAACGGCATGATGCGCCCACGGCTCGCAAAGTTGCATTTCGGTAGCCCTGCGGCCTTCTTCTTCGGCCTCAGCGAGACGGCTCATTTGCTCTAGGCCAAAGGCTCGCATTCCATGGGCATACGCCGTATCGCGGTGCGCATCGATGACCTGATCAGCAAGCCACAACATACCTTCGTCATCACCCATATTGAAATAATGAGTTTGCCCAATTTTTGCTGATAATAAATCTTGAGGATATTTTTCAGCAAGTTCCCGATGGCATGACAGTGATGTCTTGAGGTCTTGCTCCCAGTTGGCAAGTAAAGCGCGCACAAAAACCTGCTCGCGCTCTGTCGCACTTCTCATGGATTTTTTGGCTCGGTCAAAATATTTATCAGCAAGCTCTAATCGGTCGGGCGTTTCTACAAACAGCCCGAGCAATCCTCCCAGAGCAGCGGCTACCGCGCAATCTGGATCTTCATCTGAGGCTTCAAATATGACGCCAAAATCCACACCGAAACCGATTAAGCTGCTTGAAAATCGGTTAATAGCATCAACGGTTTTTGCTGAATGTGTCGTGATTTTGTTGCCATAGAGATCTTGCATGGATTATGCCTCGTTAATCAGGTCCAATGGGTAAATCGGGCGGCGGATATTTTTGTATTCTAGCAGATTGTTATCTGATGTGGTCACGCCCTTACCATCTAGCGTCAACGTCGCCTTAGCAAGTTTGGCAAAACCAGCGCGGTAATGAATACGACTTTTAAGCACGAGGTATTTTTTATATTCAGGCTGTATTCCAACCGATGTAAATACGCCCTGATCCCAGGGTTCATGATGGTTGGAGACGATCACGATTTCCATATTTCCCGTATCCAAAACGGCGGTTGGTCCCATGAAGACATTCACGCCTGTATACATTGGGCCGCGGACGGTCCATTCACCGTTCGTCAGTGCCTTAACGGTTCCTGTGATCTCCAGTGGCTCTCCCACCTCACCAATGCTGGGCATATCTGTCTTACCGCCAAGCTTTAAGGTGATTTGATTGCCAATGCCCGCTTTCTGCATTTGATCTACGGCTGCCGGATCCCAAACAGCACCAACAGCCACATCTTCCAAACCTTGACGTAGGATTTCAGCAATGACAGTCATCACATCCTGCGTTGCCCCTGACCCACAGTTGTCAGCGTGATCAAGCAAAATAACCGGACCATCGGTGATGGCTTTGGCCTCGGCCACCCGCTCTTCAAGTGGGGTGTGTTTATAAATAAAATCTTCCCGCAGCTCCCAAGCTTTGGCAAGAATGCGATCTCTCACTTCGTCTGCTTTTTTCTTATCCCCGTCAGTCACCACAATAACAGAATTTCCAGACTGCTTAATGTCGGCGAGGGCAAATCCGCCAAAGGCCGTTGCGGCTATGACACCCGGCTCCTGCTCTGCTTCGCAGCACATGCGGATCAGTGTTGCCATGGGTTCGTCATCGGTTCCCTGACACAATGTTTGGCTCAACACGGGAACGTTTCCCCAAGACATTACAGGGTTTATTTTACCGGCCAGGCTATCGATCAGAGATTGGCCAATTTGAAGGCCGACCTCATACATATCAACATGCGGATATGTTTTATAGCCGATCAGTGTCGTACAATTGCTGGCCATTTTATCGGTAAGATTACAATGTAAATCCAACGTAACCGCAATAGGCAAGTCTGGGTCAATTTCCCGAATACGCTCTAACAGCGTGCCCTCTCCGTCTGGAGTGGTCTCGGAAACCATTGCCCCGTGTAGATCGAGCATAACAGCATCAACACCGTTTCGAACTTCGTCCAAAATCGCGTCTGATAATCTGTTATAGGCATCCGCAGTGACCAAACCGGAGGGCATGGCTTCTGCCGCAACTGGAGTTACGATGTCAGCGCCGATTGATTTGGCGAGCTCAATATACGCACCCATGGGCATTGCTGTGCCTTCGTAGGCAGCCCTTGCATCTTCGCCAAAATGAACACCCCAATCTTCATATCTTTTCCAATCTGCTGGAATAGGTGAAAAAGTATTGGTTTCGTGTTTCATCATAGCAATGAGAATACGCATAAATTGGCTGCTTTCGAATAAATATTATGTTTGCTCTCCAACTAGTTTAGCAGGTTGCGCAAGCGTGCCAAGTTAAATTTGAAACCCAATTTTTCCAATAAAAAGCCCGGCGCAATGGCCGGGCTTTTTACATAATCGATGTTTAAGAATTTAGTCGCGGTTGCCAAGCAGGCTGAGCAACATCAGGAACATATTGAGGAAGTTCAGATACAGAGAAACTGCACCCATAATCGCGCCTTTTTCAAGAACTTCAGTATTGTGACCTTGATAGTATTCTGACTTGATCCGCTGCGTATCAAACGCTGTAAGACCTGTAAAGATCAACACACCCAAGATTGAGACCACGAAATGCAGCATGGAAGATTCAAGGAAGATATTCACCACAGATGCGATAATGATCCCGAACAAGCCCATCATCATGAATGAGCCCATACCCGTGAGATCACGCTTCGTCACGTAGCCATACAAACTAGCTGACCCAAAGGTTGCGGCCGTAATAAAGAAGACCCTGACAACACTTTCAGCCGTATAGACTTGAAAAATATAAGCGATAGAGACACCAAGAGTTGTCACCATTGCCCAATAAACAATTTTCGCTGTTTGTGCACTACCGCGCGACATAACGAACAACATCGCCAGCGGCGATAACATTACAACCCACTGCAAGGGTGTTCCAAAGACTGCATTATACAGTGTCTCATTTGATGCCGTGAACGCTGCAGCAGCACCACTCAACGCCAAACCGGACGCCATGTAGTTATAAACCTTCAGCATGTGAGTGCGAAGGCCTTCATCAAGCGCCGCCTGATCCATCGTACGCGATGCGGCAGGATTTAGCCGTGAATAATCTGTTGCCATGTGTTTCGTCCCGTTCGTAATAAATTTAAACTAGATATTGGGCTAAAGTTGAGAAATTTCAAGCAAAATCAACACTATTCGGACCTCAGGATGGGTGCAGGCTTCTCACCCAGCGCCCGCCATGACCCAAATAGTCCGAATAAGATCGTCACTCCAACGCTGATAACCACCGTTCCAATGACAGTCAGCGGCAAATTCGTCCATTTGGCTTCCAATACTTCGGTGATGACCATATAGGCACCCAACCAGCCAGCACTTGCCGCAATTAGCGACGTCACAAGTCCAAGCAATGCGTATTCAAGCAGGAATATTTTAAAAATATCGCGCCGTGTAGCCCCAAGAACTTTCAAAATAACAGAGTCGTAAACGCGTTTTCTATGACCGGCGGCAAATGCACCTGCAAGCACAAGAATACCAGAAACCAATGTCACAGAAGCCGTTGCTGTGACAGCGGATGACAACTGCTCCAGGATTTTAGCCACCGCTTGTAAGGCTTCTTTCATGCGAACGACCGAAATGTTTGGGAATTTTCCAGTAATGGCACGGAACAAATCAGCCTCTGACTGATCTGGGGCTTTCGCAGTCGCCAAATGACTGTGCGGTGCAGCCGCAAGGGTGTTGTGATCAAAAACAATCACGAAATTGATAGCAAGTGTACTCCAATCCACTCTTCGTAAGTTGGCGATTTTTGCTGTAATTTCGCGGCCCATGACATTCACTGTAAGCTTGTCACCAATACCGATATTCATGCCAACGGCAGCATCTTCTGACATGCTAATCAGCGGCTCACCCGTGTAGTCTGCTGGCCACCATTCGCCGGCAACCACTGTTGCATTCACCGGAATCTCTTGCGCATAAGTCAGCCCACGATCACCGCGAAGGACCCATTTCACGTCACTTGCGACTTTCACCTTGGCGGCAGGCACTTCATTGACGCTGATAATGCGGCCCCGAAGGTTTGGCACATGGTTCACATCACTGACGCCTTCCACACTTTCGGCGGCTTTTACAAACTCATCAAGTTGTGTGTTTTGAATATCAATAAAGAAAAAAGCCGGTGCATTTTCTGGAAGTTGATCTTGAACTTGCTCCCGAAGGTTTCCTTCGATCAAGGCCACTGTCACAAATAGCGTCAGACCCAATCCCATAGAAAGAACCACACTGGCCGTTGCGGTACCGGGCCGATGTAAATTGGCGAGCGCCAAGCGTAACGTTGGGATAGAGGTTTTCGGCGCGCGCCTCGCTAACCATTGAACCAAAATACCCACGCCATAAAGCACAACAAATACAGCGCTGGCAGCCACCACAAAGACAATGGCAAAAGCCTGTTCTTCAACGGTAACAATTGCAAGACCGACCAATAAAGCGAATGTCAGCGCAATGACGCCTAAATAAAAGGGGCGCGGCCATTTCTTTTGTCCGACAATATCCCGAAACAATGTTGCGGCTGATGTCTCGCGGGCAGATGCCAATGGCCAAATTGCGAATAATGTTGCCGTCAACAAACCGTATGCCGATGCCAAGACCAGCGGTCCTGCTTGGAAACTAACAACCGCAGGGACTGGCAATGCTTGAGCCAAAAATTGCGACGCAAGGATCGCACCGCCAAAACCCAGAACCAAACCAATAAGGGACCCGACGAAAGCAAGCACCATCACCTGAATGTAATGAATACGGAAGATAAGGCTACTGGTCGCGCCAAGGCATTTAAGAGTTGCGATGGTTTCTGTTTTGCCATCCAGGTACGCACGGACTGCATTACCAACGCCAACACCGCCCACAACCAAAGCCGTCAACCCAACGAGGGTGAGGAACATGGCAACCCGTTCAACGAACCGCTTAATGCCCGGCGCACCGTTAGACGCATCAGTGATCCGCCAACCCGCTTCGGCCTGCTCAAGCTTGGCCACATCCCGAAAATCATCTGTGGAAAGGCCTTCATTTAGCTTCAATCGATAATGATACCGCAAGAGACTTCCCGGCTGTATCAACCCGGTTTCATTGAGAGCTTTCGTTGAAATAATCACCCGAGGGCCCAGCGCCATTCCCTGACTGGCTTTGTCAGGCTCAGTCGCTATAACGCCCCGAATTTCGAGGGCGAGTGTCCCAATCGTCAATGTGGAACCCAGTTTTACATTTAGGCGGTCCAGCAATAATTCTTCAACGAGGGCACCATAAACACCGTCTTTTTGATCAAGGTTAGTTGGGACGTCTTGGCTTTTTCTCTCATCTTTCAGGTTCAAACTTACTTGTCCAAACAGGGGATAAGCATTATCGACAGCTTTAAGCTCGCTTAGTAATCTCTCACCGCTTTCGTTGGCAAGCACCATGGCCCGAAGCACCTGCATGGAGCTTATATCGCCTTTGCCCTCAAGCCAGGAATATTCAGAACTGGAGGCCGCGCGAGCTGTTAGGCGGACGTCAATATCGCCACCCAAAATAACCCGCCCGTTGGCGCGCAAACCTTCATTAATGGAACTTGATAGTGTGCCAACCCCCGCAATCGCTGCAACACCCAGAATTAGACACGCAATAAATATGCGAAACCCTTTCAGACCACCTCGTAATTCCCGGCGCGCGTATTTAATGGCAAGGCCCAAACTTTCGCCGTTATTACCGCTCATGTTTGGGATCCTTCGAGCGCCATAGCCTCTACTTCGTCTTGTGGGACTGCAATCTTTCCGTCTTCAATTCGAATGGTCCGGTCACATCTTGCGGCTAATCCTTCATCGTGAGTGATCAAAATCATCGTCGTATTGTGGCCATCATGCAGATCAAACAGTTGGTTGATGATTAGCTCACCAGTAGCCCCGTCCAAATTGCCCGTTGGCTCATCCGCCAGCAGAATCCGAGGCTGAGTTGCAACCGCACGGGCAAGTGCCACCCGTTGTTGCTCTCCGCCCGATAACTGGGTTGGGTAATGAGTTGCTCGTGCACCAAGACCCACAGCAATTAGTTTCTGCTCTGCAATTTCAAAAGCGTCCGCCCGTCCCGCAAGTTCAAGCGGAATAGCGACATTTTCAATGGCTGTCATTGTGGGGACAAGATGAAAAGATTGAAAAACAATACCGATATTATCGCGCCGAAACCGGGCCATATCATCTTCATCTTTGCCAGAAAAGGGCGTATCACAGATGGTCACCGATCCCTTGCTTGGCTTTTCAAGTCCGGCCATGATTGACATTAGCGTAGACTTGCCTGATCCTGACGGACCAACAATTCCAACAGTCTCACCTTCTGATACGTTCAAGTCTATACCACGTAAGATATTGACAGGGCCGGCATCCGACTTAAGTGTAAGATATATGTTATCAAGTGTAATGATTGGCGATGAGGTCACAGGTAAATCCAATGCAGCAGCAAAATTCAGTTCTTATGGCATATGGCAAATATACCTCTCTTTTCAACTCTATTGGTATGTTCTTGCTCACTTTTTTCGTCATTACTTCTGTTTCAGCAACAGAAACACGAAAAATAGTCGCTTTTGGTGACAGTTTAACCGCGGGTTATGGCTTGCCGCAGGCAGATGCATTTCCAGTGCAACTGGAACGGGCCCTTGCTGCGAAGGGACTTGCCATCAAGGTTGAGAATGCGGGAGTATCGGGCGATACCACTACCGGCGGCCTGCAGCGTCTGGATTGGGCGCTTGCCAACGGCGCAGATTTTGTCCTTTTGGAACTTGGTGCCAATGATGCCTTGCGGGGTATTGAACCATCGATTACCCGTAAAAACCTCGACGCGATTATCAGCAAAATTCTACAGAAAAACATTCCTGTCTTTTTAACGGGAATGCGGGCTCCGCCGAATATGGGTCCTGATTATCAACAGGAATTTGACCAAATATTTCCGGACATGGCTGAAAAGCACGGCGTTGCATTCTACCCCTTCTTTCTAGATGGGGTCGCGGCCATGGCAAAACTTAATCAGGCAGATGCCATTCACCCAAACAGCGACGGGGTTGCCATCATTGTTGAAAAAATGGTCCCGCATTTGATGTCATTTATCGATCAAAAATAACAAAATCCAACAGGGTCTTTCCCTCAAAAATTCTCAGGAAAATACAGTATGAAATTTAGAAAACTGGGCCTCACTGATCTTGACGTGAGCGTTATCTGCCTTGGCTCCATGACCTGGGGCGAACAAAACACAGAGAGCGAGGCACATGCCCAACTGGATTACGCGCTAGATCAAGGTGTCAATTTTATCGACACTGCGGAAATGTATCCTGTCCCGCCCAAGGAAGAAACAGCGGGAAGGACTGAGGAGTATATTGGAACCTGGCTTGCAGGCCGAGATGACCGCGATAAAATTATCCTCGCAACGAAAGCCGTTGGAAAATCCGACAATACCTATTTCAGAGGAAACGGCGAAATCTCCCGCCTACACGGCCGTCACTTGAACGCCGCTGTTGATGGCAGTTTAAAGCGATTAAAAACAGATTACATCGACCTGTATCAACTTCATTGGCCTGAACGGTCCACCAACTATTTTGGGAAACTTGGCTACAATCACGTAGAAGATGAAGACACGGTTAGTCTTTTGGAAACGTTGCAGGCCTTGGGCGAACTTGTTAAAGGCGGGAAGATCCGTCATATCGGGCTTTCCAATGAGAGCGCATGGGGTGCAATGCAGTATCTGCAATTGGCGGAAAAATACGATTTACCGCGCATTGCGACAATTCAAAATCCGTACAGCTTGCTCAACCGCTCTTATGAAGTTGGCCTTGCCGAAGTCTCTATTCGCGAAAAATGTGGCCTGCTTGCCTATTCGCCACTTGGTATGGGGATGCTCAGCGGTAAATACCTCGGCGGAAAAATGCCAGAAGGATCGCGTTTTGCAAATTTCACTCGATTTGTCCGCTACAACACCGAAATCGCCCATACGTTGACTGAAAAATATGTTGCACTCGCCAACGAGCATGAACTAGATCCCGCCCAAATGGCGCTGTCATATGTGAATTCGCGGCGCTTTGTTACCGCGAACATTATCGGCGCAACAAATCTGGATCAGTTGAAATCAAATATTTCCAGCATAGACATTGAACTCTCAGACGACATCCTTAAATCTATAGAAGACATACACAATCTTCATCCATATCCTTGCCCATAAGGACAAATGACCATGCGCCTGTTTGTTGCAATTGATCTTCCAGAAGATATAAAGCAGCAAATTGGCGCGTTGCAATTTGGTGTTCCGGATGCGAGATGGTCGCAGCCGGAAAACGCCCATATAACGCTCGCATTCCTTGGCGAAATTGATGCCTCGGATATGCCTGATATCGCTCTTTCACTTGGAAGAATTAGCGCCCCATCGTTTGACCTACAAATCGAAGGTGTGGGCGTTTATGGGAATGACAAACGGCCTAGACTTTTGTGGGCTGGCATTGCAAACGCCCCAGCCCTACAACATCTCCACCAGAAAATCACCCAAACCTTATCAAGTTCAGGTGTCACTTTCGAAGACCGCCGTTTCAGGCCACATATCACTTTGGCTCGTGTTCAAAAATCGCCCTACACCCGCGTTCGTGAATATCTAACAGAATATTCACTCTTCAAAACTCGGCAATTCCCTGTGGATCAATTCACATTATTTTCGAGCATTTTAGGGCGAACCGGCCCGCATTATGAAGAAGAAATCATCTTTGATTTAGAGACCCCAAACGCATCCCCTGATCCGGTCTAGAACCCCAAATTTGTTCGCCACCATGTTGGCAGCGCAAAAGAGGCTGTGTGCAATTCTGCATTGTAATGACGCCCAGTATGAGATTTGACCGGCTGCGAATAATCATGCCCATCACGGCTATATAAAAAGAAACCGAACTCTGCCGCTGGGTAAAGCTGCACGATTGAGCGGTAGCCTGCCACAGATGGCAACAGCTGTTTCTCTTGCATGATGCTCACTAGGTTTTGATCTTTATCGCCGCAAAGTTCTTGTAAAAAATAGGCGCGATCTTTGCCAACAAAGATGCTATCGCTGTCCAGAACAACGCCCCGCTCCGTAATACAATTGGAAAAATCTTCACAAAACTCTTTGGTAAACACGGACGCAGATGGTCCTACGGGCTCACTTAAATCAAGAATGATCAGATCGAACTTGTCCCCGGTTGCCCGCGCATTCTTCATGTAGTCGGCAGCATCTCCAATGATAAGCTCTGCCCGCGGATCATCATAGTCGCCATTGATTTTCAAATATTCTTTGGAAAGCTCAACAACCCGTTCGTCAATTTCCACCATAACCGCGCGGGTTACAAAATCATGGACAAGGACTTCCCGAAGGATACCGCCATCGCCGCCGCCCACAATCAGGACACTCACATCATCCCATTTACGGCCAAGAAGCGGCACATGCACAGCCATCTCATGGTACATAAACTCATCAGCTTCGGAGGCTTGCACCAAATCATCAAGCGTTAAAATCCGACCAAAGGTCTCGTGATTATAGATGCCGATTTTTTGGAATTTGCTCTGCTCTTCGTGTAAAAGCTCCATATCCAGCGCATGGGTAAAGGCAATGCCTTCGGTTTCTTCATGCCACCAGTTACGGCTGTCTTCACTAACTTTGCTCATTTTTTATCGCCTGAAATTTAGATTTTGTATTTGCTTTTGATATGCATCAAAAGGCCTTTTGCTGCAGGTTCCACCAGTTCGAACACTCGGTCATAATCTGATCGGTCGCCATAATAGGGATCGGGCACCTCACGGGTCTCCCCATCCCCAAAATCCAGCAGTAACGACAGATGACCTTGAAAGCTGTCGGGCCTCATTTCCCTCAGGTCGTATAGGTTACTATTATCCATTGCAAGGATGTAATCAAACTTGCTGAAATCCGCTTTTTGAATTTGACGGGCCCGTAAGTCGCTCATATCAAAACCCATCACGTTACCAAGGCTTATGGCCCGCTCGTCTGGCGGGTTTCCCTCGTGCCAGCCACCGGTTCCTGCACTATCAATGGATATTTCAGTTTCCAGCCCAGCATCCCTCACTTGACCCAGAAAGATTATTTCCGCCGTTGGGGAGCGGCAAATATTCCCCATGCAGACAAATAAGACATTAATCATAATAACCTATTCACCACTAGACAGAATTATTGTAAATCACATATATCAACTATAGCAGAGGGAGGCGCTTAAGGAATGACGAAAAAAATGACGTTGGAAGAAGTCGCAGAACATCTGAACACATTGGAGGGATGGCAGCTTGCAGACGGCAAAGAAGCAATCCAAAAAACGTTCAAGTTCAAAACGTTCAATCAGGCCTTCGCCTTTATGACCCGCGTTGCCATGAAAGCTGAAAAAATGGATCATCATCCAGAATGGTTTAATGTCTATAACCGGGTTGATGTCACCCTTTGCACCCATGATGCGGACGGTATCAGCGAGAAAGACTTCAGTCTTGCTGCCTTCATGGATAAAGTGGGCAGCTCCTAAGAGCCACCCAAATCATGTGTCTAGCGCGGGGCCATACGAATAGCGCCGTCAAGGCGGATCACTTCGCCATTTAGCATTTGGTTTTCGCAGATATGCTGCACAAGGCTGGCATACTCTGAAGGCTCACCCAAACGGCTAGGGAAAGGAACAGTTGCCCCGAGGCTATCCTGTACGTCTTGCGGCAATCCAAGCAACAACGGTGTTTTAAACAAACCCGGCGCAATTGTCATAACCCGAACACCAACGTTGGATAGGTCACGGGCGATGGGCAAAGTCATACCGACGATGCCGCCTTTTGATGCCGCATAGGCAGCTTGGCCAATTTGACCGTCATAGGCGGCAACAGAAGCTGTATTAATACAAATACCGCGCTCTCCGCCCTCTAAAGGCTCATCGTTGACCATGTCAAAGGCTGCCCGGCGAATGCAGTTAAACGTGCCGATCAGATTGACATTGATCACTTGTTCGAACTTATCAAGCGCATGCATACCCTTGCTGGAAACAGTTTTAGCAGCTGGGCCAATACCGGCGCAGTTCACCAAAATTCTAGAGACACCATGTGCGGCGCGGGCAGATGCGAATGCCGCATCTACGGACGCATCATCAGAAACATTTACTGAAACCGCAACACCGCCAATTTCAGCGGCGACAGTTTTTGCAAGATCTTCGTTCATATCGAAAATCGCAACCTTTGCGCCTGCATTTGCAAGTGCGCGCGCTGTTGCTGCGCCAAGACCAGATGCACCGCCTGTTACAATGGCTGCTTTACCGCTAATATCCATTTCTGTCTCCAGTTTTTAAAACTTGTTTTGTTATTTTGATGCCCCTTCAATACACCGCAGCCCGGTAAAAGAAAAGTCTGTGCTGTTGCAAACCGATTAAAAGAGGGTCATATACAAGTTTATGGAACATGATGAAGAAGATACCACCGCGTTTGATGCGGAAAAGATGCAAAATGACAAACGACTTGTCATGCGCGAATTTGGTCAAAAGTTGCGAAGCAACCTTGGTAAAATTCCTTTTTCAGAAGACGTCACAGCCAGTTTTTACTGTGCCATGGACGGGAAAAGCCCCGCCTTTGTAAAGGCCATTCTATTTGGCGCCCTTGCCTATTTCATCATGCCCGCAGATGTTATCCCTGACTTTATTGTTGGTCTTGGATTTACCGATGATGCCAGTGTTTTATTGGCGGCAACGGCAACAGTTAAAAAATATATTACTGAGCCTCACAGGGAAAAAGCCCGGGAATTCTTGGAAAAAGAAAAAGAAGACGCATTATCTAAATAGAATGTGTCGCTTGGCCGTTCCCTCGCCCCCTCTTTTCAGCTAATATTTACCAAAGCCTAAAACACAGGGAAGATCACTTATGGATACAAAAGCTGCGGTTGCCTTTAAAGCCGGTGCCCCTCTCAGCATTGAGACAGTTCAACTTCAAGGACCTCGCGCCGGTGAAGTTCTGGTGGAAATTAAAGCCACTGGTATTTGTCATACGGATGAGTTCACGCGAACAGGTGACGATCCAGAAGGAATTTTTCCCGCAATTTTAGGCCATGAAGGTGCAGGCATCGTTGTAGATATTGGTCCCGGCGTCACGTCAGTCAAAAAAGGGGATCATGTTATTCCCCTATACACACCAGAATGCCGACAATGTAGTTACTGCACATCTGGCCGGACCAATCTTTGCCAAGCTATTCGCGAAACCCAAGGTCAAGGCTTGATGCCAGATGGTACGTCTCGTTTCTCAATCGATGGCGATCCGATATACCATTATATGGGCTGCTCCACCTTTTCAAATTACACGGTTTTACCGGAAATCGCCCTCGCCAAAATTCGTGAAGATGCCCCTTTTGACAAGGTTTGTTACATTGGGTGCGGCGTCACTACAGGTGTTGGCGCAGTTATTAACACAGCGAAAGTTCAACCCGGTGACAATGTGATTGTCTTTGGTTTGGGCGGTATTGGCCTGAACGTGGTGCAAGGTGCCCGAATGGTTGGCGCGAACAAAATTATTGGCGTTGATCTGAATAATGATCGCAAAGAACTTGCTGAAAAATTTGGCATGACCCATTTCGTTAATCCCTCAGAACTTGAAGGCGACCTTGTCCCCTACCTTGTGGACATAAGTGATGGCGGCGCGGATCATTCGTTTGAATGTATCGGCAGCACGACCACCATGCGGCAGGCCTTGGAATGCTGTCATAAAGGCTGGGGCGAGAGTACAATTATTGGTGTCGCTGGTGCGGGCCAAGAAATCTCTACCCGTCCGTTTCAATTGGTTACCGGCCGTGTCTGGCGCGGGTCTGCATTTGGCGGTGCTAAAGGCCGGACAGATGTTCCAAAAATTGTCGACTGGTACATGGATGGCAAGATCAATATTGATGATCTGATCACCCATACAATGCCTCTTGCGGACATTAATAAAGGTTTTGATTTAATGCATAGCGGCGAAAGTATTCGCTCTGTCGTTATCTACTAATAATTAAAGGCAGGCACAGAATATGACGCTTGAAACAATCGCCGCACAAAAATCATTTGGCGGCACACAGGGCGTGTACAGCCACGCATCAGAAGTGACATCGACAGCGATGGAGCTTAGCGTATTTATGCCAAGCCGCTCAAAAACTGAACCGGTGCCTGTTCTTTACTATTTATCTGGATTGACCTGTACCCAGGACAACGTCACCACCAAAGGCGGCTTTCAGCGGATCGCAGAAGACCTCGGTATTGCTATTGTCTGCCCGGACACCAGCCCTCGCGGAACGGATTATCCGGGCGAGAACGACGCCTATGATTTTGGGTCCGGTGCAGGATTTTATCTAAATGCAACCGAAGCCCCATGGTCTGGCTCCTACAAAATGTATGATTATGTGGTGAGTGAACTTCCCACACTCATTGGCGATAACTTCAATATCGACACAGCAAACGCCGGAATATTTGGACATTCCATGGGAGGTCACGGGGCCCTTACAATTGCCCTTAGAAATCCAGGCGCTTACAAATCAGTCTCCGCATTCGCACCCATTTGCGCCCCAACACAATGTGAGTGGGGTCAAAAAATATTTAGCGGATATCTTGGCGAAAATGCTGAAAACTGGCAACAGTATGATGCAACCGAACTCGTCAAATCAGGCAACTCATTTGCCGGTGAAATTCTTATTGATCAAGGCTTAGCCGATCCTTTTTTGAAAGATCAACTCAAACCCGAATTGTTTGAACAAGCCTGCAAAAGTGCTGGGCAAGCCGTTACGGTTCGGCGGCAGGATGGGTATGATCACAGCTATTATTTAATGGCAACCTTCATGGAAGACCACTTGCGTCATCACGGGCGGGCATTAGGCGTCGCGTGACACCGCTTCGCTCGCCTTGTTGCGGGCATTAACCCGCGCTTCCCGCTGCATAATATAGATGCTGGAGGCGACAATGATAACAGCGCCAATGATCATTCCCATGGTTGGGACTTCATTAAAGATGAAATAGGCCAAAATACCGGCAAAGATCAGACGGGTGTAGTCAAAGGGGGAGACTGCGGTGGCCTCGCCAATTCCAAACGCCCGGATCATGCAAAAATTACCGCCAGTGCCAACAATAGATGTTCCGCCCAGAACAAGTAATTCTTGCCAAGTTGGTGTTGTCCAAACCTGACTGGCTGGAATAAAGGCGATCACTGATCCAATTAAGCCAAAATAGAACATAATTGTGGTTGGGTGTTCGGTCTTTGTGAGTTTTTTGATGAGCACCGAAACGCAAGCCACCATGAAGGCTGCGAACAGGCCAACTGCTGTTGCAAATCCCACTTCGGCATTTGCCTGCACCATGATCACTACACCCACAAAACCAACCAATGTTGCGAGCCCGCGACGCCAACGGATAACCTCCCCTAAGAACAAGAAAGCCAGAACAATTAGAAAAAGGGGCCGGGTAAAGGTCAGCGCTGTTGCGTCAGCCAAGGGCATGTGTGTAATGGTGTAAAAGGTGGCCAACATTGCCGTGATCCCGACGCAGGACCGGAAGAAATGCATTTTAAAAATGCTTGTCCGAAGCGTGCCAACACCGCGATATAAAACAAATGGGATGATCGCCAAAAGCCCTAGAAAAGCACGCAAAAATCCAATCTCGAAACTATCAAGACCTGCCCCCACATATTTCACCCCAACGCTCATAACGGAAAAGCAAACTGAGCCGAGCAGCATCCAACAGGCGCCTTTCACGTTGTTAGGGACTTCGTCCCAAAAACTTTGTGATCGCAATGTCTTGAAAGTGCTGTTCAGCATATCTCGCTTAACCTCTAAGTTTCAGTGGCGTTTTCTAGGCGGCTTTAGTCGCGGCTTCTTTCTTGTTTATTTTTGCTTCCCGCATGGCGATATAAACGGAAGAGGTGAAGATGATCGCCGCTCCGATCCAGACGTAGACATCCGGTTCTTGCGCAAAGAAAATATAGCCAATGATGGCGGCAAAAACTAACCGCGAGAAATCAAATGGCATGACAAATGTCGCATCAGCGAGAGAATAAGCTCGCGTAAAGAATAGATGCCCCATGGTTGCACTCAACCCCATGGCAGCAACGATAAGGAGTTGCTCAAACGTCGGCGTTACCCAGACGAACAATGCCGGCACAATTGACATGGGAATGATAATAATCTGCACCCATGCCACCATGGCCGGAGTGCTTTCCGTACGCGACAACATTTTAACGCAAGTGATGGAACAGGCCATAGTCGCTGCAGAAAATAGCGCCATATAGGTTCCGACGCTCATTTCAATGGTCCCGGGGCGCAAAATAACCATAGCACCGGCAAATCCGATCAAAATCGCCATCCAGCGCCGCAAACGGACCACTTCTTTTAAGATAAAGATGGCAAGTAACGTTCCAAAAATTGGCGCCGTAAAGTTAATGGCCACGGCCTCAGCAAGTGGGATAGTCGTTACGGCAATAAACCACGAGACCATTGAAATAAAACCGAAAAACGCCCGAACCATATAAAGGCCCGGTCGGCCGGTTTTCATGGCACTTGGACCATTTTTCAAAAACCAAGGGAGCAAAACAATCAATCCCGCGACATTTCGCAGGAAGACAATTTCCATAACATGCATACCACTGTCGGAAAGATGGCGAATTAGGCCACTTAATACCGCAAGGAACACACAACCGATAACCATCATGAGAGCGGCTTGCATTGCCGCAGGGGCCTCTGTAACGGGCCGAAGCAAAGTTCTTATTGAAGACATTAGTGTATTTTAGTTCGCAGGCTTACAATCCCCTAACTTTATCTTTGCAATGCAGCCCTGCGCCAGCGATAGCTGTGCCCAAAAAAGCATGAAAAAGGGCGCCCATTTCTGAGCGCCCCTAAATTTTCAATGGATCAAACTTTATTCGACAAGTGTCGCGTCCGTTTTTTCCCGAACTTCATCCATGGTGACTCCGTCTGCAAGCTCAACAACCTTCAAACCGCCTTCGACAATATCAAATACACCAAGGTTAGAAATGACACGATCAACAACCGCTTTGCCAGTGAGGGGCAAGGTGCAAGCCTTCAGAAGCTTTGTCTCGCCGGCTTTATTGGTGTGATCCATAATGATGACAACACGTTTAACGCCTGCAACCAAATCCATTGCGCCGCCCATGCCCTTAACCAATCGGCCAGGGATCATCCAGTTCGCAAGATCACCCGTTTCAGAGACTTCCATGGCACCCAGAATAGAGAGTGCAATATGACCGCCACGGATCATTGCAAAGCTATCGGCTGAGTTAAAATAACTCGTGCGGTCAAGCTCTGTAATGGTTTGCTTACCCGCATTAATCAAGTCAGCGTCGATTTCATCTTCAGTTGGGAACGGTCCCATACCGAGCATGCCGTTTTCCGACTGAAGTGTCACATCGACACCTTCCGGAATATAGTTGGATACAAGTGTTGGAATCCCGATACCGAGATTTACATATGTTCCGTCTTCAAGTTCTTGAGCAGCGCGTGCTGCCATTTGATTACGATCCCAAGGCATATGTTTCTCTCCTATCAGGCTTCACGAATTGTACGTTGTTCGATGCGTTTCTCATGTTCACCTTGAACAAATCGCTGAACATAAATGCTTGGTGTGTGGATATTATCTGGATTAAGAGATCCGAGCGGGACAATTTCCTCAACTTCAGCAACTGTAACCTTGCCGCAGGTTGCAGCGAGTGGGTTAAAGTTACGAGCTGTTTTCCGGTATATCAGATTTCCGTGCTCGTCGCTTTTCCATGCTTTAACAATAGAAAGGTCAGCAACAATGCCCCGTTCCATGATGTAGGTTTCACCATCGAAATCTTTTTCTTCCTTGCCTTCTGCAACAAGGGTGCCGACGCCGGTTTTTGTGTAAAACCCTGGAATACCAGCGCCGCCAGCGCGCATGCGCTCCGCCAATGTTCCTTGAGGATTAAATTCAAGTTCCAGCTCACCTGACAAATATTGGCGCATAAATTCTGCATTCTCGCCAACATAAGAAGAAACCATCTTCTTGACCTGTTTAGTTTGGAGCAAAACACCCAAACCGAATTCATCAACGCCGGCGTTATTTGAATAAACGGTCAGATCCTTAACACCAGAATCTCGAATTGCAGCGATTAAGTTTTCTGGAATTCCGCAGAGACCAAAGCCACCTGCAGCGATGGTCATACCATCAAAGAGCAACCCTTCTAGGGCGCTACTCGCATCTGAATAATTTTTTTTTGCCATTATTAATGACTCCTACCTTGCCTGTTACGTAAAGGTATGCCGTCAACCCGATAAAGGTGCATCAGTTGCTCAAAGGGTTGCCCCGACCAATCTGGTTCGACATGAATTTCGCAGAGATGATAGTCAGATTATTGCCGTAAGGGAACCCAATTTATACCAAATAGTACTGAATCAGGTTATTTTTCTTCGCAGGTGCACAATAACTGGAGATAAAGCCTATTTTTGAAACTGTTTTTTAAGCCAAAGAATGTTCCAGCCGTTCAACAGTTTAAAAATTGGTCCGAACGCAGATCGCATTCCTTCCCAATTCAGCCCCAATTTTTTCTGAATTTCACCAAGAGACGTCTGCCCATCACACAATGCTACAATCTCTGAAATACGATTTGGGAGATCAAATTCAATTTTTTCACTGTCAAATGTGATCGTGAATTTTTTCTTCCCCTTAAATGCCGAAGCCAATGCCTCTGCGGGATTACCGTCTTTCAATATGGGAATCATCTCTGGGCCAATTTTGGCAATCGCAGCCTCTTGTTGGGTTTTCCGAACATAAAATAAATGAGTTTTGAGGCTTCCCGTTATGTTTTCAGCGAGCGATGCTCTGTCCAAATCCGACAATTTCCGAGCCCGTTTAATGAGCTCTTTATCTTTCAAGAAAACTGTTGGATCATATTTGACAGGCTCCAAAAATGACACGAGAGACAAGTCAGAGCTGGACAGAAGGTCGTCTATTTCAGGAACAAGATAGCTTTTATCTCGCGGATGCAGCAATAAATCAAAAAACGGTGCATCTTCACCCATTTTATGGTCTCCCACAAACGGATTTCGCGTGAGCCAGTTGGTCGATGGCAAATCTTTTATGAATGTTTTAGCTAACGGAACCTGCTTCTTTTGCGGATCATCTCCAACCAGCATCTGCAGAGCTTTTTGGGCGTGATAAACACCAGTTCGGCCGAGGGTCGCATAAACCATCAACCCCATGCCGCCATCATCTGACAATACAGCTTCCAGCGCCGCAAGACCGTCTTCTGGGCTTTCCAAGTGATGAAGTACGCCGCAGCAATCAATGTAATCAAACGGCTCAAGATCCATGGCAGGAAGATCAAGGAGCGATCCCGTGTGAAACTCAATGTTGTTAAGACCGCGCGCACCGGCCCGCGCTTCAGCAACGGCTCGGCTCGCGTTTGACATATCCAGATAGGTTACATGCCCGGCTTGCCCACGATCAGCCAGTTGTTGCGCCAACATAATTAGCGCATCTCCCGTACCGCCCCCGGCAACTAACGCCCGAAATGGTTTTGAGAAATCTCGTTTACCCGCGAAAATATAGTGGTTTAATTCATCCAGATGACTGGGACTGCCTGTAATCAGGCGGTCCCGTTCATCTTCTGGGTTACGAGGAGGGTATGGAAAATCTTCATACTGCGCCGATACGGCTTTATCCCGTTCTGCTTTCCCCCTCGTCACAAGTTAATCCTTTACCGTGATAATAACTTTACCAGTGGTTTTTCTAGACAGCAGTGCTTTCATAGCGTCTGCGCCTTGCTCCAACGGGAAATGCGTTGAAACATGAGGATTAATATCGCCTTTTTTAACCATATCCAACATAGCGTTAAAGTTTGCGCGGTTCTTTTCAGGTGTCCGCCGGGCAAACTCGCCCCAGAACACACCAATAACCGAGCAGCCTTTTAACAGCGCCAGATTTGTTGGCATTTGCGCAATACGTCCAGATGCAAATCCAATAACAAGCAGGCGCCCTTCCCAGTTGATGCACCGCATAGATTGATCAAACGCATCACCACCAACAGGGTCATAAATCACGTCAGCACCTTTGCCGCCTGTTAATTCTTTCACCCGGTCTTTAATGCTCTCGGTGGAATAGTTGATCACATGATCAGCGCCATACTTACGAACGATGTCCATCTTTTCGTCTGAGCCAACAGTTCCGATGACAGTCGCACCCAAAGCTTTACCAAGTTCAACAGCGTTAAGGCCAACACCGCCAGCGGCGCCGTGAACCAACAACACTTCGCCTTTTTTCAGGTCGCCGCGGTCAACAAGGGCATGATACGTCGTGCCATAAGTTACCGGAAATCCAGCAGCTTGATCGTAAGGCATGTTGTCTGGGATTTTGTATGTCCCATCAGCAGGTGCAACAACATACTCAGCGAACCCACCGACACCATGATTTGCCATGACCCGGTCACCAACAGCAAGACCTTCAACGCCCTCACCAACTTCAGTAATTATGCCTGAACTTTCCATACCTGGGGAAAACGGGAAAGGCGGCTTCATTTGATATTTACCAGCAATCATCAAGGTATCAGGGAAGTTCAATCCGACGGAATGAACTTCAATTTTTACCGTTCCAGCGGTAACTGTTGGCTCTGCTACATCTTCCATAACAAGGATATCAGGCTCACCAAACTCTTTACAAACTAATGCTTTCATTCTTTTCCCATTCTTTTTATTTTGCCTTGAGATCAGGCTTATTTGTTGCGCTGCACATACGCTAGCGCGGAAGCAGCGCCCGCGTCAATTTGGATATTCAAGAAACAGTTAGGAAATTTCTTCTGACAAGGACAAACGACCAACTTCGATCTCGTTCCGGTTTACCAAAGTCGGTAAAATAAACTCATCCATTTCCCGGTGCATTTCGTCACTCATAATTCCGAGACTTTCCAATATGCCACCAAGCGCCACTTCAACGCCGCGTGTGGTTCCATCTGCGGTTTTAAGAGCAATGCCAAGTCCCAATGTTGGAAGGGCGGCAAGGTAGACGCCTTCTGCGCCAACTTTCGCAATGACCTCTCCCTTGGCTGATCTGTTCATTGCGCTACAAAGGCGATCGGACCCTGCAATCATGTCAGGTTCAGCCGCAATTGCTTCTTGTATTCTTCGGCAAGCAGCTGCCCGGTCTAAGGCAAGTTTTTCAGGATCAGCGAATTTGGCAATCGCCATGGCTGAGTTTAAAAGGGGTATCCCTATTGTGGGGATGGAGCAGCCATCGATCCCCATGGGAGCTCTGCTCAAGTCCAGTTCGGTGAAATCTTCTAAGATTTTAACAATCCGCTGCTGAACTGGGTGGTCAATGTGAATATATCCCCGGTGATCCTCCCCCAAATGAACGGAAGTCGCCAAAAATCCTGAATGCTTTCCTGAACAATTATTATGGGCCGTCGTTGGCTCAAGGCCTTTTGCTGCCAAGGCCCTTTCTGCCGGCGCGTAGCTTGGCCAATGGCTTCCGCATTCCAGATCATCAATGGAGAGACCGATGCGCTTAAGCCAGCCCTTGACCGCTTCAACATGCAAATCTTCGCCCGTATGAGAGGCGCACGCTAAAGACAGTTCTTTTTCAGTCACATTGAAGGCATCTGCCGCACCACTTTCAACAAGTGGCAGCGCCTGGATGGGTTTAATGGCAGAACGTAAATAGACAGGACTTTCAATATCACCCCATTGTTTCACAATTTTGCCAGAAGCATCCGTAATAACCCCATGGATCATATGGCGACTTTCGACCATTGTTCCGCGCGTCACATTTACCTGCAAAGGAGGCCGGCTGGAATTATTTGCAAATTGCTTTATCATAGGGATAGTCCTGAACTTAAAAATTAGGTACTGATTCGCGCTAGCATATCCGAAAGTTTCGTTTGGAGTTAATAAATTTATGTCGAGTAGAGGCTATTTTGGGATTGGCATCGAAGGGGTTAGCAAACCCATGAATGCCGGAAATCTATTCAGAACAGCGCACGCGTTTGGTGCCAGTTTTGTTTTCACTGTGGGCGCCGAACCTTCTGTCCGAAAAGCAAGATCCGACACGAGCGTAGCGCCGAAAAGCATCCCTTGGTATGATTTTGATAGCATCGAGGATATGCAACTTCCTCGCCTGTGTAAAATAGTTGGCGTAGAGTTGCTGGACGAGGCAGAAGACCTACCAAGCTTCTTCCACCCTTTAAGCGCGGCATATATTCTGGGGCGAGAACGGGGCTCATTGTCATCTGCCATGCAGGAAAAATGTGATTACTTCATCAAAATTCCGACAAATTTCTGTTTAAATGTTGCAACCGCTGGCGCAATCGTCATGTATGACAGGATTGTAACCCATGGCAGGTTTGCAGAACGCCCAACAGGCGAGCTTGGAAAGGCCGTTCAGCAACCCGCCCATGTGCAAGGAAAACCGAGAAACCGGACGTCCCGGGATTTCGGTTAATTTTGCGCCCTAAATGTACAATTGAGTTGCCTTGGCAACATCACTAGAAAATGAAACGAAAGAGCGGTACTCTAAGCCCATGAAAAAGCAAACCGTGTTTAAATTTATAGCTGCGTCCCTTATTGGGGCGTTCTGTTTTTCAGCAAACATCGCATCTGCTGCAAAAGGAGACCCGCGTTCTCTTGGAACCTACAAAGACTGGGGTGCATACGCATGGGTCGAGAGCGGACAAAAAGTGTGCTACATGCTGTCACGCCCTACAAGATCTTTGCCAAAAAACGTCAAACGCGGCGATATTTATTTGATGGTCACGTACAGACCGAAATCTCGCTCGACCGAAGAAGTGAGCCACGTAACCGGCTACACTTACAAAAATAACTCTACCGTCGAAATAGCTATTGGGAAACGGAAGTTCAAACTTGCAACAGACAATGATGTTGCCTGGATTCCTGAGGGCGAAAGCGATGCAAAGCTAATCAAAGCAATGCGCGGTGGATCTAAGCTCCTCGTCAAAGGCACTTCGTCTCGCGGCACGCTCACAACTGACAGCTATTCATTGCAAGGCTTTACAGCGGCGCATAAGCAGATTAGAAAAAGCTGCAATTAAGATTTTAGCCAAAGCTCGCTAAAGACAACTGCTGGCGACATGCGCCCGCACCAATTTGATAGAAGTATATTTGACCCATGGAATATTTAATTCCGGATGTTGAGGCTGTTGACCGGCAGCCCGACCTTTTAGCCATTCGTAAAAACCTCGTCGGCCTGTCGCGCTCGGAAATTGCCGATGCGCTCATTGCCGAGGGAGAGGCTGAAAAGTCAGCTAAAATGCGGGCTAAACAGCTATTCCATTGGCTTTACCATCGCGGCGCCAGCGACTTTGGCGACATGACATCTATCTCAAAAGAAATGCGCTCCCGCCTGCCGGAAAAATTCACTGTTGCCCGCCCAGAGATCACCAGTTTACAAGAGTCGACCGACGGCACCCGCAAGTGGCTAGTGAAGTTTGAAGATGGGCAAGAAGTCGAATCAGTTCATATTCCAGAAGAAGATCGCGGCGCTCTTTGTGTCTCAAGTCAAGTCGGCTGTACATTAACTTGCAGTTTTTGCCATACGGGAACAATGAAGCTCGTTCGCAATTTGACGCCAGGCGAAATTGTTTCTCAAATGCTTGTGGCACGCGACACCATCAATGAATGGCCAAGCCCAAAAGGCAACCGCATGATCTCCAACATTGTTATGATGGGAATGGGTGAGCCGCTTCTCAATTATGACAATGTGGCCAAAGCTCTCAAAATCATCATGGACGGCGAAGGAATTTCACTGTCCAAACGCCGCATCACTTTGTCGACATCTGGCGTCGTCCCGAAAATTCACCAGTGCGGTGAAGAGCTGGGTGTAAATCTTGCTATTTCTCTGCACGCCGTCACGGATGATGTGCGCGATATTCTGGTTCCAATTAATAAACGCTACCCAATCAAAGAACTCTTGCAAGCCTGTAAAGACTATCCGGCAAGCAACAATGCCCGCCGGATCACATTTGAATATGTCATGTTGGACGGTATCAATGACACCCCAGCTGATGCCCATGAGCTTGTCCGTTTGCTAAAAGATATTCCGGCAAAAGTGAACCTTATCCCGTTCAATCCATGGCCCGGTAGCAACTATATTTGTTCCAGCAACAACACCATTCATCGGTTTGCAAAAATCATAAATGACGCTGGATACTCATCCCCAGTCCGCGTTCCCCGCGGCCGTGATATCATGGCAGCCTGCGGCCAGCTGAAATCCGCTAGCACAAAAGAGCGGGCCTCTAGCCGTCATCAAGCAACAGGCTTAAGTTAGGCTCCTAAATCAGGCGAAGAGAGCAAACTCATATTGCATCTTCGCCTTTGTTTTAAAGACCAATTGACGCAGTTCTAATACAGTTCACTGCTTTCACTTGCAGGTCCGTTTCTTTTCGCCTATTTTGCGCCCCTCGAATTCATTTAGATATTGTTTTTCACTAAAGGTTCTTTGCCATGTCTCAAGACATCAAAAAAGTTGTTCTGGCCTACTCCGGCGGCCTTGATACATCTGTTATCCTGAAATGGTTGCAGACAACATATAACTGTGAAGTTGTCACCTTTACTGCTGACCTAGGTCAGGGTGAAGAATTGGAGCCCGCCCGCCAAAAAGCGGAAATGATGGGCATCAAAGACATCTATATTGATGACCTTCGCGAAGAATTTGTCGGCGACTTTGTCTTCCCTATGTTCCGCGCAAACGCGGTTTATGAAGGTCAATATCTACTCGGCACAGCAATTGCTCGGCCGCTCATCTCCAAGCGCCAAATCGAAATTGCTCGTGAAGTTGGCGCTGATGCGGTAGCCCACGGCGCAACTGGCAAAGGGAATGATCAAGTTCGGTTCGAGCTGGGTTATTATGCCCTAAACCCAGACATCAAGGTTATTTCTCCTTGGCGTGAATGGGATTTGAACTCACGGACGAAATTGATTGATTATGCTGAAAAGCATCAAATTCCGATCCCAAAAGACAAACGCGGCGAAGCGCCTTTCTCTGTTGATGCGAATATGCTGCATGTCTCTGCAGAAGGTAAAGCCCTTGAGGATCCTTGGGAAGAAGCTGGCGAGTATGTCTATTCCCGCACCGTTTCTCCAGAAGATGCGCCAAATGAGCCAACTTATATTGAGATCGAATATGAAAAAGGCGATCCCATTGGCCTTGATGGCAAACGCCTAAGCCCGGCTAACATGCTGACGGCCCTGAACAAGTTGGCTGGTGATAACGGCATTGGCCGTCTTGATCTGGTTGAAGGTCGTTTTGTTGGTATGAAGTCACGCGGTATCTACGAGACACCCGGCGGAACGATCATGCTTGAAGCCCATCGCGGCATCGAACAAATCACTCTCGATCGCGGCGCTATGCACCTTAAAGACGATATCATGCCGCGCTACGCAGAATTGATTTACAATGGTCTGTGGTTCTCTCCAGAGAGGGAAATGCTGCAAGCGTTGATCGACAAAAGCCAAGAGAAAGTTTGCGGTGTCGTTCGCCTGAAACTTTATAAAGGTGTTGTAAGTGTTGTTGGACGGAAGAGTAAATTCTCACTCTATTCCATGGAACATGTAACGTTTGAAGAAGATACGGTTTACGACCAACGGGACGCCGAAGGCTTTATTAAGCTAAACGCTTTGCGCCTGCGGTTACTTCACCGCCAAAAAGGCTAACAGCCGAATTTAAAAAAAAGGGGCGCTACAGTGATTGTAGCGCCCCTTTTTATTATCTATTACCGATCGAAACGATTATTTTCGCCATTTTCTTCAAAGTCCTGCACATCTTCCACATAAGGAATATGGCGATCTTTGATAAACAAAAACGTTGCGAATAAGGCCCCAATTACGCAGCCCAGCCCCATAATTTGAATGATGCCTGGAAACCAGCTTAAATCCCAAGGCAGATCCAACACACCAACCACAAAGATCAACGCCGCACCTGGCAGGGCTACAAATACAACAGCAAAAACAAGCCCGGTAAATGCACCCAGAACAGCTGATTTCACAAATTGATTGGGATTAACGGGTTTCAATGGCCTCATTTCAATCCTGATTACTTAATTTCGGGTTCAGGGACACCAGCAATGCGGCACGCCGCCGTTACTGTATTCGCAAGCAGACAGGCGATGGTCATGGGGCCAACGCCGCCGGGCACTGGTGTAATGGCACCAGCAACTTCGACAGCTTCAGAAAAGCAAACATCGCCAACCAAACGGGTTTTACCGCTGTCCAGTTCAATTCGATTGATTCCAACATCGATAACCGTAGCTCCGGGCTTCACCCAGTTGCCTCGGATCATTTCAGGGCGACCAACTGCCGCCACTAAAATATCGGCTGCGCTGCAAACCCCAGGCAGATCTTTAGTTCTGGAATGTGCAATCGTGACCGTACAATTCTCGTTCAGCAATAAACTTGCCATAGGTTTGCCAACAATGTTCGAGCGGCCAACCACGACCGCATTAAGACCAGACAAATCTCCGTGCTGCTCCTTCAACATCATGATGCAACCAAGAGGCGTGCAAGGCACCATTGCCTCCAAACCAACAGCTTGCCGACCTGTATTCAAAACATGGAAGCCGTCAACATCTTTCGCCGGATCAATGGCATCGATAACCGCTGTCTCATCCACTTGTGATGGCAGGGGAAGCTGCACCAGAATTCCGTGAATGGTTGGATCAGCATTTAGCCTTTCAACAACAGCAAGAACTTCACATTGTGATGCGGTATTTGGCAGTTTAATCTCTTCAGATTTCATGCCGGCTTCACGTGTAGATTTGTTTTTATTGCGCACATAAACCTGGCTAGCAGGGTCTTCTCCGACAAGCACAACGGCAAGCCCAGGAGTTACGTCATGATTTGCTTTTAGTATCTCTACTTGGCGTGTCACACGGGACCGAACATTTTGTGCAAATGCTTTACCATCAATAATATTCGCAGACATTGGTAATCAGGCCTTTTTAGCTAAATTCGGCGAACCTCGACTTCAACTCACTGACGACCTGGTCCGCATTTTCGGTAATCAGGATTGTTTTATTGCGATCAGTTTGACCCGCGACCAATTCCAAATCACGGGCCGGTATTTTCAGGTATTTCGAAAGGACTTTTAGCAAAGCCTTATTTGCTTTTCCCTTTTCAGGAACCGTTGTCACCTTGACCTTTAACCTGCGCGTGCCATCAGCTTGATCATACAATCCGTCTACCCGGTTTGCAGATGCCCCCGGCGACAGGCGCACAAAAAGCTTAACGCCCGCGTCACTGACACTAAAAAGGGTCAAATTCTCAAGCGAAATATTCCCACATCAAATTCTGAGCGAAAATCAGAAGAAGGATCAAAGCTATAGGTGACACATCTATTCCACCAAATTGTGGGATCACCCGACGGATGGGCCGCAAAACTGGTTCTGTAATTTTATAGAGGAATTGCCCAACAGTCGATACAAACTGATTTTGTGTATTGACCACGTTAAAGGCAACTAACCAACTCAAAATCGCGTTAGCAACGAGCAGATAGATGAAGATCTGAATTACCATACTAATGAGGGAGACCACAGAATACATGCTTTTACCTTACTTGTTGGCTGTTTCTCTACATTTAGTCATCTCTAGTGACGAGAGCAAGACAAGTCTGCATAAAAGCACAAATTTTTCTATGGCCTTCCCTAATAGCTGTATTGCATTTTGCCTATTTATAGGATTGGTACCCGGTACGCTGTTGCGTTTAATGCATTTTGACCAACAGCAAAGATAATCCGTTCGGCCAAACGTTCTTTCGTCAAAGGAGTATCATCCCCAAGTCCTGTAAGACTTGTCGCCGGAAAATCAATTTCCTTTTCCAGTGCGCTTCCAAGCAAAGCGGGGCCAATTTTCATCACCCCTTTTCCAAAGCTAAGTTTATCCACAATAATTTGCGACGCCTCATCGGGTTGCATACCTGCCACAAGCTTTCCCCGGACAGTTTCAACTAGGGTTTTCACGCGCGAACCAGACCCTATGATATTTCCAATAACGCCTGCGGGGCCCGCCGTAATCGCTTCAACGTGAAGGGGGCCAAATAAGACACTGGTTGCTGCAAACGAGAATTCTATGTCTTGAATTTCAAACAGATTTTTATCTGTATCAACAGTATCGTTGAGGGAGACCATTTCTATACTCCCGTTGCCGGTAAATATATTGAGGCTGTATCCGGTGAGCGTAACGGTGTTTTCACTTGCAGCTTCAGCAGCATCCTTCAAGCTTTCTGCGAAATTATTTTTAACGCTGCTGTTTACCAGATAACTACCGCCGATCAAAATGACGACAGCGAGAAGACCAGCAAGGCCAATCTTCAGTTTTTTGTCTACTTTTATACTCATTGTTCCAGCTTCCTACAAAATGACATGTGGGGGAAACTGGGATATAATTAATAATTGATAAATTACAATTAAATTCTACCTTTAGTTGCTTTACGGCCAATATAATATATGCCTACAAATGCAGCAACAATTAAGCCACTCGTATTGGCGACCATATCCGCCCATTCGAAATGACGCCCCGTAAGAGGCTGTAAAAATTCAATAGATATGCCCAGCGCAAAAGACAGCAAGAACAAGATAATCACACCTTGCCTATCTTTCGCTCCGAGCCAACCTAAAACGCCTAAACAAAAATATGCGCCGGCATGCTGGATTTTGTCACTCACCAAGGAAACTGCTTTGGGCACGGCATCAATAGGCATCAAAGACCCAACTGCGATCCCAACAGCTAAAAGCAGCCAACCAAGCATATATAATTTACGGCTTCTTCGCATTATTCGTCCTGATCACATGGATAATTGTTGCGGCAAAATGTCAATAAAAACACTTCTCTCCAGCCCACATAAGGAAGCCTGACTTTGCTCCCTTATGCTGAACATTTTGTCTATTCAAATTCTGGTTCTTGCCACCACGGGAAATAAACGGGCATGTCTTTTGAGGGTTTCATGGAGAATTTTGCGGGCCGCTTCTCAAGGAAAGACTGCACGCCTTCAACCACGTCAGGGCTTTGGCCCATGTAGAAAATTCCGCGGCTATCAATTTTATGCGCCTCCATCGGATGATCAGCCCCTAACATACGCCACATCATTTGACGACTGAGCGCCACAGATACGGCTGATGTTTCATCTATAAAGCTTCTGGCTATCACACGTGCGGCTTCCAGCAAATCTTCAGGTTCATGTAAAGATCGGACTAGTCCGCCATCTTTTGCCTCTTCCGCAGAAAAAACTTTACCAGAGTAGACCCACTCAAGTGCTTGTGAGATCCCGACGATCCTTGGCAAAAACCAACTGCTACAAGCTTCAGGAACAATACCGCGGCGAGAAAAGACAAACCCAATTTTTGCAGATGTTGCAGCGATACGAATATCAAAGGGTAATGTCATTGTTGCGCCAATGCCAACGGCAGGTCCGTTGATAGCGCCGATGATCGGTTTTTTGGATTGGAACATACGGAGTGTCACGCGTCCTCCGCCGTCACGATGGACTTCACTGCCCTTCGATACACCTAACGCATCATAATTAAAGGTATTTTTTCCTTCTCCAAGATCTGCACCGGCGCAAAATGCACGTCCCGCCCCTGTAATAATCACAGCCCGAACGTCATCATCTTCGTCCGCCATATCAAAGGCTTCTATCAGCTCACCTTGCATGATACGCGTGAATGCATTGAGTTTGTCTGGACGATTTAGAGTGATTGTCAGAATATTATCAGCGATTTCATAGGTGATTTGCTCAAACGCCATAGTGTTTTCCTATATTATTATTATTTTGGACGGTCAGTCTGTCTGATTGCACGTAAACTCACAAGGGATGAGTATATGTCCCACCTAGTCGCTTGCAGTAATACGGAGAAATACTTGCAGATTTTAACTAAATCAGGCTCAACCACTTGATTGAGTTTTTTGATAGTATATGTAAGAAAAGGAGACTGTATTTGTATTTACATAGTATTAGGAAAGATTCGGACCGTGAAAAAACCGATTTCCATGATTACGAGCTATCATGCGCATGTATATTATAATGATGCGACCAAACAAACCGCTTCAAATCTTCGAGACCAAATTGGCCAGAAGTTTGCGGTCAAATTAGGCCGCTGGCATGACGAGCATGTTGGCCCTCATAAGATGGCCATGTATCAGGTGCAGTTTATGCCATCGGAGTTTAATAAGCTTCTCCCTTGGCTAATGCTAAATCGTAGCGATTTGGATATATTAGTGCACCCCGAAACAGGTAATAACTTAGAAGATCATACGGATAATGCTGTTTGGCTTGGTAACAAACTGGACCTAGAACTGAATGGGCTGTAGCCTTTTGGGACTTGATCTCGATTTGAAATATTAGGTTATTCATGATCCATCGATTGCTAACGTTGATAACCCGTGCCATCACTCTAGCCACTGGCGCATTGATCTTTTTTGCGCCTTTAGCCTGGTCGCAGAGCACACAAGACGC
Source organism: Pseudomonas marincola (assembly GCA_036960775.1). Taxonomy (GTDB): domain Bacteria; phylum Pseudomonadota; class Alphaproteobacteria; order Sneathiellales; family Sneathiellaceae; genus Sneathiella. The sequence continues at coordinate 33,051 of JBALWO010000004.1, read as the reverse complement.
TGTCCATCAGAATCCCGGTTATTTATTCTCCATGCCTCGTCTGAACGAACAGCTGCAGACCGTTTCTGCGGCTCTGTCCATGCGGCGTCTCCCCTCTGCTGAACAGGGTTTGCTGCGCCTAACCAAAGAATATCCGTGGCACATGGAAAGCCACTATCTTCTCGCAACCTTACATGCTGTTCAAAATAAAACAGATCTAGCCTTTAGCTCATTGGAGAAAGCCATCCAATTGGGTTTTTCAAATCAAGCTCTCTTGTATAAAGATAAAAACCTTGCAAAATTGCGGGATGATCCGCGATTTCAGCAACTGGCTGAAAAATTGATCACGGCTCCAGCGGCAGCAAAGCCGAAAACCACACCTCGTAAAAACGCGTATCCAGTTCGCGATCAACGGGCCCTCATTACGATTGAAAATACGATTTGGGACAGTCGGATCAGATTGCTAAAATCCTATTTCAAGTTTCAGGATCGGGACGCAGTAACAACCCCTGTCCAATCATCGAAAGACGCCGCGGCAACAGAGTTAAACAACTTATTCAAACAAGGCCTGGCTGCCGGAAACGTCGGCGATATTTATGACAATAGAGACAGAGCTCAGTCAACGCTTTGGCCCAAACTATATCCGCAACTTTCCTTTACTAACTACAGCGAAATGGCTGCCAGCTTAAACATAGATTACGGCTTAAATACCAAAATTGCCTTTAGCGGCGTTACATTTGGCAACTCATCCGCGGTCATTTCATCTGAACCTTTTTGGCGAAGTCAGGCTCGGCTGGCTTACACTGTTCCAGGTGGCCCTCAAAAACTGTTTCTCCAATATATGAACAATCAACTCTATATTTTTCCGGCAAATAACGATTTTGGGGTCGGGAGCGATTTGTTGACGACAAACACGCCGTATTTGATTTTATCAGACGGTAAGTCAGGGTCGGAGAAACCATTTTTGCGGGCTGTAGCCACCATTTTATCCGCTTTCAGGCCAGCAGAAAAAGATTTACTAGCGAAATCTGGTAAATTAATGGCCGCTGTGCAAATGGTGTTCCGGCTTGGTCAGAAGTCGATTGAAACCCCGGCTGATTATCTCAGCGCTGCCGCTCATCCTGTCGTTTTTCAAAAAGAAAATATTGATCTACTCAAAATGATCCGGCTTGCCAATGATCTTAAAGCAGATGATTTTCCCTCTATTGTTCAGTTAAGTGTTCAAAAGGAAAGCCAACCTAAACCCGGAATTGATGACTTTTCTCGAAATCTACCCGAACAGCTTTTCAATACACCTGCAAGCATCGCTCGCATTATCCGAAGCAGTTCTTATACAAAAACTCTGGACATCCAAGCACACTCAGCCGCTAAAACTTCTGGAAAGAATGTTACCTATAAATGGGTGGTTTTGCAGGGCGAGGAAGACAAAATAAGCATAACCCCGCAAAATAAATCAGGAAGCAGGGTGACCGTTACGTCTGCCTGGCATGATAAATTTCCAATCAAAGGGCGGAGCGACATAATTTCAAATCGTGTTGAAATTGCTGTTTTCGCAGATAATGGAGCGAATTTGTCTGCGCCCTCTTTCGTCACTCTTCTCTATCCAGAAAATCAAAAGCGTTCTTACCATAAGGACGGGCGACTTCTGTTCATTGATCATGTAGACCCCGCGGGGAAATATACAGACCCCCAAGTGTTTGCAGATCGCGATTGGAAAGACAATTTCTCTTATGACAGGGAAGGTCAATTGCTCGGCTGGGTGCGATCGCGCAAATCAGGAAATACCGATTTTACCCGTCATGGTGCGTTGATCCTTGAAAAAGACAGTCAAGGCCGAGCTATAAAAGCTGAGAAAATTGGGTACCAATATCGCCGCGAGACGTCGGGCCATATGAAAGTCATGGAAAAACCGTTGGGCGAATTTTTAGAATATCAATATTCAAGCGATGAAGACAAGTTGGGTACTCGTATTAAAAACTGACCCAACAAGCGCTTCTAGTTATTATCGCGGGATTGATACGCCATATTGCAATGTTTCAAGCAATAAGGCTTGCTGGGAACAGACTCGTCATTGCAGAACTGAAAATCAGCATCCCCTGGATGCCCAGTCGGCCACTGGCAGGCTCTATGTGCTGGAATGACTTTTTTCTTTGCTTTAGGAGCAGCAGTAGTCGCAGATTTTGCGGACAGGCCGAGCCGATTGGCTTTACCGATGACAGCATTTCGCGTGACGCCACCTAGGACTTCAGCAATTTCGGCAGCCGTTTTACCTGAACCCCAAAGATTCTTCAGTTTTTCGATACGTTCGTCTGTCCAGCTCATAATCAGTCTCTCTTGGGTGTGTTACCTAGCGGTTAAACAAATTCGATCTCAACCGATGGGCCATAACATGTTGCCACATCATATAACTTTCTATCCCATAAGAGTCTACTGATAACAACACTTTTACCAACAGACTAGCAGAATTGTCCTAAGACACCCGACTTTGACGACGCAACCGTACAGCAACCGAGCTTAGGTAAATCAAAAATGCCATAGCGACATATAGTTCCTGGGTCTCGCTGACACGAATATTGAACGGGTATGGAATATTCGTAGATCCAAGCAAACGATCTGGGTATTTTATAAAACCGACTATCAACGAGACAGGCAAGCAAACCCAACTTGGCCAAAAAAAAGACTGCCAACTGCCTTCCGCAAAACTGACCCTTTTAATCCGTCGAGCGAGAGGCAAAAAAACGCCACCAATTAGCGCTGAAATCTCAACGATTATACGAGGTTTCTGGTCGAGCCAAGAAGAGATATTATGTAAGTTTGTCTCACCTTGATCATTGATCCTGCTTACACTATTAGGAGTTTCCCACTGAAACCAATGTTGTCCCCAGCTGGCCTCTTCTCCCGCGAAATAGACACATGCCAGACCCAACATCCCGTACCATAGGATCAACCATGGAGAAGGGAATTGCGACCTAGACATCAAAATATATACCGCAATCATTATTGTAGGAATCAAAATTACAACGGTAAAATTTTCTATAATTCCTAACTCTCCGCTTAAATAATTTGTCGCAAACTCGGGAGAGATTCCGCGAATAATGAGTTGGAGAATCAAGATTAGCGGGACAGCCCACAACCACAACCATTTTGGCAATTCGTATGATGCAGATACCGATTTTTGCGAGAAGGTCGCCATGTAACAATCCTACAAACGTTTTCTTCAAACATTCTTTTATACGTGTGTTGACATGACTTCAACAATGACAACACTGAAGAGGAATAAAAAAAATATGAGGCGCAACAAAAAAACCACGTTTAAGCGCCCAAAACAAACAGAGGAGTCCCCCATGGGTCGAGTAAACGGAAAAATAGCACTGGTAACAGGGGCCGGTAGCGGTCTTGGTCGGGCAATTTCGATTATGTTAGCCAAAGAAGGCGCAAAAGTTGCTGTTACAGATATCAATGAAGAAGCTGCAATAGAAACAGCCAAACTAATTGGCGAGAATGCCATTCCTCTGCAACATGACGTAACAAGTGAACCCCGCTGGCAAGAAGTTCTTGCAGAGACAAAAACCGCCTTTGGTGGCTTGAACATTCTCGTGAATAACGCTGGCATTGGCGATGGTTCAGACGTCGAAAGCACCGACTTTGACACATGGAAAAGAGTGCATTCAGTCGACTTGGATTCTGTCTTTCTCGGTTGCAAATACGCCATAGCTTATATGGAAGATACCGATGGTCTTGGCTCAATCGTCAATATTTCGTCCATCGCTGGCATTATTGCGGGTCATAATATGGCAGCCTATAATTCTGCTAAATCTGGTGTCCGTCACTTAAGCAAATCAGTCGCCTTGCATTGCGCTCGAAAAAAGAATGGTATTCGCAGCAATTCCGTTCACCCAACATTTGTAAACACGCCAATTTTGCAATCAATGTTTGCCAGAACCGGCACTGAAGAAGGAATAGCAAAACTGTCACGGCAAGTTCCCATTGGTCATATTGGTGAGCCAGATGACATTGCCTATGGTGTGTTATATCTTGCATCAGACGAATCCCGGTTCATGACTGGCGCAGAGCTGGTGCTTGATGGCGGCATCAGCGCCATGTAAGTTCCTTTCAAAGGACATCGTGCCCTCCAACTAATTGAAGGTATCAATTTCGAAATGTCGCGTGAGAAAATTCTTTTAATTTTACATCAAGCCAAATCTGATCCCGGTCGCGTAGGCGAAGTATTACGCAGCCTCGGGTATGAGCTCGACATTCGAATTCCTGCAATAGGGCATGATTTGCCAAAAGATCCGACAGAACATCATGGCGCCGTTATTTTTGGCGGCCCCATGAGCGCCAACGATGACCATGAAAACTATATCAGGCAAGAAACGGCCTATGTTGAGCGCGCCATATCTGCAGAAATTCCTTATTTAGGAATTTGTTTGGGTGCCCAAATTATGGCGAAATGCCTAGGCGGAGGCGTGACGCGGCATCCAGAAGGGTTGATGGAAATCGGTTACTATAAAATTGAGCCAACACTTGCAGGAACTGCGTATTTTGATAAGCATTTGCATGCCTACCAATGGCATAAGGAGGGGTTTGATCTGCCCAAAGACTGTACCTTACTTGCCAGCGGAGACTCTTTTCCAAATCAGGCATATCGGCATGGAAAATTTGCCTATGGTATTCAGTTCCATCCTGAGGTGACCGAGGCCATGAACCGAAAATGGCTCCATAAAGCATCCCACATGTTAAGCGAACCCGGCGCCCAAGATGCAGTTTCGCAACTTCAAAGCCGGCTGCTTCATGACAGAGAAATGAACGACTGGACTTGGCGGTTCTTACGTCATTGGACCGAACTTAAGGAAACGGAGAGAAGCTAATCTCCCCGTTTAAAAGAAGTTAGACAACCCGTTTGGATTTAAGCTCTTCGATTTCAGCTGCGGAATAGCCAAGTTCACTCATTAATTCATCTGTATGCTCGCCCAATGTTGGCGCACGATGCCGAATAGAGGTATTCGATTTTGACATTTTGATTGGGAATTCGGTTACCGGCGCAGGCTTTGAGAGCCCCGGATAGTCTACTTCCTTCATAAGACCCATTGCCTTTAGCTGAGGATCGCTCAGCACTTGCTCTGGTGTCAAAACAGGCCCGCATGGCAAGCGAACTTCGCCCATCTCAGCCAAAGCCTCTTCCGTTGTTCTCTGTCCGCACCATTTGGACATACGTTCTGATAAAATATGGCCGTTATCCCCGCGATCCTGATCGGTTTTAAAACGAGGATCCTCAAGCCAGTTGCTCTCTCCAATTAGCTTACACCATCGCTCAAACAGTGGCTGGCCAATACTTTGAACGAGAACCCAACCATCTTTCGTCTGAAATGTATCAGCCGGTCCGCCGTTATAGCCACGATTACCAATACCTTCGCGATTTTCTGATAGCATGGCTTGTTCAAGAAGAGTTACGGCCGATGCCAATATGGAAGACCCAAATAAGGATCCCATAACCAACTGACCTTCACCAGTTGCCCGGTGGTGCATAATCGCTGCCAGTGTTCCAATGCAGCCTGTAAGGGCCGTCATATAATCCACATAAGGACTATTGAGCTTACGCGGCACACCGTTCTCTCCGGACATATACATGGCACCGGACATTGCTTGCCCTATGCCATCGAAACCGACCCGATCTTTATACGGCCCGCTATCTCCAAATGCAGATTGGTGGGTCAGGATGATATCTTCTTTTATGGTTTTTAAATTCTCGTAATCAAGCCCCATAGCGACCAATGTATCAACGGGTAAATTGGCAACCACAACGTCACAAGATTTCACTAACCGCTCCATAATTTCGCGGCCTTCAGGTTTCATGGGGTTCAGGGTCATGCCCTTTTTACTATTTCCCATTTGCATGAGAATACCGCCATCGCCGGTCTCACTTACCGGTGTCATGAAACGATCTTCACTACCGTCTAGTTTTTCAATCCGTATGACTTCAGCACCGAGCTGCGCCATAATTGTGGTGCAATACGGTCCCGCAATATAGCGACCAAAATCGAGCACACGAACGCCTGCGAGAATGTCTGCCATTTTTCATCTCCTGATATTTTTTTATTGGTTCTTTTTTCAGGTGTTTTTTCAAACCCATATGAAGGGTGCCTGCAAGACGGTGTTATGGCAAGTCTTAAACATTGGTGCAGATATGTTTTTGGCGTAAATCCTCAGCTTGTTTATTCACAAGTGGGAATTCACGCCAAAGACTTAAAACTGGTTTTTTTAAAGAAGTTCAACGCCCTCAGCTAAAGGACCTTTTTCGCCGCTTGTCACGTTCAAGCGGACCCTTTGCGCTGCCTCAAGAATGCCAAGACCCGATTTTTCAAGAGCTTTCATATGAACAAATATATCGCGGCTTTCATCATCGGGGGTCACAAAACCAAACCCCTTTTCGGTATTAAAAAACTTTACTGTCCCTTCGATAAGCTCAGTATCGCCTTCTCTTTGGTCCAACACTGGTGCCGGACCCAAATCGTGAATTCGTTGAACCTGCTGACCTCGTGCCCCACCGCTCAGATCACAGACAATAGGCGCCCCCTCAGGCAATCCCTGCAACCCTTTGCTTTGTAGGATGGAAATATGCACGAAGGCATCCCCTGTTCCATCAAGCGGCTCAACAAATCCAAAACCTTTGGCTGTATTGAACCACTTTACTTTGCATTCTATACCGTCGCGTATTTCTACATCTGACTGTACAGCACTGATTTCTTGCATTATGCCCAGTCCTCAAAACTTCTAATCACACACATCCACTTAAACACAATTTTTTCACTTGCTTACCTATTAAGCCAGAATTAATTCAAATTGCTTTCAAATTAACTCTATGTTCACAGAAACGTGATCAAACACTGACGCCCCCCCGAAGGGTTTATCTTGCCCCCAAGAACAACCCAAATTGCAAAACAAGCAATTCCCTTAATAGGGTCTAAAATTAAACTCCATTTTCAACCCAATATCTACAACAAACCAGAGTTATTATGACTTACCTAAACATTCACGGACATCAAAAACAATTCAATTCTCTAATTACGCGTTCTACATTTTTCGTACAGAGCTGGTATCACACCGAAGAATTGTTTTCTTCACCATACATTACCAAAAACGCACTTTCGTAACAATACGTAACAAATATATCACATTTAGTGCAACTAAAAAGTACCTCTAATTGGATAATTTTTTTCTTTCGCAAAACCGACACCTCTAAGAATCGCGCTGAGATCTGGGCGGGAAAAGGGTGCATTCGAGATATCGATGATCTGAACAGTCCCATCAGGACGTATGACGAAGAGGCCCGGTTCTGGGAAAGGTTGATCCGTTTCCGCTGGCGACCTTGGATGAGATATATAAAGACCTAGTTCTTTCATCTGCGCAATCGTAAGCCCGTACCCAATATCAATTTTCAACGATCCCTTGGCAACTTGCTCCGTGGCCTTTTCAATTCCATCCCCTGAAATCGCAATGACGCTTGCTCCTGCTTCACCATAATCTCCTGCAAGCGCCTCAAGCTGGGTCAAATATTTTGCGCAAAGTGGACAATGAAGTCCTCGATAGACAACAACGAGTTGCCATCTATTGTCATCGTTCGACCCTCCTATTTTTTGCTCACCACCAGCAACCAGTGGTATGGAAAACTCTGGAAACTTTGCACCGGCTTCCATTTTGTCGATTTTCATAATTCTACTCTCCAGGTTATTAAACTGATTCATTCTATTTTGAACGATCATTCCACATTACCGTAATTGCTTCAACACTTCACAAGAACTAATACAAAAGAAGGCATCCACAATAAAGTATGCCGACTGTATATGTTGCGTTTCTGGAACGGCTCACTAAACTGCACGTCTCATTCGTACCGTTGCTGTCAGGACAGTCCAATGCCATTCACCGACCTCGATCAATTCCGTGAGAAACTTGCCAAGCTCCCCTCTAAGAATGTGACTTCGGAAAACGTAGCTAAAGACAGAAATACACAGCTAACAAAACCGGCAGGCTCACTCGGTACACTTGAAGATATCGCCATTTGGACGGCCGCCTGGCAAGGAAAACACGTCCCGTGCTTTGAGCAACTACAGATTGCTATTTTCGCTGGAAATCACGGCGTTTGCGCTCAAGGAATTTCAGCTTTTCCCCCTGAAGTTACAACCCAAATGGTCGGAAACTTCGAAAACGGCGGGGCCGCGATCAACCAACTAGCCAAGGCATTTGGCGCTCGTTTTTCAGTTCATCCGCTGCAATTGGAGGTGCCAACGGCCGACTTCACTACCGCTGCCGCCATGACTGAAGTTGAATGTGTTACTGCCCTAAATAATGGCTGGAACGCAGTGGAGCCGGCCTCAGATTTTCTGGTAGTGGGCGAAATGGGTATTGGCAACACAACAGTCGCCTCGGCCCTTTGCTCTGCGTTATTCGGTGGCGGCGGACACCACTGGGCAGGCCCTGGAACTGGCGTAGATGCCGCTGGGGTTTCCCATAAAGCGCGCGTCATTGACAGAGGCATCGAACAGCACCGAGAAATAGTGAGTGATCCCGTTGAAATTCTCCGGTGTTTGGGTGGCCGTGAGCTTGCCGCAATGGCAGCTGCCATCCTCGCAGCTCGGTACAATTCAATTCCCGTTATTTTGGATGGCTTTGTCACATGCGCTGCTGCGGCAATTCTTTTCAAAGCTAACCCTGAAGCCTTAGATCACTGCATCGCCGGTCATGTTTCAGCGGAACCCGGCCACATTCATCTTCTCGAAAAATTGAACAAATCACCCCTCTTAAATCTAGGAATGCGCTTGGGAGAAGGCTCTGGTGCGGCGTTGGCTCTGGGCATTGTTAAGGGAGCCATAGCGACCCACACAGGCATGGCCACATTTGCAGACGCTGGTGTTAGCGATGAAGACTAACCGTTACTAATTCGGTTGGTCCATGAAACCTGCCAATGCTCCCCGCCATCTGCTTCATAAAGGGTCAATTTGGTGAGCGACAAGGGCGCTATTTCCAAACGAAGTGCCGCATTGACACTCAAATCCAAAGCGTTAGCAACTAAAGCTCGGATGGTTCCTGCATGCGCCACAATTACAGTGTCGGCGCACTGTTTTTCTTGCTGGTAGGCCAAGGGAACTGGACAAACCCGTGCCACGAGGTCCTCAAAACTTTCGCCGCCCGGCGGCGTGTTTTTTGCAGGATTTTCCCAGAAGGACATATAGGTTTCTGGATCAGTTTGCTCAATCTCTGCGTAGGTAGAACCTTGCCAATCGCCAAAATTCTGTTCCCGGAGGTCTCTGCATGTTTGTAATTTCACATGTTCATTATTTGCCGCCTCCAATATTCTACCTGCTGTTTTCACACATCGCGACAGATCACTTGTGATCCAACGCGCCTCTAATGGCAGTTCATTTGCAAGCCAGCGAAAGGCCGTATGATCTGTATACTCAGCCTCGACGTCTTGCTGCCCATAAAGGGTCTTCAAAGGAACCGGCGCATGCCGTACCAACCACCAGTTAGAAATTTTGCGTTGCATAATGTTGCTTTGTGTTTTGGATGAATAAAAATATGGGTTCCGTCTGCTTATTCGTATAAAAGTCATTCTACGACAGTTCAATAGATCAATAACGACTATTTCGAGGGTTCTGCATGAAACGCAGCTTATTTGTAACATCTAACCGCCTTGGCGATGCGGTATTAACAACTGGTGTACTCAAATATCTGGTGGAGAGAGAGCCTCATATACCGATTACTGTCGTTTGCGGCCATATTCCCAAAGATATTTTTGAAAACTTTGAGGGTGTTGAGCGGGTCATTCCCCTGAAGAAGAAGAAATATGGCAAACACTGGCTAGATGCTCTTTGTCAAACGGGTCCTAGGTATTGGCACCGAATTGTTGATTTCAGATCCAGTTTGCTCGGGATCCTGCCCGCACGTCATCGCCATGTCTGGCGAGGCGGAAACGACACCATACATAAAGCCGTTGCCAACGCTGCCATGATCGGGCTGGATTTTCCGCTTGGACCTTCCATAACTCCAACCGCCGCTCAGCTAGACATAACGGCGAGCAAGCTTAATTTAGCTAGTGACAGCCGCCTTATCATTGCCTTTGCGCCAACAGCTAACTTCCCAGACAAACAATGGCACAATGGAAACTACCTATCATTAGCAAAGGCCCTGACGGCAGAAGGGGCTGCCTATGCTGGAGCGCGGGGTGCAATTTTTGGCGCCCCCGGCGAGGAAGCGCAAGCACTACCCGTTGTTGAAGGGTTGCCTGAAAATCAAGTCATTGACCTAGTGGGCAAAACCACCCCGTCCGAAGCCGCCGCGTTTTTATCAAAAGCCCAGCTATTTGTAGGCAACGATTCCGGTTTAATGCATACCGCAGTCGCGGTAAACACACCCACTGTCGGACTTTTTGGTATTGGAACGCCCGCTGTGTACGGCCCTTGGGGCGAAAACACCCTATGTCTGAAAAGTACACCGGCCGGAACACCCATCTGCGAGGCGCCGTCACAGTCGGGCGGTGACGCCCTTCCTGTATCTGATGTTTTATCTCAAATCGAAACTTTTCTTAAAAACCGCAAGCACCCTATTTAGTCAATCAGGCGATCCACAGTTTTGTGTTCTAGATGAGCCACATTACCGCCAAACTGGTTATTATACAGATCTGCATAGACACCTTGTTTTTCGAGCAATTCTTTATGCGATCCACTTTCAGCCACTTGCCCCTCAACAATTACATATATGAGATCGGCATCGAGTATGGTCGATAGCCTATGGGCGATAACAAGAGATGTTCGCTCCTTCATCAGGCGCGACAGAGCGATTTGAACTTTCCGCTCAGCTTCTGTGTCCAGCGCCGAAGTTGCCTCATCAAGTAACAAAATGGGGGCATCCTTCAGCATGGCACGTGCAATGGCAATGCGTTGTTTTTGTCCGCCAGACAACCGAACGCCATCTGTTCCAACTCTCGTATTATATCCGGCAGGCAGCGTTTCTACAAAATCGTGAACCGCAGCTGATTTTGCCGCTTCAATGATTTCGTCTTCACTGACGTCTTCTCTGCCATAAGCAATATTGGCCGCAATGGTATCGTCAAACAGGAAAATATCCTGACTAACCAGTGCAAATTTTTCGCGTAATGACTGGACCGTGACATCCCTGATATCTTGCCCGTCGACGGTTATTTTTCCAGCGCTAACATCATAAAAACGTGGCATCAAATTCAATATAGTCGACTTGCCGCCCCCTGATGGGCCAACCAGTGCCACCCTTTGTCCAGCGCCAAGTTCTAGCGATATATTTTTAAGAACCGGCTCTTCGCTGTCATAGGCAAAGGCTACTTTATCAAAAACAACCCGCCCCTGATGGAGCTCAAGCGGTGTGGCATCCGCTTTCTCTGTGACTTTATCAACGATATCGAGAAGGTCAAATAGCCGCTGAGCCGCTGCGAGGGAATTTTGCATTTGCGGCGCAACCTTCGCGACACTTTTAATGGGCTGGTAGGCCAACATCACAGCGGTGATAAACGCGAAAAAAGTACCCGGTGTCGTCTCGCCCGATGTAACGCTACTCGCCCCATAAAAGATAACGCCTGCGATCACTAAGCCAGAGAGACTTTCCACAATAGGGTTGCTTGTCGCTTGAATTCGCATGGCCTTAAATTGGTATTTAAAGCGATTTTCGATCTCAACGTCGCCAGCAACTTTCGTTTTATTTTCGGTCCCGTATGCCTTGATCACCCGAATACCTTGGAAGGCTTCTTCCAAAAACGTACTAAAAGTCGCTGTTTGGTCAAGCACCTTAGCGGATGCTTTCCTCGATCTTTTTCCCAATTGGCGAATGGCAAGGGCACCCGGCGGGAGGGCTATAAAAATGAAAAGCGCCATCTTCCAATCATAATAAAAAAGAGAGGCAATCAGAAACAATGCCGTCAAACTGTCTTTGGTCATGACAACAAGGGTTTGCGTCGAGCCTTGCCGAAGTAAATTCGTATCAAAGACAAATCGGGATATGAGCTGACCTGTCGAATTTTCATGGAACCATGCCAAATCCGCCATCACAAGTTTCGCAAAGAGGTTTGATTGAATTTGGGCGACCACCCGAGTACCCACCCAATTCATCATTATTGCTTGCCCGTAAGAGGCAATACCGCGCAGCGAAAAAATCACAACTACTGCCAATGTCGTATACAAAATAACTTCAGGATTTTTATCGAAAAAAACCTCATCCACTATGGGCTTCATAATGAACGCTGTCGCCGCCGTAGTAATAGCGCCAATGATCATAAAGAACACAGCAGCCACAAGCCGCCATTTATATTGCAAAACATATTCCCGCAGCAACCGACCATAGAGGACAGACGTTTTCTGACGATCATGGGCGTCTGTTTTTTTCGTTTTCGGTTTTGGCGTTTGGGTCACTCTTCTTCTCCGCTTGGAAACGATTTTTGTTTCCGGGATTTATACGACAGCGGTAACATGCTACTTGTTCCCTATACAGAAGAAACACATAAGTACCAACACTGCTGGGTTCAATGATGTCACGAAGCAACAGTCGTGATATGCCACTCCCCGCTACTTCACCGAAAATGCGAGACCCCAAATTCATGTTAAGATTGTTCCCCAAAAAGAAGATCCGGGTCACATTACCGGAGAACACACGTGTCATTGCAGTTGGTGATATCCATGGACAGCTTAATCGGCTCGTAAAAGTCTTGGCGCTGGTTGATCGGTATAGAACAGCCAATCCCGTGACCAATGATCACTTAGTATTTCTCGGTGATTACACAGATCGGGGCGCAGGTTCTGCAGAGGTTATCGAATTATTGGCAAGCCGGCGCCTAAAGAATATCGATCAAGCTCACACTGAAACCTTTTTGCGCGGCAACCACGAAGTCTTGGTGCAAGAAGCCTTAACCCAAACAGGAACCCGCGGTGATTTATGGTGGCGGAACGGCGGCCTTTACACGGTTTCCAGTTATTTGCAGTATCAGAAAATTGAAATTCCGCTCAACGCGTCCAATGAAGATTTGCTAAAATTATTTCGAGACAATTATCCAAAAAAACACGCCGACTTCATGAGCTACCTTCAGGACAACGTGAAAATTGGGCCCATCGTCTGCGTGCATGCTGGGCTCAAAATGGATGTCGCGTTAGAGGAGCAAAGCCAAGAGGATATGCACTGGATACGAGATCCCTTTCTACACTGGAAAGGGGATCAAAAAGACTTTTTAGTGGTACATGGGCATACTATTACCCCAAAATATCGGCCCGTCATACTGGATCACCGCGTTGGTATAGATACGGGTAGCTACAAAAGAGGCGGGCGGATTACGGCTGCCATTTTCGAGAAAAATCAGGTGAAATTTTTGAGTAATGGCACGAAAAAAGGCTTCGAGATGACGCCCTTTTCTTAAAGCTCTCTCTCTGATCGCCTAACGCGATACAGTAAGAAAATCGACAAAAACAGCCCAACGACTGAACAACCTGCCATGAGCAAAAAGGCGTAAGTTGGGGAAATTTTAAAGACATAACCAGACGCCATCGTCAGGACGCCAAAGAAAATTCCCATAGATAAACTGTCATACAATCCTTGAGCCGATGCCGAGATTTCCGGAGGAACACGTTTACTCATATACGCAATGAGCGACATATAGAGGAGCGCGAAGGTAAACGCATGCAAGCTTTGCCCCACAATAAGCGCTGGTAAGCTGGTCCCGTAGGCGAGCAACGTCCAGCGAACAATTCCGCCCACCGCGCCAACTATAATCATTGGCATGGCACCAAAACGATTAATTAATCCGGCCGACGCACTAAACATACCAATTTCTGCGATAACGCCCACCACCCACAGACCTGTAATAACCGTGTTGCTATATCCAAGAGATTTCCAGTATATGGCGCTAAAGGCATAAAGAGTGGCGTGGGTTGATAGTAGCAACGCGACAGTCACCAAAAACAAAGGGAAATTTGGCAAGCTTAATGGTTTAAAAAAAGGTGCTTTATTGCCCGAGGGTTTGGTGTGAATGCGCGGGACAAAGTAGGCCGCAAACACCAGAGCTATAGATGTTATCAACATGGCAATATAAATTGCCTGTAATCCATAATGATCCGCCATCCAACCAACGGTAAGCGTGACGACGATAAAACTAAAAGATCCCCAGCGCCTGACTTTACCAAACTCCAAACCCAGAAGCTGGCCAAGCCGCATGGCTAATCCGTCTGACAAGGGAATACCGGTGGAGAGAGCAGCCCCCGCAACACCCCAAACAACTGCATACATGGCCCAGCCATTCAGAAAAGGCAGAAGAGCCAACCCCGCAACCACACAGAGGGACAGGGCAATCATTACGCGGCGGCGATCCCCCACCACATCGGCAATCCAAGAGGTCAGCGGGACGATGATTAACTTCAGCCAATAAGAAACACCCAGAACCACTCCCACATACTCAAGCGAAATCTGCCCTTCAAGCCATCTAGGCCACAAAGGAATAGCAATCCCATACACCGCAAAAAACGCAGTGTAATAGCCCGTGAGCCGAAGCCCCGCAGCACGCTTTGTATAAGTTGGTAATGTCATAGATTATCTTTCGGAAGGTTCCGGATCTTATTGTGCCATATACAGCCCCGCCAGCTAATTATCAATTCATGTGACGAAAATCACTTTACATTCCTAAGAATATATTTACATTCCTAAGAATACAAAAGGAGATCAACATGAACAGACGCGCATTTTTAAGAACAATCGGTGGTACTGGAGTAATTTTCGCAGCAAGTGCTGTTGGGCTTTCGCAATGCGATCAGATGCCGAGCGACGCCATTGCCCCGTGGTCAGGCCCTAGCAATCAACTATCTGATCGAGAATGGGTTCTATCCCATGCCTTACTCGCGCCAAACCCACATAATATGCAAGCGTGGATCGCGGATCTTACAGAAGACGGCGCAATCACGCTCTTTGCCGATGGCGCGCGCCTGCTGCCTGATACGGATCCGTTCTCCAGACAAGTTCTAATTGGGCAGGGCACATTTTTAGAACTGCTGTCCATGGCCGCTACAAAAAGAGGCTTGGATGCAAAAATCACATTATTCCCAGAGGGAGAACCTGCAACTGATGAGCTGGATGTTTCAAAAAAACCGGTTGCCCATGTCAAACTATCAGCCAATTCCGCGTTAGCTAAAGATGATCTGTTTCCCTTCATTACATCGCGCCGATCCAACAAACAGGGGTATTTGCAAGAAGCCCTGCGGCCAGAACATCATTTGGCCTTGTCAAAAATGCCATTGAGAAAAGGGCAACAAATGGGTTTTGCCGTGGGCGAGGATAAAGTCGCGCCGTATCGGACCATAGCGAGGGAGGCGATCACCCTTGAAATGAACATACCCCGAACCCTTGCGGAGAGTATTGACCGCACCCGAATAGGGGCAGACGAGATCGCTAAGCATCGCGATGGCATTGATCTTCACGGACCGATGTTCTATTGGCTGAAGAAATTCGGTGCCATGACGAAAGAAAAAGCCATAACACCCGGCACCATGGCTCATCAGGGCGGAATGGATTACGCGCTTGGCTGGGCAAAAGAGACACATAACATGGGTTGGCTGATCAGTGAGACTAATAGTCGTTCAGCGCAAGTCGAAGCCGGTCGCAGCTATGTGCGCATCAATTTGCTCGCCACCAAACTTGGGGTTTCCATACATCCGGTCAGTCAAGTCTTGCAAGAATACCCAGAAATGCAGGCGCTACAGGAAAGCTTCAACCAAAAAATTGGTGTGCAAGACAGTCAACGGGTCCAAATGTTTTACCGAATTGGTTATCAAAAGCAGGTCCCCCCTTCCCCAAGACGGCGTGTGGCTGATATAATCAGAACATGACGAAAAAACCTGGACCAGACCTCTCCCTTGATTTTCAAATTATCAACTGGATTGGCATTATTGAGCAGCTAACTGCTGAAAAATCCAAACAACTGTTGGAGGGGACCGACGTTCCCCCTCCGCAGTTCAAGCTGCTCAATCATTTCAGCCACCGACCGGATGAAGGCAAGACTGTCACGCAAATCGCAACCGCAATGCAGCAACCCCAACCGGGGGTCACAAAAACCGCCGCAAAGATGGTCTTGAAACAATACTTGAGAGAACATGCAAATCCAGATGACGGTCGGTCAAAAATTCTATTTCTGACAGATACCGGAAAAGCGGCTCACCTTATGGCGAGAACACGCTTGATTACAGGGATGAGCCAGACCTTCGATGGTTGGGAGGAGGCTGACAAAAAGCAATTTTTCGAGCATCTCGATCGCTTGAAAATCTTCCTTGATGCCAACCGGTAGAGGGTCAGTCTTGCGTCTCAAGCTTGGACGCTGTGCGAAGATTAATAATGAGAACGCCCACCAATGTGATCATGCCACCAACAATGAATTTCCAGCTGATGGGTTCATCGAAAACAAAAACACCAAATCCAACGCCGAAAAGGGGAGCGAGTAGTCCATATGGTGTCAAAACAGATACTGGATACTTTTGTACCAAATAATACCAACTTCCGTGGGCCACTATTGTCGTCACAACAACTGTAAACATTAAGGCCGCAACCGAGGCCCAATTGACTGTCATAATGGCTTCGACTTGACCTTGTTCAAACAACAATGAGAAGACGAGCAATACTGGAAAAGATATGGCGGCAATCCAAGCTTGCATGGCCATCGCACCAACACCGTTGGCCTTTCTCATCAAAATAATGCCACCTGCCATACAGAAGGCTGCGCCCGCCACCAGCATTACGCCCGTCAAATGGTTGAAAACGATCGGATCAAATCCCAGAACCATAACGCCGCTAAATGCGAGCAGCAGCCCTAAAACTCGGCGCCACCGGATGGTTTCGCCTAAAAATATAACTGCCATAACAAGGGAAAATGGGGCAACCAGTTGAATAGTGATGGCAACCGCAGAAACACCCCCTGCGGCATTTAGCCCAAGGTACAATAACGTAAAATGAACGATACCAACCAATACAGAAATAGCAAAAACGATGCGCATACTTCCTTTGATAGGTCTTAAAAACCAACACAAAAGCAAGGCAACGAGGAAGAACCGCAGGGATGTAAATAGAAGCGGGGGATATTGCTCCATTGCGACTTTAGCAGCGACAAAGGAGAAGCCCCAAATTACATTCACAATTAAAGCCAGCCCAATGTGAAGAAGCGTCATATGATTTTCCTTTTGGGAAATGGCGTGAAAAAAGTTTGTCAGTGATAGATTGCCATCAAACAAATGTCAAAATATGTTAAAAACAACAGTCATTAAACGAGTAAGCCTATTATGGAAATCGAACGTAAATTTCTAGTAACAGATGATCGTTGGAGATCATCCGTGCAAAAATCTGAAAAAATTGTGCAGTTTTATCTAACTGATGAGACCCAACATCCCACCGTTCGCTTGCGCATTAAAGAGGGCACAGGCCTTCTGACAATCAAGTACCCGTCTGTATCCTCAACGGTTCTTGCCCGTGAAGAATTTGAATATTTTATTCCCGTTGCTGATATTGTCGCACAGCAACATCTCGCAAAAGGGAAGATCATCAAAAAGACACGGCATCACGTATTAGGCCCTGACAATCATATTTGGGAAGTGGATGTATTCGAAAGTCCCAATACAAATCTAGTTTTGGCGGAAATAGAACTTAAAACCTTGGACGAGGAAATAGACCTGCCCGTATGGATTGCCAAAGAGGTTACCAATGATAGCCAATACCGGAATCTCACTATGGCTTTTTCATAAGACCAAATTAGCTGGTCTCAGCTTGCAGACGGGAGACTTCCAATACCTTTACCATCTCCTCAACTAACGGCTCCAAATTAATGGGTTTGCTCAGTAAGGCATTCAGTCCCATTGCTGCTAGACTATCTTGCGACTGAAAGGTTTCATCCCCAGTCAGCCCAATTATGGGAATATTACGGGTAACGGGATTTGCGCGGATAAGCTTTGTCGCTTCAAGACCGCTCATATTTGGCATCTGCAGATCCATGATAATGAGGTCATAGGTGCTTTTCGACAAGGCATCCAACACTTGATGCCCATCTTCAGCACGGGTAACTGATGCTACCATCGGCGATAACATGGCATTTAGCAAAATCCGGTTCACAACAACATCGTCCGCAACGAGAACTTTGGCATCTTTCAAAATATCATGATTAGAAACATCTGGAGCCGCACCTTTAGCAATTCCGATAGAGCTTGTCTCGTCTCCCAAAGCGGCTTTAGTTGGAACCCTAATTGTAAATGTAGTGCCTTCACCTAGGACACTTGTTACAGTGACCGAACCACTTAAAACATCCACCAGTGTTTTCGCTATGGCAAGACCAAGACCAGATCCAGAATGCCCTTCCCCGTCGGCGCTCCGTGTAAATCGATCAAATAATGTGGTCAATTCAGCATCTTCAATACCAATGCCCGTATCTTCAATAACAAATTGC
Source organism: Pseudomonas marincola (assembly GCA_036960775.1). GTDB lineage: Bacteria > Pseudomonadota > Alphaproteobacteria > Sneathiellales > Sneathiellaceae > Sneathiella. The sequence goes on along the minus strand of JBALWO010000004.1, from coordinate 14,594 downwards.
AGCTCAGGAGTTATGGAAATTTCAGTGTAGGTCGCAGTGACACGTATATATCCAGTTTCTGTAAACTTCACTGCATTCCCGATGATATTCACCAGCACTTGCGTAATTTTCTTCTCATCAAGCATCAACAATTGAGGCACAGAATCGCGAACACTGAAATTGAGTGCCACTGTCTGTTCTTTCCCCCCAATGCCGACGATATTCTGTACGTTGCCAAGCACAGCCCGAATATTCACCATTGAATCATAAACACTCAAACTGTTACTCTCAGCCCGTTGTAAATCCAAATAATCATTGATCAGACTAATAATGTAATCACCTGATTGTTGAGCCGTTTTCACAACAGATCGCATAGGTTCTTCGATCCCATTATCCAGCAAATACTTTTGAGACGCTAAGACTCCTTGAAGCGGAGAGCGAATCTCATGGCTTAAAATCTCCAGAAATTCTGTTTTTTCACGCAGTGTTTGCATATTCTGGCTACGCACTTCTAATCGCCCTTTGATGTAGCCAATAACAAGCAACCAAAAAACAATAAGCACTACTAATATTGCGAGGAAAATAATTCGAGTTAATTTTTGGCCTGGAAAGGTTGTCGTCCAACCAGCAATAGGTTTTACGGCCATAACCCAAGAGCCATTACCAAGGTCTATTTCGTATAAAACGCTTTCCGAGTGGTCACGGAACATTGATTCCTCGCCGTAAAAAACAGCCCCGTCATGCCCCAGCCCGTCTTGGCCTCGAATTGCCAACTCATACTGATCCGTAAACTCATCAATGTTTAGATCTTTATAGATCATAGCAAGATCTACTGGTGCAGAAAGTATTCCCCAAAGGTCTTTGCTGTCAGTAAGCGTATCGACAAACACAGGCAGCCTCATAATAAGGGCCTCGCCGCCTTGAATAAGAGTTACCGGTCCCGCCACCACTGGTTTGCCTGCCCGGATCGCTTTATAAACACCGCTTTTTTGCTCTTCCGGGCCTTTACGATAATCTAACCCTATAACCGATTTATTTTCATCATACGGGAATACGTACTGCACAATTAAGTTCGGCGCGGCAGCAATATTTCGGATGGCTGGATGTGATCGTGTCACGGACGCCGCATATTTTGCGTAGTCTTCTTGCGTCACGTTGGGATTAGATTCAATGAACGCCCGCAATCCATACAGAATATTGACATCGAGAGAAATCCGAGCAGAAATATGCGTCTTTAAATCTTGCGCTTTATCCGCCATTTCTTGTCGCTGTGCTTCTCGCGCTTCGATGACTTCATGTCTCTCGATCTGCCACTCAAAAGCTAACAAAATCACAACGCCCACAAGCAATGACACTGCAGAGATTATTCTATACGTATTCATCCATTAGCCATTTTTCGTTTTATCCAAGATCCCTACCCTATTCATTCGCATTGGGCTTACGGCGATAAAAAACAGCTCTAAAAATAACAACATTAATGTAAATATTACGTTAGCAAAATGGAGAAAATTTTATCTGTTAACCTCCGCCAGAAGCGCTGCATTTCCACCAGATGCTGTGGTATCAACGCTTAAACATCTTTCTTGAACAAACTCTCTCCAACTTTTTCCGCTTTGAAGTGACGAGATAATTTTACCAGATCGATCTGCTAACTTTTGCCGCACATATCTCAAATCAGTTGTATCAGCGGATGAAATACAGACCCCATCCAACAGATTGTTTCGTAAGATTTCCTGAGTTGCATTGGCGTAAGTCACAATGCCCTTCGTCGCTCCAAATTGTGCCAAAACCGCAATCAACTCATCACTAGTCTCATCAGATTTTGAGAGCAACACACCGTTTCCAGATAACAGTGATATCAGTGTGTCTTCCAACCAATTTAACCCTGCAATCCAAATCAGGCCACGCCCGTGGAACGTCAGTAAATTTCTCTCTCCCGTTGGACTGGCACACTGCTGGGCCTCCCGATAGTATCCGGTTATTCGGCCCTGGAGTTTTTCAATATCTACCGCCTTCAATCCCGCGAAATGAGAGATCACAGACTGCATAATTTCTATCCGATCTGCACAGATTTCCCATTTGGCCTGCGCAAATTTCAATGAGCTAAATTGTGTGTCTAGATCTGTTGCGTCCGATGCAGAAAAAATCGCCTTAACTGTCTCCTCAGTAGATCTCACCAGCGCCTTGGATGATTGCAAAAACTTATGAAGGTATAACGGACCACCTGCTTTAGGCCCCGTGCCAGATAGTCCTTCGCCGCCAAAAGGTTGCGATCCGACAACAGCTCCGATTTGGTTTCGGTTGACGTAAAGATTTCCCACTTGGGCCGCCGCAGCAACCTCCTCAACCCGGTTATCAACCCGTGTGTGAAGGCCTAACGTCAAACCATACCCCGCAGCGTTAATGGCCTTTAGAACGGTCTTAATTCCACCAGATGGATAGGTTGCAAGATGAAGAACCGGCCCAAATATCTCTTTGTCCATCTCTTCAATACCGCTCACGTGGATTAAGGTTGGCGCAATATAGTACCCCTGGTTCTCTACTGCACTGGGCACAGTCATTTTTTTAATGATTGCCCCTTTTTCTGCCATCTGCTCAACGTAAGTATCAATAGTCACCTTTGCCTTTTCGTCAATTACCGGTCCAACATCAGTGGTTATTTCATATGAATTTCCGACAATCAGTTCATCCATTGCGCCTTGCAGCATGGTAGACAAGTTGTCTGCTATTTCTTCCTGCACATAAAGAATACGGAGCGCTGAGCATCGTTGCCCTGCGCTTTGAAATGCAGAAGCGACGATATCGCCGACGACCTGTTCAGGGAGCGCCGTAGAATCCACGATCATAGCGTTTAGGCCGCCGGTTTCCGCGATGAGAGGGGCGCTTGGGTTTCCGTGTTCCACTAAGGCTGTGTGTATTTTTTGCGCCGTGATAGTAGATCCAGTGAAACAAATGCCGTCAACGCCCGGGTGTGAGACCAAAATCTGCCCCACATCGGCACCTGTTCCCAAAAGTAGATGCAGGACGTCTTCAGGAATACCAGCCCGGTGCATCAGAGATACCGCTTGCCCCGCGATTAAAGGCGTCTGCTCAGCGGGTTTTGCAAGCACCGCATTACCAGTGACAAGCGCCGCTACGATTTGACCCGTAAAAATCGCAAGAGGAAAATTCCACGGAGAAATGCAAACAAACACACCGCAGGCAATTCCATGCGCAGGATTTAGAGTTCTCGCTTGCTCTGCATAGTATCTACAAAAATCGATGGCTTCGCGCACCTCGTTCAAGGCATCGAACGGTGTTTTTCCGGCTTCGACGATCAACGTCTTCATAAGCACATCACGAGATTCCTCGTACAAATCCGCAATTTTTAACAAGATTTCAGCTCGCCCATCCGCTGTCAAACTTTGCCAACCCGCAGAGGCTCCTTTTGCAATCTGCATTGCCTGATCGATTTGTGCGGGATCGCTATCACCCCCCTCCATTGGCGTGTCTGCCGCAGCATCCAAGCGCCCATAAAATTCACTCAAATTAGCAGGGTTTGCGAAATTTATTCCGGCTGAGTTTTTCCGCCCATTTGGATAGATATCCACGGGTAGGGGTAGCGAGAAAGTCGATTTTTGGGCCCTCAATATATTTACAGGATCCTCAACCACGTGCCGGGCTGGAACTTTCTCATCGAAGACCTGATTAACAAAAGAGCTATTTGCCCCATTTTCCAAAAGGCGCCGCACTAAATATGCCAAAAGATCTTCATGAATACCAACGGGGGCATAAATTCGGCAGCGGCACCCAAAATTCTTTTTCGCGAGGGCGTGTAACGCCTCTCCCATACCGTGTAATCGTTGAAACTCAAAAGGTTGACCTTCTTTTGCTAGAGCCAAGACCGCCGTTACAGTGTGGGCGTTATGGGTTGCGAACTGCGGATAGATCCGATCAGTCATAGACAACAGTTTTTTAGCGCAAGCCATGTAGCTGATGTCAGTTGCGGCTTTTTGCGTGAAAACGGGATATGCGGACAAACCTTCAACTTGTGCCAGCTTAATTTCAGTATCCCAATATGCGCCTTTCACCAGTCGGATCATTATTTTCCGGTCGAGTGATTGCGCCAGCCCGTAGCACCAATCGATGACATAAAAGGCACGCGGGCTATAGGCTTGAATGACCACGCCAAACCCATCCCAACCTGCAAGATCGGGTATGGATAGAACGGCTTCAATGACATCCAATGACAGATCAAGACGGTCTGCCTCTTCTGCATCTATGTTAAACCCCATACCAGCATTTTTTGCCTGCATTGCCAAGCTTGCAACTCGTGGGACCAATTCATCCATTACCCGTTGTTTTTGGGAAAATTCGTATCTGGGATGCAAAGCCGACAATTTCACAGAAATACCTGGATTATCATGTGCAGCCTCGTGAACTGCTGCATCGGCCAGTTCCGAAATCGCTTTTGAATAACTTAAAAAATATTTACTGGCATCAGCAGCAGTGCGTGCAGCCTCCCCGAGCATGTCGTAGGAATATTGATATCCTTGATCTTCCATGTTTTTGGCGCGGCTCATGGCTTCTTTTATGTTCCGTCCAAGCACAAATTGATGACCAAGAACCTTCATGGATTGCGCAACGGCCTTTCGGATAACTGGCTCTCCCGCGCGCCGGATCAGGTGGCGCACATTGGCAACCACGTCCCAGCTCGCTGTCTCTTCTGGCGAAATCACTTTTCCGGTTAGCATAAGTGCCCATGTGGATGCGTTCACCAACGGCGATGTGGAATGCCCCAGATGTTTACTCCAATTAGCGGGGGCTATTTTATCCCGAATTAGGGCATCAATTGTATCTTCATCCGGTACCCGCAGCAGGGCTTCTGCAAGACACATGAGCGCCACGCCTTCCTCGGTGCTAAGGCCATATTCCCCCAGGAAGGTTTCCATGATGCCGGGTTCAGTGTTGCGGCGAAGCATGCGGACGAATTCAGTGGCATCATCAACAATTTGGTCCCGTTCGCTATCAGTCAAATCCAGATAGGCAATCAGTGAATTGGTGACATCTGTTTCAACAGCGAGATAATTCTCACAAATAATGTCCCGGACAGTTTCAGTTTTTTTTGCTTCTACAAACGACATAAAGGCCCTCATCAATTCTAATCGCATCACACTTGCGGCTTAAAAATAAGGTAGGGCGCTCTAGGCAGGAATTATTACCAAAATTTCTTCTATTCTGATATATTTGACCTTCAAAATTGGATTTTACAGTTCAATTTTCCTGTAATATTGGAGTTTTGCAGCCTATGGATAAAATTGACCGGAAGATACTTCGTGAATTGCAAAATGATGGCCGTATAACCATGACTGAACTGTCGGCACGGGTGGGGCTTACAAAAACGCCCTGCATTGACCGGGTGAAGCGGTTAGAGAAGACCAAAGTCATCACCGGTTACGGCGCCCGGTTAAATCCTGAAAAAATGGACGCAGGCCATATCGCTTTTGTTCAAGTTTCCCTCAATGATACGACGACGAAAGCACTTCAGGAATTTAATCTCACGGTACAGAAAATCCCACAGATACAGGCCTGCCACATGATCGCGGGTAATTTTGATTACTTGCTGAAAGTCCGTACAAAAGATGTTGCCGAATACCGCCAGTTTTTAGGAACGACAATCGCGCTTCTGCCGAAAGTTCAGCACACAAGCACCTTTATCGTGATGGAGGCGGTCTCCGATCAATTGACGTTTGATGTTCCTGAGCTCTGATCCTTAGAAGGGCCAAAAAAACGAAATCGCCGGTACAGAAACCGCAACAATCAGAATCTCCAACGGTAATCCCATGCGCCAATAATCTCCAAACTTGTACCCACCGGGGCCCATAATAAGAGTGTTATTCTTATGGCCAATTGGGGTCAGGAAAGCGCAAGATGCTGCCACAGCAACTGCCATCAAAAACGGATCCGGATTAGCATTCATTCGCGTGGCAATATCAACGGCAATGGGCGCGCCAACCACCGCAGTCGCGGTATTATTGAGCACATCTGATAAAGTCATAATCACAACCATCAAAACAGCCAGAACCGCCATGGTGGGCAAACCGGCAGTTAGATCAACGATACCGTTGGCAATGAGCGAGGTTCCGCCTGATTTTTCTAACGCCGCACCAAGAGGGATCATTGAGCCTAGCAAGACAATAACGGGCCATTCAACCTGTTGGTAGACTTCATGAAGGGGGACGATTTCCAAGAATACATAGGCCGCAACAACGATGGCAAGGGCCACAGCCAAATACAGACCGCCAAAACTCGCAACCGCGATGGCCACTGCAAAAATTCCGGTAGCAAGTCCAGCGCGCTTATATTGGGTGACAGACAATCCCCGTTCGGCAAGCGGTAAGACACCCAGCCAGTTTGCCACACTTTCAACGCGCTCAGTCGGGCCAAGGAGCAGCAGAATATCACCGGCTTCTATGTCAAGGCGGCGCACTCTTTCCCGAAACCGCACGCCGCTTCGCGACACCCCAAGCAATGTCACACCGTGACGCAAAAGCAGTTTTAATGATAACGCTGACCGGCCTTCAATTAGTGAATTTTGAGGGACAACGACTTCTAGAAGAGCCATGCCGCCGGACGCCACTTTTTCATGCCGTTTCTCACCCGCAAATTCCAGTTTGAGCGCCCCTCGAAACTGATCGAGTTCTTGCGGTCCCGCTTCGACGATCAAGACATCGCCCGCTTGAATTTCAACATGTCGCGCATAACCGGAATAGCGGCGTTTTTGCCGAACAAGACCCACAATGGCCACGTCGGCATCATCGGCAGAGGCATCCAACTCCCGAATTTTCTTGCCCACTACAGGGCTGCCTTCAGGCACAACCAGTTCGGCGATATAATCTTCCAAATCCAGTAGTGCTGATCCCGGATCATCTGTCTCTTCACCGCGGGGGATAAGGCGCCAGCCAAAAAAAGCAACAAACGCTATACCGACAGCCGCACATGTTAGGCCAACGGGCGCAAAATCAAACATGCCGAACGGCTCACCCAAAGCCTGATCGCGATAGGCTGCAATAATAATGTTGGGCGGTGTACCGATTAGGGTGATCATGCCCCCCAATATGGTCGCAAAGGCCAGCGGCATTAACGTAATGCGCGGCGATCTTGACGCTTTCTTTGCCGCCTGCAAGTCAACAGGCATCAGAAGGGCTAAAGCCGCCACATTATTCATAAAGGCTGAAAAAATAGCGCCAATTCCACTCATGGCCATAATGTGACGCGATAACTTCAAATCCAGCGCGGTGATTTTTCGTGTCACCATGTCGATGGCGCCTGAATTAACCAGTCCGCGCGACACGATCAGCACCAACGCCACAATAATTGTCGCCGGATGCCCAAATCCAGAAAAAGCATCCTCCGTTGGGACCACGCCTAACACCAGCGCAATGATTAGCGCAACGAATGCAACAAGGTCATATCGCCAACGCCCCCACAACAGGAAGATAAAAACCGTCGCAAACAAGCCGAATAATATTATCTGATCCGATGGCATATGAAGGCGCCTTTCATGGGAAACGCTGTTGGAGCTAGGATGCCTTGTTGTGTTGTTCCAGCATCGCCATCATTTTCTGATGCAGCATGTTCATGGCTTTCAGCGGCCGAACCATAACTTTAAAATCAACGATCAGACCATCATCATCGCAAGTGATCATATCCACACCGTTGATGGTAATTCCGTCCACGATGGTTTCAAACTCTAATACAGCGTTATTACCAGAGACCACTTCGCGCACATACTTAAAGTCATCCCCCGTCAACACATGGAATGCAGCCGTTAGGTACATTTGGGTCAGCGCTTTGCCCTTTTGCGGCGTATGAACCACAGGCGAGTGGAAGATGGCATCTTCATGCAATATTTTTGATAAGCCTTGGACGTCTTTAGTGGCTGCAATTTTGTGCCATTTCGCCAGTGTGGTTTCCATCATTAGTCTTCTCCAGTTTATTTTCTTGCAGCTTAGCCGACGAAAACACCCAAGTAAACGCGGTGATCACCGAACACGGTTATTTCGCTTAAGCACCGCAGAGATTGGAAATAGAACCGCAAAAAGAAGTGTGGCGGCAGTGACGATGGAAGGTCCGGTTGGTGTATCCAAATAGGCAGATCCGTATATCCCTCCAAACACAGCAAGCAACCCTAACAAGGCGGCCAATATCGCCATGGCTTCGGGACTTCTGACCCATTGCCGTGCAGTGGCTGCTGGAATTGCAAGCATCGCCGTAATTAACAATATTCCAACAATCCGGATAGAGACAGCCACGACAATTGTCATCAGCAGTACGAGCATCAAATTAACCCAAAAGGTTTTAACGCCTTCGGCCCGTGCTAAATCCTCATGCAATGTCATCAATGTTAGAGACGCCCAATATCTGAACAATAAAACAAGGACAATTACGCCGCCGCCAAAAATCCAAATCAGATCAACTATCTGAACCGTCAGAATGTCCCCAAATAAATAGGAATGAAGATCAAAACGTTGATTATCAAGGAAACTTAACGTCACCATCCCAATGGAAAGCGCCGCATGAGCCATGATACCCAGCAATGTGTCTGTTGCCAGAATACGAGCATGCTGCAGCCAAAGAAGAATGACTGCAAACGCACTACAGACAATCACTGTCCCCAGATTACCGCTGATCCCCGTTAGCAAACCGAGCGCAATTCCAAGCAACGCACTATGGGCAAGTGAATCCCCAAAATAGGCCATGCGCCGCCAAACGACGAAACATCCGAGCGGCCCCGCGATAAGGGCAATTCCCATACCGGCAAGCAATGCCCTTACAATAAAATCATCAAGCATGAGGATGTGCCTTCACGTCATTGGTCTGTTCATGAGAGTGAGAATGGGTGTGCCCGTGATGTTGGTAACTTGCGAGCATCTGCGCCATGTCTTCGCCAAACAAAGAGATAAACGCCGGGTTCTGGGCTACGGAATTGGGCGCTCCGTAACAACAGACTTCACCGGATAGGCAGAGAACATTCTTTGTCGATGACATGACCAAATGCAAATCATGCGAGACCATCAGCACACTGACTGATCGTTCGTTGTAAACTTTTTCAAGTAACTTGTAGAAGGACAATTGGCCCGTAATATCAAGATTTTGCGCAGGCTCATCCAGAACAAGTAACTGCGGCGCGTCGAGCAAAGCCCTTGCTAGCAGAACCCGTTGCAACTCCCCGCCAGATAAAACGGCCAGTGGTCGGTCCAATGAATTTTCGATCTCAGTTTCTGACACAACGGATGCAAATGCGTCTGCTTTTATTTTTTTGCGTAAATGCAGAAAGCGTCGCACCGTGATCGGAATGGTGGGATCTGCCACCAAACGCTGGGGGACATACCCGATCCGCAAGCCTTTCCTTGGAACCACCGTTCCTTGCTCAGGGCTAAAAAAGCCCATCAAGCATTTCAGCAACATGGATTTTCCAGCGCCATTGGGCCCAATTATTGTCAGGAAATCCCTCTCACCAATATCAACAGAGACATCTTTAAGGACAGAACGACCGTCGCGGACAACAGTGACATGTTGCGCGGAAATTAACGGGGTTGCTGGTTTCATTGACGGGCCTCTAGGCAATCAACGCATCGCCCTTCAATTTCAAGTGTCGTGTGATCAGGTCTGAAATTCTGTTCTGACGCCATCAGGCGCAAGGCCTCTGCTACGGATGATCCGCAACATTCTTCCACTTCATTACACGCGGAGCAAATCAGGAAAAAACAGTCTTTATGTTTAAGAGGATGGCTACAGCCCACATAAGCATTGAGACTGTTAATCTTGTGAACCAGTCCATTTTCCTGCAAAAAATCCAAGGTGCGATAAACGGTTGGCGGTTTAGCGCTATAGTCTCCGCCAAGGTTTTCAAGAAGATCATAAGCCTTGGCTGATCCGTGATTTTCCCAGATCAGTTCAAGCACACGGCGGCGCAAGCCTGTAAATCTCAGGCCCCGCTCGTCACAGATGCGGTTGGCGGTGGTGATCGCGTCTTCTATGCAATGCGCATGTTGGTGATTTCCGTGCATATTGAAATCCTGACATCATTCAATTCTGTAATGTTATACTATTACATAACCATGTTCAGGTAAATGGAAATCAATCGTCGGCTGGTAATTCTGTAGGTAATTTTGTCGGATCCACCATATGCACTCGCACATCCCTTTGCGGGAAAGGAATATCCACTCCGTTGTCGCGGAATGACTGCCAAACGGCCAACAGCACATCGCTGGTCACATTTCCGCAGCCAAGTTCAGGGTCGGCAATCCAAAACCGGAGCTCCAGATCAATGGCACTATCGCCGAACCCCCGCATAAGGCAGCGCGGCGCAGGGTCATTTAAAACACGGCCAATTGTAACAGATGCCTCTTCCGCCAGTTTAATAGCTGCTGGCACATCAGAATTATAAGCAACACCAAGGGGCACCCGAAGACGGATATTCTTTGAACTGTAGGACCAGTTCACCACTTGCTGTGTGATTAAATCTTCGTTGGGAATTAGGAATTCCGTAGAATCGCGTGTAATCACGGATGCGTACCGCGCGCCCATAGCATGCACCCGGCCATAAGTTTGCCCGACTTCTATCACATCGCCCGGCTTGATACTTCGGTCCAACAGCAAGATCACGCCGCTGATCAGGTTAGAGACGACCTTTTGCAGGCCAAAACCGATACCGACACCCAGCGCACCACTGAACACAGCAAAGGCTGTTATGTTGATACCTGAATTTGAGAGGACGATCAAAATGGCAACCGCAATTAAACTCACTCGAATGAGTTTTGCCAGCAGCACCTGAACAGAAGGCGTCAGGGCTTCAGCTTTATAAATGCGACTTTCTGCAAATTTTGACAGCCCCATGGACGCCCAAAAAACGATGATCGCCGCCACAATACCCTTGGCAACCTTCAGCATTGAAATGTCTGCATCCCCAAAAGAGAACGCGAGACTGTCGAGAAACTCGAGGGTCGGGGATAAGAAACCCAGTATATTAAGCGCCGTAATCGTCCAAATACAGAAAGCCACCAGCCGTGCCCAAGCGGAGTTTTGCATCAAGCGGGTTAATATCTGAATGATGACCCATGCGCTGAGCAACGAGCAAGTTACACTCAACAAGTACGAGGGGTGCCCTGCGCCCCTGATCACGGCCAGCACAATAAACTGAATACCTAACCATAAAACAGGTAAAGAAACTGAACTGAGAACAGGCATAAACCGGCGGATCGCGCCAATGCTTATGCGCTCACTGGTTTTTGTAATTGTGCTTTGAAGGCGCGGACGAAGCATCCGGGCAGCGCCATAGCCAAACACCACAGCTAAAAACTGAACCAAAAATTCAATCTTCAGTATCTCAGCGTTTATGTTGGCCCAAATCTGATTGCCAAGCGAATAGAGTTCCGTTTCGTTCATGGTAAAAACTATACCCGGACCTTTCTTGGAAAATAAAGATATTCAAGAACTTTTGCGTATATCAGCAAATCTCAAAATAATTATATTGTATTTGTTTCATTAAAATGAAATTATTTCTCATAATTTCATTTATGCGAAACTAGAGAACAATTTTTCATGACTGACGTGACATCGGCACAGAAGAAAAAACCATACGATCCGCAAGCCTTAGGTCACCAGATACGGGACTTGCGCCGTGCTAAACGCATGACACTTATTGAGCTTGCGGAAAAAGCGGGACGCTCCACTGGTAATATCAGTGAAATCGAGCGCGGAAAAACGGCAGTAACCATCCCCGTATTGGAAGAAATATCAGCAGCCCTTGATGTGGAATTAAACTGGTTTTTCCAAGGACAAGCAGCTGCACCCGCCACAGAGCGCAATTATATCGTCCGAAAAGATAATCGCCGCGTTTTGCAGATGAAAAATGTCGGCCTTACTGAAGAACTCCTATCCCCCAATTTAAGCAGTTCTCTTGAATTTCTACTCACCACCTATGAGCCCGGAGCCGAAACCGGCGAAGATGGGCGGCTGCGTAAAGGAGATGAAGCGGGCCTAGTTATTTCTGGCACGCTCGACCTTACTATAGATACAGAGCACTTCACTTTAACCGCTGGCGACAGTTTCGCCCTCCCAAAAGGCGACCGCCACTATTGTAAAAACACAAGCGATACTCCGGCGATAATTGCCTGGGTCATTACGCCCCCTACTTTTTAAGGAAAGCATATGTCACGTATAATTGACCTCCCAAAAGAGGCAGAAATCGTCATCATTGGCGGCGGTGTTATTGGCTGTTCAACGGCGTATCACTTGACCTTGCTCGGCTACAAAGACGTTCACTTGTTAGAGCGCAAAGAGCTAACGTGCGGCACCACATGGCATGCAGCCGGGCTCGTTGGTCAACTTCGCGCCAGCAGCAACATGACCCGCCTCGCGCAATACACCAGCGACTTATACCGCGACCTTGAAAGCATCTCTGGTTTTGCGACAGGGTTTCGCCAAAATGGATCAGTTGGCGTTGCGCCAACGGACGCCCGCTGGGAGGAAATGCTTCGCGGCGCAGATATGGGCCGAAATCTCGGATTAGAATGCATCACTATGTCTCCGGACGAAGTAAAAGAGCTGAACCCAATGATCCATACGGATGATCTTGTGGGCGGCCTATTTTTACCAAGTGACGGCCAGACGAACCCCATTGATACCACCCGCGCCATGGCGTCAGCCGCCCGGCAAAACGGGGCCACAATTCATGAGGGCGTTAAAGTAAATGACATCCTGCATGAAGACGGTAAAATCAATGGCGTCACGACGGATCATGGCGACATCAAAGCCCGCATCGTTGTTCTCTGCGGCGGCATGTGGTCTCGCGATATTGCTAAAGCTTGCGGGGTTACAATACCTCTTCATGCAGCAGAGCATTTCTATGTGGTAACCGAGGCCATGGACGATTTGCCTGCGGCCTTCCCGGTTCTGCGGGATCCAGACAGCAACATTTACATCAAGGAAGATGCCGGAAAATTGCTGATCGGCATGTTCGAACCTGTGGCAAAACCTTGGGGACATAAGGGGATTTCAGAAGATTTCTGTTTTGATGAACTTCCCCCTGATGAAGAACATCTGATGCCGTTTCTTGAAAATGCCATGCGCCGTATTCCAGCGCTAGAGACAACAGGCATTCACACGTGGTTCAACGGACCTGAAAGCTTCACTCCAGACGACAGGTATATGCTGGGCGAGGCCCAAAACATGTCGAACCTGTATGTGGCTACCGGATTTAATTCCATCGGCATTCAGTCCGCAGGCGGGACCGGCAAAGTTCTCGCCGACTGGATACACAAGGGTCAGCCGCCGATGGATCTGTGGGATGTGGACGTTCGCCGCATGATGCCGTTCCAAATCAACGGAAAATACCTGTATGACCGAACTGTTGAAAGCTTGGGCCTGCTCTATGAGATGCATTGGCCATTCCGCCAACCCGAAACCTCTCGCAGTGTTCGCAAATCAGTTATTCATGACCGTCTCGCAAGTGCCGGTGCTTGTTTTGGGGAAACTGCCGGTTGGGAGAGACCGAATTGGTATGCTAACGAAGGACAAAAAGCCGAATATGAATATAGTTTTGGCCGTCAGAACTGGTTTGAAAATTCAGCGGCAGAACATATGGCTGTTCGCGAAAATGTAGGCCTGTTCGACCAGAGTTCATTTTCGAAATTCAGGGTTGAAGGACGAGACGCAGAGAAACTGTTAAACCGGCTCTCCACCAACGATATGTCTGTGGCTGTTGGAAAGGTTGTCTACACCCAGTGGCTCAATGATCACGGCGGTATCGAAGCCGACTTAACCGTAACCCGCCTGACCAAAACCAGTTATCTGGTTGTGACAGGCTGCGGCGTCCAAATGCGTGATTTGAACTGGCTGCAGCGTCATATTGAAGAAGACGACCATGTGGTGGCAACCGATGTTGGCTCTGCCTATGCCGTGTTTGGACTTATGGGGCCAAAATCACGGGACCTCCTTGCGTCCCTCACCCCCGATGATGTCTCCCATGAAGCCTTCCCCTTCGCCACTTCCCGCGAAATCGATCTGGGATACGCCCGCGTTCAAGCAACCCGCATTACGTATGTTGGGGAATTGGGCTGGGAGATTTATGTGCCAACAGAATTTGCCCAAGGTATCTATGATGTGATCGTTGAAGCTGGACAAAAGTTCGACCTCAAACTCGCCGGTTATCACGCCATGGATTCTCTTCGTATTGAAAAAGCGTATCGCCATTGGGGACATGACATCACCGATGAAGATACACCGCTTGAATCTGGTCTTGGCTTTACCGTGAAATGGGATAAACCCGGCGGCTTTATCGGACGTGAAGCCTTGCTTGCCCAAAAAGAAGAAGGCGTGAAACGTCGGATGATGGTGTTTAAACTCGAAGATCCCGATGCAATGCTCTACCACAACGAGCCTATCTGGCGGGACGGAGAACGGGTAGGTTATGTGTCATCCGCCGCCTACGGTCATGCAATTGGTGGCGCAATTGGGCTAGGTTATGTAAAGAAAGGCCCCCTCGACCGCGATGCCCTGCTTGCAAGCAGTTTCGAGATTGAGGTCGCCGGCAGAAAAGTACCTGCAGCTGCCTCCCTCGCCCCCTTGTA
>JBALWO010000059.1:0-19875 GCA_036960775.1 Pseudomonas marincola | reverse complement strand
GGCCCTTATTTTTATATACAAGACTAAATTCGTCTGTTATGAATTATTTAAATCAGACTAAATTGGTACGATATTTAAACAATCATGATAAAACTTAGCAAAATGACCGATTATGGGGTCGTCATCATGTCCGAGATGAGACATATCGAGGGGCGTATTATGACCGCACCTGATTTGTCTCTATATACTGGGCTTCCGGTGCCAACGGCTGCAAAGATTTTGCGTATTTTGGCGAAGAGTGGACTGCTAACGTCTATTCGTGGTGCCCATGGTGGATATCGTCTTGATCGGTCGCCAAATCAAATTTCAATTGCCGAAATTGTTCGGGTGTTGGAAGGTCCGGTTGCTGTGACATCTTGTGTGGATGACAGTCATGATGATTGTTCGGTCGAGCAATGTTGTCCCATGCGCGGTGGTTGGGAAAAGATAAATCGTGCCATTAATACGGCTTTGGAAGAAGTTACGTTGGCTGATATGAGCCATAGTAATGTGAAACCGGCCCCCCTATCAAAACGGATTGATCAAAAAACTAAACCTGATTCAATCTTTAGTGTGACGGAGTAAATTATGGCTGTTAGCCAGGAAACTGTCGAACAGGTTGCATCTGTTTCGGAAAAATACAAATACGGTTTTGTCAGCGACATTGAGGCTGATACAGCGCCACTTGGCTTGAGCGAGGACATTGTCCGCTTCATCTCTGCCAAGAAGGACGAACCTGAATGGTTGCTTGCGTGGCGCTTGAAGGCTTATCGCTATTGGCTTGAAATGGAAGAACCTTCATGGGCGAAGGTGAATTACCCTAAAATAGATTTTCAAGACATCTATTATTATTCTGCGCCGAAGCAGAAGAAAAAACTGAAAAGCCTTGATGAAGTTGACCCAGAAATTCTGGAAGTCTACAAAAAATTGGGTATCCCGCTTCGAGAACAAGAAGTTCTTGCTGGCGTCGAAGGTGCCCCTAATGTGGCCGTTGATGCTGTTTTTGATAGTGTATCAGTGGCGACAACCTTCCGGGAACGCCTTGAAAAAGAAGGTGTTATTTTCTGCCCTATTTCCGAGGCCGTTAAAAATCATCCGGAATTGGTGAAAAAATATCTGGGATCAGTTGTTCCCTACACCGACAACTTCTACAGCGCCCTTAACTGCGCCGTGTTCACTGATGGATCATTTGTCTATATTCCAAAAGGCGTTCGCTGCCCAATGGAACTAAGTACGTATTTCCGGATTAATGCGGCACAGACAGGACAGTTTGAACGCACGTTGATCATTGCGGATGACGAAAGCTATGTGAGTTACCTTGAAGGTTGTACAGCCCCCATGCGGGATGAAAATCAGCTTCATGCCGCTGTTGTCGAGCTGGTCATCATGGACAATGCGGAAGTTAAATATTCAACCGTTCAGAACTGGTACCCCGGAGATGAAAATGGCGTTGGTGGTATTTACAACTTTGTGACCAAACGCGCGGCTTGCCGCGGTGTGAATTCTAAGGTTTCTTGGACGCAAGTCGAAACTGGATCTGCCATAACATGGAAATATCCTTCTTGTATTCTGCAAGGCGATAATTCTGTCGGTGAATTCTATTCAATCGCCATTACGAACAATCTGCAACAAGCTGATACCGGAACAAAGATGATCCATCTGGGTAAAAACACATCCAGTACTATTATCTCTAAAGGGATTTCAGCAGGACGTGCCCAAAGCACCTATCGCGGTCTTGTTCGTATGGGCCGTAAAGCGGATAATGCCCGCAACCATACGGTTTGTGACAGCTTGTTGATTGGTGATAAATGCGGCGCCCATACGGTTCCGTATATTGAAAATCAAAGCCGAACCGCAAAAATTGAACATGAGGCAACGACCTCAAAGATTAGTGAAGAACAGCTTTTTTATTGTCAGCAACGAGGACTTTCCGAAGAAGAAAGCATGGCGCTGATTGTAAATGGCTTCTGTAAGGAAGTCCTTCAAAAGCTGCCTATGGAATTTGCAGTTGAAGCGCAAAAGCTGGTTGGGATCAGCTTAGAGGGAAGCGTTGGTTAAGCTTTCCGGGCACTTCAATTTTATGTAATTTATTTAGATCAAGAGCTAGATCATGTTAGAAATCAAAGACCTACGCGCCGAAATCGGTGGCAAAGAAATTCTTAAAGGTATCAATCTCACTATTAATCCTGGTGAAATTCATGCTGTTATGGGCCCAAACGGCGCGGGTAAAAGCACGCTGTCTTACGTACTTTCTGGCCGCCAAGGTTATGAAGTTACGGGAGGTTCTGTGACATATCAAGGGCAAGACCTTTTGGATATGGATCCAGATGTTCGCGCCTGCAGCGGTATCTTCCTTGCGTTTCAGTATCCAGTTGAAATTCCAGGTGTTGCCTCCGCGACTTTCCTGAAGACAGCTTTGAACGCGCAGCGGAAATTCCGCGGTGAAGAAGAACTTGATGCCATACAGTTCCTAAAATTGGTTCGTGAAAAAACCAAGGAACTGGGTATTAAGGACGACATGTTGAAACGGGCTGTTAATGTTGGTTTCTCTGGCGGCGAGAAAAAGCGAAATGAAGTGCTTCAAATGGCACTGCTGGAACCGCAATTGATGTTGCTTGACGAGACGGATTCAGGCCTTGATATTGATGCGCTTAAAGTGGCGGCTGACGGTGTAAATCGTCTGCGCAGCCCTGAACGGTCAGCCTTAATCATTACGCATTACCAACGGTTGCTCGATTATATTGTGCCTGATTTTGTACATGTTCTGGCAGACGGAAAAATTGTTAAATCTGGCGATAAATCGTTGGCTTTGGAGTTAGAGGAAAAAGGATACGCGGAAATAAGCGCAGCATAAGTGCTT
This sequence comes from Pseudomonas marincola, assembly GCA_036960775.1. GTDB lineage: Bacteria > Pseudomonadota > Alphaproteobacteria > Sneathiellales > Sneathiellaceae > Sneathiella. Next base: position 17,036 of record JBALWO010000059.1, on the reverse strand, counting down.
GTCTTTGCTACCTTAAACACTCCCTAAGGATATAATGATGAAATCACTCTCTGCGCTTGCGCAAAGTTATATTGAAAGATTTGATACGGCGCTTGAAACCCTTCCGGGTCAGAGCAGCCGAAGCATTACTGATCTTCGAAAAGCTGGACTGGAAAAATTCTCACAACAGGATTTTCCAAACAAACGCGTTGAAGAATGGCGTTACACGAACCTTTCAGCCCTTACCAAAGGGCCTGCGAACGAAGATAGTTCTGGCTCGCCTGCCCTTGCGGCAAGTTCTTTTGATGCCGATTTTGAGATTGTGTTTATTGATGGCATATTCTCTGAAAATGACAGCCGTCTTGATAAATTGCCCCAAGGCCTAAGCCTATCAAGCCTTGCGACCGAGCTTGGGAACGGTGCTGTATTTTCTTTAAATGATGAGGAAGACAGATCACTCATCGCGCTCAACACTGCGTTTATGCAAGACGGGTTTTGCTTACATGTAGCTGAAAACACTCAAATAAATGGTGTTTTAGGGGTTACGTTCAAATCAACGGGCACTGAAACCCATGGTCTTCATATGCGGAACCGCATTAGCCTAGATGACGGGGCAAGTCTTACAATGCTTGAACGTCATGAAGGAAACGGCTCGTACTTTTCAAACCCTGTTACTAATATTTCCATCGGAAATAACGCACGGTTGGATCATTACAAATTCCAAAATGAGAGTGTATCAGCCTTTCACCTTGCCCTTACTGACGTGGAAATCCTGAAAGGCGGAATTTATAAGAATTTTTCCTTCTCAGTTGGTGCTAAAATTTCACGGAACGAATTAAAAACGGTCATCCTTGGCAGCGACGCCGAAAGCCACCTTGATGGTGCCTATTTGATGCGCGGCGAACAACATTGCGATACAACCACACTGACTGAGCATAAAGTTCCACAGAACATCAGTAATCAAACCTACAAAGGGGTTCTTGATGATCGGGCACATGGCGTTTTCCAAGGAAAAATCCATATTGCACCAAATGCCCAACAGGTTGCGGGCGACCAATTAAGTAAAGCACTGCTGCTTTCCGATTATGCGGGTGTCGATTGCAAACCAGAACTTGAAATCTATGCCGATGACGTAAAATGTAGTCATGGCGCGACGTCTGGTGAATTAGATGACGACGCACTTTTCTATCTACAAGCGCGTGGTATCTCGGAAAGCAACGCTCGAAAAATTCTCATTGAAGCATTCCTTGGGGATGTTTTAACCAGCATTGACAATGACGTTGTGCGCGAATATTTCAACACTCAATCTGCCCTATGGCTTCAGAATAGTTAAGGAAATCTGATGAATGAAATGACCTCATTCGATGTCGAAAAAATTCGGAGAGATTTCCCGATTTTCAACGAAACTGTGCATGGTAAACGCCTCACATTTTTAGACAGCGGCGCTTCTGCGCAAAAGCCGACGGCTGTACTTGATGCCGTTCGCGATGCCTATAGCCATACATATGCCAATGTCCACCGGGGTGTTCACTATTTAAGCCAACGCTCAACCGAACTTTATGAAGGTGCGCGGGAAACTATCCGCGCCCATATGAATGCCGGCAGTCTTGACGAAATTATTTTCACCAAGGGGACCACTGAAGCTATCAATTTGGTGGCGCAATCTTTTGGTCAAATGGAGTTTCAGCCAGGTGATGAGATTATTCTTTCATACCTTGAGCATCATTCCAATATCGTTCCATGGCAACTGATCGCCGAACGGACCGGTGCAGTTGTCAAAGCTGTTCCCATTAATCAAGACGGAGAATTTCTGTTAGAAGAATTCTCTAAGATGCTGACAGATAAGACTAAAATTGTTGCTGTCACTCATGTCTCTAATGCCATCGGTACGGTCGTTCCGGTAAAAGAAGTCATCGATATGGCCCACGCAAAAGGCGTTCGAGTGCTCATCGATGGATCGCAAGCTATGCCGCACATGAAAGTAGATGTGCAGGCACTGGACGCGGATTTTTACGTATTTACCGGCCATAAGGTGTTCGGGCCAACTGGTATCGGCGTTCTTTATGCAAAGAATGAGCTGCTTGAAAAAATGCCACCCTACCAAGGCGGCGGTGACATGATTAACCGCGTGACGTTTGAAAAGACAACATTCGCGACGGGGCATAGCAAGTTTGAAGCTGGCACACCGCCAATTGTGCAAGCCATTGGTTTAGGGGTCGCAATCGATTATGTGAACAGTGTTGGTTTAGATAATATCGCAGTCCATGAGCAATCGTTGCTTTCTTATGCGACGGAACAGATTAGCGCTATTAACAATGTTGCTATCATTGGACAAGCCAAGCACAAAGCTGCCATTGTCTCCTTCACCATTGATGGCATTCATCCACATGATATTGGAACAATTGTCGATCAAGCAGGTGTTGCCGTTCGCGTGGGTCACCATTGTGCGCAGCCATTGATGGATTTTTATGATGTACCATCAACGGTTCGGGCGTCATTTGCCATGTACAACAACCGCGAAGATGTGGATGCATTGGTGGCGTCAATTAAAATGGTTCAGGAGTTTTTCCGCTAATGCTGGATGACCTTAAAGAGCTGTATCAGGAAGTTATTCTCGACCATTCCAAACACCCACGGAATTTTGGGAAGATAACCCCCTGCTCTCATGAAGGTCATGGATATAATCCCCTGTGCGGTGACACAATCAATGTGTATGTGGCACTCGACGAAAAAGAGCGCATCACGGATATCGCGTTTGATGGCAAAGGATGCGCGATCTCAACAGCATCAGCATCCATGATGACCGATGTTATCAAGGGAAAAAGCATTAGTGATGCCAACCGCTTATTTGAAGACTTTAGATCCCTTGCTATGGGCGAACACGAAAACATTGATGCCGGAGAAGATACCGAGCGGTTGATGATTTTAGCCGGCGTTAAGCAGTTTCCCATGCGGGTTAAATGCGCAACGCTGCCGTGGCACGCCATGCATACTGCCCTACTGGGCAAAACAGAAATATCAACGGAGTAATGGTACCAATGTCGTTAAATGAAGCGGAAAGACCTGTAGCGACAGGCCCCTATGTTGAAGGCACCTGTAGTTCATCGCTTGAAAGCGATGTGATTGCGGCCATTCGCACTGTTTTTGATCCGGAACTCCCGGTGAGTATTTACGACCTTGGACTGATTTACGTCATTGATATTGCTGAAGACGGGCATACCTATATTGGTATGACATTGACCGCACCCGGATGCCCCGTTGCTGGTGAAATCCCCATGTGGATACAAGAAGCTGTTATAAAAGTGCCGGAAGTTACAAAAGTCGAAGTGGAAATCCTTTGGGAACCACCTTGGAATCCTGATAATATGTCAGATGCGGCAAAACTTGACCTTGGAATGTTTTAACGGAAGAAATGTTATGACTGATACACAAATTATGACAATGACCGACAAGGCCGAAGCGCAGCTGCGGAACCTTCTATCAAAGAATGATGAAGATGTTCTAGGCCTTCGTATTGGGATTACAAATACAGGCTGTAACGGTCTCAGTTACACCATGGATTTTGCTCGTGAAAGCAAAACGGATGACGCGATTATCAGCAATGGAGACATCAAGCTTTTGATCGATAATGACGCAATTCAGTATGTAAATGGCACTGAAATGGATTGGCAAGATCAAGGTTTAGAATCTCGCTTCACTTTTGAGAACCCCAATGAAAAAGGCCGCTGCGGGTGTGGATCCTCTTTTCACGTTTAAAAGGGATTAGGTGTCCTAATTTTCTTCCGCGCTCCTTTACTCAGCCAATATAAACCGCGCTCGTCCCTGTTCTTTAGCCTTATAAAGAGCATTGTCGGCGCGGACCATCATATCATCGAGAGATGTGCCTAATTCGGTCGTTACGCCCATGCTGGCGCTTACAGATACGTCCTTACCGTCAAAATTGAACTTAATTGACGCAATGGTTTCGAGAATATCGTTTAAAAAGCTTTCCTGGAACTTGGGATCAACATTAATTGCCAACAGGCAAAATTCCTCCCCACCAATGCGGGCAAGGACATCAGATTCTCGTGTTCTAGCCTTTAGACCAGCTGAGACTTCCCGAAGAACTTCATCTCCCGCTTCATGACCGTAGGTATCGTTGACCGCTTTAAACAAGTCGAGATCGATCATAACGATAGTTATCCGAATTTGTTCACGTTCAGCGCTTGAATACAACACTTTTGCTGTGTTCATAAAATGCCGTCTATTCCACAGTTTTGTTAGGTAATCTGTGGTTGCCCGCAACATCAATTCGTTGAGCATGTCTTTTTTATCCATGCACATGGCGATGCGGGTTGTAAATATTTCTGGGTTGATCGGCTTATTGACAAAATCATCGGCCCCGAACCGAATAAAATTCGCAGCAAGACTACCATCCGTTTTTGCGGACATCCCAACGATTGCAAGCTCTCTTGAATTTTTGAAGCTTCGGACTTCCTTAATCAACTCAAACCCATTCATTTTGGGCATTACGTAATCAACAACCAATAACTGAAAATCATCTGGTCCCTTCAACAGTTCAAGAGCCTCAACCCCATCTACTGCTTCAGTTACGTTAAACATATGTTTTTCAAGAAGAGGTCGTATTACAGCCCTTAATAATGAAGAGTCGTCCGTCAGCAACACGTTTGTTCGGCGATTTTGATCAAGCCGGCGCACAGTTCGACTGACAAGTTCAAGATTGGCGATATTTTCCTTGAAGATATAATCAATCACGCCATAGGAGCGAATACGCTCCACAATTTCAGCTTCAATGCTTCCTGTAAAAACAATTGACGGAATATCAAGCGACCGTACATAGGACACAGCTTCGCCAAAAGCCGCCCCAGGGAGCGCTAAATTCAAGAGTGCCAGAAAATATTCATCTCTATGTTCAGCCGTAAGCCGTTTAACATCATCAAAATTAGTTACCGTATCTACGGGGCCCGAAAAAACGTTTTTGACAGCCACTTTGATCAGATTTGTATAGAGCGGCGAACCTTCAACTATTAAAATTCGGTCTCTTTTATCAATATCAGTTTTCACGATACCGTCACTTGAGACTATTGGCATAAACGGAGGATCCTCGAATTGATTGCTAGGCAATTAGATCATATTATTAAGGCATATTATTAAGATATAATTATAGAGATAAATTAGATTTATTTTTCAGGTAGTCACTCGATTAAATTGAATTTAGTTTTTAGTTGCTCCTTCTCCCATTTTATTCGACTATTGAGGCAATGGGAAAACCCTAAAACAAGAAATAATAAAACTGGGAACACATCATGGAACGTACATTATTTGAAGAAGAACACCGTATTTTCAGGGACGCTGCCCGTAAATTCGCTGAAGAGAGGGTTGCCCCCTTTCATGGGGAATGGGAAAAACAGGGACAAGTCCCGCGCTCCTTATGGAAAGAAGCTGGCGCGGCAGGGTTTCTTTGTAGCTCTGTTCCAGAGGAATATGGCGGACCCGGCGCAGATTTTCTTTACAGCTCTATCTTCTGTGAAGAAATTGGACGTGTGGGCGCCTCCGGCCCCTCTTTCCACTTACATTCTGAAATTGTCGCGCCTTACATCACTAACTATGGCACGGAAGAACAAAAGAAAAAATGGCTGCCAAAAATGGTAACCGGTGAAATCATCGTCGCCGTCGCCATGACAGAACCCGGTGCAGGCTCTGACCTTCAAGGCATAAAAACGACAGCAGCATCTGACGGAGATGACTATGTTATCAACGGCCAAAAAGTTTTTATCAGCAACGGCCAATTGGCAGACCTCGTCGTTGTTGCTTGTAAAACAGATCCGGAAGCCGGCGGCAAAGGAATAAGCCTGATCCTTGTGGAAGGTGATCGTGCTGGGTTCGAGAGAGGCCGTAATTTAGAAAAAGTTGGCTATAAAGCTCAAGACACCTCTGAACTTTTCTTCACCGATGTAAGAGTGCCCAAATCCAATATTCTCGGCGTTGAAAATCGCGGCCTGTATCAACTTATGGAACAACTCGCCCAGGAGCGTCTAATTATTGCTGTTCGATCTGCGGCTATCCTTGAAGCTGCTGTGGAATGGACCGTTGAGTACACGAGCGAGCGAAAAGCGTTTGGCAAGTCCATATCTGACTTTCAGAACACCCGCTTTAAACTTGCAGAAGCAAAAGCCAAAACCGTTATGCTGAGAGCCTTTGTCGATCGCTGCCTTGAGGATCACCTTGTGGGAAAACTCGATGCAACGACTGCGGCAATTGCAAAGCTTCAATCTACTGAAATCTTGTGTGAAGTTCTCGATGAATGCGTCCAATTGCACGGCGGATACGGCTATATGTGGGAATATCCCATTGCCCGCGCTTGGGCGGATAATCGTATGACCCGAATTGCAGGCGGCACGTCCGAAATCATGAAACAAATCATCTCGAAAGAGATGTTCGACAAACGATAGTTTTTCAATTTTTGGCTCAGTGTAACTCTCAAGCTTTACAGAGGGTTACACTGCCCGCTATAACGGGGTTTTTGGTGTAAAGTTTGAACGATCTAGGCCCCTATAATCCCCCGCAAATTCCTTTTCTTGATATTATTCATGTTGATGAAGATTTAATTGTTGCGAATAAACAATCAGGGCTCCTGTCTGTTCCAGGCCGAGGCCCTGAAAAACAAGATTGTCTGATTCACCGACTGCAAACAAAATTTCCAGAAGCCACCATTGTCCACCGACTTGATATGCAAACTTCAGGCGCCATGGTTTTTGCGCGAAAGAAAAAAGCACAAAGCTCGCTTGGAAGATCTTTTCAAAACAGGGAAGTTGACAAAAATTATCAGGCTTGGGTGTTGGGATGCCCAAGGACACAGAGCGGGAACATTGATTTACCCCTCATCACCGACTGGCCTAATCGTCCTCGGCAGATGGTTGATTATGAGATCGGCAAAGCATCCAGTACAAATTGGCATATTCTAAAAAAAGAAGAAGGTAGAACTCTTTTATCTTTAACGCCTATTACTGGACGTTCTCATCAATTAAGAGTGCATCTCGCTGAAATTGGGCACCCCATACTAGGGGATCCCCTTTATGCACCGCCAGAGGCACTCAATTTAGCCCCTCGCCTTCTTTTACACGCCTACATCCTAACACTACCCCACCCAAGGACGGGTAACAGCGTTACCTTCACAGCAGCACTTCCCTTTTAGGAAATTATTGATCTGATAGGAATAGGTGTCGTCTTGATCTCGTTATCAATGGTAACTTCATTGGGGCCGCGATCCCTGGATTGCTGAAGGGCGTTTTCTGCTTTCGACAACATATCATCAAAATCATGACCAAGATTAGTCGTTAGACCAATGCTGGCATTAACATGCAATGTAATTAGTCCGGCTTTATATTGCGGCGACAAACATGCCAGCACAATATCATCCAAAAACGTTTCAAGATGCGATAGGCGCATGTTGACCGTCATCATGCAAAAACTATTATCGCTAAAACGACACAGCAAATCGGTGTCTCTTTTTCGTTTTGCCAAGATATCTGCGAACCCGGTTAAAACTTTGTCACTTGTTTCCTGCCCAAACCGCAAATTGATGCCATTAAGACGATCAACGGATAACATCAAAATAGCCGTTGATATTTGTTTACGCTTGGCGCTTGCATATAGAGCCCTTGCCCGTTCCAAATAACCTTGCCGCGTTAGCACTCCTGTCAGTGCATCCAGTCGTCCCATTTGAGAAAATTTGTCTTCTCTCAACAATCTTTCTTTTGCGACTGTAAGGCGCGCAACCATGTTTTCGTGGGCTACAGGCAACAATGCATAATCAAAGATCCCGCTTGAGATGAATTCGGCATAATCGGGCAAGTATTCCGATTTAAAACACGCCACAACCATAACTTTAGAGGGCTCACAGACTTGCTGAATTTTTAAAAATAAATCTGTATATTTTTCAATGGAATTTGCGGTTTCAATGAGAACCAGAAGTGGTAAATCTGCTCGCAAGATTTCGTCAAAAATTGAATCTATATTTGTTTCTTCAATTTCATTCAAAGACGAATTGTTCGCTTCTGATTTTAGTTGAACCACACGGTTTGCATCATCTGAGATGACAAGTATTCTTACAGGTAACGAAATAGAAAGCGCCATGATATCTATCCATTTTTTTTGCGTTTAAATGACTACTTTACTAAACTTTAAGTCTCAGGTTTTGTTCGTAACAGTTGACTACACCAACCAGAACACCACCCAATCATCAAGAGTATTATTATATACTAAATTATTTCTGGTTACGGCTGTAACGACGATTACACTTTTACTAAAGAAAATTTATAATTTGTTGAAAATTTGTTTTATAAATCTCAATAATACGAATTTAGTTATATATTTCAAAGATTTAGCGAAATTACATTCAAGCTTTACTTTGAAATTTTGTCCGGATATTTGGCAATAATTCATACCAACCCTTCTAATTTAGAATTCTCTAAAGTGATTATAACGTGCATCTATATAAGATTTTAACTTCAAGTTAACGATCATGGGTCACCGTAGTATCCAACAACTATTACCGCCTATTCAGTAGCTTACCCTATCCTTAACTTTTGACATCGGGTTTATATGGAAATGCTCACTGAAACTTCTGGCGCTATGGTGCCTTTACCCCACATTTTAAATTTGAGTGTCGCTGAAGAGCTGCGCGAAAAATTTCTTCAACATCTCCCTCTTGGAACAGATTTAGAGTTGGATGCCTCTCAGGTTGAAACCATTACGACGCCGTGTATTCAAGTAATCGTCGCCGCAGGAATTTCAATTGAAGATGTCGGAAACAAACTCACCATACATAACCCAAGCACTGCCTTTTCTGATGCGTTTAGTGACCTTGGATTAACTGAATATTTCGATAATTGGAGGAGCCAATAATGGGCAAAAAAGTCCTGGCGGTTGACGATTCTAAAACCATGCGCGACATGGTCAGTTTCACATTAAAGGGAGCTGGTTACGAGGTACTAGAGGCCGCAGACGGTCTGCTGGCCCTTGATGCTTTAGGGAATCAGAGTGTCGACTTGGTCATCACCGATATAAATATGCCGAACATGGATGGCATTGGACTTGTCAAAGCACTGCGGCAAAACCCCACTTACAGTTCGACACCTATTTTAGTGCTGACCACTGAAAGTGACGACAGTAAGAAAAATGAAGGTCGGGCCGCTGGCGCAACGGGTTGGATTGTAAAACCGTTTGAGCCTGAAAAACTTTTAAAAGTGGTTCAAAAAGTTTGCGGATAAGCAGAAATAAACTCACTCGGGAAAAACAATATGGACGAGTATGAACAGTTTAAAACGACCTATTTTGCAGAATGTGCAGAACTACTCGGAGACGTTGAAATTCAACTGTCTGCGCTGAGTACAGGTTCTGATGATCCAGAAGTTCTCCACGCAATTTTCAGAGCAGTACATTCTATAAAAGCAGGGGCCGGCGCATTCAAATACACGCAACTTGCCGCGTTTTCTCATGAATTTGAAGCCCTTCTTGATCGCATGCGTGATGGTCGTATTCCCGTCACAGAAACTGGTGTTAGCCTGCTTTTTCGGGCATCAGACATTCTATCAGCCATGGTTGAATCTGCGGAAAGTAAGACAGACTTAACTGGCAATTTTGGATCTCAAATCTTAGATGAAATTTCCATAATGGTAAATGGTAAGACCTCTGCTCCTGCAATCTCCAAAGAAATTGCAACCGTTGCAACAGAAGACACCTCGGAATCAGCTATGGCCACTGTTTATCTTATTGATTTTGCACCGAAGGCCGAGTTATTCAAACACGCAAATGAGCCCCTTCTTATTGTTAGAGAGTTGAAAACTCTTGGTGAACTTTCAGCAACTCCTATTTTAAATCAACTACCACCTCTTGGAAAAATGGACGGTGAAGAAGCATATATTGCTTGGCAATTCAAACTTACTTCGAAAGCCCGCCTTGATGAAGTTGAAGAGGTTTTCGAGTTTGTTACAGAAGACTGTTCACTTGAAATTACGTCAGAAGCAAACCTTGATGCCGCAGAGATGGATGAAGCCATTCCCGTTTCAGAAATAGAAAATTCTGCATCAACAACCAACACTCCGCCCGCTGCAAAAGGGCCAGTGGCCGCAGCGAAAGTTACCTCAATTCGCGTTGACCTAGATCGCATTGATCGGTTGGTGAATATGGTTGGCGAACTTGTTATTACACAATCAATGCTGTCTCAACAAACTAGCGATCTGCCATCTGATCAGTTTCCAAGCATGGTGCGAGGGCTGGAAGATTTAGCCCTTCATACAAGAGAATTACAAGAAAGCGTGATGGCAATCCGGATGCAGCCAGTGAAATCCGTGTTTTCTCGCATGCCTAGGCTGGTCAGAGAACTGTCGGCAAAATTGGACAAAAAAGTCAACCTCGTCACAATCGGTGAGAATACCGAAGTTGATAAAACGGTTATTGAAGAAATCAGCGATCCGATCACTCACATGATCCGAAATTCATTAGATCATGGATTAGAGGGAACGGAGGAACGCATTAAACTCGGCAAACCCGAAACAGGAAATGTGACGATTTCAGCCGAACATAGAGGCGGCCGTATTGTCATTACCATCAGTGATGATGGTAGAGGTATTAACCGCAAGGCCGTTTTAATGCGGGCACGCGAACGGGGCCTAATTTCAGAAACCCACACACCGAGCGATGATGAAATCGATAATATGATTTTTGCTCCCGGTTTTTCAACCGCAGAAAAAGTCACTGATGTATCTGGACGCGGGGTTGGGATGGATGTTGTCCGAAGAAATATTCAAGCTTTAGGTGGCCGTGTATCTATTCAATCTAATCCTGGAAAAGGGTCTCGGTTCACCATGACCCTTCCGCTCACTCTCGCGGTTATGGACGGTATGATAGTCCAGGCCGGCGGCGATAAATACGTTATCCCTATTCCAAATATTGTTGAGAGTCTGCGTCCGCCCAAAAGCTCATTAAAACAACTCCCTACCGGACAAAATCTTGTCTCCATTAGAGGTAGTTACATTCCGCTTTGCTTCTTACATCGGATTTTCCATCTGGGAGGTGCGATCACTGATCCCGCTGAAGCCTTAGTTGTTTTGGTGGAAAGCGAAGAATTTGGAACCACAGGTATTGTTGTTGACGAGCTAATCGGACAACAACAGGTGGTGATTAAAAGCCTCGAAAGCAATTACAAATCGGTTGCGGGTATTTCCGCGGCAACAATACTTGGAAACGGCAAAGTCGCTCCAATTCTTGATATTGAAGCCATCTACCGAATTTCACAACAAGACTTGCGTAATAGTCGCCTACCCACTGACTCTAATGGGTTATCAGGCATTCTGCAGGATAGCCAAACTAATAAAAATTCCGAATTAACAACAACTTCAATAGGATAAGTTAAAATGGTCGCAGTAGAAATCGATACCGCTTCCAATGCCAACACAAAGACGGGAAATCTAACCCCGGACGAAATGGCGGAGGAAAATGACAACCGGCTAACGGGAACACAGCAATTTGTAACCTTCGCTATTGGCGCAGAAGAATACGCCGTGGATATCATGCAAGTTCGAGAGATTCAAGCTTGGACGGAAGTTACAATTCTTCCCAATCAACCCCACTATATGCGAGGGGTCTTAAACCTGCGCGGAATTATCGTTCCAATTTTTGATTTACGATGCCGCTTTGATCAAGGGGAAACCGAGGCAACATCCATTCATGTGGTTGTGATAATTGCCGTCGGTGATCGCATCCTCGGGATTTTGGTGGATAGAGTCTCCGACATTTTAACAATTGATGGCAGCGAAATCAGAGCTGTTCCAGAGTTAGATGATAGCGGTGAAAGTGATCACATCATTGGTCTGGTAACCGCTGGGGAGCGCATGGTCGCTTTACTGGATACGGGTAGCTTATTCAGACATGAAATTATGGAAACCGAACTTGATGACGCAGACGAAACTGCGGCACTGCAAGCTTGATTTATTCGAAACTCACATAGAAGAAACGGTAGTATTTCCAAAATCCTAAAATATTAGACCGTTTAGAGGACTGAAAAATGTTTAAGTTTAATGATTTGAAAACAAAACAAAAAGTTCTGATTGGTATTAGTACACCGTTGATTTTACTAATTATTTTAGCCGCTGAAAGCTTGTCTGGGATTAGTTCTCAGTCTCAAGTTACAAAGAAAGTAGATCATACCTACCAAGTGATGATTAAATCTGCAGAAATTGTCGCTTCGGCTGTAAATATGGAAACTGGCATGCGGGGCTTCTTGCTGGCAGGGGACGAGGGTTTTCTCGATCCCTATAACAACGGCCAAATAGCAGTTTATAAACAAATTGTTGAACTAGAAGAAATGATTTCAGACGATGTCGCTCATGTAGAAAAGCTTGAAGAAGCAAGTACCATCTTGAAAAACTGGCAACTCAACGTAACAGAACCCATTATTAAGTTGCGCCGTCAAGTGGGCAGCACACAAACAATGGATGATATAACACGCATCGTTGGAGAGGCGAAAGGCAAAGCCTACTTTGACCGCTTTCGAGCTATCATGACCAAATTTGGCGAAGATGAATCAAAATTGTTACATGTTCAAGAAGCTGAATCTGCAGAGATTGCCTCAACGTCACAGTTTATAATTGGTGCGACTATCGTCATCGGCCTTGCTGTTGGTGCTTGGCTCGCTTGGCTCATTGTGAGAGCTATTGCTAGCCCGTTATTGGCAACAACAGAGGCCATAAAAATCCTAGCCAAAGGGGAAGAAATTGAAATTCCCGGTTTGGACCGTAAAGATGAACTGGGAGAATTAGCCCGCGCGCTACAACTGATTGTAGAGCAAGCAGCTGTAAACCTGAGAACAAAGGCTGCATTGGACAATTGTAAGACGAATGTCATGGTTGCGGATGCGGATTACAATGTTGTGTATGCAAATGACACAATGATTGAAATGTTGAAGAACAATGAAAGAGATTTAAAAACCGATTTACCTAATTTTGACACCGCTAGTTTGATCGGAATCAATATTGACACGTTCCACAAAGTACCGGCTCATCAGCGCAAAATTTTGGATGGTTTGAAATCCACTACAGAAACATCTCTCGAAATTGGTGGTTTGAACTTCGACCTCGTCGTGTCTCCTATTACAAACGCAAAAGGCGAACGTGTCGGCACTGTTGTTGAGTGGGAAGATGTAACGGCTAAGCTCGCAGAAGTCGAAGAATTAGCCCGAGTAGCCTCAGAAAACCTGCGTATTAAGTCTGCACTCGATAGCTGTAGAACAAATGTCATGGTTGCGGATGCGGATTACAACATAGTCTATTCCAACGAAACCATGATGGAAATGTTAAAAGGTAACGAAGCTGACCTCAAAACAGATCTGCCAAACTTTGCCGCAGATAAAGTAATAGGCAGTAACATTGATATCTTCCACAAAAACCCAGCACATCAACGTAATATTCTCGATAATCAAAGTCAGACCGTCGAGACGGCTTTGCTGGTTGGCGGACGAAACTTTGATCTCGTTGTGTCCCCGATTATTGATCAAACAGGCACGAGAATAGGAACTGTTGTTGAATGGGAAGATGTAACCGAAAAACTGGCTCAGCACGTGGAAGAACAACGAGTTGCCAACGAAAATTCCCGCATCAAATCTGCATTAGAAAACTGCACAACAAACATCATGGTTTCTGACGCTGATTACAATATCATTTACGTTAATTCCACCATGCGCGATATGTTGCAAAACAATGAGCCAGATATGAAAAAAGATCTGCCGTCGTTTGATGCCCGATCTATCATCGGCACCAACATTGATACCTTCCATAAAAACCCCGCACACCAAAGAGGTAAGCTAGATCACTTGACGGGTGCCTTTGACACCAGCATCACAATTGGTGGCAAGTTCTACAATTTGATTGCAAGCCCCGTTTTGAATGACAGTGAGGAACGTATCGGAACAGTTGTCGAATGGGCAGATGTTACGGCAGAACGCAATATCGAAGAAGAAATCGATACTGTTGTAACAGCCGCAGTTTCTGGTGATTTTGGGACGAAGTTGGAACTTGAAGGCAAAGAAGGTTTCATGTTGAAATTATCCGAAGCCATTAACAGTCTTTCAAACACCGTATCTGACGCCATGGAAGATGTAGGTGCTTCGCTCTCTGCCCTTTCTGATGGTGACTTAACACGAAGAATTACCTCAGATTATAAAGGGTTGTTCGACGTATTGAAAACAAATGCCAATGGAACCGCAGACCAACTTACTGAGATTGTTGGAGATATATCAACATCTGCATCTGAAGTGAATAACGCGGCGCAAGAGATTAACGAAGGAACGATGGATCTTTCGCAACGAACTGAACAGCAAGCCTCCAACCTTGAAGAGACAGCTGCCGCCATGGAAGAAATGGCATCAACCGTTAAACAAAATGCTGAAAACGCTCAACAAGCAAACCAGCTTTCTGTTTCGGCGAGAGATGTCGCTCAAAAAGGTGGTGAAGTTGTCAGTGAAGTCGTCAATGCAATGACCCGTATTGAAGGATCATCGCAGAAAATCTCTGACATTATTGGTGTCATTGATGAAATTGCCTTCCAGACTAATTTGCTGGCTCTTAATGCTGCAGTTGAAGCTGCACGGGCGGGAGACGCCGGTAAAGGCTTCGCGGTTGTTGCAGCGGAAGTTGGTACCCTAGCCCAGCGGTCTTCACAAGCGGCTAAAGACATCAAAGGTCTCATTAACGATAGCGGAAGCCAGGTGAAAGATGGCGTTCGCTTGGTTGGTGATGCCGGAGAGTCACTTACAGAAATTGTGGATAGCATCAAACGCTTAAGCGATATCGTCTCTGAAATTGCAGCAGCCAGTGATGAGCAATCCACGAGTATTTCTGAGATCAATCGTTCAGTTGCTCAAATGGATGAAATGACACAGCAAAATTCCGCCCTCGTGGAAGAAAACGCTGCTGCGTCACGAACCTTGCAGGAACAATCAGAGGCCATGAAGGAAAGAATTTCATTCTTTGCATTGGAAGAGGAAAGTAAATCCAGATCCAAACCTAATGGCGCACCTAAAGCAAGGGCTCCGGTTTCGTCCACTCCCAGTAAAACGCAATCTTCAAGGCGGTCTGCGCCTATGGCAGCCGTAAATGGCGGACAAGCTGCTGCTGAAGACTGGAGTGAATTCTAAGTTTCACATTTTCCCTACCCCACTATTTGGGGTGGGGATTTACTGAGAATTGAACATGAACCAATCAAACCAATCACCAGAACGACAACGTGAGTTTGCTCTATCAAACAAAGAATTTGAAAAGCTCACGGGTCTTGTTCACTCACTAACCGGAATTGTTTTGGGTGAACATAAGAAAGACATGGTGTATTCACGGCTCGCCAGACGGCTTCGGGAGCTCGGATTACAGTCTTTCGACCAATATTGTGCCCTTCTAGACTCGCAAAAAGCGGCGAAAGAAACTGGGTTCCTGGTAAACGCAATTACAACTAATCTGACGAAGCTTTATCGTGAAAGTCATCATTTTGACTCCATGACAGAGTATTTAACACAACTTCAACACGATAAATACCGTAGCAAAGGCGACCGTTCATTGTATATTTGGTCGGCGGGATGCTCCTCAGGGGAAGAGCCCTACTCCATTGCATCAACAATTGTAGCTAAAAACGCAGCTTTGAATAGCTGGAAAGTTAAAATATTAGCGACTGATTTAGATACAAATATGCTCGCCAAGGGGAAACAGGGAATTTATCCAAAATCAGCTTTAGATGGCATTGACGTAGGATATAAAAGTGTAATTCGGGATAATATTCATATTAAAGAACCTGATATTCACCTGAAAGAAAGATGTAAATCTCTTGTCCATTTCAAGCAGCTAAACCTTCTCCACGACTGGCCTATGAAGCAAAAATATGACGTCATATTTTGCCGTAATGTTCTGATCTATTTCGACGCAAAAACTAAAGATGATCTCGTACATCGCTTTACCAAACTTTTGCATCCAGGTGGAATGTTGTTTCTTGGTCATTCTGAAAGTTTATTGAACAAACCTGATGATTTAAAACTTATCGGAAAAACAAGTTACGTGAAGGAGAGCCATCTTGATGGTTGAGATGCCTTCAGAGGCTACAGAAAGACGGGCCAGAGCAGCTTTAGATCCGTCACTGGACAAGGGACGCAGGCGATACTTCGATGCAAAGACAGATCACCAAGTTGTTAGGGTCCTGCCAGGCGATCATTACGTCTCAGAAACCAAGGATGAAATGATTGTGACTATATTAGGATCTTGTGTCGCGGCCTGTATTCGTGATCCCAAAACGGGGATTGGCGGCATGAACCATTTTATGCTTCCGGAAAGTGAAACAGGCAATTGGGGCGCCGTTAGCGCCACAATGCGATATGGGAATTTCGCAATGGAAACTTTGATAAATGAAATATTGCGAACCGGTTGCACCCGGGAAAGGCTCGAGGTGAAACTTTTTGGCGGTGGCAATGTTACTCCTGGGCGCGTCAGGGTTGGAGATATGAACGGTCAATTTGCACTGAATTATTTAAAACATGAAGGTTTACAACCGGCAGCCTACGATCTTGGCGGTACATCTCCAAGACGTATTCACTTTTACCCGGAAACTGGAAAAGTGGATCGCTTACTGCTTAGAAGACGCGATGACGTTAAATATTTGAAAGAAGAAAATGAATATCGATCACGCCTCCCTCAACAAATCAAAAAAGGTGGTGAAGTTGATCTATTTTAGGAAAAAATCATGCTGAATAAAATCATAACAGTACTGATAGTCGATGACAGTGCCCTCATCCGTCAGATTTTGACAACTATGTTAAACTCTGATCCCGGGATTGAAGTCGTTGGAGCCGCCCCTGATCCAATATCAGCTCGGGAAATGATTAAAACACTCAATCCCGACGTTTTAACATTGGATATTGAAATGCCAAAAATGGACGGCATTGCGTTTCTTGAAAAAATCATCGCACTACGACCCATGCCAGTCGTAATGATTTCTTCTCTAACCCAAGAAGGAGCAGAAAT